>DCJH01000029.1:0-42588 GCA_002317385.1 Prevotella sp. UBA1705 | reverse complement strand
GTTCGAGTCTCGTACGCACCGCTTATTTTTCACTTCTCCCCCTCTTTTTTATCCGAAAACTATGTTTGACTTTGACCTAAGTCAAGAAATGGTTGTGTCAAACAGTGTTAACGGCAAAATCTTAACATTCTTTTTGATGAATTCAGAATAAAGTAGTAACTTTGTGCTCAGTAAGTTATAAAGCATCTAAGGATTACTAATATCTTAAAATTCATTTACTCAATTATGGTAGAAAAGAAAGCAGCAGAGAAGAAGGTAGCAGCCAAGGCCGCTCCCGCAACAAAGGCAAAAGCAGTAAAGAAACCCGCAGCAAAGAAGGCCGAGACACTGGTTGACGCTGAGAATGCCGGTTTCCGTGCAGGTGATGTATATCAGGCACTTTCTGCAGCAGGTGTTGCTCAGTCTGTAGCACAGCTCGCCGCAAGCACCAAGAAGACTGAGACCGAGGTGTTGCTCGGTATCGGTTGGCTCCTCAAAGAGGGCAAGGTGAAGGGTGAAGACGGTAAGGTTGTGCTGGCATAACCCCATATGACTTAAGGAGAGACCTGCAACTTCAAGTGAGTTGCAGGTCTCTTTGTGTTTTATAAAACAAAGCCTTCTGCCATGTCCCCCACGGCCTCTCCCCCTTACCCCTCCCCCGAAGGGAGGGGAGTGATATGCCCGAAGACAGGAATTCCGATCGTAGAGTGTAGGAGGAGAGGCGGAATGAAATGGTTGAAATAGTAGGGGCATGACCCGTGCATGCCCGCACCCTGCTGGATCCATCATTTTATTTTTCTTGTTTTCTATTATCTTTTGGTTATAGGTTGGCGGACATGCACGGGTCATGTCCCTACAATCATGTTTCCCTTTTATCGTATAAATAGGTATATGCCTGCATATTACTCCCCTCCCTCCGGGGGAGGGGCAGGGGGAGAGGCTGGAGGGCTTTGCTGAGGTTGACTTTTGATGTTTTGCGATTAGGGCCTAATCTTCTTGTCTTCAGTACCTAATCATTCCACGATTAGTACCTTTTCGCCCGGCGATTAGTACCTTATTTCAATACGATTTTGTGGAGATGATTTATCTATTTGATAATCAGGGAATTAATATAAATCTAAGATTGCTCTAAAAACAAGTTGATGCGGCCCTGCGAATGGTGTGGAATGATGCTAACAAGGCATACTGATGGTATTGCCGGTAGCATGATGTGGAAGAAGTAATGTGGGAGAATGAATGGTGATTCGGGGTCGACCGAGAGCGGAATACGGGAATCGAACCCGCCTCCCAGGCTTGGGAAGCCCGTGCACTACCGATGTGCTAATTCCGCAATAAGACTGTAATGTTGAATAAGAAGGATAAGTGGTATACTTGAACTCTTCCCTTTTTCAAGAAGAGCCGATACCCGGACTCGAACCGGGGACCCACGCATTACGAATGCGTTGCTCTACCAACTGAGCCATATCGGCGTTTTGCGTGTGCAAAGATAAACTATTTTTTCGGAAACTCCAAATTATAATTCATAAATCGTACGGCTTTTTAGGCATTATTTGGGCCATGGGGGCGCGGCCCCGCGATTTGGGATTACAATTTGGAGTTGCCGTCGGACCTACGTCCTTATTTCTTGTATTTGGCTATCAGGTCGGCTGCCCGAGGGTCGCCAAGGGCCTGCGCCTTCTGCAGATTGGCCAGTCCGGCCTGAATATTCTCTGTCCCCTTGAGTTCACACTGGGCTATGCCCATGATGATAAACAGGTCGGGATATTCCTGGGTGAGTTGCAATCCCATGGCACAGGTGCGCACGGCCTCGTTGAGTTGCTTGAGCTGAAGCTGCAGTCCGGCCATCTCGGCGTAGTAGGTTGGCTCCATGCGGTTGAGCACGATGGCATGGGCAATGTCGTTGAGGGCCAGCTGATACTGGCGTATTTTCTGCTCGCACTTGAACTTGGCATAGTAGAATTCGGGCGAGGCGTTGTAGTTCATCAGCGTGTCGTAGGCCAGATAATCCTTGAAGGCGGTGCGATATTCTCCGATATTGTCGTAGTATTGAGCACGCGCCAGCACGTAGGGAGCAGCCCCTGTGCCGCTCTGCGCATTCACGGCTGCATCGAGCAGCTGGGTAATCTCGGCCTGCGGGGCCTTGAGTTGGGTCTTGCACTGGGCAGCTTCGTAGAATACTTCTCCGTTCTTGCCGAGGTCGGTCTTCTGGAGCTCGGTAAACATGGCAAGAGCTTTCTGATAGTCGCCCTGAACATATACTATCTGAGCCTGCAGGTGTTTGTAGATGGGGAGTGGGTTTACACGCTCGGCCTCCTGAGCCAGCTCCATGGCGCGCTGGAAGTTCCAGGCGGTATAGGTGGTGTCGATCTTGAAGGCAGCCGCACGATATACGGCCTGAGCGTAGTCGTAGTAGGCCTCGTCTTTCTTGGTCACACGCTTCACTTCGGTGGTGTAGACGTCGTTGGCCTTGGCCAGTTGCCTCATGGCCATGTAGCATCCGGCCTGCGCCTTATAGCCCTCTGTGGAGGTGGGGAACTTCTGCAGATACTCGTCCACATAGGCTTCATAGCGTGCGCTGTCGGCCTGCTGGCCTGCCAGCATCAGCATGAGCGTGGCCTGCTCCTCATTGTTGGGCAGTGCGGTGCGTATGCCGGTGGCTTTCAGCGAATTGTCGTTGAGCGAGAGGCCCGAGAGACTGAAGCTCGAAATGAGTCGGGCGTCGGCCGAAAAGGCCTGTCCGCCGTTCTTATGGCGCTGCATGATACCCAGCAACTGTCCCTGTTCGTTGACGATGGGCGAGCCAAGATCGGTGTTCGACACATCCACATCATTGAAGAGATAATAGTTGTTCTGGCTCATAAATTTCTCCGAACTCTGTGGCGTGATGCGCTTGATGACGGGCTTCTTGAGGTCGTAGTCCACCATGTAGACCGCCGAAGCGGGTGCACTGGAGGTAACGAGTGGCAGGGCTACGCCCTCCTTGTCCTTGATACGGAACTGGCAGATGTCGTAGAGCTCCGACACGCCGAGCATGGCATCCACCTCGTGCGACTTGCCCTTCGCGTCGACCACCACGGCTTTCTGCGCGCCCTCAAAGGGGTGCCACATGGCGATGGCTTCGCCGTTCTGGCCCACAAACACGCCGTGGGTGGAGCCGATGATGCTGCCGTCGGCGCCAAAAGTGGTGAGAGTGAACACACTCTGCGATGCTTTCTTCACTGCTGCAGGCTGGGCCATAACGCTGCCCAGCATGAGAAACTGGAAGAAAAGGAGTATCATGTAACGTGCTTTCTTATTCATTTCTTTGGGTTTTATGGTGGGATTCGGGCGGCGGCAGGTCGCTGCATATCAGCCGTGCAGCCCTCTCCGATGATTCCTCAAAGCCTCGTTGGCCTTACTAATATTGTTTATTCTTAATTGTTTAATGCTTATTCCCGAAGGAAAACCATGTTTATTGTATATTCTTTAATGCCTATTCCCCCACCTTCGCACCATTCTTCAGCAGCGTGCGGGCATTCTCTATGGCCGCGTCGGAGATGTCGCTGCCGCTCAGCATCTGTGCAATTTCCTTCACGCGGTCGTCTTGCGACAGTTCCACCATGTGGCTCACGGTGCCCGATGCGGTGTCTTGCTTGCTCACCTTATAGTGCATCGAGCCGAGCGCGGCTATCTGCGGGAGGTGGGTAATGGAGATGACCTGACGGTTGTTGTGGCCCATTTCGCGCATGATCTCAGCCATTTTCTCGGCTATCCTGCCGCTTACGCCAGTGTCTATCTCATCGAAAATAATGGTCGGAAGCTTCACTGCGCCGCTGATCATGGCCTTGAGCGAGAGCATGATACGGGCTATCTCGCCGCCCGAAGCCACCTGCGAGATGGGCTGCAGCTGCGTGGAGCTGTTGGCGTTGAACAGGAACGACACGTTGTCGATGCCCGATGGCGAGCAGTCTTTGGCCTTCATCTCGATGGCAAACTTCACGTTGGGAATGCCGAGAGGCACCAATCGGCGCTTCATCTCGTCCTCCACCTTCTTCGCTGCCTTCTTCCGGATGTCGCTCAGACGCTTGGCCAGGGTGAGGCAATGGGCATAAGCCTCGTCCACGGCGTGCCTCAACTCATCCAGTCGCTCCGTGCCGCCGTCTATTCCCTGTAGTTCTTCGTCCATATCGTCGCGCTTCTGGATGAGTTCCTCCACCGTGTCGACGTGGAATTTGCGTTCCAATGTGTAGAGCAGATCGAGCCTTTCGTTGAGCGATTGCAGCAGCTGCGGGTCGTAGTTCACGTTTTCCGAGCGGTTGTCGAGCTCGTGCCCAATGTCCTTCAACTCGATAAACGCCGACTCCAGTCGGCCGGAAACCTCGGCAATTTCTGGGTCGAGGTCGGCTATTTTCTCCAGACTGTCGATGCTCTGGCGTATCTGTTCGATGGCTCCGGCAGCGTCTTCGTTGAGCAGGCTGGCCGCACTGAAGAGCGCTCCCTTAATGTCTTCCGCGTGGGTCAGGGTCTTGATCTGCTGCTCCAACTCGTCTTGCTCGCCCTCGTTGAGCTGCGCTTTGTCGAGCTCGGCATACTGGAAGCGCAGGAATTCCTCGTTGTCGCGGTTGCGCTGATAGTCTTTTTCAAACTTGTCGAGGGTCTGCTGGGCCTGCCGATAGGTGTCGTAGGCCTTGCGGTAGGCATCGAGTTCCTTCTTGTCTGCAGCGATAATGTCTACCACACTCAGCTGAAAGTCTTCCTTCTGGAGTAGCAGACTCTGATGCTGGCTGTGGATATCGATGAGCTGTTCGCCCAGTTCGCGCATGGCGGTGAGCTGCACCGGTGTGTCGTTGATGAACGCACGGCTCTTGCCGCTGGCATTGATCTCACGGCGAACAATGCAGTCGGTCTCGTCGAAATCGATGTTGTTTTCCTGGAAAAAGCCTTCCATGTCGTAGCGTGAGAGGTCGAAATGGGCCTCCACCACGCATCGGTCGCATCCCGATTTAATCTGCTTGGTGTCAGCACGCTGGCCCAACAGCAGATGGATGGCGCCGAGAATGATGCTCTTTCCAGCTCCCGTCTCACCGGTAATGACTGAGAATCCGGGGTATAGGTTGATGTCAAGCTCATCAATCAAGGTGAAGTTCTTGACGTAAAGATGTTTCAGCATGAAGTCTATTGCTTAATTTTTTCCCAGGCGTTGTTCTGCGAAGCATTGATGGAGAAGAGGATTTCGTAGACCGATTCCTTCTCCTTCTGTGTGCCTTTGCCCTTGTAGATATTGGCCAACTCGTCTTTCTTGTAGTCGGTCCATATTTGTGGCAGCATGCTCGTGGGCCTGTCCTCATGACATTTGCGCAGGTCGTTCTCTATGGCTGTGGTCACTTCGGTGCGCCCGCGCTCCGCATTGTTGGCCATTTCGTCGAGTCCTTTGCGGTAATAGTCATACTGCAGCTGCCGGAACGGCTGCATGGCGGCATCAAGATAATCGTTGATTATGGCAAAGCGATTGCGGTCGGAGTCAAACGATTTCCACCCCGTGAACTCCAGATTCTGGGCATTGTTGGTGAGGTTCATGCAGCGCTGGAGCACGTCTTCGCCCCCTCTCGGCGAGAAACTGTCGAGGTCTAAGCCGATGATGAGATAGGCGTAGTAGGCGAAAAGGGCCGTGAGCTGATTGTCAACTTGCTGCTCATTCCATTCCAACTGGTCGAACTGGGCAAACCGGAAGTTAAAATCGTTGTCGGTAATCTGGAACAACGTGGTGGTGTAGGAGGCGTTGAAGACCGGGCGGTTGGCCTGGATGATGGCCTTGCAGGTAAACAGTCCTGTGGCTTGGTCGTACTTCGTCACCGTGATATTGAAGCTACAGGAGATGCGTTCGTTCCTTTGAAACTGCAGGTTGGTCCACTGACGGTCGTTCACAAACTGCTCCAACGTCTGCTGGAGATTATCGAAAACAGAGGCGTCGGTGCCCTGAATCTGATTGTGATTGATCGAGATCTTGGCATCGAGTTCCTGTGCTTTGCCCAAAACCACATAGGCAAGGCTCAGGAAGAGGATGAGTATCGAGCGCAAATGAGCCATCAGCAGACTGGTCGATGCTTAGTATTTGCCGTTGAGTTTGGCCTCGCGCAACTGGATGCGGGTAAGCACCTGCTTGGTGTTGTAGGTGAAATTGGACGACAATACCCAGCTGAAGAATCCCGGATCGCGGTGCAACACGTCGGTCACGGCGCTTCCCTTGTACTTGCCGAAGTTGAAAACCTCATGCATCACAGGCTTGCCTTTGGCGTCGAGCACGGCATTTCCGTCCTTGTCGGTCACCTCCTGCCACACGATTCGGCCGGCAAAGTCAACGTTGCTGTTCATCTTTGAGAACTCGGCCAGGGTGTCCATGTCGTTGGCCAAGGCCCGCTCGGGCTCCTCGGCAGTGTCGGGATTATACATGTCGAGCTGGCCCTGCAGCACACGATAGGTGGCCTCGGTGTCCTCGTCGGCACGGTGGGCCGTGAAGTCGTCTTCCATCTTGTGGCCCGTGTAGAACTTATAGGCAGCGGCCAGATTGCGTGGTTCCATCTTGTGGAAGATGGTCTGCACATCGATAAGGCGCCTTCGCGAGAAGTCAAAATCTATTCCTGCGCGCAGAAACTCCTCGGCCAGCAGGGGGATGTCGAACCGGTTGGAGTTGAAACCAGCAAAGTCACAGCCCGCGAAGGTGTCGTGCAGGGCCTTGGCCATCTGCTTGAACACCGGGGCATCTTTCACCATTTCGTCGGTGATGCCGGTGAGCTGCTGCACCAATGCGGGTATAGGCTTCTCAGGATTGACAAAGAGATTCTTGCGCTCCTCGTCGCCGTTGGGCATCACTTTGATATAAGAAATCTGGATAATACGGTCGGTCACGAGGTCGAGACCGGTCGTCTCCAGGTCGAATATGATAAGAGGTTTGTTGAGATTGAGCTTCATTTCCAATTAATCGTTGAGCAAAAGCGGCATGATCAGCATGAGCATGTCCTCGTTTTCAGGCTGTGTGGCGGGCAGCACGATGCCTGCACGGCTGGGGTCGCCCAACTGAACCTTGATCTCATCGGTATCGATAGAGTTGAGGATTTCCATGAGGAAGTCGCCACGGAAACCTATCTGCAGCGGCTGTCCGTTGTACTCGCAAACGAGATTTTCCTTGGCGCTGGTGGCGAAATCGAGGTCTTCTGACGAGATCTCGAGGCTGCCGGCGTCGAGGCGGAAGCGCACGAGCTGACTGCTCATGCTGGCGAAAGGCAGCACGCGGCGGATGGCGCTCTGGAGCACCTTGCGGTCGATAGACAGTTCATTGGGATTGTCCTTGGGGATGGCTGCGTTGTAGTTGGGGAACACACCCTCTATCAATCGGCAGATGAGCACGCCCTCGGAGAAGCGGATCTCGGCCGACTGCTGGTTGAACTTAATCACCACATCGCCATGCTCCTTGGCCAAACTGCTCTTCAACAGCGTGGCAGGCTTCTTGGGAAGAATAAGAGATGCAGGCACCTCACTCTTGATATTGTAGTTGCGGCAACGCACCAGCTTATGGCCGTCGCTGGCCACAAACGCCAGGCAATCGGCAGTGAGGTCGAAGAAAATACCGTTCATCACCGGGCGGATATCGTTGTTGTCGGTGGCAAAGAGCGTGCGATTGATGTTGTCGCTCAGCGTCTCGGCATCGATGGTGATGACATGGACGTCGCCCGACAGCGGCTCGTTGTGAGGATATTCCTGGGCATTCTGGGCAGCGAAATGATACTGGCCGTTCTGGTAGCCCACGTTCACCTCAAACGTAGAGAGATTGACATCAAAGTTCAGCGGCTGCTCGGGAAGCTCCTTCACAGCATCCAGAATGGTGTGGCTGGGCACGGCAAAGTCGCCGTCGGCATCGGCACCATCGAGGGGCAGCGTGGTCTGCATGATGTTTTCACTGTCGGAAGCGGTTATGGTAATTTGGCCATTACGCACCTGAAAGAGGAAACTCTCCAGGATAGGAAGCGAATTTTTGCTGTTGATAACCTTAGACAGGGTCTGCAATCTACTGTTAAGCGCAGTACTGGATAACGTAAATCTCATGAGTATAACCTTATTTTTGTTGTTTCATTTATTATTTCACAAAGTTAATAAAAAAAAGAATAAAGGAATTATTCCGTCGTGTTTTTTTCTCTTTTTTCGTTTTTTAAAGGATAAAAGTTTGCTTTTTATGTAGATTTTGCTTAATTTCGCATATTGAAAATTTATGCTAATCATTTAAACATACAATCATAATGGCATTGCAAGGAATAGAAGTAGAGGGCGTCATCATCAAGGAGTATCCCGCTAAGGAAGGTGTTTCCAACCGCACAGGAAACGCTTGGAAGTCACAGGAATTTGTCATCCAGACCAAGGATCAGTATCCCCGCGCCTGCCTGTTCAGAGTTTTCGGGGCAGACAAGCTGGAGCAGTTTAACCTCCATCAGGGCGACAACGTTCACGTATGGCTCGACATCAATGCCCGTCCGTGGCAGGATCGTTACTTCAACGACGTGAGCGCTTTCCGCGTAGACCATGTAGACGCTTCTGCCGCACCTGCCCAGAGCCAGTCCGCAGACGATCCCTTCAAGGGCGCCGCTCAGCCTGCAGCCCCCGAGGCACCGTTTGCAGGAGGTCAGGATAGCGCCGACGATCTGCCCTTCTAAGCTGTCACCCCACCCAAGCAGCCCTCATCATTCCCATCCCCTTCGGGTCGGGAAGTTGAGGGCTGCTTTTGTATTCGTGGGGCCTTTTCGCCCCCGTCTTTATCTCTCCATCCCCCCGTCTCCCACCGGGCCCTATCTGTGGCTGCTGAAATAAGGTACTAATCGCTCCATGATTAGTACCTTTTCGCCGTGCGATTACTACTTAATCGTGAGGCGATTAGCACCTTATTTCAAAACCGATAGGCAGGGTGCGAAAAGCGATGCCTGTATCATTACGGAAAACATAGCATATATCGGCTCCACGACGGATGCCCGCACAATATACCGTGAGGCGGATGGCGGCACCGGCGCAGGGCCGAAAGCAAAGAATTTACTCGTATCGGATGGCCTCGATGGGGTCGAGACGGGCGGCTTTCTTGGCCGGATACCAACCGAAGAACACACCCGTAAACGTACACACGGCAAAGCTCACGATGATGGTCCAGATCTCAATGTAGATGGGCCAATGGGCCAACAGCCTCACGGCATAGCTGGCGCCGATGCCCAGCGCCACGCCGATGATGCCGCCGGTGACGCTCAGCAGGATGGCCTCGATGAGAAACTGGTTGAGGATGTCCACGCCGCGCGCACCCACACTCATGCGCAATCCGATCTCGCGCGTGCGCTCGGTGACGCTCACATACATGATGTTCATGATGCCGATGCCGCCTACGATGAGCGAGATGCCGGCCACACAGCCCAGGAGGATGGTCATCATGTCGGTGGTAGAATTCATCATTGTGGAGAGCTCTTCCTGCGAACGGATGTTGAAATCGTCGTCATCGCCCTGAATGTCTGCCGTGGCTTCCTTCAGCTTGTGGTTGCGTCGCAGGATGGTGGTCATCTCTTCGGTGGCCTTGTCGGTCACGTCTTCGGTGATGGCCGACGCCTGAATCTCGCTCAGATAGGTCTGCGCGAGGATGCGCTTCATCACTGTGGTGTAGGGCGCGAGCACCAGGTTGTCCTGGTCCATGCCCATGGAGTTGTAGCCTTTCTTCTTCAGCACGCCGATGACGCGGAAGGGAATGGAGTTGAACCTCACCACCTTGCCGATGGGGTCGGTGCCGTCGGGGAAGAGATAGTCTACCACCGTCTTGCCGAGAATACATACTTTGGCACTCGTCTTGAGGTCCTGATCGGTGAATATCTCGCCATCGCTCACGTTGAGCTGACGTATGTCGAGATACTCCTGATTGACGCCATAGATGGTCGACTGGGTATTGTTGTTGCCATTGATAAACTGGCCGCTGCTGCTCACCACGGGGCTGATGCCCTTGATATAGTTGCATTCATCCTTGAGCGTTTGGTAGTCGGTGAGCTTCAGTGTCTCCATCGAGGAGGCATCCTGACGCACGCCGCCTCGCATGTCGGCACCCGGATGGATCATGATCATGTTGGAGCCCATCTCGGCAATGTTGGCCTGGATGCTTCGCTTGGAGCCCTGTCCGATGGCGAGCATGGTGATGACCGAGGCCACGCCGATGATGATTCCGAGCGCGGTGAGGAACGAGCGCATCTTGTTGGCGAATATCGCCTTGAGTGCTATCTTGAATAAATTGGTATAGTTCATATCGCTATTCGTCCGAATTGACAGGCAGAGCGGCCAGCCCCTCGGCGGCACTCTGTATGTTGTGGTTATACTCATCGCTCACCACCCGGCCGTCGCGCAACTGGATGTTGCGGCTCGAATAGTGGGCAATATCGGGGTTGTGGGTCACGAAGATGATGGTGCGGCCCTCGGCATATAGCTTCTGAAAGAGCACGAGAATCTCGAAAGAGGTGCGGGTGTCGAGGTTTCCGGTGGCCTCGTCGGCCAGAATCACAGCTGGATTGTTGACCAGCGCCCGCGCGATAGCCACACGCTGCATCTGTCCGCCCGACATCTGGTTGGACTTATGGAATAGCCGGTTGCCCAGCCCCACGGCCTCCAGCGCCTCGATGGAACGCTCGCGGCGCTCCTTGGCCGATATGCCGGCGTTATACATGAGCGGCAGTTCCACATTCTCCACGCTCGTGGTCTTGGGCAGAAGATTGTAGTTCTGGAAGATGAACCCTATCTTGCGGTTGCGCAGCACGGCTCGCTGGGCCTTGCTCATGGTCCGCACGGACACCCCGTCGAGCAGATACTCTCCGGTCGAAGGCGTGTCGAGGCAGCCCAACTGGTTGAGCAGCGTGGACTTGCCGGAGCCAGATTTGCCCATGATGGTGACAAACTCGCCCTCGTAGATCTTGAACGACACGCCTCGAAGGGCATGCACCGTCTCGTCGCCCACGAGGAAATCGCGCTTCACATCCTGCAGTTCGATGACAACCTTCTTGCCATCCTGATCATTGTTTGTTGCCATATCTGCTCCCTTCTATTTCTTGTTGGCGCCCGGACGGTGCGGGGCAAACGGGCTCGCCTCGCCCGAGTCGCTGCCACTATCGTCCTGCGCGGTGTTGTCGGTCTTCACGCTTACGCCCGTGATGACTTGCTCGCCCTGCTTGATTCCGCTGAGAATCTGGGTGTGGGTGCCATCGGTGATGCCGGTATTCACGCTGTGGGCCACCACAGTGTTGCCCTCGACGGTCCACACTTTATTCTTCGCATGGGCCACGTCTTTGATGGTCTTGCTGCCCACGGTCTCCTTCTCGGGGGTATAGCGCAGGGCCTTGCTCGGCACGCTCAGCACTCCCTTGCTCTCCTGGGTGTAGATGGTGACGTTGGCGGTGAGGCCCGGCTTGAGCTTCAGGTCGGCGTTGGGGGCACTGATCACCACCTCATAGGTCACCACATTGTTGGTCGTGGTGGCTTCCTGTCGCACCTGTTTCACCGTGCCCGAGAACGTATCGTCGGGGTAAGCATCTACCGTGAAGCTCACGCGTTCGCCCGTCTTCACGTCGCCGATGTCGGCCTCGTCCACATTGGCCACCACCTGCATGTTGGTCAGGTCGCGGGCAATGGTGAAGAGTTCGGGCGTGCTGAAGCTGGCGGCCACGGTCTGACCTTCCTCCACACTCTTGGAGAGCACTACGCCATCGATGGGCGACGTGATGGTGGCATAGCCCAGGTTGGTCTGCGCCTTCTGCACACTCTCCCGGGCCGAGGCCACCTGTTCCTTGGCCTGCTGATACGAGAGGCGGGCCTGGTCGTAGTCGCTGCGGGCTATGAGCCCCTGCTTATAGAGGGTGGCATAGCGGCTGAAGTTAGACTGATTGTAGCTGAGCGAGCTTTGAGCGCTGGCCAGATTGGCCTTAGCGGTATTGAGTTCGCTGGTGAGATTGGTCTTGTCGAGCTCGGCAATGACCTGCCCTTCTTCACCACGCTGTTGTAGTCTACGTAGAGCTTGCTCACGATGCCCGACACCTGGGTACCTACCGTGACCGAGGTCACAGGCTCGATGGTTCCGGTGGCGGTAATGCTGTTCTCGATATTGGCAGTCGTTACCTTTTCCGTAACAAACTGCACTTCTTCCTTCTTCTTGTTGCCCGAAAAAAAGAATGCGGCAACTGCTGCAATGGCCACCAAGGCCACTGCATACCATACTTTACTAATCTTCTTCATAAAGACTGTATGCTAAATAAAAATAAAATTGTTATCCTGAGTGGGGATGCTATTTGAGTGTGCCGCTTTCGTAGAACTTCAGCATGTTGATGTTGAGTATCGTGAGATACTTGGCCTGGAGTTCGGCCTGCTGTGCCTTCATCAACGCATCCTTACCGTTCATCAGTTCGATGATGTTCTTGAGGTTCTGCCTGAACTGTTCGCTCAGCAAGTCGTAGCTGGCTTGTGCGCTTTGGGTGCTCACCTTGGCACTCTGATACTGCGCCTGATTGTTCACCGCCTGCAGCCAATAGTTCTCAATCGTAGAGTAGAGGTTGGTCTGCTGGTCGCGCAAGTCGAGTTCATACGACTGTTTCGATAGGATGGCCTTGTTTACGGCGGTCTTGGTCTGGCGGTTGTCGAGCAAGGGGATGCTCACAGTGAAGCCTGCACCAAGTCCGAAATTGTTCTTGAGCTGCGTGCCCCAGGCATTGCTGCTCATCGAAGTGGTGTTGGTGCTCAGTCCGGCATTGGCCGATATGGTGGGCATTTTCAGCGCCTTGGCCATCTTAATCTGTAGGTCGCTGCTCTTGATGCCGAGCATGGCGTTCTGAATCTCGGGCCTGATGTTGAGCGCACTGTCGTAGACTGCCGTCACGCCGGGAATGCTCTGCAGGGCCATGGCGTCGGTGGTCTCAGGCACAACAACGTCGAATTCCTCCTGATCGGTAATCTGGAGCAGTTTTTTCAGCTGTCGCTTGTAGTCACGTAGACTGCTCTCTGCCGATACCAGAGAATATTCGTCTTGGGCCCGCTGTGAGGTGAGCTGCGCCAGATCGGCCTTGCTCATGCTGCCCACCTTGAGGAATTCCTGCCCACGCTCCTCATTCTTCTTCGAGGTTTCGAGCGTCTGCTGATAGACCTTGATAGCCTCCTGCGAGTAGAGTATCTGCACATAGAGCTGGGCTATCTGCTCCTGTATGTTGTTGGCTGTAGTGGCACTGTCGAGCGCTGCCTGCTGGGCAGTCATCTCATTGGCCTTCACCAGATTGCGGTTGCGACCTCCGTTCCATACCGTCCAACTGCCCGAGAGCGAGTAAGACCCATTGTAATAGAACTTCTTCACGTTGGTCTGTACCTTGTCGCCGGCAATCACGTAGGTGCCACTCTCCGGCCAAGGGTTGTAGGTGAGGTTCTGCGAGGTGGATGCCGAGAGTGAGGGCAACAAGGCAGCCTGACTCTGCTTCACATCCTCCAAAGCGCTGAGGTGCTGGATTCGCGTTTTCTGCAACGTGATGTTGTTCTTCAAGGCATAGTCGATGCATTCCTGCAATGACCACTGTCTGGCTTCCATCTCCTGCGGAGCTCCTAAGAATACCAGAGCCAACGCAGCTGCCACTAATGATTTATTCATAAAACTAACTTTTAATATCGGGTTTATTCGTTTGACTGATTGTGTGGTAAAAAGTTTAAAGGAGATATAAATATTAACAAAAGTTAGGGGAAATGTTACTTTTTGTAACATTTCCCCTCTATGCGCTATTTACCCCTTCATATCAAGAAAAGTCGTGAAGACGTGCGATATACTTACCCAAAATGTCGAATTCCAGGTTGACAACGCTCCCCACCTGGATATCGCAGAAATTGGTATTCGCACGGGTATAAGGAATAATGGCCACCTTGAAACTGTTGTCGGTGGGCTCACAGACGGTGAGCGATACCCCGTTGACAGTGACCGAGCCCTTGTCTACGGTGAAGTATCCGCGCCGGGCCATCGACTTGTCGAGCGGATATTCGAAGGTGAAGTAGGTAGACCCGTCGGCATCCTCCATAGCTGTGCAGGTGGCAGTCTCGTCTACATGGCCCTGCACAATGTGGCCGTCGAGCCGCCCATTCATCAGCATCGAGCGCTCAACATTCACGCGGTCTCCCACCTTGAGCTGCCCGAGGTTCGACCGGTCGAGTGTCTCCTTCATGGCGGTCGTGGTATAGGTGTCGCCGTCGAGGCTCACCACGGTGAGGCATACGCCGTTGTGGGCAATGCTCTGGTCTATCTTCAGCTGGTCGACAAACGAGCATTTCAACGTGAAATCGATATTTTCCTGATACTTCTTGATAGCCACTACAGTGGCCATCTCCTCTACAATTCCGCTAAACATCTTGTTTTTTCTTTCCTTGTTGCGTCCTGGCTGCCCAGCCGCAAGGGCCGACGGCCTGTCGGGACAGGGGTTAAACTTAAAAGGAGAACTGAGGTTCGGAAAACCATTCCGTGCTCAATTCTCCATATTAAAAAGGGGATCATAACGATGATGTGATGAAAACTCCAGCTATAAAAGTTGTGAGAGCTCTCCGCCTTTGTAATCCACCGGCTTTAAAGCTTAGCCGCAAAGCGACTGTTGTGGCCCGCCATCAACAAGAGAAGCATTCTCTGTTTTCAATGTAATTTGATGAGTATCCCGATCGAATCGATACAACCCCCCAAAACATTTCTCCTTTATTCTGATGCAAATATACGGATTTCCTTTTGTCCCTCCAAATAAATCAATGGTTTTTAACATGCAATATCCACGGCGAAAAAGCGTTTGAAAATAAAAAGGAAAATGCGAATTCTATACCTTATATTATTGTCTCTTGTCACGATTCCGTCGCTGGCACAGTTGCATGTCACTGAGAATAAGCAACGTGCATTCCCCAACGACATTCCCGCCGGCGACTACAGCGGCATCTGCTGGATAGGTGGCAACCGCTATGCGGTGGTCAGCGACAAGGAGAAAGAAGACGGATTCTTTGTGTGGGAAATCGATATCGACTCGGTTTCGGGCGATATTCTCGCGGCCCGCAACACCGGATTCCGCTCCAGCGCCTTCCCCAACCGCGACGAAGAGGACATAGCCTTTGTGCCCGAGACTCAGAAACTGTGGATCACCGGAGAGGCCGACAATCGGATATTGGAATATAATATGGAGGGCGTGAGGACGCTGCGCGAGCTGAATCTGCCCGAGAGATTCCGCCATCTGCCAGGCAACAAGGGGCTCGAAGCGTTGAGCTACAATGCCCAGACGCGGATGTTCTGGACCTGCAACGAGAGCGATTCGATCTACATCCAGTCGTTCTCGGCCGACCTTCTGCCAGCCCACACCTATCTGTATCACCTCGACAGTCCGGAGGGCGATGCCTCGAAGGCGGAGCATTATGCCCACGGCATCGGCACGCTGTGTGCCATGGACGATGGATCGGTGCTGCTGTTGGAAAGGGAGTTCTATGTGCCGGCATCGAAAATCAGCTCGTTTGTCAATTGCAAACTCTATCGATTCATGCCCGGCGAGGGTCAGAAGACGCTGGTGACGCAATGGCGCACCACTCTCACGCTGTTCTCGCGGAGCCTCGCCAACTATGAAGGCTCATGCCTCGGACCGACGCTGGCCGACGGTTCGAGAGTCATGATTCTTGTGGCTGACTCCCAGCATCAGTATGGAGGGGTGCTGAAGGACTGGATAAAGACTCTGAAGCTGGAGATGAGATAGTGGGTTGCGGTTCGGTGACAACGGTTTTGGTCACGGGCCGCAACTTCTCGTAGGCATCAAAACCGTAGCGTCGGCCCATCATCATCGTGATGAAAAGTGAGGTCAGCGAGACGCTCAGCACCATGATGAAGAATACGATTTGCAGTGCCATGGCGGCGAGCACGCTGGTGCCTCCCAGCACCAAGGCCAGCATCAGAATGGGTGCCGTGGCGAAAACCACGGCCGACATCTGCTTCATCAGCGGATTGAGCGCCGCCTGGAAGCTACGCCGCACAAAATAGTTGACGGCCTCTCGATGGGTGCCTCCGTTGCCCAAGAGATAGTAATAGAGCTGCCGATGGTGGTACAATCCCATGTAATAAGTGTGCAAGGCATGAGCATTCAGGCTGATGCTACAGCCCGTAATCAGGCCGAAAATGGGGATAAAGAAGCGGGCATCGAATGGATTTTTGATACCCATCACGAGGAAAAGCACATACAATCCGATGATGAACGTAGACACCAGAAGGCCCGATGCTACTGGCAGGAGGAGCCGCCCCATCTTGAGATTGGCCTGACGGATGGTGAGAACTGCACTCACCACAGTCATCACCACGCCCGCAAGGATATTCATCGCCACACTGTTCCACAGCATGAGCAGGTAAGTGGCGAGGCCCGTCAAGGCCACCATACCGACCATTTTGCCTAATGAAGTCATAAACCTCCGCATGCGATGCAGGTCCATGGCATATATGATGTAAACGGGAATGGCCAATAGCAGCAGTCCCAGCAGGAAGCCAAGCAGAGATATTTCCATTATTCAAATGTTAATTAGTTTGTCGCAGGGCACCGCCTGGCGCTCGCAGGTGTAGAGAATTTCGGCCCCATCCTGAGCCAAACGGCTCACCAGTTCGTAGACGCTGTGGGTCTGCGGCATGTGATCTATGAGGATAATGGGGCGGTTCATGAGGGGGAGAAGTGAGATGAGGATGGTCTGCAGCATCTCTTGGGGCACCTCCTTCAGAGGCAGATCGTAGAGCGACGGCTCCAAGTTGAGCGTGCGCCATTGCTCCATCAGGGCCTCCTTGGCGAGCTTGGCGCCATGGTGGGCCTTCAGATCTATGACCATTCGGCATAGCTCCGACACCGCCATGGTCTGGTCGGGAACATGTTGCGGCACATAGGCAATGAGGTTTCTGAAATACTCAGCCGACCCCACGCTCACCAGTTCGCCGTCTACCGTGATGTAGCCTTCGGCCACAGGCTCCAGCCCCATCACCGCCATGAGCAGGCGGGTCTTGCCCGATCCTTGCGGTCCACAGACGCAGACCATCTCGCCTCTCCCCACCACCACAGTGACAGGAAGCGACCTTCGGCCCTGGCTGAGCGCCACACTCACATTCTTGAATTCGAGCATTTCCTTGTTTTTTCAGCAAATTTAGGCAAAAAAAACGAGATAACCGATGCTTGAACGCAAAAGAAATGTAGGGGATTTACTTAAAAAATCAGAACGTAGGAGCCGCTTTGCCACGTTTGAAGGTGGCCTCCTTGCGCCGACAGTTGGTAATGAAGAGCTGCTCGCCATTGCAGAATGAGAATCGGTGAGTGCCCACTTGGTCGGCCGTCGTGAAGGAGTTGGGATTGATATGCCTACCTTTATCGGCCGAGCTCTTGTTGATATAGATGATGAGGGCATCCGGTTTGTCGTCGCCTCCGGCAATGAGATCCCAGCGCCCAGAGATGGTGTCGTTGATGATATAGCGAAACTTGGCGGTCTGTTTGGGTGAGCATACTTCACCGTCTTTAGAGACAACGCATTCCTGCCAGGTCATCTCGGTGGAGTCGGCAGAGCCATATCTCACCAAGCCGGTCATCTTGCCGTCGGCCTCAAAGCGGTAGAATTCGTAGAGATAGCGGTTTCGGGCCGTATCCGACAAGGCCTCGTAGCTCCATTCACCCACGATTTTGTTCCAGTATTTCTGGCGCAGAGCGAGCGTCGCTTCCGATGGAGGATTGACCAGGCGAGGGTTGAGTCCATGGCAGGAAGATAGAATGGTGAGAATGAGGGCTGTGAGAAGGATGATGTTTTTGGTCTTCATGATTTACCTTATTAATAGTATGTGTTTGATGAACAAACGCTCCTTCGGCGGCGATATTGTGCTAATGAGCTATAAAATAAGGTTTTGAGAGCAAGTCAAGGAAGCCCATCCATGAAATGTTCAGGGCGGGATGGAGGAAAGAATAGTGGCTCGGACAAGTATTCCCGAGCACTTCACTGCGTGGCATTAGAATCGATAGACCAGTCCACTCTTGATTTCAAAGGTCTTGGCCTTCACGTCATCGTAGAACTTATAGTGGGTGTTGCGGGCGTAATAGCTACCCGAAATCTCGATGCCGACGTTGTGTTTCAGCTGCACAAGGAACGTAGGATTGAACACCAGAAGCTGCGCATTGCCCCTGTCGCCCTGCGCATTGAGGTAGAGCGGGTTGATGGTGGCGAGGTCCTTGCCCTCGTAACCCTTCCACGTGAAGATGCGATAGTACTCAATGTTGAGCACAAACCGACCGAGATGAGGGAATTCCATCATCGTGTTTGACTTCAACGAGAAGCCCGACCCCATGTTATAGTCGCGGTCTATGATATTGTAATAGTCGCTCTTGGTGCCACCGAGGAGGATGGCATCGGCAAAGATGCGCTGCTCTAAACGCGATAGATTGCCCACGCGGGGGAACTGCCAGAGGATGCCCGGGCCAAAGGCGGCAGCCTCGGAGATACGATATGGCGTGAGCGCCGTACCGTCTTTGATGGGCTCGGAGTCGTAGTAGTTGAAGTGTTGGAATAGTCCGATGAGCGTCTGTCCCTCCTTGCCTTCATATACAATGTCGCTCCAGAGCCGACCAAGAAGGTGCACACCATTGATGAGTGGCTGCTGACCGGATAGGCTCATAGACACCTTCGCGGTGAAATAATCATACGGTTGGTTGTTGTCGGTGTTGAAAGCATCCCCATAGTTGAGGTAGAAACTGAGATAGGGAAGACGCACACCGCGGAAGAGTCCACCGTCGTCGGCAAGAAATCGGGCACCAGCCGACATGACAAACTCCACAGGAATGCGACTGAAATCGTGATAAAGAAACCTCTCCCGACGCACGCGGCCAGCGTCTCCGTCTACGATTCGGGTGAATCCCTGCATGGGATTGATGAGCGTGGCAGTGGCTTCGCGCAGGAAACGGCGGAATCCACGGCTGCGATCGTTGAGGATAAGGGCCGAGATGCGATGGGTAATCTCGCCAAGACAGATACCGCCAAAAGTGGTGGCAATGAGGTCGTTGATGGCCGGCGGCTCTATCTCGCCACAGAATTCCCACATCAGACTGCCGCCCAGAGCATAGGGCGCGCTCTGCCAGAAGTTAAGTCCGTTGCTGCGGGCAGCATTGAAATAGAGGTTGCCGTGGTAGGGATGGGCAAAGAGGTTGGTGGAGAACTGGTCGTTGTCCCACACCAATCCGTTGCGCCAGTTGGCTGCAATGGTGTTGAAAGTGACTTGCGCAAACTCCTCGTCGAGCACGAACCGATCGAAACTATGCACCAGAACATTGATGCCTGCGGCCATGGCGGCAGCCCGTCCCCACCGATGGCGGGTGTAGTCGGGGTCGGTAAACCTGTAGAGTTGGTCTTCGGGCGTCTCACGAAGTTTACCCAGATGGTATTCCATGTCGCGCTCCCGCTCAGCCATCCAGCGTGCCTCTTGCCGGTCGTTGCGCTGATAGCGGAAGGTGAGGCCGCCCTGGAGGATGAATCCCGTGCGGTAGTTGCGGTTGGAACCATATAGGCGTGTGGTGCCATATCCGGTGGAAACAAAGGCCCCGCAGATGGGATTGATCTGATAATCAAGATTGAGATGTACCTGCAGGGAGTAGAGCTGGCGGGGCGAATCGTCGGAGTTTTTCTTGAAACTCTCTACGTGATAGAACCCCACGTCGCCGCTGAGCGACCATCGTGGCGTGAGATTGAAATACTGACCTACACGATAGAACAGTGCGCCGGAGAAGTCGTTGTCGAAGCCTGTGTAGTGGGTGCCCACACCAAGAATGCTGTAGGTGCTTCGGTTGCGGAAGCGGAAGCCCACATTGAACTTCGAGGTGGTGCCCACATAAGTCATCAGATCGATGCGCGTCTTGGGGTTGATGTTCACAAGTCCAATCTTGCGGGCGATGGTATCTCCCGTATAATTGATGATGCCAACCTGCACACCCTTGGGGTGTCGCTGTGCCACGTTAATAAGACCCAGCTGCCATCCGTTGAGCGAGTCGGCGTAATTGTAGGCGCTCAACTGCATGCCGTGCATATAGCCAGAGCTGATGTTGGCAGCGCCCGACAGCTGCAGGCCGCGCTTCACGCCCATGGCGATATTGGTCAAAGCGCTCAGCTGGATGCCCCGCATGGGGGTAAACACTATGTTGCTGTATCCACTCCATTGCAATCCGCGCATGGCGTGGGCCGCATTGGCTACTCCTGCTGCCATCACCCCGCGTGCCTCGTGGCGTATGCCACCATAGAACAGACCGAGCTGAAGGCCGCGCAGACTATCCACTTCGGGACGGAGACCCACGTTGAGATGGCTCACGAGAAGCGAGTCGCGGTGATGGTTCAGTCCGATGGCGATGTTGGGCAGACGGTATCCACCCGGACTGTCGGTCTGGGCAGATAGGGTCGTCGCGGCCATAGAGGCCAAAAGGAGGAGCACGGATTGTCGCATGATGTAAAAATGATGGCGATGAACAGCCTGCTCGGATGCAGACTGTTTCATCGCCATAGTATTAGAAGCGGAGGCTTGGTATGCCGGTGGCTCCACGCTGGCCGCCTTGCCTGAGCAGGGCGGCTGTGTTATCTTTGATTATTCAGCGTTCTTCTGCTGAATATATTCGGCAAAAGCCTTGTCGTAAGCGGCAAACTGGTTGTCATTGAGATTACCCAATGCCTTGCGTAGACCTTTGTAATACACCTGCACTCGCTTGCGGATCGCAGCGGCATCGCCGCCCTTGGCATAGATCTTATCGATGTCGATGTGCATCTGCGGCACCAGATTGTTCATGAATTCCAGTTCCCCAGTGTAAGCCTGCTCAGCTCCGGGAGCCGGCGTGGCCTGCGGTGCGGCAGTGCTGTTGTCGGGTGTTGCTGTCTCGCCAGAGCCCTGTGCAGCCTCGGCGGGAGCGAGCTCATGGGGCTTCTGCGTAGTGTCGGCCATCTCGGTGTTGGCCTGTTCGGCGTCGTTGCCATTGCTATTGCGGTTGAAGAACACCAGAGCGGCAATGATGAGCAGGGCCACAATGGTAGACACGAGGATGGCAGCCTTCTTGTTGCTGGCCGGAGCGCTGCTTTCGCTCACATTGCTTCGGCGAGAGATGCGGCGGTGTTCAAAGCCTTCCAAGAACGAGTCGATATCGGGATAGCGGTCGTTTCGGCCAAAGCTACAGCTGCCCGTCACCACATTTTGGTAGTCGGAGCCGAGCCCCATCTCCTTGACAATGGTGCCGAGAGAGAATACATCGGTGCGCGCATCGAGCGTCACGGTGCCGTCTTTGGCCTCGGGAGCCCTGTACTTCATGGTGGTCATGGGCTCGTAGAGGTGGTCGGCGAAGCGCAGACGGAAGTTCAATATCTTCACTCTGTCGCCCTGCGTGGTAATAAATATGGTGGTGGGATTGAGTGCCCCATGCACCTGTCCATTCTGGTGGAGGAAGTTCAGCCCCTCGGCCACCTGCCTGATGATATTCTTTTTCTCTTCTTCGCTATGGTCTTCGAGGATATAGTCGGCGAGCGTGCGGGCCGGTTCCCACTCCATCACAATGCAGTGTCCATAGCCTTCCACATCTTTCTCTTCGAGATATTTCAGGATATTGGGATGCTCAAGTTCATGGCATGTATCAAACTCGCGCTTGAGAGCACGCTGATATTGGGGCTTATCCTGGTAAGCTGTCTTCAATCCAACGAGGAGCACTTGGCGCCCGCCGTCGGTCCCTGTCACCAAGGTGTTGATGCTGGGAGTCTTGATTTCTTTAGTCTCTGTCATGATGTTGCAATTTTTTTCGTGGGATATGGCTGTCGTAAAACAGCAACACACAGCCTCGGCGGCTACTTGTCCGCGGTGCTGTGTGGTCTGAATGGGTTATAGTTGAAGTTGTGGTTTCTCGTCCATGGGGAAGAGTCCGTAGAGGTTTGCGTCGATCATGTCGGTCACCTTACGGAAGTCTTCGGGGGTGTCCTCGAAGCTCAGATGGTCGCCGTCGATGATGATCAGGTCGCCTTTGTAGCCTGCTATCCAGTCTTCGTAGCGTTTCTGCAGACCTGTGAGATAGTCTATTCGGATGCTCTGCTCAAACGACCGTCCGCGCTTCTCAATGTGTTTCACCAGCGTTGGGATAGACGAGCGGATGTAAATCATAAGCTGCGGCAGCTGAACGAGCGACATCATCAGGTCGAAGAGGTTCGAATAGTTGTCGAAATCGCGGTCGCTCATATAGCCTTGCTCATGCAGGTTGGGGGCGAAGATACGCGCATCCTCGAAGATGGTGCGGTCCTGGATGATGGTTTCTGTGCTGTGGGCTATCTCCACCACCTCCTTGAAACGCTTGTTGAGGAAGTAGACCTGCAGGTTGAAAGACCATCGGTTCATGTCCTTGTAGAAGTCGTCGAGGTATGGATTATTGTCTACGGGTTCATAGCGGGGGGTCCATCCGTAGCGTTTGGCAAGCATGTTGGTGAGCGTGGTCTTGCCACTGCCTATATTTCCAGCTATTGCGATGTGCATTGTTGTAGTGGGTTTGTGAGTTTATGGGTTGTTGGGGTGAGGGTCATTGGGATGAGTTGCTCAGGGATGATGACTGAAGAGCGAGCGATCCACCTGCTGAATGTCGGCCAACTGGGCATCGATCTGCTTGATGACCCCGGCGAAATCTTCTCTCGAATAGAGGAAATCCTTGTCGTCTACATCTATCGTGAGCACGCGCCCCGTATATTTATTGTTGATGAAATCCTCGTAGCGGGCATTGAGATTTTTGAGATAATCGAGCTGCATATTCTGCTCATAGTCGCGCCCCCGGCGCTGGATATGGTCTACAAGATGGGGCACCGACGCCCTGAGATAGACCATGAGGTCGGGCTGGCGGGCTATCATCATCATCGATTCGAATAGTCCCATGTAGGTCTCGAAGTCGCGCTGGCTCATGTTTCCCATATCAAAGTTGTTGGCCGTGAAGATGTAGACACCTTCGAAAATCGACCTGTCTTGGATGATGGTCTTCTCTGATTGGGCGATGTCGAGGAGGTCGCGGAAGCGCTCCTTGAGGAAGTAGACCTCCAGATTGAGCGACCACCGCTTCATGTCCTTATAATAATCGTCGAGGTAGGGGTTATACTGCACACTCTCCAGACGCGGCTCCCAGCCATAGTGGCGCACGAGCATGTTGGTGAGTGTGGTCTTCCCACTGCCTATATTTCCTGCGATAACGATATGCATCTTGCTATGCCTTTCTCAATGCGAGGTTATAATTATAATAGTCGCGGTCGCCCGTGATGTCTCTTACCACCTTGATAAACGGCGGGAAGTTCACGTCCTCGGTGCTCAATATGCCCTTGGTCTCCAGAATGGTCATGCCGCTGAGCTGGTCGAGATAGGTGTCGAGCTCAAAATACTGCCCCTTCCAGATGAAGCTCCGGCGGTTTTTATGGATGGTGCGACGATAGGGGTCGGCCTGCGAGAGCAGCGACTCATAGAGGGCGTTGCTCACCTGTCGCTCGGTCTCCACCTGCTCATTGCCACCCACGGCCTTCTTCATGGTGTGCACGTTGACCCGCTTTCCGTTGGTCCACAGGCGTTTTCTCAGGCGCACCTCGCTGTCGGGCTCAGCCACCAGATAGGTCTGGGTGATCTCGCTATCGATGGTTGCCGGCATGTCGCCTGTGATTTCCACCACATATTTGCGCTCCTCGGTGATGGGCTGAGCCAGTCCGAGCACGCTCGAAATCTCTTTGAGCACGCGGTTGAGCTTGGTGTCAAAGTCGTCGTGGTTATTGATGACACGCAGATGGGGATGCCCGCTCCACGCGTTGATCACCTTCTTGTCGAGTTCGCGGGCCAGTTCCAGTCCCTCGGTGCGCTCCTTGTTGGTGCTCGTGGTATAGAACTGTTCAGCGCCGTCGGCTGCCGACACGAGATGAAGCACGGCGTCGTAGCGATTGAGCAGCGTCTGGGTGGTGGTGCCGACAAGCCCCGTGATCTCCTCCCACATATCCGGCCGCATATAGGCCGAGATGTCGAGGGCACCACGGTCGCAGATGATGACCGCAGGCTCGTCTACCTGCTCGGCCATCTTCATAAACTTATCTTCGAGCTGAAGCTGTATCTCGAGGGTGGCTTTCTCACCTTCATAGAAGAAGTTTCGGTTCTTCGTGAGGTAGTCCATGCCTGCCTGAAGAAAGAGAGTAGGCACTTCCGGAATGGTGAAAACCTTGAAGCCGAGACTCGAAAAGTGCTCGATAATCTTCACCAAGGCTGTGGTCTTTCCGGCACAAGGACCTCCTGTCAGTACTATTTTCTTGATATGGTTCATCTTGTCAGCGTATGTTGACTAACGTTAACATTGTGTGGCAAAGTTAATGAAATATTTGCGTCGCGCCAAATAATGCCGTGACGATTTGGAACCACATTGTTCTTTTTTTATCAAATCGACCTCTCTGGTTTTCCTTTTTTGCCTCTTAGGGTAAAAATAAAAGCCAATTATTAGTGTTGTTTGTACAAAAATACCTATCTTTGCGCATATATCCGATTCCTACCTACAAACGAACGTACCATTAAACCTTTCATCATGAAACCCAAAAGACTATTGTGGCTCACAGCCATCCTCGCCTGGGGCTATCTGGGCAAGGGCCAGGCACAGAGCACGCTCTATCCCCATCATTTCGACCTGAGCGAAGTGACGCTCCTCGACAGCCCTTTCAAGACGGCCATGGACCGCAACATCCAGACGCTCCTGGAGTATGACACCGACCGACTGCTCACGCCCTTTGTGCGCCAGGCCGGCCTCCACGAGGGCAACTATGCCGGCTGGCTGTCGCGCCATCCCAACTTCAGCAATTGGGGAGGCAACGGTTTCGACCTCTCGGGCCATGTGGGAGGCCATTATCTGTCGGCCCTTGCGTTGGCCTATGCGGCTTGTCATGACGAGGCCGTGAGGGCGAGGCTCAAGAGCCGTATGGACTATATGCTGCAGGTGTTGAAGGATTGTCAGAGTGCCTACGACACCAATACCGAGGGCCTCTACGGCTTCATCGGGGGGCAGCCCATCAACGAGGCGTGGAAACAACTCTACCTGGGCCATATCGAGGAGTTCCGCAAAGTGCGAGGCTGGGTGCCGTTCTACTGCCAGCATAAGGTGCTGGCCGGACTGCGCGACGCATATATATATGGTGGAAGCACAGTGGCGCGCGAACTCTTTCGCAAACTGGCCGACTGGAGCGTGAACCTCGTGGCCCATCTCTCCACGGCCGACATGCAGCGCGTGCTCGACACCGAACATGGCGGAATGAATGAGAGTCTGGCCGACGCCTACTCGCTCTTCGGCGACCGAAAATACCTCGACGCGGCCCGCAAATACAGCCATCAGACCATGATTGATGGCATGCAGACGCT
The DNA here is from genome assembly GCA_002317385.1 of Prevotella sp. UBA1705. Lineage (GTDB taxonomy): Bacteria > Bacteroidota > Bacteroidia > Bacteroidales > Bacteroidaceae > Prevotella. The sequence goes on along the minus strand of DCJH01000029.1, from coordinate 17,171 downwards.
CAACCCCACCTTTCTCGACAATCGTCACGCCAATACGCAGGTGCCCAAATACATCGGGTTTGAGCGCATTGCCGAAGACGACGCCACGGCGCGGGCATTCGACACCGCCGCCACCAACTTCTGGACTGACGTGGCCGAGCACCGCACCACCTGCATCGGAGGCAACAGCGTGGGTGAGCATTTCCTCTCGGTGGGCAACAGCAACCGCTACATCGACCATGTAGACGGTCCTGAGAGCTGCAACTCCAACAACATGCTGAAGCTCTCGGAGATGCTCGCCGACAAGACCCACGACGCCCGTTATGCCGACTTCTACGAGTACACCATGCTCAACCACATCCTCTCCACACAAGATCCGCAGACCGGAGGCTACGTCTACTTCACCACCCTGCGTCCGCAAGGCTACCGCATCTACTCGCAGGTGAACCAAGGCATGTGGTGCTGCGTGGGCACAGGCATGGAAAACCACAGCAAGTATGGGCACTTTGTCTATACCCACGACGCCGACTCGGTGGTCTACGTGAACCTCTTCACGGCCAGCAAGCTCAACAGCAAGCCATTCAGTCTCACGCAGGAGACCACCTATCCCTACTCGCCCCAGACCCGCATCACGGTGGGCAAGCGCGGCCGATACACCATTGCCGTGCGCCATCCGTGGTGGACCACGGCCCAATACCAGATTACGGTGAACGGTCGTCGGCAGGCGATTAGTGTGGAGCCGGGGAGGGCCTCCTATGTGAAAATCAGACGGAAATGGAAAGTAGGCGACATCGTGGAGGTGAGTCTGCCCATGGAACTGCGCACGGCCGAATGTCCCAACTATACCGACTACATTGCCTTCGAATACGGCCCCGTGCTGCTCGGCGCACCCACCACAGCCATGCCCGATGGCGACGGCAGTCTGAAGTCTGAGACGCTGAAGAACGAATATGCCGGCGCAGGCCGCATGGACCATGCTCCCGGCGCAATGGGCAGCATCAAGTCGCTCACCTCGGCCCCACTGCTCATCGGGCCGCGCGGCAGCGTGCTCAGCCGCATCAAGGCCAAGAATCCTGCCCGCCTGCAGTTCACCATCGACGCCTCGCGCCCCGACGCCCCAGGCTATGAGTGGTCTACACTCACGCTGCGCCCGTTCTACGAGATTCAGCACGCCCGCTACATGGCCTATTGGTACCAGCAGACGGCCGAGAACTATGCCGCCAGCGACATGGCCAACGCCGAGCTCAACGCACGACTCCTGGCCGAGCGCACCGTCGACTTCGTGGCTACGGGAGAGCAGCAGAGCGAGGCCGGACACGAATACAGCTACAGCGTCGACTCGTCGACGGGCAGCTTCAACGACGAGACTTATCGCGATGCACAGCCCAACGGCTTTGTGCAATATGCCCTGGCCAATCCCGAAGGCCTGAAGAGCGGCCTCAGCGTGTTGCTGCGGTTCACCACTGCAGATGCCGGGCGCATGGCCACACTCACAGTCGACGGCGTGAAGATAGCCGACATCCGTATTCCCCAGACCGTGAAAGGTGCTGTCAACGGGTTCTACAACGTGGAATATCCCCTCCCCTCACAGCTCCTCACCGATGCCAAGGGGCGCGCCAAGTCGAAGTTTACCGTCCGCCTCACGGCCTCATCTACCACCCCCTGCCCCGGACTCTACTACCTGCGGCTGGTGAAATGAGACCGAATAACCGATAAACGGGCTATCAGAGAGCTGAGACAGAACTACATAAAGGGCATATTTTATATAGCACATAAGGACATGGAATTGTCCAGAATGACAAATTATTTTTAAGACATCAAGACAAAAAATCATATTGGGAAAACACCCATCAGGGTCATCTGCATGTCATTGTGAAACGCAGAGCGTTTCTTTTGTCATAGGTTCAGAGGCTGGAAAATATGTCATTATGAAAAATTCTTTGTCCTTATGTTATAAAAAAGAATAGGTTTCGCCATGCCTGGTGTTACGCCATCCGGCGGTGCGGACATGCCCAGGGCATGTCCCTAAAGAGCCCACCCATTTCCATCCGATACTGCCCCCCACTGAAATAAGGTACTAAAGGCAAGACGATTAGGTGCTAAAGGCAATGCGAAAAGGTATTAATCTAAGGGCGATTAGTACCTTATTTCGGCGGCATATCCACCTATGCTGATTATCAACAACTTATGATGGGATTAACTATTGCTCTGTAGGGACATGCCCAGGGCATGTCCGCACCGCCGAATGGGATAATACCATATCACAAAATCCCTATTCTTTTTTATAACATAAAGACAAAGAATTTTTCAGAATGACATATTTTCCAGCCTCTGATGCCATGACATAAGAAACGCTCCGCGTTTCAAAATGACATGCAGATGACCCTGATGGGTGTTTTCCCAATATGTCCTTTTGTCTTGATGTCTTAAAAATCTTGTGTCCTTACGATAAGGATTCTGGCCTTATGTCCTCAAATATACCTGTTATGTAGTTCTGTCTAAAACAAAGGATATAATGTTATTATGTCGGGCATAGCCATGCGGCGGTGCGGACATCCACGGGGGATTTCCCTACTATTCGGTCGGCATTTACGTAAGGGGGCAAGGGGGAGAAGCATTTTGTACCTCGTTAATCTATGTTAACCCACAGGGTCTTATCCAATAAATCGGAGGAAAAAGCGTTTATAATAACGTATGCTCAAAAAACAAAACAACAAAAAAAGCCTTTTAATACTTGTTTGCTGTTGGTTTTTCGTCGCCGTCGGCACGGCTCAGACCATGCCCGACGCACTGCCCGGCATGGCCAAAAACGAGAAGGCAAGCAAGGCCTTGGAGACGATTGTGACGCCGGAAGCCAATAGCTCCGACAGCTCGCAAGAGAAGGCTTTCATGGAACTGAACGTTGAGAATCTGCTCGCCGTGCTCGAAGAATACGGTGTGAAGCACAAGGAAATTGTTGCTGCTCAGGCTATCCTTGAGACGGGCAATTTCACCAGTGCGAACTGCACTGTGAACCATAATCTGTTTGGACTCCGTCATCCCAGCGATGGAAGCTATTACACGTTCGACTCCTGGGAGGAGTCGGTGAAGGCTTATCGCGACGACGTGCAATATAAATATGGTGGCGGCGACTACTACGCGTTTCTCAATCGCATAGGCTATGCCGAAGACCGCAGATACACCTCCAAGGTGAAGCGCATCGAGAAGCGTATGTTCAATGTGCTTGCGGCTGCAGGCGAGAGCAACTGACGACGGTGCTCCCAAGCTGAAAATCAACCCTTAGCATGCCTTCACGATGGTGGGGTATGCTGTTTTTGGTGTCTTGACGCCTATAAGGAGGATAATATTATGGCATTTAAGATGGTGGGGTATGCTGTTTTTGGTGTCTTGACGCCAGGGTTTGAGCTACTACGTTGAATTCCAACGGAAATAGTTTCTCAATTATTTGTTCATCTAATAGAAAATGTCTAAATTTGCGGTCACTTAGCAAATCACACAAAAAAATAAGATGAAAAAGAATATATTGTTCATTGTAGGCTCTTTGAGAAAGGAGTCTTTTAATGGTTTATTGGCCAAAAAAGCCGAAGAGATTATCGGCGACAGAGCCAATGTGAGCTATCTGGACTATAGCGACGTGCCCCTTGTGAATCAGGATATCGAGTTTCCTGCTCCCGAGGCAGTTACCCGTCTGCGCGAGACCGTGGGGCAGGCCGACGGCGTGTGGATATTTACTCCGGAATACAACTACAGCTATCCCGGTCACCTGAAGAATATCATCGACTGGATGTCGCGCCCATTGGTGCTGGGCGACTACGAGACTCCGACCGTGCTCCGCGGCCGCAAGATGACCATGAGCGGTGCCGGCGGCCAGATGGCTACGGGCAAGTGTCGCGAGAAGCTCACCGAGCTGCTCACGGTGCTGCAGGCCGATGTGATGCCCACTGGCCAGACAGGCGTGATGCTCAACATGGAAGCCTGGACCGAGGGCCGCATGATTCTCACCGATGAGCAGGTGAAGCTCCTCGAAGAGCAGGCCAAGGCATTTATCGAATATATAGCATAACCCAACTTTTTTACCACCCCAAACATAGATCCCCAACATGAAGAAGATTACAGACCAAGTATATTATGTAGGTGTAAACGATGTGAACAAAGCCCTTTTCGAGGGTCTGTGGCCATTGCCCAAGGGCGTCACCTATAACTCCTACCTGGTTGTAGACGAGAAGGTTTGCCTCATGGACACGGTGGAAGTAGACTTCTTCCCACAGTTCATCCATAACATTCGCGAGGTCATCGGCGACCGCCCCATCGACTATCTGGTCATCCATCACATGGAACCCGACCACAGCAGTTCGATGGCTCTGCTGCGCAAGTACTACCCCAACGTAAAAATCATCGGCAACAAGAAGACTTTTAGCATGATGAACGGGTTCTACGGCATCAATGAAGACATGATCGAGGTGAAACATGGCGATGCTATCAGCCTGGGTAAACACACGCTCAACTTCTACATGATCCCCATGGTTCACTGGCCTGAGACCATGCTTTCGGTGGACATTGACGCCCACGCTGCCTTCACCGGCGATGCTTTCGGCTGCTACGGCGCACTGAACGGCGGCGTGCTCGACGACGATATCGACGTGGAGCACTACTGGCTGGAGATGATTCGCTATTATTCCAACATCGTGGGACGCTATGGCACGCCGGTGCAAAACGCGCTAAAGAAGTTGGCCGACGTGCGCATGGACTATCTCTGCACCACTCACGGACCGGTGTGGCACAAGCATGCGACTAAGGTGGTGGAGCTCTACGACAAGATGAGCCGCTACGAGACCGAGCCCGGCCTGGTCATCGCCTATGGCACGATGTATGGCAACACGGCACAGATGGCCGAGACAATTGCCGAGGCTGCGTCGCAGGCAGGAGTGAAACACATCAGTCTGTTCAACCTGAGCAAGACCCACTACTCCAACGTGCTGCGCGATATGTTCCGCTACAAGGGCATCATTCTCGGTGCGCCGACCTACAACAACTCCATCTATCCGCAGATGGAGCATCTGCTCTCGGCTATTGCCAATCGCGACATGAAGAACCATTACTATGGGTGTTTCGGGAGCTACGCATGGGCAAGCAAGGCAGTTTCCATCCTACAAGAGTGGAATGAGACCAAGTTCCACTTCGAGTCGGTGGGCGAACCGGTAGAGATGAAGCAAGCCATGAGTCCCGAGGTGCGCGAGAAGTGCGTGGCACTGGGCCAAGCCATGGCCGAGAAACTGTTGGCAGAATAACGTTTTCTGCGGTCAAGCACCATGCCTTCGTGATGGCCTCAATGCGAAAAAAGGCCATCACCACATGGGGAAACCTATAGAATAAGCAAAAAACAAATGGTTTTACTCTGGATGAATCATCCAAGAGTAAAACCATTTTTAGTTCCGATATCCCAGCCCTCTCGGGCTGGAAACTACAGGATATTGCGGCCGGTGATTAGTCCTCTACAGGGCTGAAATCCTCTTTGCCTACGCCACACTCGGGGCATACATAGTCCTCGGGCAGGTCCTCAAATGCTGTTCCGGGCTCAATGCCGTTATCAGGGTCACCTACTTCTGGGTCATAGATCCAGCCGCAAACGTCGCATACATACTTTTTCATAATCGTTTCGTTTAATGTTTATTGTGAAATAATAGTTTGTCCGAAGGGTCAACAGCCTATGAACGGCTACGTTTTCCCCACGCGGGAATGCCTCATCGGCACCCTAATCAATGCTGCAAAGATAAATCAAATTTTTGATAAACCAAGGATTTTACATTTTTTTTGTTTCCGTTTTCAATAAAAAGAAAGCGCGATGCAGTTCTTGTCAAATTTATTTGGTCATGTCTCGAATATTCCCTATATTTGCAATTATTGTAATTAGTTATTGTAAAAGGTAGTATTCAAACTTTTAAAAACGTTGTTTATGTTAGAAAAATACAAAGACTTTCTTCGCAACACCGACCTCGGCTTGCTTGTTTTGCGTATCTCCGTGGGTGGGCTCATGCTGTTTCATGGCTATCACAAGGCCGTTTATGGCATTGATGGCATAGGTGGAATGCTCACCGCCATCGGCTTGCCGTCGTTCATTGCCTATGGTGCGCTGCTCTGTGAAGTAGTGGCCTCCGCTATGATTGTGCTGGGCATATGGACACGTGCCGCTGCCGCCGCACTGGCAGGCAATATGGTTGTGGCCATCCTCATGGCCCATCTGTCCACCATCTTCACGGTCGACCCGATGACCGGAGGCTGGACTGCCGAGCTACCCGCCCTCTATCTGCTGGGCGCGCTGGCCCTCTGCTTCACGGGTGGAGGCCGATATGCGCTCACCAAGGGTACCATTTTCGACTAATCCCCACGCTCCTTCCTCCAGCCGGAATCACTCCGCAGGTGGAAGGAGCATACATATTTAAATATAAAGTATAAACAGATGAAAAGTGATATAGGACTTATCGGTCTCGCCGTGATGGGCGAGAACCTGGCTCTCAACATGGCCAACCATGGCTGGAACGTATCGGTCTACAACCGCACCGTGCCCGGAATTGAGGAAGGTGTGGTGGAGCGCTTTGTCAACGGACGCGCCAAGGATAAGACCATCAGCGGTCACACGGAGATGAAAGACTTCGTGGAATCGATCTCGACACCGCGCAAAATCATGATGATGGTGCGCGCCGGACGGGCCGTAGACGAGCTCATGCAACAGCTGTTTCCGCTGCTGTCGCCCGGCGATATCATCATCGACGGCGGCAATTCCAACTACGAAGACACCAACCGCCGCGTGGCATTGGCCGAGGAAAAGGGCTTCCTGTTTGTGGGAAGCGGTGTCTCGGGCGGTGAGGAAGGGGCGCTGAACGGCGCCTCCATCATGCCCGGCGGCTCACAGGCGGCATGGGAAAGCGTGAAGCCCATCCTGCAAAGCATCGCCGCCCAAGCCGAAGACGGCTCGCCATGCTGCCAATGGGTGGGTCCGCAGGGAGCCGGACACTTTGTGAAAATGATACACAACGGCATTGAATATGGCGACATGCAGCTCATCGCCGAGGCCTACTGGGTGATGAAGCACATGGGCGGCATGACCAATGAAGAGATGGCCGACGTGTTCGATGGATGGAATCGGGGCAAGCTCCAGAGCTATCTCGTGGAAATTACGGCCAATATTCTGCGCCATAAGTCGGCCGACGGACAGATGCTCATCGACCAGATACTCGACACCGCCGGCCAGAAAGGCACTGGCAAATGGTCGGTAATCAACGCCATGGAGCTCGGCATGCCGCTCGGACTGATAGGTACGGCCGTGTTCGAGCGCAGCCTGTCGTCGGACAAGGAGATGCGTGTGCTCTCGTCATCTCGCTTCCCCCACGCCGCCATCACACCCGAAACCGACCGCAAGGTGCTGCTCGACAACATCTTCTCCGCCCTCTATGCCTCGAAGTTGGTGAGCTATGCGCAGGGCTTCTCGGTGCTCCAGAAAGCCTCCGACGAGTTCCATTGGGATCTCGACATGGCCTCTATCGCCCGTATGTGGCGTGGCGGTTGCATCATCCGCAGTGCCTTCCTGAACGACATTGCCCGTGCCTACGAGGAGGCAGAGAAGCCTCGCCACCTGTTGCTCGCGCCCTATTTTGCACAGGAAGTGGAGCAGTTGCTGGGCGGATGGCGCTCGCTTGTGGCCCGCGCCCTGACCGACGGGCTGCCCGTTCCGGCCTTCTCCTCGGCACTCAACTATTTCTATTCACTCACCTCGGAGTCGCTGCCGGCCAACATGGTGCAGGCGCAGCGCGACTATTTCGGTGCGCACACCTTCGAGCGAAAGGACTCCCCGCGCGGCCAGTTCTACCACGAGAACTGGACCGGACATGGTGGCGACACCAAGTCGGGAACGTATAATGTATAATTGGGATATGAGGAGTTAAGGAGTTGAAGGAGTTATCGCTCGCTCTGCTCGCTGGGAGTTAAGACAAATCCCAGTCTGACGTTTGCCCATCAACGGAGTAAACACACGGAGAAATGGCACAGTTCCCCACCTCCCTAAGTCCTCACCTCCCCACCATCAGAAAGGAAAACAAACTATGTCCCATTTTGCAATGGTCATCTTCGGGGCGTCGGGCGACCTTACCAAGCGCAAGCTCATGCCCGCCCTATACTCCCTTTTCATCAATGACAGGCTGCAAGGCGACTTCTCTATTATCGGAACGGCACGCACAGCCTATACCGACGAGGAGTATCGCAGCTACATTCTGGAGGAGATGCACCAATATATCAAACCAGAATCTCAAGACGAAGCCCGATTCGCCGACTTCGTTTCCCACTTATATTATCAGTCTTTAGATCCCTCATTGGAGGATGGTTATCCGGCACTGCGGCAGAAAATTGTTGACGTGACGGATGAGGAGCATCCCGACAACCTACTTTTCTACCTCGCCACCCCACCCTCACTCTACGGCGTGGTGCCCCTTCATCTCAAGGCGGTGAAACTCAACACACCCGGCTCGCGCATCATTGTGGAAAAGCCTTTCGGCTATAGTCTGGAGTCGGCGCTGCAGTTGGGCCGTGTCTACAAGAAGGTTTTCGAGGAGCGCCAGATATTCCGTATCGATCATTTCCTCGGCAAAGAGACTGCGCAGAATATCCTCGCGTTCCGCTTTGCCAACGGAATCTTTGAGCCGGTGTGGAACAGAAACTACATCGACTACGTGGAAGTGACGGCCGTGGAGAACCTCGGCATCGAGAGTCGCGGTGGTTTCTACGACAGCACCGGCGCCCTGCGCGACATGGTGCAGAACCATCTCATCCAGCTGGTGGCGCTCACCGCCATGGAGCCGCCGGCCGTGTTCAACGCCGACAGCTTCAGAAACGAGGTGGTGAAAGTGTATAATTCTCTGCGCCCGCTCGACGAAACCGACCTCCGTGAGCACATCATCCGCGGCCAATACATGGGCGAAGGAAAGAAAAACGGCTATCGCGAGGAGAAGGGTGTTGACCCCAACTCGCGCACAGAGACATTCGTGGCCATGCGCATCAGCATCGACAACTGGCGCTGGAGCGGCGTGCCGTTCTATATCCGAACCGGAAAACAGATGCCCACGAAGGTGACAGAGATTGTGATTCACTTCAAGGAAACACCGCATAAGATGTTTCAGAATGCCAGCGATGGACTGCGCGCGCAGGCCAACCAGCTCATTATCCGCATCTCTCCCAACGAGGGAATCAGTATGAAAATTGGACTGAAGGTGCCCGGCGCAGGCTTTGAGGTGAAGCGCGTGGCCATGGATTTCAGCTACGACCAGCTGGGCAACGTGGCCATCACCGACGGATATGCCCGCCTCATAGACGACTGCATCCAGGGCGACCCCACCCTCTTCACCCGCAACGATGCCGTGGAAGCATCGTGGAAATTCTTCGATCCGGTGCTCAAATACTGGCAGGGCGAGGACGTTCCGCTCTATGGTTATCCCGCAGGAACATGGGGGCCGCAGGAGAGCGACATACTGATGCACGACCATGATGCCGATTGGACCAACCCTTGCAAGAATCTCACCAACACCGATTTATATTGCGAACTATGATCACCCACGTCTTCAAAACCGACGCCGAGGCCTCCCGCGCCCTCATCGGACGCATCCTTCAGTTGGCAGCCGAGTGCCCGCCGAGTAGAAAAATCAACATCGCGCTCAGCGGAGGCAGCACGCCAGCTCTGATGTTCAGACTCTGGGCCGAGGAGTTCGGCGAGGAGACGCCATGGGAACGCATCCGGTTTTTCTGGGTCGACGAGCGCTGCGTGCCGCCCGCCGACGCCCAGAGCAACTACGGAATGACGCGCGACAACCTGCTGAGCAAGGTGGAATTACCCGATGGCAACGTGGTGCGCATCATGGGAGAGAATCCGCCCGAAGACGAGGCGCGGCGCTACGAGGAGGTGGTACGCAACCTGCTGCCTGAGGAAGGGGGATTTCCCGTCTTCGACATTGTGCTCCTCGGAGCCGGCGACGACGGTCACACCTCTTCAATCTTCCCCGGTCAGGAGGAGCTGCTCACGTCGCACGAGGCCTACGCCGTGGGCATTCATCCCACGTCGGGACAGCAGCGCGTGGCCCTCACGGGGCTTCCCATTGTCCATGCCCGCTACCTCATCTTTCTGCTCACTGGCGAGAAGAAGCAGCCCGTGTTGGCCGATATCCTCGCTCAGAACGATGCTGGCCCGGCTGCCTACGTGGCCCATCATGCACTCCACACCGTGGAAGTGTTTACCGACGAGGCTGCCGCCAGACAGGCATAGCCTCCGCCACGGCCTGCCATCACATTCTGAAACCCCTACCCATGTCATGGGAAACGCTTGCGTCTCCCATGACATTTTTTTATCCCATCTTATGCATCCTGCAGAACCCGATGCCGCATCACTCTTCCATTCCGCCGGCACAACATCTGCCTCACCGTCCCTTTGTCTTACTCGCATCACTCGGTCTCAACAGGAAAACCACGAGATAAAATCCGAGAAAATATCGATGAAAAAAATGAAAAGACACACTTAAAAGTCCCTCCAAAGCCCATCATATGGATTTTCGGCTGGAAAAATGGGCAAAAATGGGCCTTTCTGAAGATACTGACTGTGAGGAACTTGTATTTCTTTGACAAATAACGATTTCGCGATAACTACCTTTTCGTACTGCGATAGCTACCTAATCATGAGATGAATAGTGCCGAATGGCAAAGCGAAAACAGCCTCGAAAGAGGGAAAAAGAGTAATGGGGCAAGACGATTAGGGCCCTATCGGTTCTGAAAACCATAGGAAACCAACGACGAAATGAGGCTTAGGGTGAAAAGAAGGCTATTCGGAGCGAGCAAGGACACGTAGAAATCGGGAAATTATCCTGATGAATTGTTGACAAAAAGAGCGACTCGACGCTCAAGAAACAAGCTCTGACAGCAGGTGCGGAAAGTATGAAAAGGGTCCTTGATATTCTTGAATTTGAAGAAATCTCCACCCTAATTCATGATGAAACAAAACGAGAGATGGGTGTGTCGGAACTCTCCAGACACACCCATCCTATCGTAATTACAGAATGTGATTACTGTGCACTCACGTGGCTCACATAGAAACCATTGGTAAGCTGAGGGCTTCCGTTGTGAGAACCTTTGGTTGCAATCACAGTGAGCTGGTCGCCCACCTTGAGGCCCTTGGCATCAACCACGCCCTTGCGGGCATCGCCTGTTGCGCCGTAGCCGGGGTATGTGCCGTAGGAAAAGATCTCGCCGGTGGCGTCTTTCAGTGTCAGATTACCATAGGTTGCATTGGCAATGCTGGTGATTGTACCCGTAACCATGTAATAGGTATTAGGATCATCGGCTTTGGCCAGTAAGTCGGCAATGGTAGCCGAGGCTACAGGCTTCACCGTTTCGATAACGCCCGATACAAGCTGCGGGGTGCCCTTGTAGTCGCCGCGCTTGCCCACAACGGTCACGATGTCGCCTACCTTCACGCCCTTGGCAGCCACGTCGGCCAACTTGTAGCAGTAAACCTCACCGGAATAATCCTTGATATAGACATTGCCCTTGGTGGCATCATCAATCTTGGTGATGGAACCCGTCAGGCGATAAGAGGTCGAGCTCACCGGAGCAGCGATGAACTCGGCGATGGAAGCCTGCACAATGGCACCAAGCTGAGTGAGCGTAGTCTGAGAGGTATAGTCCTTCGAGCCGTCGGTTGTGTGGAAGGTGAGCGTTGTCGAACGGTCTCCACCCTCGTTTTGAGCAGCCTTAAACTTCACCACAGTGTTGGTTCCGGCACTCTGGATAGAGGTGATAGACAACCAGTCTTTGGCGGTTTCGGGAATGTCTACCGACACGCCCTGCCCCTTGCAAGTGAGGTATGCGATGAATTCGCCACCCTCAACCGGCAGCTTCTCGTTCTCCACAGAGTCTACCTTGATGAGCGACTTGTTGATCTTCACCACGGTCACATCCACCAATTCCACGGTAGAGCCGTAGGTGGTCTTAGATCCGGTCACGGTCACCTCGTCGCCCACCTCGAGGCCCCAGCTTGAGAAGTTTTGCTTGTTGCCCTTCGCATCGAGCGTGCCATAGATATAGATGGTACCCGTATTGTCGGTCAGATACCAGTTACCATACAGAGTATTGGCAATGGCCGACACCGTACCGGTCACCATATACGACTTGCTGTCGGGGCCGGCAATCACCTGAGCACAGGTGGCGGGGGAGATAGTGGCGAGGCCCTGAATCACATTGATGTGCTGTACCTGGCCGTTGCAGGTGAGCAACAGCTCTGCGCTGCGACCATCGAGCGTGGTCGGGGCAGTGAGTTTCACCTCGGTTTCGCCGGCGGCACCGGCCGCGGTCGACAGGGTCAACCATTTCACGGAGTCCTTCTTGGTCATGACCTTCTCCAGCGTCCAGTCGCCCTTGGCATTCACCGTGAACGAGTTGGAGCCACCCTCAAGGGGCAGGGAGATGTAGGAAGAGGACACCTGAACGTTGTCGAGCAGGGAGATATTGTCATCGTCTGTACAGCTTGCAATGACCAGGGCAAAGACTGCAACAAGCGCTGGAATGATATTTCTAATTTTCATATTGTCTTGACATTAAATTAGTTGAATGTGTACTTGATGCCGATAGATGCATACCAGCACTGGCTGAGCGAGTGGTAGGGCACGAAAGTCTTGGTGCTGCCACTGATGGAAGCAGGAGTAGAGAAGGTGGCATAGCCCTCTGCGTCTACACCCTCATACTTCAGGATGCGCGGGTCGGTACCAATTTCGGGGTTGAGATACTTGGCCACACCCCAGCTTGAGTTGAAGAGGTTCATCAGGTTCTTCACGTCGAGGCTGAGCGTAAGGGCGTGCTTGGTCTGGCCTACGTTGATTCTGAAGTCGTGCTTGTAGCTGAAATCCAGACGATGAACCCAAGGAGAATAGAGGCTATAGGCCTCGGCATACTTGCCCTGATGGTTCTTGAGATAGCTGTTGGCATGCACATAGTCCATGAAGCGGGTCTTGTCGTCCTCGGTCTTGAAGCGGAACAGGTTGTCGGCCACCTGCTGGTCGGTCGGGATATAGGCTGCATCGTAGTTGTAACCGTCGCTGTTCATATCGTTCACGGTCATGTAAGAGTAGTTGTAACCACCGCGCCAGGCCTCCCAGATGAGGCTGTAGTGGTTGCCGCTCTTGTCGTGAGTGGTGAGAGAAGCGATGAAACGGTCGGGAGTAACATACTGCGAGTTGTGCAGTTTGATGTTGTTGGGACCCTCAACTGTAGGCACATAGGTGAAGGCAGACTCTGCATTGGAACCCGGCATACCGGTCACCTCCTTGTTCACGGTATGGGTATAGGCTGCGGTCAGGGTGAGCCACTCGGCTGGACGGGCCAGCAACTCAATGTTGGTAGACCATCCGTAGCCGCGGCTGGTGTTCTCTAAGACAAACGCCTTGGTGTTGGTGCGGAAGCCGGCAGGATAGATCGGACGGTTGTCCACACCGTTGAGACGGGCAAATCCACCCACATTGGGGATACTCCAATCGGAGATTGACACGCCGTTGAGGGTCTTGTTGAAGATACCTTCCACCGTCACAGTGAAGGGGAACGATACAGGAATAGCATAGTCTACGGCCAGAGAGGTCTTCCAAACCTGCGGCAACTTGAACTTAGAGTCTACTGCTGCAATGGCCGAAGGCACCGTTCCATCCTCGGGAGTAATGGTTGTGGGGTAGCCCAGCGAGGCGAGCTTCTCGTAGAGGGCAGCTGTTGTGGCATGGCCGTTAGCATCGGTCACGAGTCCGCCGGCGAAGGTACTCATGTCGAATCCCTTCTTCTGGGCGTTCTTTGCATTGATTTGTGCCTGATACTGCACCATACCACCGTTGGTCGGCATGTTGGTGAAGAACACCAGAGGAAGGTTTCCTGCGAAGAGACCCGTACCGCCACGGAACTTCAAACTCTTGTCGCCGAGCACGTCCCAAGTGAATCCTACACGCGGAGAGAAGATGAGATTAGAAGACGGCCACTTGCCGGTGTCGATGTGACGACCCTCGTAATCGAGGTTGTAGATGGCCTTATTGGTCATCAGATCGCTGTTGTTGAAGAACAAACCATCAATGCGGAGACCGTAGGTAAGCTTGAAATGGGGAGTCATAGACCACTCGTCCTGACCGTAAACGCCAATCTTGTTGGTGCGGACACGTGCTGCAGGACTGCTCTCGCCATTGTAACCATAGGTCAGATTGACGATTTCGGGCGTTGCTCCGTTGAGGAAGTCATCGAGACTGGTATAGCGATAGTAGCCTGTTCCGTTGCGCATATACTGGTTGTCGGCCATCTTATATTCGTAAGCCACACCACCAATGATCTTGTGGTTACCCTTGTACCAGGTGAGTTCGTCCTTCACGTTCCACACCTTATTATGTACGGCGTTGTTCCAGGTGAAGAGCTCGTAGCCCAGAGACATATAGGCCTGACCGTCTTTCAGGATGTCGATAAAGGGGAATTCATCGGAATTGGAAGCGCGGAGGTCGTTCAATATAGAATAGGTAGCGAGGAACTGGTTAGACAGTTCGTCGGAGAGGCGGCTGTTCAAGTCGAAAGAGAAAGAATGAACAAGGTTGTCCATGGCATACATCGAGTTGGCAAATGACATGGAGTACTGCGACATACGAGCGCCCGACATACGGGTTCCGCCGTCCATTGAGGAGGCGTTGGGGGCAAACCAGCTGCGGTTCTTGGTGTAGTTGTAGCGCAGAGCCAGGTGGTGCATCGTGCTGATGTTCCAGTCTAAGCGGGCCAACAACTTGTAGTTGTTCTCATCTGCGGGGAAGCTGGTGTAGGAACCGGTGTCGTAGCCGTATTTGTCCTTCACAAACTGAGACACGGTTTTCATGTCGCTGAGGGTGGTGCGAGAGAGATAGTTGGTCTCGTCGGCCACGCCATCCTCTGATGCCTGCCAGCGGTTGGCCACCGTAGGAGTCTTCTGCATTTCACCATTGACGAAGAAGAAGAGCTTGTTCTTGATGATCGGGCCACCGAGGGTGAAACCGTATGTGGTGCTCTGGTCCTTGTCGCGGGCACCGGGAATCTGCATGCGCTCAATGGCATCGCCACGCATATTCTCGTTTCTGTGATAGATATAGCCGCTGCCCTTGAAAGTGTTGGTACCCGACTTGGTGATGGCATTCACGCCACCGCCGATGAAATTGGTCTGTCGAACATCATAGGGAGCCACCACCACCTGGAGTTCTTCGATAGCGTCGAGCGAAATAGGATTGCCTCCACCGGGGAGCTTGTCGCTCAAACCGAAGTTGTTGTTGAAGTTGGCGCCATCCACAGTGAAGTTAGCTGTACGTCCGTCCACGCCGGCAAAGCTCATGCCATTGCCGCCATAGGGAGAGAGGCGGGTCACATCGGTGATGCTACGGTTCACGGTAGGCAAGTTCACTATCTGCTGATTGGAGATATTGGTCGATGCACCGGTCTTTTCGGTAGTAAACTTTGTAGCCTTGGCAGCTACCACCACTTCACCGAGCTGCTGGGCATCCTCAGTCAGAGAGGTATTCAGGTTATAGGTCTCGGCGAGCTGGAGCGTGACATCCTTCACCACCTTCGTTGCGTAACCTATATAAGAGATCTTCACTTCGTAGGGTCCGCCAACACGCATACCGTTGATGGCAAACATACCCTTTTCATTAGTAACCGAGGTGTAGCGGGTGCCAGAAGGTGTATGAACGGCCTCAACGGTCGCACCAATTACACTCTCACCATCTGCAGTTACCTTTCCATTAATACCGGAAGTTGTGATCTGGGCCATGAGCGATGATGCAAACATCACCATCATTGCCATCAGAAAGAACAATCTTTTCTGCATAAGATTAATAAAATTTAAATTAAAAAATGTGGGGATGCCCCTGTTTATACCTTGTATGTGCAAATTTACCTAAATTTTTTTGTTATGATGTTACTAAGTTGTTAAATTTTTGCATTACATTGAAATTTGTGTTTCAATCCCCCCGAAAGGTGCATTCCGACTTGACAAAATGGAGGGTTACGACCCCAAAATACTCCTCCTCTCCGACAAAAAACTCACAGCTCTGTGGGTTGAGAGGAAGACATAGTAGCAGAATAACATTTTATTCTGGGTTTTAGACAGAACTACATAACAGGCATATTTGAGGACATAAGGACAAGATTCTTTTCATAAGGACACAAGATTTTTAAGACAAAAAGACAAAAAGACATATGAAGGATACACCCATCAGGGTCATCTACCTGTCATTATGAAACGCGGAGCGTTTCTTATGTCATGGCATCAGAGGATGGAAAATATGTCATTATGAAAAGATATTTGTCATTATGTTATAAAGATGGAGAGGTTTCGCCATGCCTGGTGTTATGCCATCCGGCGGTGCGGACATGCACGGGGCATGACCCTACTGAGCGAAAATTTAGCCTATAGTAACTTGCTGATAATCAACAGGGTAGGTGTGTGGCTGAAAAAAGGTACTAATCGGCGGACGATTAGTGCCTTTTTGTGATGCGATTACTACCTTATCGCGAGACGATTAGTACCTCAAGGCGAAGGCGAGAAGAAGGAGGCGGAGGATGGGAAAGAAAAAGCCCATGTCTGTGCGGGCTGGGCGACAGGCATGGGCGGTAGGGATTAGGACTGGCTGAGGGATTCCACCTCTTCGAGCCAGAGCGCCGAGGTGGCGTCGGAAGGCATGCGCCAGTCGCCGCGCGGGCTGAGACTCACGGAACCAACCTTAGGCCCGTCGGGCAGACAAGAGCGCTTGAACTGCTGGGCGAAGAAGCGGCGGCAGAATGTGCGCAGCCAGTAGATAATGGTTTCATCGTCGTAGAATGTGGCGGCGGAGTCGGAACCGTGGAACGCCCGCTGCGCCAGCACGAAGATCTTGCGGGGCGAGAAGCCGTGGCGCAGGAAGTAGTAGAGGAAGAAATCGTGCAGTTCNNNGTCTTCGGTCTTCTGCTTGATGTTGCCGTTTTCGTCGGCCGGGATAAGCTCAGGCGAGATGGGCGTATCGATAATGTCGAGCAAGGTGGCGGCCGACTTCTCGTCGACGGTCTGCGCCACGAAGCGCACGAGATACTTGATGAGCGTCTTGGGGATGGAGGCGTTCACGCCATACATCGACATGTGGTCGCCGTTG
>DCJH01000036.1:2940-9032 GCA_002317385.1 Prevotella sp. UBA1705 | reverse complement strand
GGGGTGGCCAGTTTCCAGTTGGGACAGATGTCGCTGGTAGAGTCGAGGAACTTGGATGCAATCTGATTGAGCACCTGTCCCTTAAACGGAATACCCTTGGGCAGCACCACATCGAATGCAGAGATTCTATCGGTGGCCACCATCACAATGAGGTCGTCGTCGATGTTGTAAACGTCACGGACCTTGCCGTGGTACACACTTTTCTGTCCATCAAAATGGAACTCGGTTTTTGTTAATGCTTTCATAAACTCTTCCCCCGATGCCTGCCCTGAGAGGTACGCAATCTGTATATGGGGCTCCTAATTATTAAATGGTTCTATTTATCAGTTCTCTGTAATGCCGTTGGCGTCAATGATGGTCACCTGCTCGTCGTTGGTGGGCCTGCGACGGCGCTCTGCCCGAGGGTCTGGGCGACTCTTGTCGTAGGCATCGTAGGCATTGACGATGCTCGTCACGAGCCGATGTCTCACAATGTCCTTCTGGTCGAGGTCGATGACCGAGATGCCTGGGATGTCTGAAAGAATCTGCAGCGCCTCCTTCAGTCCGCTCTTCTGGTCGCGCGGCAGGTCTATCTGCGTCATGTCTCCGGTGATAATCATCTTGGAGTTCCAGCCCATGCGGGTGAGAAACATGCGTATCTGGGCGGTGGTGGTGTTCTGCGCTTCGTCGAGAATCACGATGGCATCGCTCAGCGTGCGACCGCGCATGAAGGCCAGCGGGGCAATCTGTATGATGTGCTTGTCCATCATATCCTGCAGCCTTGCGGCCGGAATCATATCCTCCAGCGAGTCGTAGAGCGGTTGCAGATAGGGGTCTATCTTGTCTTTCATGTCGCCGGGAAGGAATCCGAGCTTCTCTCCGGCCTCCACTGCCGGGCGGCTCAGGATAATCTTCTTGGCACTCTTCTCTTTCAGGGCCTTCACCGCAAGGGCAATGCTCAGATAGGTCTTGCCCGTTCCGGCAGGACCCACGGCAAAGATCATGTCGCTCTTGTCGAAGGCGTCCACCAGCTTCTGCTGATTGGCCGACCGGCTCTTGATGGGTCGCCCGGAGATGTTATACACGATTACATCCTTCACGGCGTCGGCCTTGGTCTGGTGTCCCTTGATGATGTCGAGGATATCCTCGTCTGAAATGGAATTGTATTTGAGCACATGCAGGCGCATGTTTTCAATGCTCTCTTCTATCTTCGCCATATCTTCTCCGTCACCCAAAATCCTGATGACGTTATCGCGAGCCATGATGCGATACTGGGGGAAGAGAGACTTGAGCATTTGCAGATGACTATTGTTTACCCCGTAGAACACCACGGGATCAATGTCCTCCAAAATGATATGCTTCTCTATCAAAGTCGTAATTTATGGTTACATCATTTCTAATGGTGCAAAATTACAAAAATATCATGAGACAGCGCACAAATTATTCAAAAATATATTGACCCCGAAAAGTATTTCGTGAAGCTTTTATTTTGTGATTATTTCGATTTGTACTATTTTTGCATGTGAAATGAAAATAACGAAAAGAAAATTTCTCGAAGGTTTCCTCATCGTTACGTTGGTTCTGGCTCTGGTCAGGGTGATATTCCCGTCAGTTGCCAAAGACCGGGTTGCAGCCTCCACCCCTCGTCAGGAAGAGGTTGGGCCGCAGTCGGCGAAGCCGTCGGAGAGCGACAGGCCGGAAGCCCAGCCTGCGCCGAAAGACGTGTCGAAACCGGTGGGCATGGACAGCGTGAAGCCCATGTCGGTCAGGTCGCGCTTCTTCAATGCCGACGGCACCATGGCCCGCACGCGCATCCTCAGCGTGCCCGGCTATCAGCGAACCTTCGACGATCAGCAGGACGTGCAGTATATCTCTGCCCAGCAGTGGGGTGTGAGCCCGGTGCAAAACCGAGGGGAGGCCGAGCGTCGCAAGGCCGAGCTGGTGTATGTGGGCAGCAGTCCCTATTTCCATATCGACAAACTTCACAACAGCATACCCTATCTGGTGCCGCGCGCCTCCATCCTGCTGCAGGACATCGGTACGGTCTTTTTCGACAGTCTGCAGATGAAAGGCGTGCCTCTCCACAAACTCATCGTGACCAGTGTGATGCGTACCAAGGACGACGTGGCCAAGCTGAGGAGCCACAACGGCAACGCCACGCAGAACAGCTGCCATCTCTTTGGCACCACGTTCGATGTGTGCTACAACCGCTACGAGACGGTGGAGGCACCGGGTGAGAAGCGTAGGGTGGTGCGCAATGATACGCTGAAATATATTCTTGCCGAGGTGTTGCGAGACATGCGCGAGTCTGGTCGCTGCCACGTGAAATACGAGGTGCATCAGGGTTGCTTCCATATCACAGTGAAATAGCTATCCGGCTGGAAATCAAGTAGGTATCCATCCATTTGAGAAAAGGTACTAAAGGCGTCGCCTTTAGTACCTTTTTGCGTGATGATTACTACCTTTTCGCAACGCGATTAGTACTTTATTAAGATGGGGTCTCACACAGACTTTCACAGAACCTCACAGAAAAGCCTTGCGTCTACTTAAGTTTTGCTAAGGTTTTCTCACACAGACCTTAACAGATTCTCACAGAGAATATATACCTAAAATTAGTTTAATCTTTTTGCGGATGGGTGAATCTATCCGTTGATGAATTGCGTTTCATAGCGTTTGTGGCGAGAGCACTCGAAGATTTTCCGTAGCTTGGTCTGTGGAGTTCTGTGGAAGTCTGTGTGAGATAACTTATTGCATGAGAAAAAACTACACGGTTCAGCAAGAACTATCGCGCATTATCAGATGAATGATGTAAACCGCATCTCAAAACCAAATCATAGTATTCTATGAAAATAGGAGTATATATCTAATAATGAGATATATACAGACGAAAGATAAACTCTTACTTTACTTGATTTCAAACTCCTCTTTGGCGAAAATCACCTTGCCATAGAGGTCGTAATAATGGTCCTGTCCCATCCAGCGTTGATGGGATTGCGGAGCGTTGGGATTGAGGCAACGGGAGGCCCGCTTGATGACGATGGCCTCTTTGTGGCGCTCGATATAATAGCCCTGACCCACCTTGAACGAGCGCTTGGTGCGTGAGTTGTAGCGCCAGAGTTCCTGTCCGCTGTCGAGATAGAAAGGGGAGAGACTACCCTTGTCGACGGCCACAAAAAAGAAATTTCCGTCGGGACTGAGCCAGGTAGACAGGATATGGGTATAGCTGGAGTTGGAGAAGTTGACATCCTCGCGCTGGCCGGTAAGCACGTCGTAGCAGTAGAGGCGGTGCCCACTCACGTAGTAGAGGCAGTGTCGATGGTTGTCGGTATATTTAGCAACGACCGTCGAGCCGGCGGGCAGGGTCTTGATGAGGCCCTTGATGCGATTGGCAACAGGGGTCTGCGCAAGCACTGCCGATTGGCATAGCAGAACGACGGAGAGTATGGCTAAACGTAGTTTCAAGTCTTTGAATATAAGATAGGGACGCAACCAGGAATTATTCCGGGTTCAACGTCCCTATCGTCCTTTGAAGGTGTGAGTATCTTATATCCCCGGTTTAGTAGGCAAACAGAGGATAGTCTTTCATTGTGGCATTCACTTTCTCACGAACGCGCTTGATCACCTGCTCGTCCTCGGGGGCCTTGAGCACCTCGTCGATGAGGTCGGCCACCAGGTGCATCATGTCTTCCTTGGCACCACGGGTGGTCATGGCGGCTGTGCCGAGACGGATACCCGATGTCTGGAAGGCGCTGCGCTCGTCGTAGGGCACCTTGTTCTTGTTCACTGTGAGGTCGGCTGCCACCAGGGCTATCTCGGCCACCTTGCCGGTGAGGTCAGGATATTTCTGGCGAAGGTCGAGCAACATAGAGTGGTTGTCGGTGCCGCCGCTCACGATGCTGAAGCCATGAGCCACCAGGTCGTCGGCCAAAACAGAGGCATTGAGCTTCACCTGCTGGGCATATTCTTTCCATGAGGGGAGAAGATTCTCGCCGAAACCAACTGCCTTGGCTGCGATGACATGCTCCAGCGGACCGCCCTGATTACCCGGGAACACGGCCGAATTGATAATCATGCTCATCTTCTTGATCTCGCCCTTCTTGGTGGTGAGCCCCCAGGGGTTGTCGAAATCCTTACCCATGAGGATCACGCCGCCGCGCGGACCGCGCAGGGTCTTGTGGGTGGTGGTGGTCACGATGTGTGCATATTTCACAGGATTCTTCAGCAGACCGGCAGCAATAAGACCTGCGGGGTGTGCCATGTCAATCATCAACAATGCGCCCACCTGGTCGGCAATCTTGCGCATNNNNATAGTCCCACTCGCGGCTGTAGGCAGAACCACCGCCGACGATGAGCTTGGGCTTGTGCTCCAGAGCCAGGCGCTCCATCTCGTCGTAGTCCACACGACCGGTCTCGCGGTTGAGCGTATAGCCGATGTGGTTATAGAGAATACCAGAAGTGTTTACTTCGCTGCCGTGAGAGAGGTGTCCGCCCTGGTCGAGGTCGAGGCCCATGAAGGTGTCGCCCGGCTTCAGCACAGCGAGGAACACGGCCTGGTTGGCCTGCGCTCCAGAGTGGGGTTGCACGTTGGCAAACTCTGCGTCGAATACCTTCTTCACGCGCTCGATGGCCAATGTCTCCACTTGGTCGACAATCTGGCAACCTCCGTAGTAGCGCTTTCCGGGCAGGCCCTCGGCATACTTGTTGGTTAGAAAACTACCCATAGCCTTCATCACTTCATCGCTGACAAAGTTTTCTGAGGCGATGAGCTCCATGCCTCTCAGCTGGCGCTGGTGCTCTTGCTCAATAAGATTGAAAATCTCCTGATCTCTTTCCATTGTTTAGATTTTAAAAATGATATTAAGTTTTAATCTTAGTGTGATTGCAAAATTAAATAAAATATCTATGATTAACAAGTAGATGCTATGCTTTTTATGTGTGGTAAGCGTAAAAACTTTTTCCCATCAAATGAGTTCCACATGATTGATATCCTGTTCCATGTCGCAATAGTGGCACTTGAGGGTGCCCCGCTCCTTGTCGACAATGGTGAAATAGGTCTGCATGGGCTCGTTGTTGGTGATACACTTGGGGTTGTTGCACTTCACGATGCCTCGCAGTTCGTCGGGTGTCTCGACGGTCTTCTTCTCCACCACCTCATAGTTTTTGATGATGTTGAGGATGATTTTCGGAGCCACCACCGAGAGTTTGCTGATCTCCTCGTCGGTGAAAAACTTGTTGCTGATCTTGATGATGCCCTTCTTCCCGATTTTGCTTGAGGGCAGATTGTAGCCGATGGTCACCTGCACGTCCAGACTGTGGAGGTTGAGCAGGCGCACCACCTGGTAGGTCTTGTCGGCAGGGATATGGTCGATGACAGTGCCGTTTTCAATGGCTGCCACTTGTAATTCTTTCTTTCCCATAGTTCTATTGCATCAAATTTCGGTTAGAATTTAGAATCGATGATGGTCGTGTCGTTTTTGATGTCTTCCAGTGTGATGCCCAGACAGTGACAGAAGATGGCTTCGCGGGCATAGAGTCCGTTCTTGGCCTGCTGGATATAATAGGCGTGTGGGTTGTTGTCCACATCATAGGCAATCTCGTTGACACGCGGCAGCGGATGGAGAATCTTCATGTTAGGGCGTGCGTTCTCCAGCATGGAGTTCTTGAGGATATACACATTCTTCACGCGCTCATACTCCATCAGGTCGGAGAATCGCTCCTTCTGAACACGGGTCATATAGAGAATATCGGCATCGGCTATTTCTTTTTCGTCAAATGAGGTGTGTTCATAATATTTTATTCCGTGCTTTTTACAGTATAGTTTGTATTCCTGTGGCATGGCCAGTTCGTCTGGCGCAATGAAGTGGAAAGTGGGGTTATAATGGCGCATGGCCATAATGAGCGAGTGGACGGTGCGTCCATATTTCAAATCTCCTACGAGACAGATGTTCAAATTCTCAAGGGTGCCCTGTGTTTTATAAATGGAATAGAGGTCGAGCAGGCATTGGGAGGGGTGCATGTGGGCGCCGTCGCCGGCATTGATGATGGGGATGGGGGCCACCTCGCTGGCGTATTGCGCAGCTCCCTCAATGTAGTGCCTCATGGCAATGATGTCG
>DCJH01000036.1:2296-2925 GCA_002317385.1 Prevotella sp. UBA1705 | reverse complement strand
GATGGTGTCTTTGAGCGTCTCGCCTTTCGTGGTGCTCGAGGTCTTGGCGTCGGAGAAACCGATAACCCTTGCGCCGAGCCTATTGGCGGCAGTCTGAAAACTGAGCTGCGTCCGGGTGGAGGGTTCAAAGAACAGGGTAGCGACAACCTTTCCTTTGAGGATTTCCCGGTTGGGATGTTTTTCGAACTCTTGGGCCATCTCCAGAAGATATTCTATCTTCTCCCTGGACAGGTCGGCAATAGTCACAAAGTTATGTGTTTCCATTTATCTTTGGGTTGAGTGTTGTGAATTCGACCGCTAAGTTACTGATTATTTTCTATTAATTGACGACAATTTGAAAGAAAAATTGTATTTTTGCAGAATTAACATTTGATTGCATAATGAGAAGATCGTTCATCAAGATTCTGTGGATTTCACTGTTCTCTTTCATAGGGGTAGTGGCACTGCTCTTTTTTCTCATCTGGTTTGGGATTATAGGGTACTCTCCCGACATAGAAAATCTGCAGAATCCTATCAGCAAGTCGGCTTCGCTGGTCTATTCTGCCGATGGAAAGATTATTGGTACATATAATATAGACAGGGCCAACCGTATTCCGATCTCCTATTCCAAGCTCTCACCCCACCTGGTG
>DCJH01000036.1:0-2281 GCA_002317385.1 Prevotella sp. UBA1705 | reverse complement strand
ATGCTCTTGTGGCCACTGAGGATGAGCGCTTCTATGAGCATTCGGGCATTGACTTCATTGCTTTGGGCCGTGCCATCGTGAAGCGTGGAATGATGGGGCAGGCGAGTGCCGGTGGTGGAAGTACCATTACCCAACAGCTGGCCAAGCAGCTGTTTTCCACGCCGGCGAAGTCTACCATCGAGCGACTTCTGCAGAAACCCATCGAGTGGATCATAGCTATCAAGTTGGAGCGCAACTTCACCAAAGAGGAGATCATTGCGCTCTATCTCAACTATTTCGACTTCCTCCATGGTGCAGTGGGTATCAAGATTGCGGCAAACACCTATTTTAATAAGGAGCCTAAGGACCTCTCTGTCACAGAGTCAGCATTGCTTATTGGCCTGTGCAAAAATCCTTCGCTGTTCAATCCGGTGCGCTATCCGGAACGTAGCAAGGAGAGACGCGACGTGGTGCTGAGCCAGATGCGAAAAGCTGGCTATCTGTCTCAGGCGGAATATACTTCCTATTGCAGCGAACCGATAGAGCTTCGCTTCCATCGTGCTGATCATAAGGATGGTATGGCGGTTTACTTCCGTGAGTTCCTGAGACAGTATATGATGATGGACCGCCCGACTCGCGATGATTATCCATCGTGGAATATGCGCCAGTTTGTCATCGACTCCATTGCCTTTGCCTCCGACCCGTTGTGTGGATGGTGCAAGAAAAATACAAAAAAAGACGGTAGTTACTATAATGTATATACCGATGGACTTAGGATTTTCACCACCATTGACTCGCGCATGCAGCGCTATGCGGAGGAGTCGGTCTACAACCACGTGGCCAAGTATCTCCAGCCGCAGTTCAATAAGGAGAATAGTACGAAGCCGAATGCGCCGTTTACGGAGAATCTCACACCCGAACAGGTGCGACAGATTATGGGTAGGGCCGTGAAACAGAGTGAGCGCTATCGCATTATGAAGCAGGCGGGAGCCTCTGCTGCAGAGATAGAAAAGGCTTTCCGTACGCCTACTGACATGACGGTGTTTACCTATCACGGCGATATCGATACAGTGATGACGCCGCTCGATTCCATCCGCTACTACAAGTCGTTCCTCCGGGCTGGCTTCATGAGCATGGATGCCCATTCCGGCCAGGTGAAGGCCTATGTGGGGGGCATCGATTTCGAGCATTTCCAGTATGATATGGTGATGGGCGGTCGTCGTCAGGTAGGCTCCACCATCAAGCCGTTCCTCTATTCGTTGGCGATGGAAAATGGCTCTTCGCCGTGCGATAAGGCACCCAATGTGCAGCGCACCTATATGGTGGCCGGAAAGCCGTGGACACCACGCAATGCCAATCGTCGCCGCTATGGTCAGATGGTTACACTGAAATGGGGTCTCGCCCAGTCTAACAACTGGATTTCGGCCTACCTCATGAGTCGTCTTAATCCGCGCCAGTTCGTGAATATTCTCCATAAGTTTGGTATCGACAATCCGGATATCCATCCGTCTATGTCTCTCTGTCTTGGCCCTTGCGAGGTGTCGGTGGGCGAGATGGTCAGTGCCTATACGGCCTTTGCCAACAATGGGATTCGCATCGCGCCGCTCTTTGTTACCAAGATTGAGGACAATGAGGGCAATGTCGTCACGCAGTTCCAGCCACGCATGAACGAGGTAATCAGTTCCGAGAGTGCCTATAAGATGCTGGTTGAATTGATGGCCGTTATCGATGAGGGAACAGGCGGTCGTCTGCGCTATAAGTTTGATATTGCCGGCGAGATTGGTGGTAAGACTGGAACGACCAATAGGAATTCGGACGCTTGGTTCATGGGATTCACTCCTCAACTGGTAAGTGGCGTGTGGGTCGGCGGTGAGGAACGCGACATCCATTTCGACTCTATGTCGATGGGACAGGGTGCCACCATGGCGCTCCCCATCTGGGCATATTACATGAAAAAGATTTATAAGGATCAGTCGCTGCCATACGATTCTACGTCAGTCTTCGATGTTCCGGCCGATTTCAATCCTTGTGCTAAGGATGATAACGATGATGGCGAATTCGGAATCGATGAGGTTTACGAGTAGCTTCCGAAGTTTATCATGATAGCAAATTAGATTTGTCGCGCTTGTTGGTCTTTTTGCCAGCAAGCGCGACATTAGTTTTTCGGTATGCCTCGTGGTCTTCCATGGTCTTCCATCTTCCTTTCCTTTTACCCTCAGTCCGCCGTACTCTTATATTATAATAGGTGGGCTCGCAGAGTGAGTACCAGGGATTCTTTTTTTTCTAAACTTTTTTCTTGAAT
>DCJH01000043.1:7651-16796 GCA_002317385.1 Prevotella sp. UBA1705 | reverse complement strand
GCCCCATTTGGCCACTCTGGTAACCACCCCAAGGCTTTTTTCAAAGCGAGTGCAAAGGTATTGCGTTTATGTGACAAATAAGAAGAAAAGAAGTAAATTTCGCATTTTTTAACACCGTCTTTCCCCATATATATCGTATCTTTGCGATATACCTAAACAAACTCAAATGACAACAGAAACATTCATCAGCAAGTTTCGCGACATCTTCGGCGAAAAGGCTACTCTGCCCTTTGTCTACTTCTATACCGACGAGCCGATAGCCGAGACGGCCAAGACCGGCGGCTGTTTCTTCAAGACGTTTGCCCAGATTGAGCAGGGAGAGGTGGTGAGTCTCAATGAGTCCAACATCAGATGTGGGGGCGGAAAGTTCTACACGGGCTTCACCCCGATGCCCGAGCGAGTGCCCAAGTTCGTGTCATACACCGAGCGTTACAAGCAGACGCCCGAGCAAGTGGTCGACTCCGTGGAGCAGATGAACATTCTCCCAGCCCCTGCCCCATGGCTCAACATCATGCGCGTGGACCACGTGGAGACGCTCGACCACATCGAAGGCATGATTTTTCTGGCCACGCCCGACGAGCTCTCGGGGCTCTGCGGCTGGGCATTCTTCGACTCTCAAGACCCCATGGCCGTGACCACGGCCTTCGGTTCGGGCTGCAGCAGCATGTTTGCCAATGTCACCACAGAGAACCGTCGCGGTGGCCAGCGGTGCTTCCTCGGCCTCTTCGACCCCTCCGTGCGCCCATGCATCGACCCCGACAAGCTGGGCTTCGGCATCCCCAAGTCGCGTCTTGACACCCTGCTAACGACCCTCGACGAGTGTTTTCTCACCAATTCGCATGCCTGGCCCAAGGTGCGCGAGCGCATGGAGGGCGGAGAATAGCAAGGGCATTCATGAGGATAAGCCTACCCCTGGCCATCACAACCCATCCTGACGACAATGAACACACTATGGAAATCGTTCTTCGGATTTGCCGAAGACAACCCCGAAGAGACCTATGACGAGGCGGTGGAACGAGCCAAGCGACTGCTCGGCGAGCACAACTATGAGGACGCCGTCCGCGTGCTGCGGTATGCCGAAAGGCAGAATCATGCCGAAGCGATGTATTATCTGGCCTGGTGCTACTGGCAGGGCACCGGCGTAAGAGAGGATGCCGGGCGGGCCATCGCTCTGTGGCGACGGTCGGCCAACATGGGATTCGAGCCCGCCGTGAAGCGCAGTGAGGAGCTTCGGGCAGCCCAGGAGCGTTGCCGTGAGGACACAAAAAGCCCCGGACAGTAGCCCCACGAGGGCTGCCATACGGGGTTTATCAATGACGGTTACACCTCCGAAGCGATGCACTCCACCTCTACACGCGCATTCTTGGGCAGCGTCTTGATGGCCACTGCGGAGCGGGCGGGGAACGGCTTAGCGAAGAATTCGGCATACACCTCGTTCATCTCGGCGAAGTCGGCCATATCGGCGAGGAAGACAGTAGTCTTTACCACGTGGCCCATAGTGAGCCCCTCGGCTTCCAGAATGTGCTTCATGTTGGTGAGACTCTGGCGGGTAAGCTCCTTGATGCCGCCCTCGGCAAAGTTGCCCGTAGCCGGATCGACCGGCAACTGACCGCTGACAAATACGAGGTTTCCGGCGTGGATGGCCTGACTGTAGGGACCGATGGCAGCAGGTGCCAGTTCTGTGTTGATTGCGTTCATAATATGATATTTGATGGTTTGAATGATAATGCAAATGTAGCAAAATGATTTGTAATGTGCCATTGTTTGGCTTAAAAAGTGGCGTTGCATCCCATGGTTTTAAGGAAATATGCTTAAATTTGCTACACCAAACACTTGAAATATGATATACGTGATACGCAACGACCACGAGTACGGCCCCTACGGGGAAGACGTGGTGGCAAGATATGTGGAAGACGGCAAGTTGCTCATGCACGACCGGGCACGCGACGCCGAGACCGGTGAGGAGGGCACGGTGGCCCAGTTCTTGGAGAGGCGCGGCCTGGAGCCCCATGTGCGCGACAGCGGCACGCTGAGACAGCAGCTGCGGGCCATAGGCTCGGAATTCATCTTCCCGCGTGAAGACATGACGCGCCACAGCTGGATGCAAGACAAGCACCTGCTGGTGCTGGCCGTGGTAGGGCTCTCGCTCTCGGTGCTCATGCTCCTGCCGGTGGGCGGCTACTTGGTGTTCTACGCCGTATCGCTCTATTTCGCGGTCATCTGGGGATTGTTTTTCTACTATCTTTTCCGCACCCGGCAGGTGAACGTGCGCACCACCGTCTCGGTGTTCTTCCTCACACAGCTGGCCGTATTCATCATCTTCTCGGGGCTCAACCGGCTCAATTTCTTCTACATGTTCACCGAAATGTCGTTTCCCATCAACATTGTGGGATTCACGCTCGGCGTAGGTCTGACCGAGGAATTCGTGAAAATGCTGCCCCTGCTCTATCTCGTGAGGCGCACCAAGGAACCGCTCCTGCCCCAGACGCTGGTCTACTACGGTCTCATGTCGGGCATTGCGTTCGGCGTGTTCGAGGGAGTGCAGTATCAGACCACGGTGAACACGCAGGCCGACTACACCACGGCCTTCCTGCTCAATATAGCGCGCCTCACGTCCATGCCCTTCCTTCATGCCCTCTGGGGCGGCATATGCGGCTACTTTGTGGGCTTTGCCAACCTCTATCCGCGCTATCGCAAGTCGCTCTATGTGCTGGCCCTCGCCATTCCCGCCGTGCTCCACGGGCTCTACGACTCGCTGGCCTCAGTGGCCTACCTGTTGTCCTTGGCCGTGGCCTTCGGTAGCGTGCTCGCCTTGATGACCTATCTGAGCAAGAGCAACCACTTCCGCGAGCGCCTGCGCCAATAGGCTCTCAGGTATGACTCAGGAACGTATTTTCCGGAAAACTTGGAACCCTCCTCCCACAGCCGACACAGAGGCCGCTGGAGGATGAGGTAGTAATCGTGCGAGGATTAGGTAGTAATCGCGACGCGAAAAGGTACGAATCGTGAGGCGAAAAGGTAGAGATGGCGAAAGGACTATAATCTGGTGGAAACAGGATGGGTATAAGATTGAAAATGAACAAGATAGAAATGAGGGAAGAAGATGATGGAGAAAGTGGCCGCATAAAATCTTGGAAAATGTTAAATATTTGCAAAATGCCGGATACGCCCCTTAATTTTAGTACCTTTGCAACAGATTTATCAATTATGTAATAATGCAAGACAATGGCTGAAGAAAATCAAGAAGTTCACCACCATCACCATCATCGCCACCGCAAGGACGACTCCGACCGCTTTCGTGAGCGGCAGCTGAAGGCCAGCAGAAACAAGAAAATATTATCCAATCTGCTCTTCACGGTAGGTTGCATCCTGGCCATCATCATCATTCTGGCTGTGGTGTGGCTCTATACCAACGAGTAGACGACGACTCCGAGGCCTGCCCAACGTGGGCAGACTGAGCGATTAGGACAGAAAGGAAAGGTGAACGACGGCCCGCAATGGCTGTCGAGAGACATAAAAAAACGCATTCCATCGGCTGATGGAATGCGTTATTGTTTTGAGGAAACGGCACCTTATTGAATGATGCCCTGTTCCTTGAAGATATTCTTGAGAATCTCTACGCCACGCTCCACATGCTCCTGTGTGTGAGAGGCCATGAGGGCAAAGCGCACCAAAGTGTCCTGCGGAGCACAAGCGGGAGGTATCACCGGATTGATGAACACGCCGGCATCGAAAGCCAGTTTGGTTACGAGGAATGTCTTGTCGATATCGCGCACATAGAGCGGAATGATGGGACTCTCGGTCTCGCCAATCTCGAAGCCCTCCTCACGGAAACGCTTCAGGGCGTAGTTGGTCACATCCCAGAGATGCTGTATGCGCTCGGGCTCCTGCTGGATGATATGCAGGGCTTCGAGGGCAGCAGCCGTGGCGGCTGGCGTGTCGCTGGCCGAGAAGATGTAGGTGCGGCTGGTGTGGCGCAGGAAATTGATGGTATCGGCGTCGCCTGCGATGAATCCGCCGATAGAGGCAAGGCTCTTGGAGAAGGTGCCCATGACGAGATCTACCTCGTCCTGGAGTCCGAAATGATGGCAAACGCCACGTCCCTGCTCGCCGAACACGCCAAGTCCGTGGGCCTCATCGACCATGATCGAGCAGTTGTACTTATGCTTCAGCTCAACGATCTCGGGCAATTTGCAGAGATCGCCCTCCATGGAGAACACGCCGTCTACCACAATCAGCTTGATGGCCTCCTGGGGAAGCTTCTGGAGCACACGCTCCAAGTCTTCCATATCATTGTGCTTATAGTGCAGCTGGGTGGCGAAACTCAGGCGACGTCCGTCTACAATGGAGGCGTGGTCGCGGTCGTCGCAGATCACATAGTCGCCACGGCCTACGATGGAAGGGATAACACCGGAGTTGACAGTGAATCCGGTAGAAAAGCACAGCGCGTCGTCTTTGTGCTCAAAAGCAGCAAGTTCCTTCTCTAACTGCACGTGCAGATCGAGCGTTCCGTTGAGGAAACGGCTACCTGCGCAGCCCGAGCCATACTTGTCGAGCGCCTGCTTGGCAGCCTCGATGATGCGGTCGTCGCCAGTGAGTCCGGTATAGGCATTGCTGCCAAACATCAGCACCCTGTGGCCGGCCATGGTCACTTCAGGACCTTGTTTGCTTGTGATTTCTCTAAAATAGGGGTATACGCCTGCCTCCATATACTGCTGCGGCAAGCGGTAGTTTTTGTACTTCTCTTGTAACTGTCCCATTTTAATAATAGGTGTAGAACTATCTACAGTGTTATGAATTAGGCTGCAAAGATACAAAAGAAAACTTAGAACGGTGCGAAAAAACCAAGAAATCGTCAATTAATCAAAAAATGGAAACAAATAAAACTGATTATCAATAGAAATTCAGTAAATTTGCGAAGTGAAATGTTCGTAGCATGAAAAAGAAACTATTATTCATTATTAATCCTATTTCCGGAACGGCGGCGAAGGACCATATCCCGGAGAAGATTGAGAAGTATATAGACGGCGACCAATTCGATTATACCATCCGAGACACCGAATACGCCGGACATGCTACGGTATTGGCCCGTGAGGCCGTCGACGCCGGCACCGATATTGTGGTGGCTATTGGTGGCGACGGCACCGTGAACGAGGTGGCACGGGCCCTGGTGCACACGCCTACAGCCCTGGCCATCATCCCTTCTGGCTCGGGCAATGGGTTGGCGCGCCATCTGCTCATCCCTCTCACCATCAAGAAAAGCATAGAGATTATCAACCGCTGCGAGATTCACGAGCTCGACTACGGCGTTATCAACGACTACCCATTCTTCTGCACCTGCGGCATGGGATTCGACGCATTTGTAAGCCTGAAGTTTGCCGAGACGGGCAAACGAGGGGCCATAACCTATATCCAGAAGGTGCTGGAGGAAGGCGTGAAATACAAGCCTGAGACCTACGAGATATCCGAAGACGGCGACACCATGGTGCACAAGGCCTTCCTCATCTCGTGTGCCAATGCGTCGCAATATGGCAACAACGCCTATATCGCGCCGCAGGCCTCGATGAGCGACGGCCTGATGGACGTGATTATCATGGAGCCTTTCGACGTGATCGAGGCGCCGCAGATTGCCATCGACATGTTCAGCAAGACGCTTGACCTTAATTCCAAGATCAAGACTTTCCAGACCAAGCACCTGCACATACACCGTTCTCAGCCAGGAGTAATTCATTACGACGGCGACCCGGTGATGACAGGCGAGGACATCGACATCCACTTGGAGGAGAAAGGCATACGCATCGTGGTGAACCCTGAGGGCGACAAGAGCGAGCGTCAGCCCAACGCCATACAGACAGCTGCCGCAGAACTGTTTAACGAAATCAACGACATACGCTCGGGTATCGCCCGACGCACCCAGCGGGGCATAGCACTCACCAAACTGATTCAGAAGAAGATAGAGCGTCGTTTGCCGAGCATCTGATGGCCCGAGAATAGGAGCAAACAATCCAAAAAAGGAAGATTACCTATAAAAGTCGTGGGTAATCTCATCGTACCATGCACTTTTCGACCCATCATCCTGCAGCAGGCACACCTCGCCCAGCTCCGGATAGCCTTGTCGTTGCTTCGAGAAAGCAATGAGGCAACGCTCCACGGGCTTCGTCGGTTTGGTCCTCACGGCGATGAGTCGGGATAGGAAAAGTCCGGCCAGATAGGCCTCGTCGGCTATCGGCGAGACGCTCCCCCTGGGCACAATGAGACTCACCTCGCCTGTAGGCAGTAGCCAATGGCGCACGAAACGGAACAAGTCTTTGAAGAAATCGGCCTGTGCGTGTCGGGCCGCCGCGCGCGTCTCGTCGGGCGTCTGCAGAGCGTTGAGAAAGAAAGGAGGGTTGGAAACGATGGCGTCGTAGGGCACCGCGGGCTGAAAATGCTGGAAGGCGTTGGTGTGGATACTAATCCGATGGGCAAAGGGCGAGGCCCGCACATTGTCGCGTGCCTGCGAGGCGGCCTGCGGATCGAGCTCCACGCCGTCGACCGTGGAATGTGGAAATCGCTGCGCCAACATCAGTGCGATGAGCCCACTGCCTGCACCGAGGTCGAGCATGCGGCTGCCGCCGTGGGCCCATGCCCCAACGAGCACACCATCGGTTCCTATCTTCATGGCACACCGGTCGTGCCTCACATCGAACTGCTGAAAGCTGAATCCTTCTGACATATCGTTTTAACGCCGCCCCGACCAATATATTTTGCCATGACCGGCGATACCAACAATTTTTATGGGTACAACCACCTATTATATGCGATATTATTCGTAACTTTGCAGGATAATATAGAAAGTAGCACCCCCGCAAGTTGATTTCCACTTCAAAAACTGTTTCAGAATCCAACAATGAGCAAAAAACAAAATACCTCTATACAGATGTTTGCTGACTTCGACGGTGATATTACCAGTCTGTTGAACACGCCGGCACCTGATGAGATTCCCGTACTTGCCACCCGCAACATGGTCCTTTTTCCAGGGGTTTTGGTACCCATCCTGATCGGACGAAAGGCAAGTATGAACCTGGCCAAGAAGCTGAGCAAGAGCCCCAAGAACAATATCTGCGCCATATTCTGCCAGCGCAACTCCGACATAGACTCTCCCGCAGGCAACGAACTCTATGAGTATGGTGTCTATGCACGTCTGGTGCGCATCATCGAGATGCCCACACCAGACAACGTGACGGCCATTTTCCAGGCGCTGGGCAAGTGTCAGCTCAAGAGCATCACGGCCATCAAGCCCTACTACAAGGGCATCGTGACTCCCTCGCCCGAGGAGCTTCCGGCCGACAACGACTCCGAATTCAAGACCTTGGTCGACGATTTGCACTCCTCGACAGAGGAGCTTGTGAAGAGCAGTGACGAGATTCCTGATGACATAATGATGACCATCAAGAACCTCTCCAACCCCGTGATGTTCACCAATTTCGTGTGCACTAACCTGCCGTTGTCGGTGAAAGACAAGATCAAGTTGCTCGAAATTGGCAACCTCAAGGAGCGCATCATCGAACTGTTGAAGATTGAGAACCGTGAGATTCAGCTGCAACAGCTCAAGAATCAGATTCACCAGAAGACGCGGGAGGACCTCGACGAGCAGCAGAAGGAATACTTCCTGCAGCAGCAGATGAAGAACATCAAGGAGGAACTCGGCGGTCCCGACGGCTCGCCTGAGAAGACCGAGCTGCTCGACAAGGCCAAGAAGATGAACTGGCCGGAGGATATTGCCAAGATATTCTACAAGGAACTGGACAAGCTCGACATGTTTAACCCACAGAGTCCGGAGTATAGCGTGCAGCTCAACTACCTGCAACAGATGACCGCTCTGCCCTGGGGCAAATACACACAGGATAGTCTCGATCTCAAGCGCGCTAAGAAAGTGCTCGACCAAGACCACTACGGCATGGAGAAAGTCAAGGAGCGAATACTCGAATATCTGGCCGTACTGCAGTTGCGCGGCGATCTGAAGTCGCCCATCATCTGCCTCTATGGTCCTCCGGGCGTGGGCAAGACATCGCTCGGCAAGAGCATCGCCTCGGCCATGAAACGCAAGTATGTGCGCATGTCGCTGGGCGGACTGCACGACGAGAGTGAGATTCGCGGACACCGAAGAACCTATGTTGGCGCCATGCCGGGCCGCATCATCAAGAGCATTCAGAAGGCTGGCTCGTCTAATCCCGTATTCATTCTCGATGAGATTGACAAGGTGACACAGAACACTATCAATGGCGACCCGTCGTCGGCACTGCTCGAAGTGCTCGACCCAGAGCAGAACTCGGCCTTCCACGACAACTTCCTCGACGTAGACTACGACCTCTCCAAGACGCTCTTCATTGCCACTGCCAACGACCTCAACACCATTCCGCGCCCGCTGCTCGACCGTATGGAGATCATCGAGGTGTCGGGATACATCACCGAGGAGAAGATTGAGATAGCCAAACGCCACCTTGTTCCCCGTGAGTTGGAGAACACAGGACTCGACAAGAACGACCCAAAGCTCAAGTTTACCAAGCAGGCTTTGGAAAAGATTATCGAGCAATATACACGTGAGAGCGGCGTGCGACAACTGGAAAAGCAGATTAACAAAGCCCTGCGAAAGCTTGCTTTCCGCAAAGCTCTGGAGGGAGAACTGCCTGCCACGACCATCGACCCGTCGGAGATTGAAGACCTGCTGGGTAAGCCGCCATTCTATCGCGACATCTATCAGGGCAACGATTACGCCGGCGTGGTGACCGGACTGGCCTGGACAAGCGTAGGCGGAGAGATTCTCTTCATCGAGACATCGCTCTCCAAAGGCAAGGCCGGTAAGCTCACGCTGACCGGAAATCTGGGCGACGTGATGAAGGAAAGTGCCATCATCGCCCTGCAATACGTGAAGGCTCACAGCGAGAATCTGAACATCGACTCACGCATTTTCGACAATTGGAACATCCATATCCACGTGCCCGAAGGTGCCACTCCGAAGGACGGTCCGTCGGCAGGCATCACCATTGCCACCTCTATTGCATCGGCCATCACGCAGCGCAAGGTGCGCAAGAACACAGCCATGACGGGCGAAATAACGCTTCGAGGCAAGGTGCTTCCGGTGGGCGGCATCAAGGAGAAGATA
>DCJH01000043.1:2640-7593 GCA_002317385.1 Prevotella sp. UBA1705 | reverse complement strand
ACATCCTGATGTGCAAGGACAACCGCAAGGATATCGAGGAGATTCCCGAGAAATATCGTAGCGGTGTGGAGTTCCACTACGTGGAGAATGTGCAGGATGTATGGGATTTTGCCCTCACCAATGAGATTGTGGAGCACCCCGTAGATCTCACCATTCACGAGACTCCTGAGCAGAAAGAAGACAAATAGACTATTCACAAGGACAGCGAACACAGAAAGAACAGATGACTTTCGAACTCCAACATACCGACCCCTGCAGCGATGCACGCACAGGAATCATTACCACCGACCATGGTCAGATTAAGACTCCGATCTTCATGCCGGTGGGAACGTGTGGCAGCGTAAAGGGTGTTCATTTCAGCGAACTGCGCGAACAGGTGAAGGCCCAGATAATTCTGGGCAACACCTATCACCTCTATCTCCGTCCCGGACTCGACATATTGCGCAAGGCCGGCGGCCTCCACGGCTTCAACGGATGGGAGCGCCCCATCCTGACGGATAGCGGAGGATTCCAGGTTTTCTCGCTCACGGGCATCCGAAAACTGCGAGAGGAGGGTTGCGAGTTCCGCTCACACATCGACGGTTCGAAGCATTTCTTCACGCCGGAAAGCGTGATGGACACCGAGCGCACCATCGGAGCCGACATCATGATGGCCTTCGACGAGTGTCCGCCGGGCAAGAGCGACTACCAGTATGCCAAGCAGTCGCTCCAGCTCACCCAGCGTTGGCTCGACCGATGCATCAGCCGTTTCAACGCCACCGAGCCGCTCTACGGCTACAAGCAGAGCCTCTTCCCCATCGTCCAAGGGTGTACCTATAAGGATCTCAGGCAGGAAGCGGCCAAATATGTGGCCGACAAGGGAGCCGACGGCAATGCCATCGGCGGTCTGGCCGTGGGCGAACCGACCGAGGTAATGTACGAGATGATCGAGGTGGTGAATGAGATTCTGCCCAAGGATAAGCCACGATACCTCATGGGCGTGGGCACGCCGCAGAACATCCTGGAGGCTATCGAGCGTGGCGTCGATATGTTCGACTGCGTGATGCCCACCCGCAACGGCCGCAACGCGATGCTCTTCAGCTATCAGGGCACGATGAACATGAGGAACAAGAAGTGGGAGGACGACTTCTCACCGATAGACCCCGACGGCTGCGATGTAGACCGAATCTACACCAAGGCCTACCTCCACCACCTGTTCAAAGCCGGCGAACTGCTCGCCATGCAGATTGCGAGCATCCACAATCTGGCCTTCTACCTCCGACTGGTAACCGACGCCCGCCAGCACATTGAGCAGGGCGACTTCGTGCACTGGAAGGCTTCGGTCATCGACCAACTGGGGCGTCGTGCGTGACGCACCCCCTCACCAAGCAACATCAGCAATGAAAAGCTATAGCAAACTCCGCAAACACGTCAGGATATACAGGATGAGACGCTGGTTGGACCGGCATTTCGCCTGGCTGCGCCGCATCTTCCAATGGATCAACCAACATACCCAGCGGCTGCAGAAAGTGCTGAAGTGGATTGCGCGCAAACTCTTCTTTCTCAAATATCTCAATCCTTTCCGATATATCAAGCGCATCGACTGGTATATCATCCGGAAGTTTATTGGGACCTATATATTCTCCATTCTCCTTATTATTTCTATCTCCATCGTCTTCGATGTCAACGAGAACCTGGCGCGATTCACCCAGTATCATGCGCCGTTGAGTGCCATCGTATTCGACTATTACGCCAACTTCGTACCTTATTTTGCCAATCTCTTCAGCGCGTTGTTCGTGTTTATCGCCGTCATTTTCTTCACTTCGAAGCTGGCGGGAAACTCCGAAATCATCGCCATGCTGGCCACGGGCATCTCGTTCCGCCGCCTGCTGAGACCCTACATGATATCGTGCGTGCTCATCGCAAGCCTGTCGTATGTCCTCTCGGCCTACGTCATTCCCCATGGAACGGTCATCCGGCAGAACTTCGAGATTATGTATAAGAACAAGAAGAAGAACACATCGGCCGAGAATGTACAGCTGCAGGTGGGGCACGGCGTTATCGCCTACATCCAGCACTACGACAACAACATGAAGAAGGGCTATGGTTTCTGCCTTGACAAGTTCAAGGACAAGAAGCTCGTGTCGCACCTCACGGCCATGGAGGTGCAGTATGACACCATCTCCGACTCCAAGTATCACTGGCGCCTACGCAACTGGAAGGTGCGCCAGCTGATGGGTCTGCGTGAGCACATCACCAGCGGAGCGGAGAAAGATTCCATCATTATGATGGAGCCCACCGACCTCGTCTATTCCAAGGGTCAGCAGGAGACCTTCACCTCGCCGGAGCTGAAGGACTACATCTCCAAGCAGATAGACCGTGGCTCGGGCAATGTGGTGCAGTATCAGGTGGAGTATCACAAGCGCATCGCCTCGTCGTTTGCCGCCTTCATCCTCACCATCATCGGCGCGTCATTGTCATCGCGCAAGCGCAAGGGAGGCATGGGACTCTACCTCGGCATCGGCCTCGCGCTGAGTTTCACCTATATCATGTTGCAGACGGTGTCGGCCACATTTGCCATCAATGCCGGCTTCCCGCCGATGCTGGCCGCATGGATGCCCAACATCCTGTTTGCCATCATCGCCTTCGTATGCTACCGCAACGCGCCGAATTAAGCACACACGCCCCTACCCACCCCTACTCGCATGGCCAAAAGATTGTAACAACAGAATCATTAATGCCCCGGCAGACCGCCCCGACGCTCACTCCGGCTCCAGAGCCAGCAGGCCTCGTCTGCCCCATTATCCAAAAGAAAAGAAACATGAAATTTGAAGAATTAGACTTAAACGACAACATCCTCGACTCACTCTATGATATGAATTTTGAGGAGTGCACGCCCGTTCAGGAAAACTGCATCCCGCAAATCCTGCAGGGTCACGACCTCATGGGTGTTGCCCAGACCGGAACCGGCAAGACGGCAGCCTATCTGCTGCCCATCCTCTCGATGCTCGACGACGGCGGATATCCCAAAGATGCCGTGAACTGCGTCATCATGTCGCCCACACGTGAGCTCGCCCAGCAGATCGACCAGGCCATGCAAGGCTTCTCCTACTATCTCGAAGGCGTGTCGAGCGTGGCTGTCTACGGCGGCAACGACGGCAACCGCTACGACCAGGAAATGAAGAGTATGCGCATGGGGGCCGACGTCATCATCGCCACCCCAGGCCGCCTCATCTCCCACATCAGCATGGGCAACATCGACCTGAGCCGTGTGAGCTTCTTCGTGCTCGATGAAGCCGACCGCATGCTCGACATGGGTTTCTACGACGCCATCGAAGACATCATCAGCAAGACCCCGGCCCGTCGCCAGACCCTGTTGTTCTCGGCCACCTACCCGGTGAGCATCAAGCAACTGGCCTCCAAATTCATGCGCGCGCCGCAGCAGGTCAAGGCCGAAGCGTTCCACTCCGACGAGCAGATCGAGCAGCGTTTCTACGAAATCTCCCCGGAAGAACGCATGGACGCGGTGACCAAGGTGCTGTCGCACTTCCGTCCGGCCTCCTGCGTAGCCTTCTGCTTTACCAAGCAGCAAGTGCAGGAAACCGTGGATCACCTGACCGCCAAGGGCATTTCTGCAGTCGGCCTGCATGGCGACCTGGAACAGCGCGACCGTGACCAGGTGCTGGCAATGTTTGCCAACCGCAGTACTTCGGTACTGGTGGCCACCGACGTGGCGGCCCGTGGCTTGGACATTGACTCGCTGGACATGGTGATCAACGTCGAACTGGCCCGCGATTCGGAAATCCACATCCACCGCGTGGGCCGTACCGGTCGTGCCGGTGAGACCGGGATCGCCATCAGCCTGGTAGCACCGTCCGAAGCGCACCGTGCCCAGGCCATCGAACTGCTGCAAAAAGCCCCGCTGAACTGGGACCAACTGAGCAACCTCAAATCCCAGGGCGGCGCGCCGCTGCTGCCGGTGATGAGCACGTTGTGCATTGCTGCCGGTCGTAAAGACAAGGTTCGCCCAGGCGACATCCTCGGCGCACTGACCGGTGAAGCCGGGATCCCGGGCGCCCAGGTCGGCAAGATTGCGATCTTCGACTTCCAGGCCTACGTGGCAGTGGAGCGCAGCGTCGCCAAGCAGGCGTTGCAGCGCTTGAACGATGGCAAGATCAAGGGCCGTTCGTTGCGCGTGCGGATCCTGTAAAGCTCTTCGATTCAATGGAGATCCAATGTGGGAGCGGGCTTGCTCGCGAATGCGGTGTACCAGTCGCCAGATCGGTTGGCTGACAGTGCGCATTCGCGAGCAAGCCCGCTCCCACATTTTTGATTGCATTTCAGATCAATATTTTGTGAGGACACCGTTTTGCGCTCGACCGAAGTTGTGATCATTGGCGCCGGCGCCGCAGGCTTGATGTGCGCGCTGACCGCCGCCGGGCGTGGGCGCAAGGTGATGTTGATCGACCATGCAAACAAGGCCGGCAAGAAGATCCTGATGTCCGGCGGTGGTCGCTGTAACTTCACCAATATGTACACCGAGCCTGCCAACTTCCTCTCGCACAACGCACACTTCTGCAAATCTGCCCTGGCCCGCTACACCCAGTGGGATTTCATCGGCTTGGTGGCCAAGCACGGCGTGCCGTACCACGAGAAAAAACTCGGCCAGCTGTTCTGCGATAACAAATCCAGCGACATCCTCGGCATGCTGCTCGACGAGTGCATCCAGACCGGCGTGAGCCTGCACCTGGACACCTCGATCCAGCAGATCAGCAAACTCGACAGCGGCTATCAGTTGCAGACCACCCTCGGCGAGTTGCGCTGCGAGTCGTTGGTGATTGCCACCGGCGGCCTGTCGATTCCGACCCTGGGCGCCACCGGCTTTGGCTACCAGGTGGCCAGGCAATTCGGCCATGAGCTGTTGCCGACCCGCGCCGGCCTGGTGCCGTTTACCATCACCGATCAGCTCAAGGA
>DCJH01000043.1:2276-2581 GCA_002317385.1 Prevotella sp. UBA1705 | reverse complement strand
ATTCTGTTTACCCATCGCGGCCTGAGCGGGCCGGCGATTTTGCAGATTTCCTCTTACTGGGAACCTGGCGACACCGTGCAAATCAACCTGTTGCCCGACCACGACGCCCACGCCTGGCTGCAACAGCAACAGGCCGAGCGCCCCAACAGCGAGCTCAAGACCCTGCTGGGCGAGATCTTCACCAAGAAGATGGCCAACCTGCTGGCCGAGACGTGGTTCGTGTCCAAGCCGATGAAGCAGTACACCCACGCCGAACTGGCAGACATCGCCACCAAGCTGGGCGACTGGCAGTTGGTCCCGGCCGG
>DCJH01000043.1:1745-2256 GCA_002317385.1 Prevotella sp. UBA1705 | reverse complement strand
TCGCTGAAAAGCCCCGGCCTGTACTTTATCGGCGAAGTGCTGGACGTGACCGGGCACCTGGGTGGGTTCAACTTCCAATGGGCCTGGGCGTCGGGCTATGCGGCGGCGCAGTACGTCTGAACCCCGCCCTCTAGAACGGTAATGCGATCACCTGTGGGAGCGGGCTTGCTCGCGAATGCGCAGTACCAGTCAACTGATCCGGTGGCTGGCACACCGCATTCGCGAGCAAGCCCGCTCCCACATTTTGATTGGGGTGTGCCAAAAACATTTTTTGCTTATGAATGTGATTGCCGCGCTTGCCGTGGCGTCATTACTGGCTCAATTTAGCGGCATCGTCCCGGAAGACCCCAGACTTCATGTCCTCGACCTCGTTCAAGCAGTCCATGCGGCGCCTTTGGGCACTGGATAAGTTCAGTTACAGCGTAAGGGTGTTTATCGCCCTCACCGGCAGCATGGCGCTGTGCTGGTATCAGGATGAAATGTCGCTGCTGATCCCGCTGTTCCTGGGGAT
>DCJH01000043.1:0-1678 GCA_002317385.1 Prevotella sp. UBA1705 | reverse complement strand
TACCCGTGGATTTTCGCCATCGCCATCGCCCTGGCGAGCTTCTGCCTGACCATGCTCGGCGCCCTCGGCGAGCGCTATGGGGCGATCGCCTCGGCCACCTTGATTCTGTCGGTCTACACCATGATCGGCGTGGATCAGCGCGGTGGCGCCGTCACCGATTTCTGGCACGAGCCCTTGCTGCTGGTGGCCGGCGCCGCCTGGTATGGCGCGCTGTCGGTGCTGTGGCAGGCGATGTTTTCCAACCAGCCGGTGCAGCAGAGCCTGGCCCGGCTGTTTCGCGAATTGGGGCGTTACCTCAAGCTCAAGTCGTCGTTGTTCGAGCCTATTCGCCAACTGGACGTAGAAGCGCGGCGCCTGGAACTGGCCCAACAAAATGGCCGGGTGGTGGCGGCGCTCAATGCGGCCAAGGAAATCATCCTGCACCGTGTCGGCAATGGCCGGCCGGGCTCCAAGGTCAGCCGCTACCTCAAGCTGTACTTCCTGGCCCAGGACATCCACGAACGCGCCAGTTCCTCCCACTACCCCTACAACGCGCTGGCCGAGGCGTTCTTCCACAGCGACGTGCTGTTCCGCTGCCAGCGCCTGCTGCGCCAGCAAGGCAAGGCCTGCCAGGCCCTCGCCGAGTCGATCCAGTTGCGCCAGCCGTTTGTCTACGACGCCAGCTTCGCCGAGGCCCTGGGCGACCTGAATGCATCCCTGGAACACCTGCGTATCCAGAGCAACCCGGCCTGGCGTGGCCTGTTACGCTCGCTGCGGGCGCTGGCGGCCAACCTGTCGACCCTCGACCGCCTGCTCAGTGACGCCAGCAACCCCGACAGCCTGGCCGATGCCAGCGACAGCAGCCTGCTGGACCGTTCGCCGCGCAACCTCAAGGAAATGTGGACGCGCCTGCGCACCCAACTGACCCCGACTTCGCTGCTGTTCCGCCACGCCCTGCGCCTGCCCCTGGCGCTGAGCGTGGGCTACGGCATGGTGCATTTGATCCACCCGTCCCAAGGCTACTGGATCATCCTTACCACCCTGTTTGTCTGCCAGCCCAACTACGGCGCGACGCGGCGCAAGCTCGGCCAGCGGATCATCGGCACGGCCATCGGCCTGACGGTGGCCTGGGCGCTGTTCGATCTGTTCCCAAGCCCCCTGGTGCAATCGATGTTCGCCATCGCCGCCGGGCTGGTGTTCTTTATCAACCGCACCACCCGCTACACCCTGGCCACCGCCGCCATTACCCTGATGGTGCTGTTCTGCTTCAATCAGGTGGGCGATGGCTACGGGCTGTTCCTGCCGCGCCTGTTCGATACCCTGCTCGGCAGCCTGATCGCCGGGCTGGCGGTGTTCCTGTTCCTGCCAGACTGGCAGGGCCGGCGCCTGAACAAGGTGCTGGCCAACACCCTGACCTGCAACAGCATCTACCTGCGCCAGATCATGCAGCAATATGCCGCCGGCAAGAGCGACGACCTGGCCTACCGCCTGGCCCGGCGCAACGCGCACAACGCCGACGCCGCGCTGTCCACCACCCTGGCCAATATGCTGATGGAACCGGGGCATTTCCGTAAGGAAGCCGACGTGGGCTTCCGCTTCCTGGTGCTGTCCCACACCCTGCTCAGCTACCTGTCGGGGCTCGGTGCGCACCGCGATACCCAACTACCGGCCGACATGCGCGAACACCTGATCGAAGGCG
>DCJH01000026.1:7989-119838 GCA_002317385.1 Prevotella sp. UBA1705 | reverse complement strand
ATGATTCCTATCGGTCGCGGACAGCGTGAGCTCATCATCGGTGACCGCCAGACGGGTAAGACCGCTGTAGCCGTCGACACGATTATCAACCAGAAAGGCAACTACGAGGCAGGCAAACCGGTATATTGTATCTATGTGGCCATCGGCCAGAAGGCCAGTACGGTGGCTGCCTTGGTGCAGACCTTGAAGGAGCATGGTGCCCTGCCTTACTCCATCATCGTAAGTGCTACGGCTGCCGACCCTGCCGCCATGCAGTACTACGCCCCGTTTGCCGGAGCTGCTATCGGTGAGTATTTCCGCGACCGCGGATACCATGCGCTGGTGGTTTACGACGATTTGTCTAAGCAGGCCGTAGCCTATCGTGAGGTGTCGCTGATTCTTCGCCGTCCTTCCGGACGCGAGGCATACCCCGGCGACGTGTTCTATCTCCACTCCCGACTGCTTGAGCGTGCTGCCCGCATCAACGATCAGCAGGAGGTGGCCAGTCAGATGAACGACCTGCCCGAGTGTATGAAGGGCGAGGTACATGGTG
The DNA here is from genome assembly GCA_002317385.1 of Prevotella sp. UBA1705. GTDB lineage: Bacteria > Bacteroidota > Bacteroidia > Bacteroidales > Bacteroidaceae > Prevotella. The sequence continues at coordinate 119,306 of DCJH01000026.1, read as the reverse complement.
GAGGTTCGCTCACCGCACTGCCTATCATCGAGACTCAGGCCGGCGACGTGTCGGCTTACATTCCGACCAACGTAATCTCTATTACCGACGGTCAGATCTATCTGGAGACCGACCTCTTCAACCAAGGCTTCCGTCCTGCCATCAACGTGGGCATTTCGGTATCTCGTGTGGGTGGATCGGCCCAGGTCAAGAGTATGAAGAAGGTAGCCGGAACGCTGAAAATCGATATGGCCCAGTACCGTGAGTTGGAGGCTTTCTCTAAGTTCTCCAGCGACATGGACCCTGTGACTGCCATGACGATCGACCGTGGTCGTAAGAACAACCAGTTGCTCATTCAGCCGCAATATAGCCCAATGCCTGTGGGAGAGCAGATTGCCATCCTCTACTGCGGCGTGCATGGACTGATGCACGACGTGCCCGTAGACAAGGTGCGCCTGTGCCAGGAGCAGTTCCTGGAGCAGATGCGCTCGCAGCATCAGGACATCATCGACACGCTGGCCAGTGGAAAGATCGACGACGATCTGACCAAGACCATCGAGGAAGTGATGGCTAACATTGCCGGACAATTTAAGAAATAGTGAGAGGATAGCTTATGCCGTCATTAAAAGAGATAAAGACACGTATCGCATCTGTTCAGAGCACGCGCAAGATTACGAGTGCGATGAAGATGGTTGCCTCGTCTAAACTGCATCACGCCCAGACCGCCATTCAGAACATGCTCCCCTATGAAAACCAGCTGGAGCATATTCTCAAGGCCTTCTTGGTGTCGGTGCCCGATGCCCAGAGCAAGTTTGACGAGGAGCGAAATGATGTGAAACGGGTGGCTCTGATTGTCTATTCCTCCAACAGTTCGCTCTGTGGAGGCTTTAATGGCAATGTTATCCGCATGATGCAGCAGGCTGTCGAAGGGTATAAGGCCCAGGGAATCACCGACATAACGATATATCCCATTGGCCGCAAGGTGTATGAGAAGGCCCGTAAACTGGGCTACGCCACTGCGGGAAACTTCGTTGAACTGGCAGAGAAGCCCAACGCAAGGGAGTGCAGCGGGATAGCTACTGAGGTTGCTGAGAAGTTTGCCAACCACGAATATGATAAGGTGGAGCTCATCTACCATCATTTCAAGAGTGCAGGTTCTCAGATTCTTACCCGTAAGGTCTTCCTCCCCATCGACCTCTCCACGGAGAATATCGGACTCGATAACGACCGTGACCTCACCTCCAACATTGCCACAGCAAAGGCTCAGGAATACCTTCGCAAGAAGGGCGAGGCCAGTCGACGTAGCAGTACCGAGAACGTGAAGGGATTGAACGACGACTTCATAGTGGAGCCAGACTTAGAGAGCGTGCTCTCCGTTCTGATTCCGAAGTTGCTCAATCTCATGGTCTACACCGCGCTGCTCGATAGCACAGCTTCGGAGCATGCAGCCCGCATGGTGGCCATGCAGACCGCTACCGACAATGCCGACGAGCTGCTTCGTGGCCTCAACCTGCAATACAACAAGAGCCGTCAGGCCGCCATCACCAACGAATTGCTGGATATCGTGGGTGGTTCGGTCAACAATTAATTCGGTTTCTAACCCCAAAATAGATAGGAGACAGATGCCCTTGGCGTTTGTCTCCTATCTATTTTTATCAGCCAGCGAGTGGGGTAGATATAGCTGCTTGGCCTCCTTTTCTGAGGCTTTCAGCCTGGAGTATTCTGTGAAAATTATATTCATGCTAACATATAGACGTGTTGTGTTATATCATTGAATATAAGATATTTATTCCATATCATGATAAAACATTCTTGATTCAGTATTAGTCTCAGAAGTATGATTACATACTCACCTTTCTATGAGATGAACATCTGCTGTTCAGCTCATAGCATCATTTATTCATTTTGTAAAGCATGTCTGTGCCATCGTTGCCAAATGACCAATGCTTAGTAGGGACATGCCCCGTGCATGTCCGCACCGCCGCATGGCAATACACACCAATTCTCTTTGACATAACAATAGAATCCCTTGTCATCATAACATATAATCAAACTACCAACAGGGTAATCTGCATGGCATTATGAAACGCGGAGCGTTTCTTTTGTCATGGAGGCAATGGCTGGAAAATATGTCATTATGAAAACTTCTATGTCATTATGTTATCATTAAAAATAAGAAATACCATGGGTGGTCTTATGCCATCTGGGGGTGCGGACATGCACGGGGCATGTCCCTACTGAGCGGTTGTGTTCCTCATTATAACTTATTGATAATCAGCATGGGTATAGGTGCCCTCGGAATAAGGTGCTAATCGTGAGACGATTAGGTAGTAATCGCTACGCGAAAAGGTACTAATCGCACGACGATTAGGTAGTTATTGCCAAACGAGTAGATAGGGATGCTTGAAGGCAGGCTATGAGCCCATGGTGAAATGCCGGTTCGAGGGTTGGGGAAAGGAGAGTTTTGTGTGGCGGGAAAGATAGTTGTTCCATCTACCTTTTAATTTTGTTATTTGCTTGGTGGAATCGAAAAATAGTCTTAACTTTGTAGACATCTCGGTTGAGAAAAAGGCTTAAAAACCATCATTAAATGGCAGACGAAAACTCCACAAGCATAACCAAAGAACCCCAGAAGGCGAAGGCTACGAAGCGCTCCGCCGATTTTGGCAAGGGAAAGAAGCGCGACGTGAAGCGCAACATCCCCTCCGACCTGATTCCCGTAGAGGAGGAAACATGGTTGCTGCAACCCATTGCGGTGACCATGATGAGGCATGATTATTCGCTCATCCAGATTAGGATTCTGGTCACCATCGTGGAGTTTATGCAGACCAAACTGCATAAAATCCTGAACAAGGACAAGATGGAGCCGGAGATTTTCTCTGATGTGGAGCTCGACAATGACGGTCGTCTGGAGATCAAGACGCTGTTCAAGACCCTCGGCGTAGACCCCAACCACTATCCTCAGCTGCGTCAGAGCCTGAAGATGCTGGCCGCCATCCCTGTGGAGATACCCTATAAGACGGTAGACGGGCGCAGCTATCTCAAGGTGACCAACCTCTGCGACGTCTATATTCCCAAGGATTCCGGACTCTATGAGAAGTATGCCGTGCTCAAGATTGATCGTACTGTGGCCAAGCGCCTGGTGTCGCTCGACCTGGGCTACCACCGACTGGGCAAGCAAATCGTGTTTGCCTGTCGCAACCGCTATACCCAACGCATCTACATGTTCATCGAGAGCTGGCTCGACAAAGGCGGCACACGCATCAAGACACTGGAGTTTCGCAAGATGCTCCGGTTGGAATCCAACTACAAGAAGTTCAGCGATTTCACCCGTCGGGTGCTCGAACCTGCCAAGGATGAGCTCAAGTCGCTGGCCGAGAACGGCTTCTGCGACTGCTATTTCGAGTACGAGAAGAAGTACTACAACGGTCAGCGCGGGGGCGAGCCCGACGAGTTGGTGTTCCACATCCATCGTCCGAAGAACAAGCTCAACCAGCAGTTGCAGGACGTGACCGACATGCAGCGCAGCCAGTTTGCCGATATGCTGGTGAGATATTTCGGCTTCGACCCGGCCGTTGCCAAGAAGACGAGCGAGCGTATCACGCCTACCAACTATCAGGGGGCGGTGTCGAAGCTGGTTGATCTGCGCAACAGGCTCCGCAACGACCTTACCATTCACGACCGCGCGGCCTACACCTATCGGGTGCTCGACAACCTTTTCCGCGGCGTGCAGACCCAATAAGACTATATCAATAAACATTATATTTCATCTTTGAAACAATGAAATCAAGAACATCAGATTGGTTTGAGACCAAAATCAAATATGACAAGACTCAGGAAGACGGCTCTCAGAAGGCTGTGATAGAGCAGTATGTGGTAGACGCCCTGAGCTTTACCGAGGCCGAGGCCACACTGGTCGAGGAGATGTCTTCCTACATCAGTGGCGACTTCAAGATTGTGGGCATGAAGCCCGCACCCTATCATGAGATATTCTTCAGCGACAGTGCCCAGGCCGACAAATGGTACAAGGCCAAGCTGATGTTTATCACCATCGACGAGAAAACCGAGAAAGAGAAGCGCTCGGCGGTCAACTATCTGGTGCAGGCCGGCAGTCTTCCCAGTGCAGTGAAGAGCATCGAGGAGGTGATGGGCGGCACGATGATCGACTATGTGATAGCTTCTGTGGCCGAGACCATGTTCATGGATGTGTTTGAGCACAGGCTCGTGGCCGATAAGAAGGCCGGTGCCGACGACGTGCCCGAGTATGAGCAGGACGACGAAAACAAGAAAGGCGGTATGTGATGAATACAGATGTTGCTAAAAACTTGCAAGAAGTGCTTGGCAACCTTCCCCATGGAGTGAGCTTGGTTGCTATCAGCAAGTTCCACCCTGTGGAGTATTTAGAGGCGGCCTATGCTGCCGGACAGCGTATATTCGGCGAGAGCCATGAGCAGGAACTGCGTGTCAAGGTGCCTGCATTGCCCAAGGATGTGGTGTGGCATTTTATCGGACACCTGCAGACCAACAAGGTGAAGTATATAGCTCCCTATATCTCTATGATTGAGGCTGTGGACAGTTTGAAGCTCCTCAAGGAAATCGACAAGCAGGCGGCCCGGTGCAATCGCACCATCGACGTGCTGCTCGAGCTCCACATTGCCGAGGAGGCCACCAAGTATGGATATACGCTCGACGCCTGTCGCGAGTTGTTGCGCGGCGGCGAATGGAGAGAATTAAATCATGTCAGGATATGTGGCCTCATGATGATGGCCAGCAATACGGACGACGAAAATCAGGTGGCCCAGGAGATGAATGTGGCTGCCGACTTCTTCGATGAGGTGAAACGCGACTATTTTGCCGATGCCGACTATTTCTGTCAGCGGTCCTGGGGCATGAGCCAGGACTATCAGATTGCGTTGAAATGCCGCTCAACCATGGTAAGAGTAGGTACGTTTATTTTCGGCCCCAGAGTCTATTGAAAAGATGGTAAAGAACAAAATGCTCGATAATGCCCGGCAGATTCTTGACAGTTATCTTGAGGTAACTGCCAAGAGAAGAACCCCCGAGCGCTACGCTATCCTTGAGGCGATCTATCAGTTCAACGGCCATTTCACGGTGGAAGAGCTGAACGAACTGCTCGAAAAGGAGAAGTTCCTCGTCAGTCGGGCTACGCTTTACAACACCCTTCGTCTTTTTTTGAAGATCCATTTGGTTGTCCGCCACAAGCTGGTGGATAAGACCAAGTATGAGGCTGCGTTGCGCAACGACTCCCATAGTCACCAGATCTGCACCATGTGCGGCAAGGTTTCGGAGGTGGCGCTGCCCGAAGTGGAGGCAGCCATTGCCTCCTCGCGCCTCTATCGGTTCCGCAAGGAGGGCTTCACCTTATATATCTATGGCATCTGCAGCAGCTGCCAGTCGAAGCTCACGCGCCAGCGCACCATGATGGAAAGGAATAAATCAGATAACAAATAACTTTAATTTGCGTATGAATACAGGAAAAGTTGATGTCTTGCTGGGTCTTCAGTGGGGAGATGAAGGCAAGGGGAAGGTCGTAGATGTGCTCACGCCGAAGTATGATGTGGTGGCACGTTTTCAGGGTGGACCTAATGCCGGCCATACCTTGGAGTTTGAAGGCCAGAAGTATGTGCTCCGCAGCATCCCCTCAGGAATATTCCAGGGCGGCAAGGTCAATATCATTGGCAATGGCGTAGTGCTGGCTCCCGACCTCTTCATGAGCGAGGCTAAGGACTTGGAGAAGAGCGGTCACGAACTGCAATCTCGGCTCCACATTTCGAGCAAGGCTCATCTGATTATGCCCACCCACCGCATTCTCGACCGTGCTTTGGAGGCTGCCAAGGGCAAGGACAAGGTGGGAACCACCGGCAAGGGCATTGGCCCGACCTATACAGACAAGGTGAGTCGCAACGGCTTGCGCGTGGGCGACATCCTCGATAACTTTGAGGCGAAATATGCTGCGCATAAGCAACGCCACATGCAGACGCTCGAATCCATGGGCTGGACCGATTTCGAGGGACTCGAAGAGACCGAGAAGACATGGATGGAAGGTGTGGAATATCTGCGTGGTTTCCACATTGTGGACAGCGAACACGAGATTAACAATCTGTTGAAAGACGGCAAATCCATCCTCTGCGAGGGTGCTCAGGGCACCATGCTCGATGTGGATTTCGGCAGTTATCCGTTCGTTACATCCAGCAACACCATCTGCGCCGGAGCCTGCACAGGCCTTGGTATTGGTCCGAATAAGATTGGAAACGTCTATGGTATCATGAAGGCCTATTGTACACGAGTAGGTGCAGGTCCGTTCCCCACGGAGCTTTTCGACGAGACCGGCAAGCGAATCCGCGACATCGGACATGAATATGGTGCCGTGACGGGGCGCGAGCGTCGCTGCGGATGGATAGACCTCGTGCAGCTTCGCTATAGTATCATGGTGAACGGCGTGACCGAACTGATCATGATGAAGAGCGACGTGCTCGACGGATTCGATACCATCAAGGCCTGCGTGGCCTATGAATTGAAGGACGGCACCATCACGCCCGACTTCCCTTACGAGATTGACGACGTGAAGCCGGTGTACAAAGAGCTGAAAGGTTGGAACACCGACATGACCCGATTCACCAGTGAAGACGAGTTCCCGCAGACCTTCAAGGACTACATCTCGTTCCTCGAAGCTGAGCTCCAGACACCGATCAAGATCATCTCCATCGGTCCGGACAGAAACCAAACCATCGTTAGAAACAACAAATAATCATGGGTAACAATAAACCATCCATCCCCAAGGGCACCCGAGACTTCGGTCCTGAGGAGATGGCTAAGCGTAATTATATTTTCAATACCATCAAGGAGGTCTATGCCCTCTATGGTTTTCAGCAGATTGAAACGCCGTCGATGGAGACTCTCCAGACCCTCATGGGCAAGTATGGAGACGAGGGCGACAAGCTGCTTTTCAAGGTCTTGAACTCTGGCGACTACTTCAAGGGAATCACAGACGACGAACTTCGTGAGCGAAATCCGCTGAAACTGCAGACCAAATTCTGCGAGAAAGGACTGCGTTACGACCTCACCGTGCCCTTCGCCCGCTACGTAGTGATGCACCGCGAGGAGCTGCAGCTGCCGTTCAAACGCTATCAGATACAGCCCGTGTGGCGCGCCGACCGCCCGCAGAAGGGCCGCTACCGCGAGTTCTATCAGTGTGATGCCGACGTGGTCGGCTCCGACTCGCTGATCAATGAGGTGGAGCTCATGCAGATTGTCGATACCGTTTTCCAGCGGTTGGGTATCCGCGTGCTCATCAAAATCAACAACCGCAAGATCCTTACCGGTATTGCTGAGGTGATCGGGGAGGCCGACAAGATTGTCGACATCACCGTGGCCATCGACAAACTCGATAAGATTGGCTTGGAGAATGTGAACGAGGAGCTGCGCAACGACGGCATCTCCGAGGAGGCTATCACCAAACTTCAGCCCATCATCGCCATGCAGGGCAGCAACGACGAGAAGCTCGACATCATCGCCCAGCTGCTCCAGACCTCAGAGGTGGGGCTCAAGGGCGTGGAGGAGACGCGCTTCATCCTCAATACGATGAAGGCTGTTGGCCTCAACAGTGAGATTGAACTCGACCTCACGCTGGCCCGCGGACTCAACTATTACACGGGTGCTATCTTCGAGGTGAAGGCCTTGGACACTCAGATTGGCTCCATCACGGGTGGCGGACGCTACGACAATCTCACCGGCATCTTCGGCATGCCGGGTCTCTCGGGCGTAGGCATCTCGTTTGGTGCCGACCGCATCTATGACGTGCTCAACACCCTCGACCTCTATCCCAAGGAGGCTGTGTCGGCCACGCAACTGCTGTTTATCAACTTCGGCGAGAAGGAAACGGCCTACTGCCTGCCCATCGTGGGCAAGGCCCGACAGGCTGGAATCCGCACGGAGATGTATCCCGACAAGGCCAAGATGAAGAAGCAGATGAGCTATGCTGACGCCAAGCATATCTCCTTCGTGGCCATGGCAGGCGACGATGAGATGGCCGCCGGCAAGGTAACTCTGAAGAATATGGTGACCGGTGAGCAGCAACTCATGACCGCCGACGAGCTTGTGGCGGCCATCAAACGGTAGACCGACACTGACAACACTACTTATTGGAGGCTGTGCCAACGGTTTTTCTCCGACCTCCCGCCCGTGCAGGGTAGAGGCGGCGAACCTTTGACACAGCCTCTCTTACTATCAACAAACACAATGAAAACAAACAAACTCATCACTTTTCTACTCACATTATCTTTGGTCCTTGCCCTCACGTCGGGCCGGAAACATACCACTATCTTTATTATTGGCGACTCCACGGCTGCCGAAAAGAAGAATCCCGCAACCAATCCGGAACGCGGTTGGGGCATGATGCTGCAGGGATTTTTTGACGATGACGTGCTTGTGGACAATCATGCCGTGAATGGACGCTCGTCGAAGAGCTTCTTAGACGAGGGACGATGGCAGCAAGTGCTCGACAAAATCAAGCCCGGCGACTATGTCTTCATCCAGTTTGGCCACAACGACGAAAAGCCTGACCCTGCGCGACACACCACTCCCGGCACCACTTTCGACACCAATCTCACGCGCTATGTCAACGAGACTCGCCAGCATGGAGGCATTCCCGTGCTGTTCAGTTGTGTGGCCCGCCGCAACTTCTACCATGAGGTGGACTCCACCATCGATGATGAATCGCTCAGGAATGGGCGCTACATCGACGATCAAGTGAACTCAGACACCCTCGTCGACACCCACGGCGCCTACAAAGACGTGCCCCGCCAGTTGGCCAGCAAGTTGCATGTGCCGTTCGTCGACGCCAACAAGATCACCCGTGACCTGGAGCAAAGCCTCGGCGTGGTGGCCTCGCGCAACCTCCACATGTGGTTCAAGCCCGGAGAGAATCCGAACATTCCACAGGGCCGCAGAGACAATACCCACTACAATATCTATGGTGCGCGGGTGGTAGCCGGACTGCTGGCCGACGCTATCGGGCGGACAATCAAGCCCTTAGGCAAGCATGTGGTGCACTATGATGCTGTTGTTTCGACAGCGGGTAGGGGCGCATACATGACCCTCAGCGATGCCGTGGCCGCCTTCCAAGGCGCAAAGAAGTCGACAATCTATGTGCTGGACGGTCGTTGGACAGTGAAAAAGCATGATTTAAAGTTCAGAAAACTCAAGATTGTTTGCTATCCTGGAGCCGAGGTTTCGGTGCAGTAGGGCTTGAAAACTCAATAAAAACTATCAAGTTTTCACTCTTTGCCGCTTTTAGATAACAAAGTTTAAATTTTGGATAAATTACGTTATTACAATGTAATTTGTCCAATATTCATTTGCAGATATGTCGGAATATTTGTACCTTTGTGGCCAAATCATGTATTTGTTTAATAGAAACTAAATCAGAAAAATGAACCAGGAAGCATATGATCGTTTAGTTAGCTGTGGTGTTCGCCCCTCCATGCAGCGCCTCGCTATTATGGATTATCTCATGACCCATAATACGCACCCCACCGTGGAAGAGGTTTATCAGGGTATCTGCAAGGATATTCGTACCTTGAGTCGCACGACGGTTTATAACACATTGCGTCTCTTTTCGGAGCACAATGCAGCTCAGATGATTACCATCGACGAGCATCGCGTATGCTACGATGGTGATATTCACCCCCACGTACATTTCTATTGTCGCAATTGTGGCCGTGTCTACGACCTCTTCGACGAGGAAATTCCCGCCATGGCCCAGCCCAAGAATGTGGGTGGCCACATGGTGGACGACGTTCAGCTCTACTACAAAGGCATCTGCCGCGAGTGCAGTTCGCACAAGAGCTAAACTATTCTCGATTCAGCAAACCCATGCAGCCTGTTGCACATTGACGTGCGGCGGGCTGCTTTTTTTATGCTTATCGTGGATGGCTTGCCTCCTTGTGAGAGCATTGCACAGTGGTTAGGAAAATGAGGATGGATAGAGAAAAAGTGTAAGGAAAGTTCAGAAAGATTATTATTTCCTATTTTCTGGATTCTACAAAAATAGGCCATCAACGAGCCTCGGTGGCGCTATTTCTCATTGATTTCGTAGAGATTGAGAGGCGAGAAGGTAGTAATTGCGAAGCTATTTCTACCGATTCGCGAGTAGAAAAGGGCTTTCTCAGTGCTGTTTTTGGGCCTCAAAATGGGGCGCTTGGATAGTTCAGGCAAAGCGATGGAAACCTATTGGCTGATAAATCGCTGATTATCAAGGGTTCTAAAAAGTGAGTTTTTTCGACTTAGAAAGCCGCTGAGTGAGACGAATGGCAGGAAATAGGGAGTTGATGAGCAGGCTTCCTGATTTTTCAATGGATGAGATGATTGCACACTCGTGTGGTATTGCGACTGCCAAGGGCGGTGCAAACGATGAAAAACCACGAGAATCGGCACAATAATTATTACGGATAACCCCTTTGTTCTCAAATATTATCGTTATCTTTGCATATTAAAACATTCGGAAACTAAGATGATAGAGGTCAAGGTAAAAGACGCCGACCTGCAGCAGGCTGCAGAGAAAGGCATGGACGAGTTTATCGATGTCTTCAAGGAAGCCATCCTGAAAGCCATCGGCGGAGAGCTCAACGATGAAACCATAGGGCTGCTCAATGCCGACCAAGTGACGCTGCTGGGCTACATATCCATGCGCGACGAGGTGATGGATGGTGGTTTTATCCAGCTCATTCACAATGGGTTGGGTGGATTTGTCTATCTCAATCCTTTTGACAAGGCTCTGCGCAACTGGGGCCTGCAAAACCTCTATCGTATAGTGAACAAGAGCCACAAGCTGTATAACCTCTACCATGAGGCCATTGAGCAAGACTGCACCCAGGAGGAGTTCGACGCGCTCTATGAGAAGTATAGCGAGTTCGACGACTTCGATGATGCCTTTGTGGAAGGCGAGGAAGGGTTTACGTCGCAGGTGGCTCACTATGTAGACGAACATATAGAGAACTTTGCAACCATAGAACATGAATAAGGATTCCATCGAACTGCGCAAGAAAAGTCCTGTACAAATCAGGAATAAGAAAGCGTCGTTCGAATATATTTTTATAGACACCTACACCGCCGGCATCGTGCTCACGGGTACCGAAATCAAGTCGATTCGCTTGGGTAAGGCCTCGCTGGTCGATGCCTTCTGCTATATCAACAATGGCGAGGTGTGGGTCAAGGGCATGAATATCTCGCCCTATTTCTACGGCTCCTATGCCAACCATGAGGCCAAGCGCGACCGCAAGCTGCTGCTTTCGAAGAAGGAAATCAGAAACTTGCAGCAGGATTCCAGTGCGCCCGGTTTCACTATCGTGCCCACACTGGTCTTCATCGACAGCAAGGGGCGGGCCAAGATGGACATTGCGCTGGCCCGAGGCAAGAAGGAATTTGACAAGCGCCAGACCCTCAAGGAGAAGGAAGACCGCAGGGAGATGGACCGGGCCATCAAGCATTTCTGATGAGCCGGCAACCCAGCGGCAGGGCAGGCAGATAGGTATAAGGATTCAACATGTAAGAGGAGAATAGAAGATGAATCAGGATAGGCTAAGAGAAATTGTAAAAGAGAAGATACTGATACTCGACGGAGCATACGGTACGATGATTCAGAGTTATGACCTCGTGGAGGAGGACTTCCGGGGAGAACTCAATAAGGACGTGCCGGGCCAGATGCTGGGCAACAACGATTTGCTCAATGTGACCCGTCCAGACATTATTCTTGAGATTCACCGCAAGTATCTGAAGGCAGGCGCCGACATCATCGAGACCAACACTTTTTCGAGTCAACGGGTGTCGCAGGCCGACTATCACCTCGAAGACAGCAGTCGACTGCTGGCCTTGGAGGGTGCCCGACTGGCCCGAAAGGCAGCCGATGAATATTCCACCGAGGCCTGGCCGCGCTTTGTGGCCGGCTCTATCGGTCCCACCAACAAGACCTGTTCGATGAGTCCCGACGTGAGCAATCCAGCTGCCCGCGAGCTGCACTACGACGACCTGCTGGCCGTCTACATGGAGCAGGCCGAGGCTCTGATAGAGGGTGGGGTAGATGCTTTCCTCATCGAGACCATCTTCGACACCCTCAATGCCAAGTGTGCCATCGACGCTTGCACACAGGCCATGGCCAAGGCCGGGCTCTCGCTGCCCATCATGCTCAGCGTGACGGTGAGCGATCTGGCCGGGCGAACGCTGAGCGGACAGACCCTTGAGGCCTTCCTCGGCAGCGTGAGCGCCTACGATATATTCTCTGTAGGACTCAACTGCTCGTTTGGTGCGCGACAGATGAAACCCTTCCTCAAACAGCTCACCCGTAAGGCTCCCTATTACATCTCGGCCTATCCCAACGCCGGATTGCCCAACTCCATGGGCCAATACGACGAGACGGCCGAGAGCATGTCGCCCCAGATTGCCGAATATATCGACGAGGGACTCGTCAATATCGTGGGTGGCTGCTGCGGCACCACTGAGGAATTTATCCGTCAATATTATCTCTTGTCGCAGGGCAAGAAGCCCCATGTGCCCGCCCCGAAGTCCACGACCACGTGGCTCTCGGGCTTGGAGTTGCTCGATATCACCCCCGAAATCAATTTCGTGAACGTGGGCGAGCGCTGCAACGTGGCCGGGTCGCGCAAGTTTCTGCGCCTGGTCAAGGAGAAAAAATATGATGAGGCGGCTGCCATTGCCCGCCGACAGGTGGAAGATGGAGCCATCATCATCGACATTAATATGGACGATGGCCTGCTCGACTCACCCGCTGAGATGGCCAATTTTCTGAATCTCATCGCCTCGGAACCCGATATTGCTCGGGTGCCGGTGATGATCGACTCCAGCAACTGGGATGTGATTCAAGCCGGACTGAAGTGTGTGCAGGGCAAGTGTATCGTCAATTCCATCTCGCTGAAAGAGGGTGAGGAGTTGTTTCTGCAGCATGCCCGCGAGGTGAAACGCTTTGGCGCGGCAGTGGTGGTGATGTGTTTCGACGAACAGGGACAGGCTACCTCGTTTGAGCGCCGCATCGAAATAGCCCGGCGCTCGTATGACCTGCTCACGCAGAAAGTAGGATTCAATCCGCTGGATATCATCTTCGACCCCAATATCCTGGCCATTGCCACGGGTATGGAAGAGCACGACGACTATGCCGTGGGGTTCATCCGTGCCACAGAATGGATCAAGCAGAATCTGCCGGGAGTGCATGTGAGTGGTGGCGTGAGCAACCTGAGCTTCTCCTTCCGCGGCAACGACTATATCCGTGAGGCCATGCACGCCGTGTTCCTCTACCATGCCATCCAGGTGGGTATGGACTTCGGCATCGTGAATCCCGCTACCAAGGTGACCTACGCCGATATTCCCGAAGACCACCTGAAGATTATCGAGGACGTGATATTGAACCGTCGTCGTGGCGCTTCCGAGGATTTGATAGAGCTTGCCGAGAAGGTGAAGGCCGAGGAAGAGGCCCGTAAGGCGGCTGCCCAGGGGGGTGACGGCATAGCAAAGACAGACAACAAGAATGAGGAATGGCGCCAAGGTGACCTGACCGAACGACTCGTCTACGCTCTTCGCAAGGGCATCTCCGAACATCTGGACGAAGACTTGCACGAGGCGCTGGAGGTTTATCCCCATGCCGTGGATATCATCGAGGGCCCCCTGATGAAGGGCATGAACGAAGTGGGCAACCTTTTTGGTGCCGGCAAGATGTTTTTGCCGCAGGTGGTGAAGACCGCACGCACCATGAAACAGGCCGTGGCCATTCTCCAACCCTATATCGAGGCTGAGAAGGTAGACGGGCAGTCGAGTGCCGGAAAGGTGGTGCTGGCTACGGTGAAGGGCGACGTCCACGACATTGGAAAGAACATTGTGGGCGTGGTCATGGGCTGCAACAACTATGAAGTGATAGACATGGGCGTGATGGTGCCCCCTGAGCACATTGTGAAAAAGGCCATCGAGGTGAAGGCCGACCTGGTGGGGCTGAGCGGACTGATTACTCCCTCACTGCAAGAGATGGTGAACACGGCGCGCGAAATGAAGAGTGCCGGACTGACGGTGCCTATCATGATTGGTGGAGCCACCACCTCGCAGTTGCACGTGGCACTGAAGATTGCACCCGAATACGATGGTCCGGTGGTGTGGATGAAGGACGCGGCGCAAAACGTCATCGCGTCTTCCAAACTGCTCAACGACAGCGAACGCCCCAAGTATCTGCAAGAGATAGAAGAGAAATATGAGAGTTTGCGCAGTGGTTTTGCCCAACAGCAGCAGAAGATTATTTCGTTGGAGGAGGCACGCAAGAACAAACTCGATCTGTTTAGCGAATAACAACCAATAGGAAAAGATATGATCAAGACAGTGGCCTTCGACCTCGGCGGCGTCATTATGACGATAGACAATGATGAGCCTGTGCGCCGATTCAAGGAGATAGGCGTCTCAGACGCTGACCGATTGCTCGATCCTTACGTGCAGTCGGGATTCTTCGGCGATCTGGAGGATGGCAGCATCGGTGAGGAAGAGTTCAGGCAACGGCTCAGCGAACATGCTGGTAGGGAACTCACCTGGGAGCAATGTCAGTATGCCTGGAAAGGATATGTGACGAGGGTGCCGCGCTATACGCTCGATGCGCTGCTCCAAATCAGGGAACTGGGATACCGCACCATCCTCGCCTCCAATACCAACGGATTTATCCAGGCGTGGGCCAACTCGCCGGATTTTTCGGGCGACGGTCATCCGCTGAGCCACTATCTCGACCGCATGTACCGCAGCTACGAGATGGGAGAGATGAAACCCAGCGACCTGTTCTTCCGCTATATCCTGCGCGAGGAGCAGACGCAGCCCGACGAGATACTGTTTGTAGACGACAGCGCGAGGAACTGTGCCTCAGCCAGTGAATTGGGATTCAGGACACTCTGTCCGCAGAACGGCGTAGACTGGACGGCAGATGTGATGCAGGTGCTCCGTTCAAATAGAGGGTAGCATTTTGCTCCTGGCGATTCAATTTTTCAGGAATAAGTAACCCTTTTCATGGCAAAAGTGTTAACTTTGCATGTAGATTAAATAAAAAACGATATGGTTTTCAACAAAAAGAAAAGATGGCATTGCCTTCCTGGCCAGCCCCTTACCGACCTCGATAAGAAGGTGATGTACTGGGAGAACAAGGGAAAGTTGGTGCCAACCCGAGATATGATTCGTACTCCCGAGCAGATAGAAGGCATCAGGATAGCCGGCAAGCTGAACACCGGATGCCTTGATGCCGTGGCCGAGGCCATCCGGCCGGGCATGACTACACAGGAGATTGACGATATCTGCATGAAGTATTGCGAGGAAAACAACTGTCACCCCTCGTGCCTCAACTATGAGGGATTCCCCAAGAGCGTATGCACGAGCATCAACGAAGTGGTGTGCCACGGTATTCCCAAGGAGGAGGATGTGCTGGAAGAGGGTGACATTGTGAATGTGGATATGACGCTCGACTACAACGGATACTATGGCGACGCCTCGCGCATGTTTATCATTGGCGGCAAGACCACGCCCGAGAAGGAGCAGCTGGTGCGCGTCACCAAGGAGTGTCTGGAGATTGGCGCAGAGGCTGCCAAACCCTATTGTTTTGTGGGCGACATCGGCCATGCCATCCAGAAACATGCCGAGAAGTATCACTATGGCGTGGTGCGCGACCTCTGCGGGCACGGCGTGGGTATGGCCATGCACGAGCAACCCGACATTGTGCACTATGGTCACAAGGGTACGGGCATGCTGCTCGTTCCCGGAATGGTATTTACCATTGAGCCGATGATCAACATGGGCACGTGGCAAGTGTTCATCGACGAGGAAGACCCATACGGTTGGGAGGTGATCTCGGGCGACGAGAAACCCTCTGCCCAGTGGGAACATACCTTCCTGATGACAGAGACCGGTGTAGAGGTTTTGTCGGAATAACATCAAAGAACCGTCGCCGCAAAGCGACTAAAAAAATAGAATCATGGAAGAGAACAAGGATATATATATATTAGGTATAGAGAGTAGTTGCGACGACACCTCTGCAGCTGTGCTGAAAAACGGTGTACTGCTGAGCAACGTGACGGCTTCGCAGGATGTGCATCGTGCCTACGGCGGTGTGGTTCCTGAGCTGGCCAGCCGTGCCCATCAGCAGAATGTGGTGCCCGTGGTAGACCAGGCTCTGGTGCGCGCAGGCATCACCAAGGAGCAACTTTCTGCGATAGCCTTCACCCGTGGCCCCGGACTCATGGGTTCGCTGCTTGTTGGGGTGAGTTTTGCCAAGGGATTAGCCCGTAGCCTTGAGATTCCTTTGATCGACGTGAACCACCTGCAGGGTCATGTGATGGCCCATTATATCAAGGAGAGCGAGGACGACAGTCATATGCCGCCATTCCCCTATATCTGCCTGTTGGTATCGGGTGGTAACTCCCAGATTGTGAAGGTGAATGCCTATAACGACATTGAGGTGCTTGGACAGACCATCGACGATGCAGCCGGCGAGGCCATCGACAAATGCTCGAAGGTGATGGGACTGGGCTACCCCGGTGGGCCTATCATCGACAAACTGGCTCGTCAGGGCAATCCGCAGGCCTACAAGTTTTCCGAACCCCATATTCCCGGTATGGACTACTCGTTCTCCGGACTGAAGACTTCGTTCCTCTACAACCTGCGTGACTGGGTGGCCGAGGATCCCGACTTTGTGGAGCATCACAAGGAAGACCTTGCAGCCAGTCTGGAACATACCATCGTGGATATCCTGATGAAGAAGCTGCGCATGGCCGTGAAGGAGACGGGCATCAAGCATGTGGCCGTGGCCGGCGGTGTGTCTGCCAACAACGGACTGCGCAATGCCTTCCGCGAGCATGCCGAGAAATATGGTTGGACCATTTATATTCCGAAGTTCGGCTATACCACAGACAATGCTGCGATGATCGGCATCGTGGGCTATTACAAATATTTGGACCAGGATTTCTGCGCCATCGACGTGCCGGCCTTCTCCAAAGTAACATTTGAATAAGTATGGAATTCGAAAGTAAGGTGTTGAGCCGGAATATCCAAGAGGCTCTCTATTCATTGAATGCGACCCTGGGAACAGCCGAGAGCTGTACGGGTGGACGCATTGCTGAGGCTATCATTGCTGTGCCGGGTGCCTCCAATTATTATAAAGGTGGAATTATCTCCTATACCAATGAGGTGAAGGAGAATATTCTCCACGTTCCCCATGAGGTGCTTGAGGCCGAGACTGCTGTGAGTGAGAATGTGGCTAAGGCCATGGTGGTGGGCGCCTGCGAGGCCCTGAACTGTACCTTTGCCATATCGGCCACGGGCGTGGCTGGGCCTACTGGCGGTACGTCGGAGATTCCTGTGGGAACCATCTGGATAGGCTATGGCAGCAAAGAGGAGGTGAGAGCCTTCAAGTTGACCGAGGATTTCGGGCGCGACATCAATCTGGCCATTGCCACCAATAAGGCCCTTTCGCTCTTTTTGGCCTATTTGCGAGAGAAGCATCTTGCCGAAACAGAGTAGGGGAGAGAACTTGACAATACGATGGGGATGGCATCGCATGGGTGCATTGTCATCCTTTCGTCTTCTCAAAAGATTCTGTGCTGAACGACAACGACTTCCCTTTTCAATTAAAATAGCTTAAAAACAGTATTTCTTGCAGCAAATATTTTGCTGTTTTAGAAAATATTTGTAATTTTGCACACTGTTTGGAATAAGTATCAAAATCGAAATCAAAAACAAAGAATAGCAATGTCTAAGATTTGTCAGATCACAGGAAAGAAGGCACAGATAGGTTGTAATGTGTCTCACTCAAAGCACCGTACGAAGAGAAGCTTTGACGTAAACCTCTTCAGCAAGAAGTTCTACTATGTAGAGG
This sequence comes from Prevotella sp. UBA1705, assembly GCA_002317385.1. Taxonomy (GTDB): domain Bacteria; phylum Bacteroidota; class Bacteroidia; order Bacteroidales; family Bacteroidaceae; genus Prevotella. The sequence goes on along the minus strand of DCJH01000026.1, from coordinate 101,413 downwards.
AAGGTTGCTGGATTTCACTCAAGATCAGTGCTGCTGGTCTCCGTCTTATTAATAAGGTAGGTCTTGATGCTGCTTTGAAGCAGGCAGTTGCCAATGGTTATTGCGACTGGAAGGACATTAAAGTTATAGGAGAATAATCATCATGGCAAAGAAAGCTAAGGGTAATAGAGTGCAGGTTATATTGGAGTGCACAGAGATGAAGAACTCTGGTCTCGCCGGTACCAGCCGTTATATCACTACAAAGAATCGTAAGAATACTCCTGAGCGTCTTGAGCTCATGAAGTATAATCCTATCATGAAGAAGATGACTCTCCACAAGGAGATTAAGTAATCTTACACAAAACCAATTAACGAAGATAAACTATGGCAAAAAAAGCGGTCGCTACCCTTCATGAAGGATCTATGGATGGTCGCGCATATTCAAAGGTTATCAAGATGGTGAAGAGCCCCAAGACCGGTGCTTACACTTTCGATGAGCAGATGGTTCCTAACGAGGCCGTTAAGGACTTCTTCAAGAAATAAATATCACGAGATATCATGACAAGGGTCGCAAACTTGATGTTTGCGACCCTTGTTCTATTTATAGCCCTGAGATAACGGAATCCCGTCTGGATCACCCATATTATATATGGAGAGAAGGAAAAGGGAAGTCCGCCCGATTCAGACACTGATCTCGCCTGCCAAAGATCGGTTCATGAGTCCTCGGATTACGTTGGGATCCTTGTGGCGGGCCAGAAGGAACATGAGTTTGGTGACGGCAGCCTCTACCGTTGAGTCATAACCGGAGACCACTCCGGTTTGTTTGAGCTGGCATCCAGTGTCATACCGTGCCATCTCCACACTTCCGGCGACACACTGACTGATGTTCACCACCACAATTCCACGTTTGATCGCTTCGCGCAAAGTGTGCTGTAGCCAGGGGGCCTGCGGTGCATTTCCACTGCCAAATGTACGCATCACAATGCCGCGCACTTCTTTGGAAAGCAACACATTGTTAATAATATGCTCCTGAACACCTGGAAACAGACTAAACACTACAACGTTGGGATCCATTGCCAGGTGTGCAATCATATTCTTTTCGAAGTTGGGGCGCAAGATGTGGTGATCGTGGAACGTGAAGGTCACACCAGTATCGCAGAGGTGGGGATAGTTGAACGATTCAAAGGCATGAAACCCGTCGGCATTGATTTTCGTGGAACGGTTACCCCGGATAAGTCTCCCGCTGAAATAGATGCTCACCTCCGGGACACGCGCATTACCGTTAGCGTCTTTGAGAGCCGCGAGCTCTATACTGGTGATGAGATTCTCCTTGCCGTCGGTGCGCAACTGTCCGATGGGAAGTTGAGAGCCGGTAAGGATAACGGGCTTGGTGAGATTCTCAAGCATGAAAGATAGGGCAGAGGCGGTGTAAGACATGGTGTCTGTGCCATGAAGAATGACAAAGCCATCGTATTTGGCGTAGTTTCTCATGATGATACGCACCAATTGAGCCCATTTGTCGGGCGCCATGTCGCTGGAATCTATCGGAGGGGTGAATTGGTAGATATCAATATCGGTCTTGATAAGCTTAAATTCGGGCATAGAATCAACCAAATGGTTGAAGTCGAGGGGTTCTAAGGCTCCCGTTAGAGAGTTTTTTCCCATGCCAATTGTGCCTCCAGTATAGATAAGCAATACTTTGTTCATTTGCCCTAAATATTTTGTGCAAATATAGTTAAAAGCCTTGACATTTCAAATTATTTGTGCTATTTTTGCAGAAACAATCTCAATAATTTTATAAAACAAATCAATTAACAGATTATGAAACAGTTCATGGACGAAAACTTCTTGCTCGACACTATTACGGCGCAGGAGTTGTATCACAACCATGCGGCCAAGATGCCGATCATCGATTACCACTGTCACTTGGTGCCTCAGATGGTGGCAGAGGACCACAAGTTCCGTAGCATTACTGAACTGTGGCTTGGTGGCGATCACTACAAATGGCGGGCAATGCGCACCAATGGCGTAGACGAGAAATATTGCACAGGAGATGAGACAAGCGACTGGGAGAAATTCGAGAAATGGGCGGAGACTGTTCCATATACATTCCGTAATCCTTTGTACCACTGGTCGCACTTGGAGTTGAAGACCGGCTTTGGCATCACCAAGCAATTGTCCCCGGCAACAGCAAGAGAAATATTCGATGAGTGCAACGAGAAGTTGCAGCTGTCGGAATATAGTGCCCGCGGTTTTATGCGTAAATATCATGTGGAGTGTGTATGCACTACCGATGACCCTGTGGATGACCTGCGCTATCACAAGTCTACTCGTGAGAGTGGTTTTGAGATCAAGATGATTCCGGCATGGCGTCCTGACAAGGCGATGAACATAGAAAAGCCTGATTTTGCGGACTATATGAAGAAGTTATCTGAAGTCAGCGAGATTTCGGTGGACAGTTACAAGCATATGTTAGACGCTTTGCAGAAGCGCCACGACTTCTTTGCTGAGAATGGCTGCAAGCTTTCGGACCATGGAATCGAGGAATTCTATGATGACGATTATACAGACTCACAGATAGAGACCATCTTCTCTAAGGCATTGCGTGGTTTGCAGTTGTCTACGGTGGAGGTTCGCCAGTATAAGCATGCTTTCTTGAAGGACTGTGCTTTGATGGACTACGAGGCTGGCTGGACGCAGCAATATCATTATGGTGCGATTCGCGACAACAATACGTTGATGTATAACCAGCTTGGGGCTGATACTGGATTTGATTCTATCGGTGAGTTCAATACAGCCCGTGCCATGAGTCACTTCCTGAATGAGTTGAATTTGCAGAAGAAACTGGCTCGCACGATACTTTATACTTTGAATCCTTGTGCCAACGAAGTTATCGCAACAATGCTGGGAAACTTCCAGGATGGGTCGGAACCCGGAAAGATTCAGTTTGGGTCAGGTTGGTGGTTTAATGATCAACTGGACGGTATGACCAAACAGTTGAATGCGCTATCCGTACTTGGACTCCTTTCTCGCTTTGTTGGTATGCTGACCGATAGCCGTTCTTTCCTGAGTTATCCACGTCATGAGTATTTCCGTCGTCTACTTTGCAATCTCCTTGGAAACGATGTGGAGAATGGACTTCTGCCCCATGACATGGAAGTTTTGAGTCGTATGGTAGAAGATATCTCTTATAACAATGCAAGACGATACTTCAAGTTTTATTAATAGATTTTACTGCATCTCAAAAACATAAATGGGTGGGGGCTACGGCCTTCACCTTTATTTATTTTTATTATTCATGAGAATGATGCTATAAATTAAAACAATTTTTATTTGTAACTTTGGAAAATTAGTAGTACTTTTGCGGTAAATTAGAGAATAACAGTCACTAAATCATGAAGAAATTATTAATTCCCTTTGTCCTGTTGGCCATGATTATGCTCATCGGCAGTTGCTCTGGCTCCAAGCAGGTAGCTTATTTCCAGAATATTGATTCTATCAGTCTGGCTGCATCCCGTGGTCTTTACGATGCGCATATCATGCCGAAAGACCAGTTGACCATCACCGTTTTAACTTCCAATCCGGAAGCATCTGCACCTTTCAACCTCGCTGTGAGCAACACGGTAGGTACGAATGGCCAGCTTACTACCTCTGGTTCATCACTTCAGGGTTATCTGGTTGATAATGATGGTAATATTAATTTCCCGATTGTTGGTAAATTACATGTTGCTGGAATGACTAAGACCCAGTGTGAAGATTTAATAAAAAGTAAGGTAATGCCTTACTTGAATGCAAAGGAGAACCCGATCGTGACAGTAAGAATGTCCAGCTATCGCGTGACAGTTATCGGTGAAGTTGGCTCCCCCAACGTCATCCCGGTTAGCACAGAAAAGATGAGTATCATCGAAGCACTGGCTTCTGCTGGTGACCTTAGCATATATGGTAAACGAAATAACGTGTTATTGATTCGTGAAGACGCCAATGGCGAGAAGCATGCCACGCGTATCAATCTGAACGATGGTAACCTCTTCAATTCACCATATTATTATTTGCAGCAAAACGATATTATATATGTTGAGCCTAACCAAGTGAAAGCCAAGAACTCGGCGATTGGTAGTAGCACAACAATCTGGTTCTCGTTTATTGGAATCGTGACCTCTATCGCTTCGTTACTTGTCAATATTCTGAGATAAATCATATAATAGAGACCAGCCGTTTAAATATTATAGAAATATGAAGAGATTGAAATATTAATCATTGCCTACGTGTAATCTTTGATATTTCAATCTTTTTTTTAATGTCTTCGGGAAACAAATGGAAAGAGATATTCATGAGGATTGTGGTGTTGCAATGGTGAGATTGCTCAAGCCGCTCAGTTATTACCAGCATAAATATGGCACTTGGATGTATGGCTTGAACAAGCTTTATCTCATGATGGAGAAGGAGCATAATCGTGGACAAGAAGGTGCAGGTTTAGCTTCTGTGAAGTTAAATACAGAGCCCGGAAACGAGTACATGTTCAGAGAGAGGGCTGAAGGCTCGAACGCAATTACTGAAATCTTTGGTGCTGCGCACAAGCAGATTCGGCAAGCATTTATGGAGAATGGCATTACAGAGCCCAATGACTATGCCGAACTCCCCTTTGCCGGTGAACTCTATATGGGTCATCTGCGCTATTCCACAACTGGGAAAAGTGGAATTAAGTATGTTCATCCTTTCTTGAGAAGAAACAATTGGAGGGCAAAGAATCTCTGTCTATGTGGAAACTACAACATGACCAATGTGGATGAGGTATTCAATCATCTAACACAACAAGGTCAATGCCCGAGAATCTATAGTGATAGTTATATCATGCTGGAGTTTATGGGACATCGTTTGGACCGGGAAGTTGAGCGAAACTTTATCCAAGCTCAGGAAAGGGGGCTTGAAGGGGAGGAGATTACCAGCTATATCGATCAGCATGTATTGATGGAGAACGTGCTCAGTTCCACCATGGGTCGTTTCGATGGTGGCTATGTCGTTACAGGAATAACGGGAAGTGGAGAGATGTTTGCTATGCGCGACCCCCATGGTATTCGGCCGGCTTTCTATTATAAGAACGATGAAGTGGTAGTGTTAGCTTCAGAACGACCTGTGTTGCAGACCACATTCGACTTGGAATATGAAGATATTGAGGAACTTCCTGCAGGTTCAGCTATGATTGTTCGAAGCAATGGTGAGACTGTTGTCAAGCAGATCATTGAACCGCGAGCTAACTATGCATGCTCTTTCGAACGTATCTACTTTTCCAGAGGCTCCGATTTCAGTATCTATCAGGAGCGTAAGAAACTCGGAGAGCAACTTACTCCACAAGTGTTGCGCACGATAGAATATGACATCAGCAACACGGTTTTCTCTTATATCCCTAATACTGCCGAAGTGGCGTACTACGGATTGTTGGATGGTTTCAAGCGATATATGAATGAACAGAAGATTCAGAAGATAGAATCTCTGGGACATATTCCAACCCATGAGGAGTTGCAGGAGATATTGGACGACTATGTTCGTTCTGAAAAAGTGGCATGGAAGGATATCAAGTTGCGTACGTTTATCACTGAGGGCAATGCGCGCAACGACCTTGTGTCTCATGTTTATGATATAACCTACGGCAGTGTCCGCCCTCATCAGGATAATCTTGTAATTATAGACGATAGTATTGTTCGAGGCACAACGCTGAAAGAGAGTATCCTTCATATCCTCGATCGATTGCATCCCAAAAAGATTGTCATTGTAAGTTCAGCGCCGCAGATTCGCTTTCCAGACTACTATGGCATCGATATGGCACGACTGGAAGAGTTCTGTGCATTCCGCGCAACCATTGAATTGCTGAAGGAGCATCAGAAGCATGATATTGTCCAGAAGGTGTATCAGGCTTGCAAGGCGGAGCTCAAGAAGCCAAAGGCTGAAATGAAGAACTGCGTGCGTGAGGTCTACGAGCCCTTTACGGTTGAGGAAATCAACAATAAGATTGTAGAGATGCTACGACCTGAGGGCATGAGCACACCGATAGAAATCGTGTTCCAATCTATCGAAGGACTCCATAGCGCTATTCCCCAGAACAAGGGAGACTGGTATTTCACCGGACATTATCCCACTCCGGGTGGCACCAAGATGTGCAATCAGGCATTTGTCAACTATGTGGAGAATGTCTATCAGTACGAAGATAAGATTTAAATTAGCAATCTTAAAACAAACTATAAGATGAAGAATGTAACCCTGGTATTATCTGACGGGACTGAATTTCACGGTCAGTCCTTCGGATATGACGCACCTGTAGCTGGTGAAGTAGTGTTCAATACAGCCATGATGGGCTATCCGGAATCGCTCACCGATCCCTCATACGCCGGTCAGCTCATGACGCTCACCTTCCCGTTGGTTGGTAACTATGGTGTGCCACCGTTTACTTTTGAGGCAAACGGTCTCCCCACCTTCATGGAGAGCGCCCGCATCTATGCGTCGGCAATCATTGTTTCAGACTATTGCGAGCTTTATAGTCATTGGAATGCGGTAGAGAGTCTGGGCGATTGGCTGAGACGTGAGCATATTCCCGGCATCACAGGCATTGATACCCGACAACTGACCAAAGTGTTGCGCGAGCATGGTGTGATGATGGGTAAGATCATTTTTGACGATGAGCCCAACAATATTCCGGAGGCAAATTATGAGGGAATTAACTTCGTAGACCAGGTGTCGTGCAAGGAAATTGTCAAATATAATGAAGGTGCAGGTAAGAAAGTGGTCTTGGTAGACTGCGGCGTGAAGGCCAACATCATCCGAAGTCTTATTAATCGTGGCATAGAGGTTATCCGGGTGCCATGGAATTACGACTACACCGGGATGGAGTACGACGGCCTCTTCCTGGCTAATGGTCCTGGCGACCCCGATACCTGTCAGGATGCTGTGGACATTATCCGAAAGCAGATGAGTATGAATCGCAAGCCGATTTGTGGTATCTGCATGGGCAATCAGCTGTTGGGCAAGGCTGCCGGAGCCAACATCTACAAGCTCAAATATGGCCATCGTAGCCACAATCAGCCTGTGCGCATGGTAGGAACAGAGAAATGCTACATCACGTCGCAGAACCATGGTTATGCTGTAGATGCCAAAACGCTCGGCACTGACTGGGAAGAACTCTTCGTCAACATGAACGACGGCTCCAATGAGGGCATTCGCCACAAGGTAAATCCCTGGTTCACGAGCCAGTTCCACCCAGAGGCTTGTTCGGGGCCGGTAGATACCATGTTCATGTTTGACAAATTTATTGAAACGCTTAAGTAAGAGATAGGTCATGAAAGATTCAAATATCAAGAAGGTTTTGTTGCTGGGCTCCGGTGCGCTGAAGATTGGAGAAGCTGGCGAATTCGATTATTCTGGTTCACAAGCCTTGAAGGCTTTGCGTGAAGAGGGCATTCAGACGGTGCTCATCAACCCGAACATTGCCACGGTGCAAACCTCTGAAGGCGTAGCCGATCAGATATATTTTCTTCCTGTTCAGCCCTACTTCGTGGAGCGTGTCATTCAGAAGGAGAAGCCCGATGGCATCTTGTTGAGTTTCGGTGGACAGACTGCGCTCAACTGTGGCGTAGAACTTTATGAGAGCGGTGTGCTGGAGAAATACAACGTTCGAGTGCTGGGTACGCCGGTTCGTGCCATCATGGATACAGAGGATCGTGAACTCTTTGTGCACAAACTTGATCAGATCAATGTCAAGACCATCAAGAGCGAGGCTTGCGAGAACACCGAGCAGGCTGAGCAGGCTGCCCATCGTTTGGGTTATCCGGTGATTATTCGTGCGGCTTATGCACTGGGCGGACTGGGCTCTGGCTTTGCAGACAATGACGAAGAACTGGATAAAATTTGCGAGAAAGCCTTCTCGTTCTCTCCCCAGGTGTTGGTGGAGAAGAGCCTTAAAGGCTGGAAAGAGATAGAGTATGAGGTGGTGCGCGACCGTTACGACAACTGCATCACGGTTTGTAATATGGAGAATTTCGACCCACTGGGCATCCATACCGGCGAGTCTATCGTGATTGCTCCGTCTCAGACACTCACCAATTCAGAATACCACAAGCTGCGCGAGCTGAGTATCAAGATTGTTCGCCACATCGGCATCGTGGGTGAGTGTAATGTTCAATATGCCTTCGACCCCAACAGCGAAGACTATCGTGTCATCGAGGTGAACGCCCGATTGAGCCGCAGCTCGGCTCTGGCTTCTAAGGCCACAGGCTATCCTTTGGCTTTCGTAGCTGCCAAACTGGGTATGGGCTATGGGCTTTTTGAACTGAAAAACTCTGTCACCAAGACCACGAGTGCTTTCTTCGAGCCAGCCCTCGACTATGTGGTCTGCAAGATTCCACGCTGGGACCTTTCCAAATTTCGTGGCGTAGACAAGGAGCTTGGCTCCAGCATGAAGAGTGTAGGAGAGGTGATGGCCATCGGCCGCAATTTCGAAGAGGCCATTCAGAAGGGTCTTCGCATGATCGGTCAAGGCATGCACGGCTTTGTGGAGAACAAGGAGTTGGAGATCGCCGACCTCGATGCTGCCCTGCAGGAACCTACTGACAAACGCGTGTTTGTCATCTCCAAGGCCATGCACAAGGGATATACCATCGATCAAATCCATGATTTGACCAAGATAGACAAGTGGTTCCTCTACAAGTTGAAGCATATTATTGACATCGACGAGGAACTCAAGAAGATTAATGTCAACACCTTGGATTCTAATCTTCTGCGTCAGGCTAAGGTTTATGGATTTACCGATTTCCAGATTGCCCGGGCCATTGGCTTAGAGCAGGAGATGGCCAATATGCACAAGGCCATGCTGGTGGTGCGCAATCTTCGTAAGAGTTACGGTATCCTCCCTGTGGTGAAGCAGATAGACACCCTTGCCGCCGAGTATCCCGCACAGACCAACTATCTCTATGTAACCTATTCGGGCGTGGCCAGCGATGTAGCTTTCTCCAACGACAAGCGCTCCATCATTGTGCTGGGTTCGGGTGCCTATCGCATCGGTAGCTCGGTAGAGTTTGACTGGTGTGGCGTGCAGGCACTCAACACGATACGCAAGCAAGGCTATCGCAGCATCATGATCAACTATAACCCAGAGACCGTTTCGACCGACTATGACATGTGCGACCGCCTCTACTTCGACGAGTTGACCTTTGAGCGTGTGATGGATATCATCGAAGCAGAAAATCCTCATGGTGTCATAGTTTCTACGGGTGGACAGATTCCTAACAACCTGGCGATGCACCTCGATGCACAGAATGTGCCCATCCTCGGTACTTCGGCCAAGGATATCGATAATGCAGAGGACCGGGCGAAGTTCTCCAGCATGCTGACTCGTAACGGCATCAACCAGCCTGAGTGGAGTGCATTGACCTCCATGGAGGATATCGACCAGTTTGTCGACCGCGTAGGATTCCCGGTGCTTGTGCGTCCGAGCTATGTGCTTTCGGGTGCTGCCATGAATGTCTGCTCCAACAAGGAGGAGCTTGAGCGATTCCTCCGGTTGGCGGCCAATGTGAGCGAAGATCATCCCGTGGTGGTGTCGAAGTTCATCGAGCATGCCAAGGAGATAGAGATGGATGCCGTGGCTAAGGATGGCGAGATACTGGCATACGCCATCTCCGAGCATATCGAGTTTGCCGGAGTACACTCTGGTGATGCCACCATCCAGTTTCCGCCGCAGAAACTCTACATTGAGACCGTGCGTCGCATCAAGCGTGTGAGTCGTCAGATTGCCAAGGAGCTCCACATCTCCGGTCCGTTCAACATCCAGTATATGGCCCGAGAGAACGACATTTTGGTCATCGAGTGCAACCTCCGTGCCAGCCGTTCCTTCCCGTTTGTGTCCAAGGTTCTGAAGCTCAATCTTATTGATTTGGCTACCAAGGTGATGCTCGGCGTACCGGTAGAGAAGCCCAACAAGAATCTCTTCGACCTCGACTATGTGGGTATCAAGGCCAGCCAGTTCTCGTTCAACCGTCTGCAGAAGGCCGACCCGGTGCTTGGAGTAGACATGAGCTCTACCGGCGAGGTGGGCTGTCTGGGCGACGACACCAATCAGGCACTTATGAAGAGCATGCTCTCCGTGGGCCAGCGCATCCCGCAACACTCTGTGTTGCTGTCTACGGGCGGTGCCAAGCAAAAAGCTGAAATGCTCGATGCGGCCAAGATGCTCATGGACCATGGCTACGAACTCTATGCCACCGGAGGTACGTCGAAGTATCTCAAGGACAACGGCATCGATAACACGATGGTCTACTGGCCGTCTGACACGGGCAAGGAACCGCAGGCTCTGACACTGCTCCACGAGAAGAAGATAGATATGGTGGTGAATATTCCTAAGGACCTCACTACTCATGAGCTTACCAACGGCTACAAGATCCGTCGTGCAGCCATCGACCTCAATGTGCCGTTGATTACCAACAGCCGACTGGCCAGTGCGTTCATCACCGCCTTCTGCACGCTCAAACCGGATGATATCGATATCAAGGCTTGGGGTGAATACTAAGAAATAGCAATTACATCCTATAAGAATCAGGTAGTCCCATCAACGGATTACCTGATTTTTTTTGCTCTATTATCCTACATGGATAAGCCATGTTGTATCGTTCATTCCATAGAAAAATACAAGCGTCTCTTCCTCGATAGGAAGAGGCGCTTGTGTTATGGGGAACAGGGTAGGGCACCGTAGCGCCTATCCCTGATAGTTTCTGAAAGAGTGATTAGCCTTTAATGGCTGCTACGCCGGGGAGTACCTTACCCTCGATAGCCTCGAGCATGGCACCACCACCAGTAGAAACATAAGAAACCTTGTCGGCCAGACCGAACTTGTTGACAGCAGCAACAGAGTCGCCACCACCTACCAATGAGAAGGCGCCGTTCTCCTGGGTAGCCTCTGCCACATACTTGGCAATCTCGCCAGTACCATGAGCGAAGTTCTCAAACTCGAACACACCTACAGGGCCGTTCCAAAGAATGGTCTTGGAATCAAGAATAATCTTCTTCCACTCGGCGAGGCTCTCCTCGCTGGCGTCCATACCTTCCCACTCGTCAGGAATATTGTCGATGGGGAATACCTTTCGCTCGGTGTCGTTAGAGAACTCCTTGCCGCAAACGGTAGCCACAGACAGAGACAGGTTCACACCCTTCTCCTTGGCAGCAGCAATCACGTTCAGAGCCTCGGGCATCAGGTCGTCCTCGTGCAGAGAGTTACCAATCTTGCCACCCTTAGCCTTGATGAAGGTATAACCCATACCACCACCGATGATCAGGTTGTCTACCTTGTCGAGCAGGTTCTGGATAACGCCGAGCTTAGAGCTCACCTTTGAACCGCCGATGATAGCGGTGAAAGGATGCTGGGCATTCTTCAAAACGTTGTCGATAGCAGTAACTTCCTTCTCCATGAGGTAGCCCAACATCTTAGAGTCAGCGTCGAAATAGTCGGCGATAACGGCTGTTGAGGCGTGCTTGCGGTGAGCAGTTCCGAAGGCGTCGTTTACATATACGTCTGCATAAGAGGCCAACTTCTTGGCGAAGTTCTTCTGCGACTCCTTCATGGCGCTCTTGGCAGCGTCAAACTCGGGAGTACCCTTCTCTACGCCAACAGGCTTGCCTTCCTCCTCGGGATAGAAGCGAAGGTTCTCCAGCAGCAGGGCCTCCCCCATCTTCAGGGCAGCAGCCTCAGCCTCGGCATTGCCGCAGTCCTTGGCAAACTTCACTTCAACACCCAGACGCTCAGACACCTTGTCCACAATCTGGCTCAGGCTCAACTTCTCGTTTACCTTGCCCTTGGGCTTGCCCATGTGGCTCATCATGATGACAGCACCACCATCGGCCAGAATCTTCTTCAGGGTGGGGAGGGCGCCACGGATACGAGTGTCGTCAGTTACATTGCCATTCTCATCCAATGGCACATTGAAATCTACACGAACGATTGCCTTCTTACCGGCAAAGTTGAATTCTTCGATTGTCATTTTCTGTTTATTTTATTGTTAAAAATCAATCTGCATGAACTATTTTCGAGGTAAAAACCAACCTTTTGATAGCTATGCAAAGTTACTAATTTTATCGGACAACTGGAGGCCCCGACATCAGTTTTTTGGTTTTTTCACTCGATTGCTTAAGGATTGTCATATCTATATGGCAAAACTCAGTCCTCATATTCTGTCGTGTCGGGGATGCCGGCGTCGCTCAGGGCTTCCATTCGTTCCCGACAGGTGCCACACTTGCCGCAGTGTTTCTCGCCTCCTTTGTAGCAGCTCCAGGTCTCGGCATAGTCGAGCCCAAGGGCCTTGCCGTGGCGGGCAATGTCGCTTTTGGTAATGTCGGTATAGGGCGCCAGAATCTCAATACCGGGATAGGTGCCGGCCTTGGTGGCTTCAGACATAGCCTGGACAAACTCCGGGCGGCAATCGGGGTAGATGGTATGGTCGCCCGAATGGTTGGCCATCATGATGTATTTCAGGTTGTGACTCTCGGCAATGCCGGCTGCGATGCTGAGCATGATGCCATTGCGGAAAGGCACAACAGTAGATTGCATGTTGGCCTCGTCGTAGTTGCCCTCGGGAATGGCGGCTGCCCCTTCGAGCAGACTCGACTTGAAATATTTGGGCATGAAGTCCAATGGTATCGTGATATGGGGGATGCTCAGCCGCTCGCAGTGCATGGCTGCAAAGGGAATCTCGCGGGCGTTGTGATTGCTGCCGTAGTCGAACGACACACCCAAGGCTATCCTGTCCTTAAACTCATAGAGCATCGTGATGGAATCCATGCCACCACTGACAATAATAATGGAATCTTTCATTTCTTCTTGTTTTTATCCGAACAATGCCCGCAAGGCACCTTCCACCTTCTTCACGGGATGGAGTTCAATCTTATATTTGTGGGCATTGATGCTTTTCAGGTTGTGAGAGGGGAGGATAATATGGCTGAAACCGAGTTTCTCGGCCTCGGCAATGCGCTGTTCCACTCGGCTCACTGGGCGCACCTCACCGCTCAAACCCACCTCGCCACACATGCACCAGCCGGGCTCAATGGGGGTATCTACGTTGCTCGACAGCACCGCGGCTATCACGCTCAGGTCCATGGCCATGTCGGTTACGCGCAGTCCACCGGCAATGTTAAGGAACACGTCTTTCTGCATGAGCTTGAATCCCACGCGCTTCTCCAGCACGGCCAGCAGCATGTTCAGGCGGCGCTGGTCGAACCCTGTGGCTGAGCGCTGTGGCGTTCCGTAGGCTGCCGACGAGACAAGAGCCTGGGTTTCCACAAGGAATGGGCGCACGCCCTCGATGGCAGAACTGATGGCTATGCCCGAGAGTCCCTCGTGGTCTTCGGTGAGCAGGAGCTCCGAGGGATTGGAAACCTGCCGAAGTCCATCTTGGCGCATCTCATAAATGCCTAATTCAGAAGTACTTCCGAATCGGTTCTTCATGCTTCGCAGAATGCGGTACATATAGTGCTGGTCGCCCTCAAACTGGATAACGGTATCGACAATATGCTCCAATATTTTCGGTCCGGCGAGTGTTCCCTCCTTATTAATATGTCCGATGAGAATCACAGGCACACCACTTGTCTTGGCAAAGCGGAGTAGGGCGGAGGCACATTCGCGCACCTGGGTGATGCTTCCAGGTGAGGAGTCGACCGTCTCTGTGGCCATGGTCTGGATGGAGTCGATGACCACGAGGTCGGGTTGCACCTCCTGAATATGCCCGAACACATTTTCCAGCGATGTCTCGCACAGTACGAAGATGGCTTCGGGATTGCTCGGATTGAGTCGCTCGGCACGCATCTTGATCTGGTGAGCGCTCTCCTCGCCACTCACATAGAGTATGCGTTTCTCGGGCATGGAGAGGATGGTCTGGAGCGTGAGCGTCGACTTGCCGATGCCCGGCTCACCGCCCAGCAGCGTGATGCTGCCTGGCACGAGTCCGCCACCCAGCACGCGGTTGAGCTCATCGTCGTGAGTATCGACGCGCGGCTCGTCCTTGGCCGAGATCTCATGGAGCAACATCGGTTTGCTCTGGCCGCCCGGATGCAGTCCCTTGGGGCTCTCGCCATGGCGCAGCGACAGGGCAGCGCTCTTGGCCGCATTGGTCCCCGACGTGTTGGCCACCTTGATTTCCTTGAACGATGACCATTCGCCACACGAAGGACATTTGCCCAACCATTTGGCCGACTCATATCCGCAATTGCTACAAACATACATCGTCTTGTCTTTTGCCATATCTAATGCCTGTTAATGCTTTATAATACTCATGCAAAAGTAGTGTTTTTTTCCGTAATTGCAAAAATTAATTATTAACTTTGCACCACATGAAGAAACTGTTTTTATACGCCATATTGCTGGGTCTGACCGTGGCCCTCGGGGCTTGCGGCAACTCTTATGAAGAGAGGATGAAGCGGACAGCCAAGGACCAGAAGCGGCTTGCGCAGGAGGATTCTGCGGCGCTCAAGATTGCCACGACACCCACAATGGACTGTCTGCCGCTATTCATCGGCGCCGAGGACAGCCTGTTTCAGCAGGCCGGAGTAGACGTTCACCTACGTGCCCGCAACTCTCAGATAGACGGTGACACGCTTATCGAGGGTGGTCATGTAGAAGGATTTGTGACCGATCTCATCCGTGCCGAGCGACTGAAGAAGCGTGGAACGGCCCTCAGATATGTGGCGGCGACCGACCTGAATTGGCAGATTGTTTCCAACAGAGTGGCTCGTGTGAAGGAACTCAAGCAGTTGTCTGACAAGATGATAGCCATGACGCGCTACTCGGCAACCGATTATCTGGCTGGCTTGGCGGTGGACAGCGCCCGCCCCAAGTTCGATGTCTATCGCATACAGATAAACGATGTGAAGATTCGCCTGAAGATGTTGCTCAACAATGAGATGGATGCCATTGTCATCCCAGAGCCTCAGGCCACTGCCGCCAGGCTCAACAACAATCCCGTCTTGATGGATTCGCAGGGCAAGAAGTTCCGTTTGGGCGTCATCGCATTCCGCGAGAAGGCTCTGAAAGACAAGAATCGGCAGAAGCAGCTCGCCCTATTCCTGAAGGTATATAATAATATGTGCGACTCCATCAATAAGAATGGAGTGGGGCACTATGCCAAGATTATCGAGAAATATATGGGTGTAGATGGCAAGACGGTGAAGGCTTTGCCCCGCATGACCTATCGCCATGCTGCCCCCCCGAGACCTACCGACGTGGTCCTGGCCCAGAGATACTGGAACTGACAGCCACGCTTTTTATCCCTAAAAACACAGCTATGAACGAGCAACAGCCATATTCGGACTGGCACACAGCCCAAGAAAAGTTATTCGCCATCAAGAAAGACCTGGACGATTTGGGCGACCTGAGCGGCGCGCTGAAGGCGATCCGCGCTTTGATGAACCGATATCCGTTCGAGGAACTGCCCGGCAAATTGGAGGCGATAGAGGCTGACTATAGACTAATGCTCGATTTTTTCAAGAACGGTTACCGCGACGAGAAGCGTCAGGAACTCTACGATGCCTTGTATCGTAGGCTCTTCCGACTGCTCTACGACATCCATACCGAGTTGCGCCGGCTATACGATTCAAGTTGGAGCTCCTATCAATCCTATCGTAATGCCATTGCTTTCGACGCAGAGTCGGTGAAGCTCAAGTTGGAGAATTTCGTCACCGACGTGGCCATGCTCTCCCTTGAAGCCGGCGACGCGAAGCAGTCGGCCTTGCGCAACACCTATGCCGAACACCACCAATACATGCAGCATCTCTTTGCGGCCATGATTTTCTCTCGTCAGTGGAGCCACGATTTTGCCACAGACATGGCTGCTCTCGTGTCGTCGCCCACCATCGAGACAGCCGACGCACAGCTCCTTGTGGCTGGCATGATGCTGGGCGGAATGGTCAACAAAGACTACGAACGTGTGCTCGCCCTCGTGGAAATCTATGTGCAGGCGCAGGATGTCCACGTGTGTCAGCGGGCTCTTGTGGGCTGGACCATCGCCCTCAACGATGAGATGGTGAAGGTTTTTCCTACCGTGAAGCAACGCATTGGTCAACTGCTCGACGACGAACGGGTAAGGCGCGAGGTGATGGAACTGCAGATGCAGATGGTGTATTGCCTCAACGCCAAGGCCGACAACGACCGGTTGCAGCGCGACATCATGCCGTCTCTGCTCCGGAATCAGAATTTCGAGATTACCAGTTCGGGCATCAAACCCAAGGATGAAGACCCCTTAGAGGATATTCTCCATCCCGACGCCGACGAGAAAAAGATGGAGGAACTGGAGCAGAGCATGCGCAAGATGATGGATATGCGCGACCAGGGAGTGGACATTTATTTCAGCGGTTTCTCCCAGATGAAGCGTTTCTCGTTCTTCTATACGCTCTGCAACTGGTTCATGCCGTTCTCCGCTGACCACCCACAGCTACAGCATCTGCCAGCCGATTTCCTGCAGTCGGGCATGATACGGGCCATACTCAAGAGCGGTTCGTTCTGCGATTCAGATAAATATAGTTTCGTGCTCGGCACCTCGGCCATCTTCAACAAGCTGCCGGCCAACGTTATCGAGATGTTCAATTCGGGCGATGCGCCTGTGGGCATCTATGGCGATCAGGACATCGACGTGAGCGATCCGCAGTTTGTGCGCCGCATGTATCTGCAGGATCTCTACCGATTCTTCACGCTGAGCGACATGCGCCAGATGTTCCAAAGTCCGTTTGAGGAGGATACTTTCCTCTTCCTTCTCAACGCGGTGTTCGAGAAGAAGATGGGGCAGGAGGCCCGCCGGGTGATGAAATTCTTGATAAAAAAGAAGATGTACAGGCCGCTAAGCAAACTTTATTATGCCTACAAGGAACTTGACAATCCCAATGACCTCCGTATAGAGGCCCGCCTTTTTATGCGGCAGGACAGGTTGATGGAGGCCCAAGCCATCTATGGTCAGCTCTGCGACATGGACCCTGAAGACCGCCAAGCACTGGCCGGATATGCCTATGCCAGCTTCCTGATGCACGAGTTTGAAGATGCGGCGGATGCTTATGGCGAACTCTATGACAAGGATCCTGACAATGAAGAGATAACCCAAAACTTGGCTATCTCGCTGATTAACAGCGACAATGCGGAGGAAGGCGTGAAGATGCTCTACCGGTTGGAGTATGAGAAGCCCGACGATCTCAAGGTGAAACGGGCGCTGGCTTGGGGTCAATTGTTCCTCGGGCGCACCGAACAGGCACTGGCACTCTATCAGCCCATCCTGTCGAGCCCGTCGGCCAAGCCGTCCGACTATCTCAATGCCGCCTATTGCCATTGGTTCTCGGGCAAGGTGTCGGAGTCGCTCGCGTTGTTCAAGGAGTCATTTCTGAAATACGAATCCGACAAGCGCAAGGCCTCCGACATCTATTTCATCTTGATTCAGGATCAGAAACTATTCCGTCGTTACGGCATCGGCGAGGTGGATGTGAGGCTTCTGGCCGAACTCATTGAGGAGGAATTAGCCAGTGAGGCTGACCACTAAATGCTGAGAATGTCGGCCGGCGTGCTCGCCAAGGTCACGGCGCCATGATCCAACAGGAACTCTTTGGAGCGGAAACCCCATAGCACGCTGATGCAGGGTAGGGTACAGTTGCGTGCTGTATCAATGTCTACATCGCTGTCGCCCACATACACCGTGTTGTCTGTGGTGGCCCCAAGTTGGTGCATCACCTCCAGCACCATGTCGGGAGCAGGCTTCTTTCTCACGTTTTTCGATTCGCCGATAGCCATATCCACAAGGTCGCCGAAATAGTGGGCTACCAGTTCTTGGGTAGCCGCGCAGAATTTGTTGCTCACCACGGCCACCTTCTTTCCATCCTGTTTCATCTGTCGGAGCATATCCATGATGCCGCCGTAGGGTCCGGTATGATCCATGCCATGCGCCAGATAGTGCTGGCGGAAATAAGCAAAAGTTTCTTCAAACAGCGGATTATCAGTACCATTAGGCACTGTACGTTCAAGTAGTTTCTTTACTCCGTTGCCCACGAATCCGCGCACTTCGTCGAGTGTGTAGGTGGGCATGTTGTAAGCTT
This sequence comes from Prevotella sp. UBA1705, assembly GCA_002317385.1. GTDB lineage: Bacteria > Bacteroidota > Bacteroidia > Bacteroidales > Bacteroidaceae > Prevotella. The sequence goes on along the minus strand of DCJH01000026.1, from coordinate 83,341 downwards.
TCAGTGCCTCGTTGCAGCTGATAGCAAGGTCGTCTATGGTGTTGAGCAGCGTGCCGTCGAGGTCAAAAATATAGTTTTCGTATTTCATCTTTTCTTATTCTTTTCGAGGCCAGGCAGAGGCCTTCCAATCATCTGTATCTGAGGGCTTGGCGATAAGGTACTAATCGCATAGCCTCAAGGTACTAATCGTGTCGCGTTTAGGTACTTATCGCAAGACGATGAGGTAGAGATCGCAAACCGAACAGATATCATCGATTCTGCGAAAGTGTATCAATCGATATTCGAATGATACTAAATGATTTAAAATCAGCGATTTATAGTTCGATGGCAAAGGGGCTTCTTGCTCATCGTTTTGTTATCCTCAAAGATTCTATTGTCATTCAATGACAAAGTTACTGTTATTTTCCGACTTATCCAGCACTGCCTTTCATTATCCCGATTCTTTTCACTTATTTTTAACCTTAACATGGAAAGGTCTCATCATAAAATAGGGCTTGTAGCTGGATAACTACTTTTTAATATAATCGTTGTTATGATAAATATATAAAATCGGATAGTTCATATTTTAAAGAATAATTTGCTTAATCGAATAAAAAAAATTACCTTTGTGCCTAATTTCATAAGGATTATAATTAGGAAAGACTATGCCTGAAATATCAGTACGTGGACTCGAGATGCCTGAGTCGCCCATTAGAAAGCTCGCCCCTTTGGCCGCTGCGGCCAAGGAACGTGGTATCAAGGTATATCATTTGAACATTGGCCAGCCCGATTTGCCCTCACCGCAGGTAGGCCTCGATGCTCTGAAGCGCATAGACCGTAAAGTTTTGGAGTACTCCCCCTCACAAGGCTACTTATCCTACCGCAAGAAATTAGTAAATTACTACGCGAAATATAATATAAATGTATCGCCCGACGAGATCATCATCACCTCGGGTGGTTCAGAGGCGGTGCTTTTCGCATTCATGAGCTGCCTTAATCCCGGCGACGAGATTATCGTTCCGGAACCGGCCTACGCCAACTATATGGCCTTTGCCATATCGGCTGGTGCCAAGATACGTACCATCGCCACCACCATTGAGGAGGGATTCTCGCTGCCCAAGGTTGAGAAGTTTGAGGAACTGATTAATGATCGCACGCGCGCCATCATGATTTGCAACCCCAACAACCCTACTGGCTATCTCTATACCCGTCGCGAGATGAATCAGATTCGCGACTTGGTGGCCAAGTACGACCTCTATCTCTTCTCCGACGAAGTGTATCGCGAGTACATCTATACAGGCAGCCCATACATCAGTGCCATGCACCTTACGGGCATAGAACAGAATGTGATTCTCATCGACTCGGTTTCCAAGCGATTCTCCGAGTGCGGCATCCGCATCGGTGCGCTTATCACCCACAATGCCGAAGTGCGCAAGGCGGTGATGAAATTCTGTCAGGCCCGTCTGTCTCCCCCATTGATTGGCCAGATTGTGGCAGAGGCGTCGCTCGATGCTCCGGCCGAATACTACCGCGATGTCTACGACGAGTATGTGGAACGACGCAAATGTCTCATCGACGGCTTGAACCGCATTCCGGGCGTCTACTCCCCTATCCCCATGGGAGCGTTCTATACTGTGGCCCAGTTGCCTATCGACAACGCCGAGGATTTCTGCCGCTGGTGTCTCGAAGAGTTTAATTATGAGGGCGAGACAGTGATGATGGCGCCTGCCGCCGGATTCTATACCACGCCCGGAGCAGGTGTCAACCAGGTGCGCATCGCCTATGTATTGAAGCAGGAAGACCTGGAGCGCGCCCTGTTTATTCTCCGTAAGGCATTGGAAGAATACTCCCGAAAAGACAAATAAAATGAACCTACCACTGTTTATTGCAAGGCGTATCTATGGCAGCGAGGACACCCGTCAGAAGGTGTCGAGGCCCGCCATAGCCATTTCCATTGCCGGAATTGCCATTGGTCTTGCAGTGATGATGATTTCTATCTCGGTGGTATTGGGGTTCAAACACTCCATACAGAACAAGGTAATTGGCTTTGGAGCCCACATCCAGGTGACCAATTTCATGACCCAGATGTCGTCTAACGACTATCCAATACAGATGGACGACTCGGTGATGGGCGTCATCAAGAAGATTCCCGGTGTGAAACATGTGGAGCGTTTTGCCTACAAACAGGGCATCTTGAAGACTGATTCCGACTTCCTCGGGGTGATGTTCAAGGGTGTAGGACCGGAGTTTGATAACAGTTTTATCAAGCAGAATCTGTTGGAAGGCAGCGTGCCCGACTTCTCAGACAAGGCTTCGAGCAGCAAGGTCTTGATTTCTAAGATCATGGCCGACAAGCTCAACCTCAAGTTGGGACAGCGTATTTTCGCTTATTTCATCGACAAATCGGGCATCCGCCTGAGGAAGTTCACCATTCAAGGAATATATCAGACCAACTTGAATCAGTATGATGAGACTATCTGTTTCATCGACCTCTATACCGCTACGAAGCTCAATGGGTGGGAAGATGACCAGACTTCGGGCGCCGAAGTGATGGTGCAGGACTTCAATCGGGTAGACGATGTGGAACAATATTTTATCCAACGCATCAACAAAACAGAGGATCGCTATGGCGAAACCTACTCATCGCAGACTATTCGAGAGAGTAATCCACAGATCTTCAACTGGCTCGACCTGCTGGATTTGAACGTCTGGATCATCATTGCACTGATGATTGTCGTGGCGAGCGTGACCATGATTTCTGGTCTTCTCATCATCATCTTGGAATGTACGTCTATGATTGGCGTGATGAAGGCCTTGGGGTCTACCAACACGACCATACGTCACATTTTCCTTTGGTTTGCCACTTTCGTTATCGGACGGGGCATCATCATCGGCAACATCATTGGCATAGCTCTGCTGTTGCTACAGCGTCAGTTCCACATGGTGAAGCTCGACCCCACCATTTATTATATCAAGGCAGTGCCGGTAGAGTTCAATATCCTGCTGTTTGTACTCATCAACGTGTTCACTTTCATAGTTTGTCTACTGGTGCTGATAGGGCCGAGCTATCTCATCTCACACATCTCACCCACCAAGAGCATCCGCTACGAGTAGGCTTCGGCACTCTGATTACTCCCCTATCCCACTCTTTTCACACTCCAAAAGCAAATGCCTTCCCCGTCTGAACCATCAGACAGGGAAGGCATTTTGATGTGATAGGGCTTGAATGTCGCCCTGATGATTTTACGATTTCGTCTTCACGAAGATGTTTTATCGCCTTTGCGATTACATCATATTGCGCTCGCGGAGCTTCTCCTGCCACTTCCAGGCTGAGCGAAGAACGTCGTCGAGCGAGGCTTCGGCTTTCCAACCGAGCACCTTGTTGGCCTTGGTGCAGTCGCCCCAAATCTTTTCAATATCGCCCTCGCGGCGCGGACCGTACTTCCAGTTCACCTTGACACCAGTGGCTTTCTCGAAGGTTTCCACAATCTCCAAGGTAGTGTTGCCCTTGCCAGTACCGATATTGAAGTATTCGATGGCGTCGCCGTTGCCGTCCAGCACGCGTGCCATGGCAGCCACGTGAGCCTTTGCCAGGTCTACCACATAAATGTAGTCGCGGATGCAAGTGCCGTCCTCGGTGTCATAGTCGTTGCCGAAGATGGTCAGTTCCTTGCGAATACCGGCAGCCGTCTGAGTAACAAACGGGATAAGGTTGGCAGGTACTCCGTTGGGCAACTCGCCGATGTGGGCTGTGGGATGGGCACCGATGGGGTTGAAATAACGCAGCACAATGCTCTTGATATTGGCTCCGCTGTGGATATAATCGTAGATAATCTGCTCGTTGATCTCCTTGGTATTGCCATAGGGAGAGGTGGCTTTCTGGTGAGGTGCGTCCTCTGTGACAGGCAGATTCTCGGGCTTCGGCTGACCATAGACGGTGCAGCTGGACGAGAAGATGATACCTTTCACATTGTATTTGGGCATCAGTTCGAGAAGGTTGATGAGCGAAACGATGTTGTTACGGTAGTAGAGCAACGGCTGTTGAACACTCTCTCCCACTGCCTTGCTGGCGGCAAAGTGGATGATTCCCTCAATATTGGGATACTTCTGGAATACGGCTTCGGTGGCCTCCTTGTCGCGAAGGTCTACCTGTTCGAATGCTGGACGGATGCCAGAAATCTTTTCAATGCCATCAAGAACCTGGACGTTAGAGTTGGATAAGTTGTCTACGATAACTACATTGTAGCCGGCCTCCTGAAGCTCCACCGTCGTATGGGAGCCAATAAAACCGGTACCGCCGGTAACAAGAATCGTTTGTTTCATAATGATAAAGTGTTTTGTTGATAAGTACAAAATATGCCCACAAAGATAAAAAAAATCATCTATGTGGGCAAACTTATTATAATAATAAAGCTAAATAGGTTTACTCCAATCCAAACAACCTACGTAATCCGCTATCAAGACCTGAGAATCCCATGAATGCCAGCGAAAGAAGACCAGCCGTGACCATGGTAATAGCCATGCCCTGCATGCCTTTGGGCAGTCGCACAAGGTCGAGTTGCTCGCGAATTCCGGCAAAGACGGTCATGGCTAAAGCAAATCCTACAGCTGTGGAAAAGGCATAGACCATACTCTGAATGAGGTCGAAGTCTTTCTGAATGACAAGGATAGCCACGCCGAGCACGGCGCAGTTGGTTGTGATTAGGGGCAGATAGATGCCCAGAGCCTGGTATAAAGCAGGGCTCACCTTCTTGAGAATGATCTCCACCATCTGCACCAAGGCGGCGATGATGAGGATGAACGACAGGGTCTGGAGATACTGAAGCCCCAACGGATTGAGGATATAGATCTGTACAAGCCATGTCACAACTGTTGAAAGCGTCATGACAAAGGCTACCGCCGCGCCCATTCCCAGCGAGGTATCAATCTTCTTTGACACACCAAGAAAGGGGCAGATGCCGAGGAATTGGCTCAGAATGATGTTGTTGACAAATATCGCACTGATGAATATCAAGATATATTGCATGTCTCTTTGTTCTTAAATGATTCGACGATTCGGTAATTAAGCCTCATTCTTCAGGCGGTTGAAAATGGCCACCAGATAGCCCAATGTGATGAAAGCTCCCGGTGGAAGCACGAAGAGCAGAATGTTGGTGGTCTCGGGCAACAACGTAATGCCGAATACACTACCCGCTCCGAGCAGTTCCCTGACTGCTCCGAGCACTGTCAGTGCGGCCGTGAATCCCAGTCCGATTCCTACTCCGTCGAAGAGGCTTGCCATAGGCGTGTTCTTGCAAGCAAAACTCTCTGCCCGTCCGAGCACAATACAATTGACCACAATCAGCGGGATGAAGATGCCCAGAGACTTATTGATACTGTCGGGAGCATAGGCCGACATGAGCATCTGCAGGATGGTGACGAAGGCGGCAATCACAACGATGAATACCGGGATGCGCACCTTGTCGGGGGTGATATTCTTAATCAAAGAGATGACAGTATTGGTGCAAATGAGCACCGCCATGGTGGCCAGGCCCATCGACATGCCGTTGAGGGCACTGGTGGTGGTGGCCAATGTGGGACACATTCCCAGGATAAGCACAAACGTGGGATTCTCCTTGATGAGTCCGTTAGTGATGATTTTCCAATATTTCATGATGCTTTCCTCCCTCTATTTCTTAGACACGACGTTCTGTTGATGCTGCGATTGCTGCGTGTAGGCCACGTAAGCCTGATTGATGGCCCGCAGGAAGGCCCGACTGGTGATGGTCGAAGCCGTGATGGCATCTACCTTGCCGCCGTCCTTGCTCACCGCCAACTCGCCCTGAGAAGGATTCATACCGATGACGTTTCCCTTGCCACCCTGCTGAAACCAGGTCTGCGCCTTGGCACCCAGTCCGGGTGTCTCGGCATGCTGAAGGATGGTATAGCCCAGGATGGAGCCGTCGGGGGCAAAGCCCACAAGCACCTTCAGGTCGCCGCCGAAGCCCAGAGAGGTGCTCTCTACGGCTGCTCCCAAGGAGCGGCCAGACCGGTTTGCGGCCAGATGAACCACGAACACGGCTTCCTTATTGTCCACCATTTGTCTAATGGTATCATTGCTTGTCACCTTCAAGTCGCGGCTACGCATCACCGTCTTGATGCCATCGGCCAGGGTTTTCTCAGCCTTTGCCTCGATGGGGCCTGTCGTGAGCTGATTCACCCAGGCCAGGAGGGCGGCAATGATGAGGGCAGCCCCCACCAAGACCATGACCATATTGGTCAGCGAAGATTTTATTTTTTCCATGTGATTCCCCCTTAGTTCTTTGCAGGCACCTCACCGAAGCGCTTAGGTTTGACATACGAATTGATGATGGGCGTGAAGGCATTCATGATGAGAATGGCAAATGACATGCCCTCAGGATAGCTTCCCCAGTTGCGGATGACCACCGTGATGAATCCGATGGCCACGCCATAGATGAGCTGGCCACGGTGAGTCATGGGTGAGGAAACATAGTCGGTAGCCATGAAGATGGCGCCCAACATGAGACCTCCACTCAGGATTACCTGCATGGGATTGGCATAGATGGGATTGGCGATATGAAGCAATCCGCTGAACACATATACTGTAGCGATGATACTCAAGGGGATATGCCAGGTGATGATGCGCTTCCAAAGCATATAGACCAGGCCGAGGATGAGCGCCAAGGCACACACCTCTCCGATGGAACCGGCACCAAATCCGTTGGACATATTGCCCAAAAGCATATCCAAGGAACTCGGCATCTTGTCAAGCAAGGCCGGATTGCCAGTCTTGATGGCGTCTTTCATGAGGCTCAACGGCGTGGCTCCGGTCGTGGCATCGGTATAGGATGCAAGCTGTCCCTGGGTGGGCCAAACGGTCATGGCCGCCGGAAAGCTCACCAGAAGGAAGCATCGTCCGATAAGGGCGGGATTGAAAATGTTGCCTCCGAGGCCTCCGAAACTCATCTTACCCACACCGATAGCCATCAGTGCGCCAATGAGAATCATCCACAAAGGGAAGTTGCTCGGCAGATTCATGCCTAAGAGAAGTCCGGTGATCATGGCCGAACAGTCGGTGAGCGAGGTAGCCCGTTTCAACATATATTTGGTAATAGCCCACTCGAAAAACATGCAGGCAGCCACACTGGTGAGGCAAACCACTACGGAACCGAGTCCGAAATAGTAGAACGACACCAGCAGCGAGGGCAGCAAAGCGACGATGACGCCTCGCATGTTGCGCTCTACACTGTCTGTGCCGTGGGCGTGCGGCGATAATGAAACGATTAGTTTGTTCATTGTTAAATGTGAGATTCGTAGTTTATTTCTTGTTTCTGGCTTTGATGATTCCCATCACGGCGGCCTTACCTTGGATGATATTATCCAAGAGCGGCCGATGGGCCGGACAGGTGAACTGGCACGAACCGCAGGAGATGCAGTTGATGATGGCCTCGTGTTCGGCCCTCTCATAGTTCTGCATGGCCGAGAGAGTGGCGATGAGATAAGGCTCCAGGCCCATGGGACAAACCGTTACGCATTTGCCGCAACGGATGCAGGGCTGGATGGATTTGCGGTGAGCGTCGTCGCCAGAGAGCACAGTTACCGAGTTGGTGCCCTTGCACACGGGCACATCGAGCGACATGACGGCTTTGCCCATCATGGGTCCTCCGGCCAGCACCTTGTTGTCGCCGTCGGGCAATCCGCCGCAGGCCTCAATGAGCTGACCGAACGGCGTGCCCATGCGCACCAGGAAATTGGCCGGGCGCTGGATGCGCTTGCCGGTCACAGTGGTATAGCGTTCGAAGAGCGGCTTGTGCTTCATCACGGCCTGATAGACGGCGAAGGCGGTGCCAACATTCTGTACCACGGCCCCGACGTGCACCGGAATGGCTGGCGGAGCGGGCACCTGGCGACCGATAACGGCATCTACCAGCTGCTTCTCGCCGCCCTGCGGATATTTCTGGGCCAATGGAACGATGGTGATGCGAGGGTCTTGGGCGGCCCGCTCGGTCATGAGACGGATGGCCTCGGGCTTGTTTTCCTCGATGCCGATATAACCTTTGTCTACATTCACAGCCTTCATCAGGAGCTGCACGCCCACGATAATCTCGTCGGCATGTTCCATCATGAGCCGATAGTCCGACGTGATATAGGGCTCACACTCCACGGCGTTGATAATCACGCATTCGGCTTTTGTGCCCGGCGGCGGGGTGAGTTTGATGAAGGTGGGGAATCCGGCGCCACCCATACCGGTAACTCCGGCGGCCTTGATGCGGTCGATGATCTCCCCAGAAGTGAGCTCTGGATGAGTCTCGAGTCGTTCCAACGTGTCTGTGCGGTCGATGCTCTCTTCCCACTCATCGCCCTCCACATTGACGAAGATGGCAGGCTGACGATAGCCCGTGGCATCGATGGTGGTGTCTATTTTGGTCACCGTGCCTGAGACAGAAGAGAATATCGGGGCCGAGACGAAGCCTCCGGCCTCGCCGATGAGCGTACCCACCTTGACGCGGTCGCCACGCTGCACCACCGGTTTGGTGGGCGCACCGATGTGCTGTCCCAGCGGGAACACGGCCACTCGGGGCAGTTCGGCCTGAACGGTAGCTATCTCGTGGGTGAGTTTGTTTTCCTCAGGGTGTACGCCACCCTTAGAGAATGTGAATAGTTTCATGCCTTTACCTCCACTTTATCATGGTTTGTTGATTCTGTTATCTCTGCCACGACAGGGGTGTCTGCCGTAGGCTTTGCCTCTGTGGGCTTGGCCTTCTTCACCGGAAAATTGACATTGATGATGGCCTGGGTGGGACACACATCCACACACTTGGTGCAGAGCTTGCACTTGTTGAAGTCGATATAGGAGAGGTTGCCAGCTATGGTAATGGCATCAAAGGCGCACACCTTCTCGCATTTGCCACAGCCGATGCAGGCCACTTCGCAGGCTTTCTTGGCCACGGCGCCCTTGTCTTTGTTGACACATTGCACGTAGACGCGACGGCCCTTGGGACCTTTCTTGCGCAGCTCGATGATGTTTCTCGGACAGGCTTTGACGCAGGCGCCGCACGATGTGCACCGATCCTCGTCGACCTCGGGTAGCCCGGTCTCAGCGTTGATGTGGATGGCATCGAACTGGCAGGCCTCCACACAGTCGCCACAACCCAGACATCCATAGCCGCATCCGGTCTCGCCGGCACTCGTAGCATGCATGGCAGCACAGGTGCGCAGACCGTCGTAGACCGCCGTGCGGGGCCTATGCTCGCAGCTTCCATTGCATCTTACCACAGCCACCATCGGCTCCACATTGGCCATGGCCATACCCAGGAGGTCGGCCACCTGACCCATCACCGACGGTCCGCCCACTGGGCAGTTGAGCCCATCGATAGAGCCGCGGTCGGCACCGCGCACCAAGGCATCGGCCATACCAGAGCAACCGGGAAAACCGCAGCCTCCGCAGTTGGCCCCGGGAAGTATTTCCTGCACCTGGCCGATGCGCGGATCTTCCTCGACAGCAAACTTCTTGGATACAAGATAGAGCACGACCGAGGAAATCAGCGCTATCGTTCCAAGAACCATCACTGCGATAAAAATGAAGTTCGTCATGTTTTTTGTCTTGTTTTAGTTATTGTGTTTGTTGGTTGTTTGTTGTTTCATTGTCCCGCTCGGCTGTAACTTGAAGGCAAGTTGGTCGCGAATTTTCCGACGCAGGAGGTAGAGTAATATATAATATGGTATAAGACTGAGGATGCCTATCAGTGCGGCCATGCCATCGCTGCGGGTCAGCACTTTGAGACCGAAGATGCTTGCCAGGAGGATGAGCAGTGGCAATCCGAATCCCCATACCACCGCTCGGTGTCCCACATGCTCATCGGCGGTGATGACAACGCTCTCTCCTACCCTATAGTCGGAGGGGCGGGCGCAGTAGACTTCAATCAGTTTCTCCTTCCGATCTGAGGCATTGCAGTGTCCGGCAGCCTTGCAAGCAGCGCACGCCGAGACCTGCTCAATGCGTACGGAGATGCGATTTTGATAGATTTGCTCAATGACTCCAGAATGAGTAATGGTGTTGTTCATTGCTTAAATTGTAATCTCTGGTTGGCAAATGCAAAGGTAAGAACAATAATTCGAATATCATATAGAAATCGAATTATTTTTCAATTTATTCATGTTTTGTTTCAAATAGCAAGCATCTGTCTGCCTCCTGGCACCCATTACTCCCTGTTTGGGCGCCAGCCCATGGGCCTATACCTTATTTATATAATACGTTAAGACGATAATCATCATACCCCACCACACAACGGCTCGCATAGCTTTGCGCCCATCTGGAGGCGTCATCTTCGCTTCTTGTCTCACAGAGCCAGTGCGGATGTCGGTGTTCCTGGCCACTTTCGGTTCCTGTGTTTATGTCTGTTTTCAGGGGTTTAGCTTACAAAATGTCACTTACAGGTTTTCAGTCCAACCCGTTGTTTTCCCACCTATATATAATATGGTATAGATGATGGCATCTTACGCTTGCAAAGGCCTCCGCCTATTCGTTTTGAAAAGAGGTATTAATCGCATCACGATTAGTACCTTTTTGCATGGCTATAACTACCTAATCATGAGACGATTACTACCTTATTCCAAAGCCGCCTCAATCCCATCTCGATTTAGTGCTTATCCCACGTTTCCGGCAGTAGTCCGCTATCTTATATTCTCCACTCATTATTCGGAATGAAAATTAAGGAAAATGAGGCATATTTCAGGCTCAAATGGAGGTTACAATTTTACATCAGAAAATGAGGAAAAATCCCCAAAACTATCAAAATGTAAGCAGATTTACAAAGTTTAACATATCTAAAAGGGCCGTTTTTGCCCCTACTCATTGTGACGATATGAATACATTCGGAATGTATAGAATATCACTATGAAAAATTTTTAACTATAAACTTATCTCAGAGAACGATTTGGAAGAATTATCGTGACATTGCATGCGCATACACATAGTATGCGAGGCCCTCTGAAAACCCGTTTAAACGCTGCAAATAGTTAGCAAATTATTTGTATATTTGAAATAAAAACCATAAGTTTGCAAGTACAATATATCTCGAAATTCCTAACCCATAAAAATTAATAATAAACATGAAGAAGTACAACTTTAATGCTGGTCCCTCGATGCTTCCGCGCGAAGTGATTGAGAATACCGCTAAGCAGATTCTGGATTTCAACGGTTCCGGTTTGTCTCTGATGGAGATTAGCCATCGCGCAAAGGACTTTCAGCCTGTAGTAGACGAGGCTGTTGCCCTGATCAAAGAATTGCTCGATGTGCCTGAGGGCTATTCCGTAATTTTCCTTGGCGGCGGTGCCTCACTGCAGTTCATGCAGATTCCCGCAAACTTCCTGATCAAGAAGGCCGGATATGTGAATACCGGTGTCTGGGCAAAGAAATCGCTCAAGGAAGCAAAACATTTTGGAGAGGCAATTGAGTTGGCTTCTTCTGCAGATAAGAATTTCTCTTTCATTCCCAAGGATTTCGACATCCCCACAGACCTTGACTATCTGCACTTCACAACGAACAATACCATCTATGGTACCGAAATCCGCAAGGACCTCGATGCTCCCGTGCCTCTGATTGCCGATATGTCGTCGGATATCATGAGCCGTCCGGTAGACGTTTCCAAATACACCGCTATCTATGCCGGTGCTCAGAAGAACATGGCTATGGCCGGTGTGACCGTTGTCATCGTGAAAGACGATATGCTGGGTAAGGCTCCGCGCGAGTTGCCTACAATGATCGACTATCGCACTCATGTGGAGAAAGGTTCTATGTTCAATACTCCTCCTGTGGTGCCTATCTATTCTCTGATGGAGACCATGCGCTGGGTGAAGGCTCAGGGCGGCCTGAAGGCTATGGACGCATTGGCTCAGGAGCGTGCCAAGATTGTGTACGACGAGATAGATCGCAACAAGTTGTTCCGCGGCACCGTTGCCACTGAAGACCGCTCGTTGATGAATATCTGCTTCGTGATGAACGAGGAGTATGCTGAACTGGAGAAGCCCTTCTTCGATTTCGCTACCGAACGCGGCATGGTGGGCATCAAGGGACACCGCTCTGTGGGTGGTTTCCGCGCAAGTTGCTACAATGCACAGACCATAGAGGGTGTGAAAGAACTCACTAAGGCTATGCAGGACTTCGAGGCCCAGCACTAAACAACCTGCCTCCTCCCTCAGCTGGGAGGAGGCTACTATTTTAAGAGAGATATTTTTCAGGCTTGTCGTGGCTGCGTCTTCCTGCTGATTGCGGAGGGCAGACAGTGGTCAGGCCAGATGGTCATGGTATGCCTTGGCCCTTATTTACTAATCGTGTAAACATAATAACTAAGAATATGAAGATACTTGTTGCTACCGAAAAGCCTTTCGCAGCTGTTGCTGTTGAGGGGATCAAGAAAGAAGCTCAGGCCGCTGGCCATGAGGTAGTGTTATTGGAGAAATACACAGAGAAGCAGCAATTGCTCGACGCTGTGGCCGATGCCGACGCAATGATCGTGCGTTCAGACAAGGTGACTCCAGAGGTGTTGGATGCTGCCAAGAACCTGAAGATTGTGGTTCGCGCTGGTGCAGGCTTCGACTCTATCGACACCGCATACGCCAAAGAGAAGGGTGTGGTGGTAGAAAACACACCGGGACAGAACTCCAATGCTGTGGCCGAGCTGGTGTTTGGCCTCCTCGTGTTTGCCGTTCGTAATTTCTATAATGGTAAGTCGGGCACTGAGTTGAAGGGCAAGAAACTGGGTATTCTCGCCTTTGGAAACGTGGGTCGCAATGTAGCCCGCATCGCTCAGGGCTTCGGAATGGATATCTATGCTTTCGACGAATACTGCCCGAAGGATGCCATTGAGAGCGCCGGCGTGCATGCAGTGGATAGCCGCGACGACCTGTTCAAGGCTTGCGACGTGGTTTCTCTGCACATCCCCGCTACTCCAGAGACCAAGGAAAGCATCAACTATAATGTGGTGAACCTGATGAAGAAGGGTGGCATCCTGGTGAACACAGCCCGCAAGGAAGTGATCAATGAGCCTGAGTTGCTGAAGTTGATGGCCGAACGTGAGGACCTGAAGTTCGTGACCGACATCATGCCCGATGCCGATGCTGAGTTCAAGAAGTTCGAAGGCCGCTACTTCTCTACCCCGAAGAAGATGGGTGCACAGACTGCCGAGGCCAATATCAATGCCGGTATTGCTGCCGCCAAGCAGATAAGCTCGTTCTTCAAGGATGGAGATACCAGGTATCAGGTGAACAAATAAATGAAGCTACTCGCCCACTCCATGCTTCCGCCTCAGTCCTTTGGGATGATCGTGGGCATGGTGTGGGCGAAGTTTTTTCTATTCAAATAGACTCTTTCGTAGGGCTTGGGCACCATGGCCAGGGCCTACGGGAGGAAAGACGAGAACAAGTTAAACCAATAAATCATACTATGGCTATTGTAAAACCTTTCAAGGGAGTACGTCCGCCCAAGGCTTATGCTGAGGAGGTGGAGTCTCGCCCATACGACGTCCTCGACTCCGATGAGGCTCGCGTAGAGGCCGGTGACAATGAGAAGTCACTCTATCACATCATCAAACCGGAGATCAATTTCGAAGAGGGGACGTCAGAATACGACCCGCGCGTGTACCAGAGCGCCGCCGACCACTTCCAGATGTTCCAGGACAAAGGCTGGCTCGTTCAGGACGATAAGCCCCATTACTACATCTATGCACAGACCATGAACGGCAAAACACAGTATGGTCTGGTGGTGGGCGCCTATGTCAACGACTATATGACGGGTGTCATCAAGAAGCATGAACTTACCCGCAGGGACAAGGAGGAAGACCGCATGAAGCATGTGCGCGTATGCAATGCCAATATCGAGCCGGTGTTCTTTGCCTATCCCGACAATGAGGTGCTCAACGGTTTGCTCAGCCGCTATGCTCAGACTGAGCCTGAATACGACTTTATTGCGCCCATCGACGGATTCCGTCATCAGCTCTGGGTGATCTCCGACGAGGCTGATCTCGCTACGATTACGGCCGAATTTGAGAAGATGCCGAGCCTTTACATTGCCGACGGACACCATCGTTCTGCCGCCGCAGCGCTGGTAGGTGCCGAGAAAGCCAAGCAGAATCCCAACCATACCGGTAAGGAAGAGTACAACTATTTCATGGCAGTGTGCTTCCAGGCCAGCCAACTCACTATCCTTGACTATAACCGTGTGGTGAAGGATCTGAACGGAATGACCTCCGAGGAATTCCTGAAGGCATTGGAAAACGACTTCGTGGTAGAGAAGAAGGGCACCGCCGAGTACAAACCCCAGCAGTTGCACGAGTTCTCGCTTTATCTCGATGGCGAGTGGTATAGCTTGAAGGCAAAGCCCGGAACCTACAACGATAGCGACCCGATTGGTGTACTCGATGTAGACATCTCCAGCCGACTCATTCTCGACAAGCTCATGGGCATCACAGATCTGCGTTCTGATAAGCGCATCGATTTCGTGGGAGGACTCCGTGGTCTGCAGGAGTTGAAGCGTCGTGTAGATAATGGCGAGATGCGTTGGGCATTGGCACTCTACCCCGTTTCGATGAGCCAGATCATGAATATCGCCGACTCTGGCAAGATTATGCCGCCCAAGGCTACTTGGTTTGAGCCCAAACTCCGCTCTGGATTGATTATCCACAAGTTGGACGATTGATTCTTCGGTTAGAAACTTTTGGTCCTCAGGTCTGGATGATTCACTATCCTGGCCTGATGGATTTACTAATTATCTTTGATGGAAGACAGCTACAAAACCATTAAAAGCGACGGCGAGGGATTCTACTCTGAGAAGCGGAGTAAGTTCCTCGCTTTTGCGCATCATGTGGAATCCTTAGACGATGTGAAGGAGATTATAGACGGATATCGCAAGAAATACTACGATGCCCGTCATTGTTGCTATGCCTATGTGCTTGGACCAGAGGGAGAAACCTTTCGCGCCAACGACGATGGCGAACCGTCTTCTACGGCAGGAAAGCCCATCTTAGGGCAGATTCTCTCCAACGAACTCACAGATATCCTGGTGTGCGTGGTGCGCTATTATGGTGGCGTAAATCTCGGAACGGGAGGTCTTATCGTGGCCTATCGCACGGCTGCAGCCGATGCTATAGCCCACTGTGAGACCGAAATACGATTGGTGGAAGAGCAAATCAAATATCAATTTGCCTATCCCATGATGAATGCGGTGATGAAATTGGTGAAGAATACGGAGGCTCGGATAGTGTCTCAAAACTTCAACAACACTTGCGAAATTGTGCTTTCCATTCGAAAAAGTCAGGCGGAAGAACTCCGTAACCGCCTGAATCATCTTAGCTTCGAATAGCTATACCCTATATTTAGAATAGCTCCCCTATTAGTTTTGCACAACTATCCTTTGTTCTTCATGAGCTTGTCTATCTCGTCGAACTGCTTTCCCATGTTGAGATTGAGATAGATGGTATATAAGGGAAGGCCCCAAGTGTCCAGTCTGTCAGGGCGCATCTTCCGATATTTCTCAAGATATGGCAAGGCCTCCCGATAGAGTTTCAAGATGTTTTTCCTGTTTCTCGTAGTCTGAACAGTCTTGTCTTGCATCACGCCCTGGTTGAATTTAGCCAGTCCTGCGTTGAGATTCGCTTCTGGAATGCTATCGTTCTTTTGAAGCACAGAGTCGCTGATGTCGAAACTTTCGGCGTATTTCCCTTGATTAAGAAGTATCGAACTCTTGGTCAAATGGAACATCAACTGTGTACTATCGACCGCCAAAGCCTGGTCGGTGAGTGCCAGCGCCTCTGTCCATTGCTTCTGCTGGGAATAGAAATCAATAAGATGAGGATAGAAGAAACCAGATAATGGATAATGTTTGAAGCCCTCGCAGAGAGTGCGATGATAGCTTGCCGTATCATTATCAAGCTGATAGGTCTCGCAAAGATACTGCAAAACCATCTCATGGTGGGTCGTATCGGTCAGAGCCAGCGGTGCATATTTCAGCACTTTCTGTCCGTCCTTCAACTTAAACGCGGAGTAGACGGCCCAATAAGCAACCTCAGGCATCGCTTTGTCGCGTATCGAATACTGATACGAAGTGAACAGCGGCTGCTCGGCAGTATTCAGATATTGGTCGAGCAATCGGTAGGCATCTTCGTATTTCTGCTTCAAGATGAAGAAGCGACCACCATTGTATAGATTGGGACGTAGGGTGTTGAGGAGAGCCGAATTGTCCTTTCGATAAGACAGTTTCACTCTTCCTTTCCGGTCGGGCATGGCGTCAATGCTGTCGTATGACTCCATAACGGTAAACATTCTGGATGCTATATTGAAGAGCGAAACCGTGTCGTATTTCTGTTTCAGATAGAGTTTCTCATTGCCTTGGTCATACTGTTTGCGAAGACTTTCGAAGAGAACGTCCCAGATTTTGGTGTTTTCACGGTTGGCAGAATCACTCAGAAGCCTTTGCATAGACTGCTCAGCCTTGTCAAGATTGACACCTTTCTTGACATTATCCCGTGCTGCAGAAATCTCTTTTTTCTGCGAAAAGGCACTTCCGCACACCACCAACAACATGAAAATACTAAATATCCTGAGTTTCATCTAATAAACAATTAATGAGCAAATAAATAAAATCATCTCTCTACCACGTGGCTCTTTTCCAAGAATTGATGGTAAAGCGATGAATAAAAGGAACAGCCTCACTCTCCTATGAGGTGAGAATGAGGCTGTCGAACTATGTTATTACTTCTTCAGCATCTTCTCCAATTCCACTGTACGGGGATCGTTTGCAGGGAATACAGAGTAGTAGCACTGGTACAAAGGATATGCCCAGTTGGCCTTCTCGCGGTTCGGATCAATCTCCTTGGCATGCTCCAGATACTTCATTGACTCGGTGTAGAGAGCCTTCTGAGCAGCGCGATCACCACTCATCTGGCCGGCTTTAGCATTGATGGCGAAGCCCAAGTAGGTGAGAACGACAGAGTTTCCGTTGTCGAGCTCAGCGGCTTTCTTCAAAGCTTCGATACACTCGTCCCAGTTAGGATTATCTGTTGTAGAGTTGCGGTTCATCAAAGTCTGACCCTTCAGAGCCCATGCAGTGAAGTTGTTGGGATCCTGTGCGATCTTGGCAGCTACGGCCTGGTCGAGCTCCGAGTTCATTTTCAGGCTGCTATACATATTGCACAACGTGCCGAAAACCATGTCGTTGCTGGGGTCTTTCTCATACATTTCCTTAACGCTCTCCACATATTTCAGAGAGTCTTCGCGTGTCTTCAGGTTGCGTTCAGCAATGGCGAGCTTGAAGGTCTGTGCCTGCTTACGCATAGACTCGTCCTGCATGGCGATGTTGATATACTTCTCTGCCTTGTCGAACAGCTTGGCCTGGTTGGCATACTGAGCGGTATAGTAAGCCACCTGACCGATGAATTGTGTCTCTTGCTCCTTGGAAGACTTGAACACGGGGTTATCATCGGTATCAAGGAAAGTACCCCAATACTTCAGCACGCCGTCCTGGTCGCCAGCCTGAGCATAGTAGTTACCTGCGGTAACGAGCTGCATACGGGCATTGTTGAGCAGCGGAGTGAGACCGTCGGTGAACTTGGCCTTCACCTTTCCCTTAGCGTCTGGCTGAGCGTCATACTTCATACACTCCAGTCCGTTGACCGTAGCGTTGTAGGCTGCCTCATAGAATCCCAGGGTGTCGTAAGCCTCTTCCTTGGCCTTGGTGATCTTAGCCTGCATGTTGGCAGCCTGTACAGCATTCTCCTTGTCGAACTTGGCGAGTGCCAGACGGGTCACATAATCGTAAGCCTTAGCCTTCTCCTGTGCACTGGCCAGCTGGTCGAGGTTGCTCTTGAGCAACTGCACGGCCTCGGCATAGGTCTTTGCTTTGGTGATGGCCTTGAGTGGTTCACTGTCTCCGGCAAATGCAGCAGAAGTGCCAAGCACCATCAAAGCTGCGATCATTAACTTCTTCATAATCTATTAGTTTAAATGTTTATGATTACTTTTTATGACTCCTGTTGCTCAGACGAGCAACAGGAGCAGATTGTTACTTCTCGAAATCAATTATTTCATCAATATTGTTGGAAGTGTCGGAAGAATCTGCAGCATCAGACTCCTCGCCGGCATTGGTAGACTGTGCGAACTGTTCGTTGTTGTCTGCCATCTGCTGACGGCTCTCCTCCTCTACCGAAGCTTCCAAATCCGACGTCATCACCTTGCAAACGCTGGCTATGATATCGTTTTTCTTCTCCAGGTTGATGAGACGCACTCCCTGCGTGGCGCGACCCATGATGCGTACCTCCGACAGGGCAAGACGTATCACGATGCCACTCTTATTGATGATCATGAGGTCGTTGTCATCGGTTACACTCTTGATGGCAACCAGGCGGCCGGTCTTCTCCGTGATGGCCATGGTCTTCACACCTTTACCTCCACGGTTGGTCTTGCGGTAGTCTTCCACCTCGGAGCGCTTGCCATAGCCATTCTCGCTGACTACCATCACGCTCTCCTTATCGGCCTCGTTCACCACAACCATGCCTACCACGGCATCGTCGTCGCCATCGATTCGCATACCACGCACACCCGTAGCGGCACGACCCATGGTGCGGATGGTCGTCTCGTCGAAGCGCACGGCCCTACCGTTGCGGTCGGCCATGATGAGCTCGTTAGTGCCATTGGTGAGCCTAACGTCTACAACCTCGTCGCCATCCACTATGTTTATGGCAATCACACCATTGGCTCGCGGACGAGAATACTCCTCCAACGAAGTCTTCTTCACCGTTCCGTTCTTGGTGGCAAATACTACATAGTGGCTTCTGACGAACTCTTCGTCCTGCAGGCCACGGCCACGCAGACGCAGGAATGCGTTCACAGAGTCGTCTGGATCGATGTTCAGCAGGTTCTGGATGGCACGACCCTTGGAGGTCTTGTCGCCCTCGGGAATGTCGTAGCAGTGCAGCCAGTAGCAGCGTCCCTTCTTAGAGAAGAAGAGCATCGTCTGGTGCATGGTGGCCGGATAGATATATTCGGTGAAGTCTTTATCGCGTGTCTGTGCTCCCTTAGAGCCCACTCCGCCACGAGCCTGCTCGCGGAAGTCGCTCAGCGGGGTGCGCTTGATGTAGCCGAGATGGCTCACGGTGATCACCACCGGGTCGTTGGGATAGAAGTCCTCGGCATTGAACTCGTGCTCATCAAGGATGATCTTGGTGCGACGCTCATCGCCATATTTCTCCTTCACCTCCTGCAACTCGGCCTTCATCACCTCCTTACACTTCTCGGGATCGTCGAGAATCGACTGCAAATACTCGATGGTCTTCATCAGTTCTTCATAATCTGCATGCAGCTGGTCCATGCGCAGGCCGGTCAATTGGGCCAGACGCATGTCGACAATAGCCTTCGACTGGAGGCTGTCGAGCTCGAAACGCTTCTCCAGATTGGTCTGGGCGTCGGCGGGAGTCTTGCTTCCACGGATGATGTGCACCACCTCGTCGATATTGTCGCAGGCAATGATCAGACCCTCCAGGATGTGTGCACGCTCCTTGGCTTTCTGCAAATCGAACTGCGTGCGACGGATGGTCACCTCATGACGATGCTCGATAAAATAGCCGATGCACTCCTTCAGCGAAAGCTGTTTGGGGCGCAGGAGCGAATGGTCGTTTTTGTTAGGCACCAAGGCAATGCAGTTCACTGAGAATGAACTCTGTAGGGCGGTCATCTTGAAGAGCTTGTTCAGGATAACCTTAGCATTGGCATCCCGCTTCACATCGACCACGATGCGCATGCCCTGACGGCCTGTCTCGTCGTTCACATTGGAGATTCCCTCGAGCTTTCCCTCCTTCACCAGTTCGGCGATATACTCAATGAGCTGCTGCTTGTTCACGCCATAGGGAATCTCGGTCACCACAATCTTGTCGTGACTCTCATCACTTTCTATCTCGGCCTTGGCGCGCATCACCACGCGCCCGCGTCCGGTCTCATAGGCGTCGCGCACACCTTGCATGCCGTAGATGTAGGCTCCGGTGGGGAAATCGGGTGCAGGGATATACTGCATCAGTCCTTCGGTGTCGATGTCGGGGTTGTCTATATAGGCACAGCAACCGTCGATCACCTCGTTGATGTTATGAGTCGGGATGTTGGTAGCCATACCCACGGCAATACCATTGCCACCGTTCACCAATAGATTGGGTATCTTGGTCGGCATCACCGACGGCTCTTTCAACGTGTCGTCGAAGTTGTTCACCATGTCTACGGTATCCTTGTCGATATCGTCCATCACATGCTCGCCCATCTTCGACAGGCGGCACTCAGTATATCGCATGGCTGCCGGCGAGTCGCCGTCCACGCTACCGAAGTTTCCCTGACCGTCTACAAGCTTATAACGCATATTCCAGTCCTGGCCCATGCGCACCAAGGCGCCATACACCGAACTGTCACCATGAGGATGGTACTTACCCAACACATCACCAACGACACGCGCACACTTCTTATACGGTTTGTCACTGGTGTTGCCAAGTCCGAGCATTCCGTAGAGAATACGGCGGTGCACAGGCTTGAATCCATCTCTCACATCAGGCAGGGCACGAGCAACAATCACCGACATAGAATAGTCGATGTAAGAGGTCTTCATCTCCTCTTCGATGTTGATCTTCATGATTCTGTCCTGATCAATTGTCTGATTTTCGTCCATTTATTATTTAAGTTTTTTACTAAAAATTCGTTTTAAAGGCATTCTTTTGCGTTCTAAGCCATTTTTACCTTCGTTTCAAGTTGTAAAATTACGAAGATTTTTCGACACCACAAAACTTTCAAAACGAAAATAAACGGCCTCAGCGCTAAAATCATCTCATGCTGCGGCCCTCGGCGCCCCACCCTCTTCTTTTGCCCTACTCGTGCTGCTCCTACCTTTGCTGCGACCAGCAATTTCAGTCATAAATACCGATGAAAATAGTTGAAACTACCCCCTCAAACAAGGGCAGTATTTCAAAACAGAAATCGTTTGGCTGGAAATATGCGAAAAATAAGCGTGTTTGTAAGTTGTTGAAGGATAAGATGTTGTGATTATCTGACAAAAATGGCCTTGCGATCTCTACCTCATCGCGACGCGATAAGTATCTAATCGCCAAACCACAGCGGCCTTTTCTCATGACGATTTCGGCCTTTTATACAGCGAAAAGGGGCCTGAAAGTGCTCTCGAGAGGCTGATTTGGGGTAAAAATCAGGGGTTTGAGCAGGAAAAAAGAGGCTGTAAATTTCTATTTGGAAGATTTTTCCGACACGGAATTTTCGGAATAATCCTAACAGAATATGCACCGGCTGACTATCTCCCGAGCCATCGGCGCAGGGTGAAATAGGTCTCTTCCTGAAGTCGGAAGAGGAACCATGAGCCTTGCAGGGGGGCGTAGCCGAATTTCAACCGGTTCTTGGCTGTGAGCAGACTCGTGTCTATCGAGGTCCACGCCTCGCGCAGGAGGTGCAGCGCCCGGGCAGCATCGGCGGGGTGCATCGATGCCCGATGACGGTAGAAAAGCATGTAATGGTCTATCAGATTCAACCATCTATGATTCTCATAAAGTGCTAATATATCATGAGATGCTCCGATATGATGAAGTGTTTGTTGCATGCTTCTGTTGGCAATGAGATAGTCGAATCGTCTCAAGTCGAACCGATGGGAAACCGACTCGGCGTGCTGCCTGTAATAATAGGTGCCCCTACACTGCCTCACCTCCTCGGAGTAGAGATAGTGCAGGCGTGTGGTGTTGTCGTCGCTAAATGAGTGTGCGCTCTCGTCGTAGGGGTATTGGCGGTGGATGTCGGCCCTCACCATATACACGCCGTGTATCTTCCACGTCAGCGAGAGCACGAAAGCCTCCTTCCCGCTCAGCTGTTCGAAGGGATGCATTGGGTACTCATGCTGCCGTGATGGCGTATCGAAATAAATGGTATGAAACAGCACACATCCTGTCTTGGGATGATTTTTGAAGGTGTCGACGGCCTCCTGCAGGCAGTCGTGGGCCATCCAGTCGTCGCTGTCGAGGAAGCAGATGTAGCGTCCTCGAGCCCTTCGCAGTCCCTGGTTGCGGGCGTAGGCCTGCCCGTGGTTGGTCTCGAGCGTCAACACTTCCACCCTATCGTCCTTGCTTGTAAACTCTTGGAGGATGGCCGCAGAGCCGTCGGTCGAGGCATCGTCGATACAAACAATCTGTATATCGGCCAATGTCTGGGCCAACAATGAGTCTAAGCACTGGTGCAGATACTGCTCCGTGTTATACACTGCAACAAGTATGGTTACCTCGCATGCTGCCATATCCTACCTATCCTTGCAGTCTTTTGAGACGTCGTTTCACCTTTCCCACCAGCGCATTCCATAGATTTGTCTTGGTGTGGAGTATCTGGACAGAGATTGTCAGCGACACCATCGCCAGCAGAAGGCCTACAACCCAATAGAATATTCCGTCCAGCAGATAAGTCGTGATGCAGGCCGCGATGCCCAGCGGAAGTTGTATCAGCGTGTAGAGCTTGACCGATGAGGCGACGTTGTAGCCGTATTTTCGATGGGCATAGACCAGTACCACAAAGACGTTGACCAGTCCGGCCAGCGCCAGTCCGGCACCTGTGCCCACCAGTCCAAGGTAGTGATAGCCCAGGATAACCATCAGCACGAAGCTCAGATCGTAGATGGCCTCTAAGAGAAGATAGCCGTGGGAGTCGCCCCTCGATAAGGCAATATACTCCACCGGGAGTGTGAGCGCACGGAAATACATGGCCAGCACGGCAATCTTCATCATGTCCAGCACCGGCATAAACTTGCCGCTGTAGAGCAGCGGAAGCAGGATGGGCTGGGCCACCATGAAGAGAGCGAGCATGGGCGACACCAGGAGAAGCGACACTTCTATCTGGTGATTCACCACCTCGTTGAACCTCTCGCCCAGCGAGGGCATGGCCGAGAGTCGCGGAAAATAGTCGGTCTCCATGGCCGAGAACACCATTCCGGCGTAGGTCATGGTCATCACGTAGCCGGCGTTATAGAGTCCTACGGTGTAGAGCTGGCCCGTATTGTTGAGGTAGGAGCGCAGCACGAATTCGGCTCCGCTGCCCAATATGCCCGCCAGCACGAAGGCTATGCCGAGCCTCACCATGCCCTTGCCCTGCCGGATAGACTCTCGGGAGAACGAGAACGTGGGCCGATAGAGTCTGAACGAATAGTAGATGGTGGTGAGACATTGGGCCAGTCCGGCCAGAAACAGCGACGGAACGATGCCCGACTGCCCGAAGAAATGGTAGAGAGGAACGGAGGTTATCAGCGCCAGCAGTACGTTGTAGAGACTGATAATGGCCAGTCCGCGCAACTGTCGGGCACCTTTCAGGATAGCCGTCTCGCCCCCAGTGATGGCCAGTAGGGCCACCACGGGCGATAGAAGAATGAAGTGAAGCGTGTGGTTTCCCCAGGCAAAGGTCCAGTCGCTCAGTAGCGGACTGAGCAGGGCGCATAGCAACATGCCCATGATGGCGGTGATGAGGCTCCACGAACGGATGAGCCTCACGGCGCCTTTCACCTTTTCAGGGTCGCCGGAATCGAGTGTTTCCGATACGTTTCTCACCGCACTCATGGACAAACCGAGGTTGGTTGAGTCGGAAACAAGCTTGATGGTAGAGTTGAAGAGCGATACCAATCCCATGCCGTCAGGGCCCAGAATCATGGCAACCAACTTGTTGCGCACAATCCCTACAAGTATATTCAGCCCTTGAACGCCGCCGAAAAGCCCCGTATATTTCAGTATGTGAGAATAGGAGTCGTCCTTTTCTTGTTTTTCCATCTCAATGTTAACGTAAATGCAAAACATTTATTATCTTTGCAGTATGAAATTAAGTATCGTCATCCCCGTATACCAAGTGGCAGACTCATTGCCACGTTGTCTCGACAGCATCAGCAGCCAGTCGTTCCGCGATTGGCAGGCCATCCTCGTAGACGACGCATCCAAAGATGGCAGTTCGGCTATCTGCGACCGTTACGTGAAGCGCGACCACAGATTTCAGGTGGTACATCTCAAGCGCAACGGTGGGCTCAGCGTGGCACGCAATGTCGGCATAGAGAAGGCCCGCGGACAGTATATCACCTTTGTCGATAGCGACGATTACATTGGCGACGACACCTTCAAAGACCTGTTTGAGATACTCTCCACACACCCCGATTACGACCTGCTGGAATACCCTGTATATGAGCATTACGGCTCCAAGAAGATTCATTTGCTCCAATTCCCCAAGCGCGAATATACCGATCCGCTGGCCTATTGGCTGCAGGGCAAGGCCTACAGCCACACCTATGCGTGGAACAAGATATACCGGCGAGAGGTGTTTCAGAATGTACGCTACCCCGAACGACGCAACTTCGAGGATGCCGCCGTACTGCCGCAGCTGCTGCGCAAGTGCCGAACCATTGCCACAACCGATGTAGGTCTCTACTATTATTGCTACAATAGCAAGGGTATCACCGAGAACGCTACGGCCAAAGACCTGACCAATCTCCTGGAGACCCACACCCGAATGCTTAAGCAAATCAAGGACAACTTTAGGAGAAGGCGTCGCCGCAACGACTTGGAGGCCTATATGCCGGCCTACTATGCGCAGGTGCTCAACATCCAGTTGGATGCCTATCGGGCAGGTGGACGCATCTCGAAATACTTCCCCATGTTGCCCTATCGCAACACTTTCAAACTGAAGCTCCTACATATTTTAGGACTCAAACGCCTATGCCAACTCCACAAACTCTTCCATCGCAGCCACTAATCAGCTTCATTGTGACCACCTATAATATAGAGGTGGACCTGCTGAGAGAATGTTTCGACAGCATCCTCTCCCTGTCGTTGGCCAAGGAAGAACGTGAGATCATCGTGGTAGACGATGGCTCGGACGAGGCCCCGCTCAACGAATTGCTGGAGCTTCGCGACGAGATCATCTATATCAGGCAGGCCAATCAGGGACTCTCTGTGGCCCGCAACATGGGTCTTCGGTGCGCCACAGGACGGTTTGTGCAGTTTGTAGACGGTGACGATTACATCATCCGGGCCCCTTACGAGCACTGCCTCGACATTGCAAGATACCAGGAAACCGACATCGTCTTGTTCTATGAAACACAGAAATCACATCCAGAGGTGCCGTGGATGTTTGATGGTCCAGTGTCGGGCGTGGCCTATATGCATCAGAACAACCTGCGGGCGTCGGCCTGCGGATATATCTTCCGCAGGGCCATTCTCGGGTCGTTGCGCTTCTCTCCGGGCATACTCCATGAAGATGAAGAGTTTACTCCTCAGCTCATGTTGCGTGCAGAGCACGTCTATTCCACCAAGTCGGAAGCCTATTTCTACCGCAAACGTCATGATTCCATCATGGAAAGTCACGACAAACGGCACACGGCCAAGCGGCTCACAGATATGATGGGCATCATCCTTCACCTGAAGGAGGTGGCCGAAACGGCACCTGAGATCGACCGTGTGGCACTCAATCGCCGCATCGCCCAGCTCTCGTCCGACTATCTCTACAACACTATCAAGCTCACCCACAGCCGTCATCAGCTCTCCGAGGCCATCGAACAGCTCAGGCAGCACGGCCTCTATCCCCTGCCCGACAAGCGTTATACCAAGCGCTACACCACGTTCCGTTGGTTGGTGAGCAATGCCTTGGGCCGACAACTGCTGCTTTCTACAGTCAGGTAATCGTGCTTCCCGATGCTCTCTCATTCCCTGAAACCCTTGGGAGAAATACTTTTCTCCATGTATTGAACCCCCTCTTTTATCCATCCCATGAAGATACTGCTGTTAGGAGAATATAGCAATGTGCACGCCACCTTGGCCGAAGGACTTCGCGAACTCGGGCACGAGGTCACATTAGCCAGTAACGGAGACTTCTGGAAAAACTATCCGCGCGACATCGATCTGGCACGCAAACCAGGCAAATGGGGAGGCATCGGTCTGATGGCCAGGCTCTGGGCCAACGCCTCCAAGCTGAAAGGCTACGACGTGGTGCAGCTCATCAATCCGCTTTTTGTAGAACTTAAGGCTGAGCGCAACGCCTATTGGTATCGTTGGCTCCGCCGAAACAACCGCAAAATATTCCTTGGAGCCTTTGGTATGGACTATTATTGGGTGCACGAGAACACCACGCGCATGCCACTCCGATATAGCGATTTTAATATCGGCAGCACGCTCCGACAGAATGCCGACGCCCTCAGGGAACAGCAAGACTGGCTCGGAACCGCCAAGGAGCGGCTCAACCGCCAGGTGGCTACCCATTGCGACGGCATCATTGCCGGCCTCTACGAATATTGGGCATGCTATCATCCGCTGTTCCCCGATAAGACTTCGTTCATCCCCTATCCCATCAGGCCCAAGACTCTGCTGCCCATCGAGACCGACATCTCGCATCGGCCGGTGCGCATTTTCGTGGGAATCAGTCGAGGACGAAGTGAATACAAAGGTACCGACATCATGTTGGCGGCCGCCCAGGCGGTACAGGCCAAGCACCCGGAACGGGTCGAACTGCGGATTGCCGAGGGTGTGCCGTTCGACGACTACGTGCAGATGATGAACGATTCCGACTGCATTCTTGACCAGCTCTATAGCTACACGCCCTCTATGAACGCCTTGGAGGCCATGAGCCGAGGCATTATCTGCGTGGGCGGTGGCGAGCCGGAGAACTACGAGATACTGGGCGAAGAGCAGCTCAGGCCTATCATCAACGTGCAGCCCAACTATGAGAGCGTGTTCCAAGCGTTGGAGGATCTGGTGCTCCATCCGGCCCAGATTCCCGACCTTAAACGCCAGAGCGTGGAATACATCCGCCGCTATCACGACTACCGCAGGGTGGCCAAGCGATATGTTTCATTCTATTTGAGCCATGGCCAAGGTATATAAATATAGGTGTGAGCAATGTGGCTATGAGGCCGACATCTACGAAGGACGCGGCTTCATGGGCCAGCACATCGTGATGGTAAGCTGTCCCGACTGCCACAATATTGAGCCATTGGTGGTGGGCGGGGTCATAGGCGACTCGGCTCCGTCGTTCAACAGCATTGTAGGGCGGCTCTGCCTGCAATGCGGCAGCGACCGCATCCAGGAATGGGACGGACATTCTTGCCCACGTTGTGGCAAGAAAATGACTCCCACCGGCGACGCTAAGTTCTGGACTTGAACGCCCTGCGGCGTTTGCCTTCCGTTTTCCTTCATTTCCCTCTCGCTCCTGCCCATTCTGCGGCCTATATGAAGGCAAAGTCGGATTGGGCAAAAAAATATTGAGTTTTGTTTGTGAATTACGAATTTATAATTACTTTTGCAGCAAATAAACGTACCAAGATGAAAGAGAAAAAAGCGATTACACTTAAGACGTTGACCAAGAGTAACGTATGGGATATTCAAGAGAACGATGTGTTTCGGATGTGGGAAGCCGCAGAAAGAGACGCTGACCTGAAAGACAACATGCGTCGATACACCGACATCATCAAGAGTGCTTTCGACCTCGAAGAAATCAAAATTGACAAGCCGGAGGTACTGAAGAAGTATGAGGCACGTGGTTTTAAGATTGGCACGATTCGCATCGACGAGAACGTGAAGCAGAAAATTGCCATCAAGAAGCGCCCCATCCTCCGAGTAACCGACCTCACTTACGAGAACATTCGCCACATTTCGGCCTCAAAACTCATCGAAGTGCTCGACCGTAACTTCGGCGGCGGATGGGAATCTCTGTCACAAAGTACACAGGATATCATCGAAAGCGGTTTCGACATCTCCACCACTACCCTGCCCAAGGACCGTCTTCACAAGGCCGGCGGCCTCTATGAGAAGAAGCTGAACGACGGATTCGAGGTGCTTGAGATTGCCAAGGGACTCTGGGTGGAGGCTATCTTTGCCAAGGAGAAGCCCGAGGTGGAACTGCCCAAGGCTAAGGTTGCCAGCTTCGAAGACTTCGATGAGGAGGAGCGCGAAGAGGAGGACGACGAGGAACTGGAGGAAGAAGAGGACTTCAAGCAGGAGGAAGACGACGATGAGTTCGACGAGGACAAGCTGACCGAAGAGAGCTATCGCACTACCTACGATGCCGACCCCGACGACCTCAACTATGAGGCTGAGGAAATCAGCGATGATAGCGACTTCTAAATCTATGGCTCCACGCTGAGACATTACTAAGAAACTTTTCCAAACGCAAGTCCTTGAGATTTGCATCAAAGGCCAATTTGGTTTGTGAGGAACTGGGGCATCTCCCCTCCTCCAAAACGAATTGGCTTTTCTTTTGGCATTTACTTCCTGGAAGGGTGAATCCATATTTCAACAGTAAATTCCTGTTATCTGGTATGGATATTCCGCTGCTCGAGATGTGGCGACCATGCCTTGTCCTCCCCACCAATATTCCCTTGAATGGAATGCCCATTTTAGTCGCTTCGTGATAAGGCCCTTTTCGTCTCACGATTACTACCTTTTCGCAAGGCGATTACTACCTTTTCGCAAGGCGATTACTACCTAATCGTCCTGCGATTAGTACCTAATGGCGAGACGATTCGATACTAATCGTAATGCCGCAGAATAGCCATCTTATGCTTTACTTATACATACCATTGTAACTTGCAGATAATAGGACTATTATATTGAATACGAGAAGACCGGAAAGAACATCCTTGGTTAGGTTCTTTCCGGCCTTGTTGTATGATTCATGACTGGCTCTTCGGATAAGGAAGAGGCCCCAGAGCAAGGCTAAAGCTTAACCTTTTTCTTCTTTCCCTTGCTCTCGTTTGACATTCGGTCGAGAGCGGTTACCACATAATTGTACTTCACATCGCCCTTCTCGTAGGGCAACTTGATGAAGGTCTGATTGGTTACGGCAATGATTCGAGAAGGATTTTCAAGGTCGATTTTCTCCTTGCCGTCGAAGCGATAGACCACATACTTGGTCACTTCGTCGCCCCACGCCTTGCCCTTGGGCTTCTTCCAGAAGAGCATATAGCCGTCGCTCGTCCACACTGCCTTGAGTCCTTTGGGCTTCTTGGGACTCTTGCTGTCGATGAATGGCATCTGCGGCTGAAGGGCGGGATAGCGCCAATAGGAATCGCGGAGCACGTTGCCGTAGTTGCCTACGTTGTCTACCACCGACTTAGCATACCACAACACTGTGCCGTCCACATGGTGCATCTGCTGGTGCAACCGGTGTTTGGCAGGCAGTTGGTGGCTATTTGGGTTGGCCGGATCGGCATATTTCACCGTGCGTTCCACGTCCTCGCCGATGAAAAGCGGACGGTTTGACGCATGCTTGTCCCACCATTTGATGAGCGTGGCATAGTCGGCCGTGGGATGACCAATCTGCCAATAGAGTTGCGGCACGCAGTAATCCACCCATCCATTGTTCACCCAGAGAATCACATCGGCATAGAGATCGTCGTAGTTCTGCAGGCCTTTGGTGGGCGATCCGTTGTTGGGGTCTGAGCTTTGGTTACGATATATGCCGAAGGGAGACACGCCAAACTTCACCCATGGCTTACGGGCGTGGATGGTTTCGCTCAGTTGTTTCACAAAGAGATTCACGTTGTTGCGGCGCCAGTCGCCAATATTGGTGAATCCGCCACGGGCAGATTCATACTGCTGCTGGTCGGGAATGAGCTGCCCGGGAGCCGGATAGGGATAGAAATAGTCGTCGATATGGAATCCGTCGATGTCGTAACGGCTCACAATATCGTCGGCCACGCGACAGATATAATCACGGTTTTCCTTCAGCGCGGGGTTGAGGATATACTGGTTGTCGTAGACGAAATAGGTGCCGGGGCGCGTCATGCAGATGTGGGTTGAGGCCAGCTGCGAGGTGCCTTTAGTCTTGGCGCGATAAGGATTAATCCATGCGTGGAGCTCCATGCCGCGCTTGTGGCACTGCTCCACCATCCATGCCAGCGGGTCCCAGAAGGGTTGCGGCGCACGCCCCTGCACGCCAGTGAGGAATCGGCTCCATGGTTCTATGCTGCTGGCATAGAGCGCATCGCACTCTGGGCGCACCTGAAAGATGATGGCATTCACGCCGTCTTGCTGCAGCACATCGAGCTGACGACTGAGGTCCTGCTGGATGGTTTCGCGCGATTTACCTTGAAATTGTCCGTTGATAGCCTGTATCCAGGCTCCCCTGAACTCCCGTTTCTGTGCGTGGATTGCCATAGAGGCAATGACGAGCATGAGGAGGAGGAAAAATCGTTTCATAATTTTAATAATGATTTGAGGATGAAATATGCGCAAAGATACTAAAAAAATGGGACATGTCTCGCGACATATCCCATTTTCAATACTTACTAAAACTAAATTAACCACTAAAAAAAAAATCTTTTCGCAAGATCTATATGACTCCCGGATTGATACCGGGAGATTGTTGTTTAGAACTTGTATCCGAGTGTCAGGAGCAACTGATGACGCTTGTTGCTCACGTTTGCGGCATCGGCAACATTGCTGGTTACCGCAGAGTTTGCATCGGCATAGTAGCTCATGAAGGGATAGAACTCACCATTGGTCTGGGTGTACTGGTAGGCCAGATCCATGAAGAAGCGCTTCACGTTATAGCCTAATCCACAGGTCAGACGGTTGGTACTCTGCCAGTTGGTGTAGTCGGTCGAGGTGGCGTAAGCCGATCCGGGAGAGGAAAGGCTGCCGTCGCGATAGCCGTCTTTGTTGAACATCGGGCTTACATAGTTATATCCCAGGCGCACAGCCAGGTTGTCTACCGGCTTGTATTCCAGTCCCAGCTTGAGCGTGCTCACACCCTTGAGCGTAGCCTTGGTGTGGTCGTTCATGCCTCCGTCGCTATAGCTACTGTCATAATAGGTGCCGCTCCAGTAGTCCACATAGCCTCCGTCGTTCACCCGATTGTCGATAGCGCTGTAGTCAGCATACTCGTATGTAGCGCCGAGAGCCAGGTTGCGGCCCACCGTGTGACCCAGGCTCAGACCGAATTTCCACGGAGTGTACACCTTGTAGTCATAGGAACCCTGCTGTGCTTTGTCCACCTTGCCTTGTGCATCTGCCATCGTAACGTCGTTGGCTCCGGTCATATTGAGGTCATACCAGGTAGGAGTGTGGATATACAGACCTATGCGGAAGGGTGACGATTCGATGGGGCGGAAGATGGCTCCAGCCTTCATATCGAAGCCGCTTCCGTTGATGCTGAGGTCTTCCCAAGACTCAGAGGTCACGCCTTGCTCCAGATTTTCGGTGTAATAACTGTTGCTACGATAGTTCACATCGTGCAAGCCGAAGGTCAGACCAAGGAATATTCGGTTCTTGATATTGCCGCTCAGGTTGAAGCTATACTCACCGATATAACCTTTCTGATACTGTCCGAAGAGATAGGCAGAGCCTTCGAGATAGTCCATGCCGGTCTGTTTGCCATCAGGACCGGTTACGGGAGTCATCAAGCTCTGGTAGTTGGCGTCCAGCGCATTCCAGTTATAGTTGTCGGCAAAAGGAAACTTTGCGGCCGATAACTTGTTCTGCGAGGCATTGTTCAACACGCCACCGGCTGTGAGAATCTGGTCGAAGTTGCGGCTCTTGTGGTAGTTGAAGGCAAAGTTCATGAAGCTATTCCTACCATTGGGCATAGCGTAAACCAACCCCACCTGGTCGAAACTGGCGTTGGTCGTGTTGCCTTTGATGCTGGCGCTGATACCATTGTATGATGGATTGGTGGTCTCGCCCGACTGGCTAACCAGTCCGCCGGAGATAGCTACCTGGCTCGAACGGAACAGGCCGATGCCCGCAGGGTTGGAGCTGATGGTAGAGAGGTCGGCACCGAGAGCCTCCATAGCACCGCCCATACCTACGTAGCGGGCCGTGCCGTTGAGCTCATTCTCCACAACCTTAGTATCCTGGTAAGTTTCCTGGGCATAGCCAGATGCCGACAAGAGCACCATGGCTGCCATTAAACTGTATTTGGTTTTCATGCTTTACAAATATTTATGTTTTGATCGTTAATACCTTATCTTCTGCCGCCACCAAAGTGACCGCCACCTCCTGTGGAGCCGCCGCCAGTGTGACCACCGCCGAAACTACCGCCACCAGAGCGTCCGCCGCCAAAGCTATCGCCTCCGTAGTTGCCCCCGCCAAATGTTGAAGTGGAGCGAGTGCTGGTTCCGAAGTTGCTGTTGTTGTAGGTTGGATTCTGGCGAACAGTGCCTGTGCGACCGCCGAACGAACGGTTGCGGCTGCTGCTTGAGGAGTAGGTGCTTGTGGGTCGACGCGTGCCCGAATAGGTGCCGCGGCCGAAGCTGCCACCCATAGCGGCGCCATTGCCTCTGTTATAGCTCCAGGTGCGATTGCCGGAAAGCCCGCGCGGGTTACCATTGTTATATGTATAGTATCCGCCACCGTAGTAAGGCCATCCATAACGGCCATACCAGCCATAGTAATAGGGATTGTACCAACCACCGTAACCATAGTACCAAGGGTCGTACCAACCTCCATACCAGCCACCGTACCAGCCGCTATACCACGGATCATACCAGCCAGCGTAGCCGTAATACCACGGATCATACCAACTGCCATACCATCCTCTGTAGCCCCAAGGACCATAGCGATAGAACCATGGGTTGTAGAAACCGTCCCAACGGCTCATCCTACGGGAGTAGGCATAGTCGTCATCGTCATACTGCATGTAGTTGGGCGAGACGAAAGCAGTATCGATATAGGTCGAGTCGGGATAGACACCGGGACCGCTCTGGAAGGTGATGATATCGTTTCCAACGGAGTCTGTGCCTATTTTCTGATAGTAACTGCGGAACCTACCGGCACGATTGTATTCGTCTACACTACGGTTTGTGCCTCGATAGTAGGCCGGGGCTTCATCCATCGAGGTGGGCTGACTGCTCTTTTCTGACTTATTAGGTACGAAGTAGAGATCGTCATCCTGCGCCATAGTCTGCAAGGGTAATGAACCTGCAAGAACTAAAAGTAATAACAGCTTCTTCATTTTCTTACTTCATTAATAGTTTTCTCTTATATCACGGAACATGCATCGAAATGCCAGTCCCTATTGATTTCAATACAAAAATATAATATATTTAAGTGCAAAAGTAAGGAAAAACCCTAAACCATGATAGGATTTTCCCTATTTTCTTTAATTTTGCAATATAATTTAAGATTCTATATGAAGTATAAAGTTGCAGAGTTTGTCATCGCTTGCGATGCAACCCTATTGCAGACCGCCCGCGACCTGGTGGCCGATGCTGCCGGAGAGGCTGGTTTTGAGTCGTTCGAGGATACTCCGACCGGACTCAAAGGGTATGTGCAGGACGACGCGTTGGACCGCGAAGTGCTTGATAATAATCTTGAAGAAATGCCGCTCGAAGACGTTTCTGTGACCTACACCCTGGAGGACGCGGAGGACAAGGATTGGAATGAGGAGTGGGAAAAGGCCGGCTTCGACCCTATCAACATCGACGACCGCGTGGTGATCTATGATGCCCGACAGGAGCAAGCCACTGTCTCGCCTACCGCCCTATCGGTCTATATCCATGCCCGACAGGCTTTCGGCACGGGCAATCATCAGACCACAAGGATGGTGATACGTCGCCTGACCCACATGGACCTCATGGGAAAACGGGTGCTCGACTGCGGTTGTGGCACCGGCATCCTCGGCATCGTGGCCTCGAAGCTGGGGGCAGAAGAGGTTGTGGGCTACGACATCGACGAGTGGAGCGTGGAGAATACGCGCCACAACGCTGAGCAGAATGGTGTGGACAATCTCACGGTGCTGCACGGAAACGCCTCGGTGCTGAGCCATGTGTGTGGCGTGTTCGATGTGGTTGTGGCCAACATCAACCGCAATATCCTTATAGAAGACCTACCTGCCTTCAAGGAGGTGCTGGCCCACGACGGCATGATTATCTTGAGTGGATTCTACGAAGACGATGCTCCGCTCATTAAAGCCAAGGCTGCAGGCCTGAGCCTGGCAGAGACAAGTAGAGAGACGGAGGACGACTGGTGCTGCCTGTCGCTTAGCACTGATAAATAGATTGATAATCAGAGAGTTGCAAATGTCATATCAGCGCGTTTGAAATAAGGTACTTATCATGTCGGGATAAGTACCGAATCGTGAAACGATTAGTACCTTTTTAATACACGATTAGTACCTTTTTAATACACGATTAGTACCTTGAGGCAAGACGCCTGCTACCGCATGGTTTTGACCCCGCGATGAGACGCTGCCAAGATGGAATAAAAACGGGATTTCAATCTTTATCCCGAAGCACACAGACGGAGGCTTCGGGGATGAATCAAAAGAAAGAGATAAGGCTCTCGGGCCTTATCTCTTTTTCAGTTTCAGGGCGGGAATCTTCACCTTGTCGCCCACTTTCAGTTCACGGTTTCCGCCGTTCACCGCCTCGACATAGCACTCCATGCCCGGGCCGAGATTGGCTTTACTGATGCTCGCCATGGTCTGGCCGGCCCTCACGGTCACCGTGCGGTCGATGCCGGTAATGACGTATGCGCCGGTTCTCACGCGTGCATCGGTGTTGTAGGCGGCCTGCTGCGCAGCCTGTTTGGCTTCGGCCTGCTTCTTCTCGGCAGCCAGTTTCAGTTCTGCCTGCCTCTTGGCGTCGGTCTGTCGCTGCACTTCTGCGGCCTTCTCTGCCTCGGCTTGTATGCGCACCCGCTCTGCTGCCTGAGCGGCAGCCAGTGCCTTGGCCTTAGCCTCCTGCTCCTGTTCGTGCTTCAACTGTTCGGCGGCAGCAGCTGCGCTATCGGCTTTTGCCTTGGCTATGGCCACGGTGTCTACCTGCGGCTGAGCCTTCACTGCTGGGGCAACCGGCGTCTCCACCTGCTGGGCCTCGGCCTCCAGATGTTGTATGCGGTTGTTGCGCTTCTCCAGTTGGGTAGCCATATAGATCACGCCACCGATACAGGCAGCCAGCAGCAACGATGCCACGCCAATGACAATCTTCATCAACCGATGCTGGTGCTCCACCTGGTCGGCCAGTTCCAAGGTGTGATTCCTGATTTCTTCGAGTTCTGAGTCGTCGTACAACTCTGTTTGCGACTCCGGCTCGTGCATCTCTTTCTCTTCTTCCTCCGTGTCTACCACCTGCAGCAAAGGCACCGCTTCCACGGGCTGGGGCTCTGGTGCTGGTCCCGTCTCGGGCTGCAGTTCCTCGGTTTCCGCCACACTCTCCTGCTCCACTTCAGGCTCTGGCCCCATGGGCCGCGTGCCATTGAGCAAGGCCAACTGGTCGGCCGATAAGGCCAATCGGGGCTCTGCGAGCTCTGCTTGAGAGATGGATTCTACTGGCTCTATGGTGTTCTCCGCCTTCAACGATTCGGCAATGGTCTCGTCCAAAAGTTCTTTTTCAACAGGTGTCTCTGGCTTTTCTTCCATCTGAGGCGCGGTGCGCTGACCGTCATTGTTGAGTCGGGCCAACAGCTCAGAACTGAGGACGAGCTGTTCCGGCTGGGGAGTCTCGGTGGGCTGCGGCGCCATTTCCACAGGCTCTGCCACCTGTTCGGTTTCCTCCTGAGCCGGCTTGGCAGACTCTTCCACGGCTTCCTCCACCATGGGTTCCCCCTCGTTTTCCTGCTCCAGGTCGCTATCGCTGTCCTGATTCTCGTCCGATTCAACCATCGAATCGGCGAATTTCTGGTCTATTTCGTCGAAGTCCACCCCATCGTTCACTACTACGGTCTCAAACTGTGCGAAGGGACGGTTCACCTGATCGCGCATGGAGTTGTCGGCAGTAAAGTTGATTTTGTCGCGCCCCTCGATGATAATGGGCTCCCCTGTGTTCACATCCACGCTCTTGCGCGATGCCACACTCGTCACCTTGAACGTGCCGAGGCCCTTTACCTTCACCTGCTTCTCATTCTGAAGACCATCGTTGAGCACATCGAATAGTTGGGCCACCAACTGCTCGGCGGCCGCCCTGTCTATGTCGTATTTATCGACCAAGAATCGGGCAAGGTCTTTATTTCCTATCTTACTCATAATCAAAGAGATGGTTAGATGTTCTTCAATACTTCCTTGATGGATGCAACGGGCTTGAAATTGAGCACCAATTTGGGGGGTACGAGCATGCGCTGCTGCGTGCCCGGGTTAACAACGATGCGCTCAAGACGCTTCTTCACCTCGAAGGTTCCGAAGTTGGCGATCTGCACACTGTCCCCCTCCTCAAAGCGGGAACCCATGTATTCGAGGATGTCGGTCACCATTTTCTGGGTGTCGGCCTGCGTGTAGCCGGCACGTTGAGCCAGTTCTGCGATAAATTCCTTGTTGTTCATACCTCACCGTATAAGTCAAATTCGTCACTGTCTGTTATCTTCACGTCGTAGAAGCAGCCCGTGCGCAGCCGGCGTTTGGCTACAGGGATGAGCACCTCGGGGTCTACCTCGGGCGAACATGCCTCCGTGCGACCAATGTAGTAGTTGCCTTCCTTGCGGTCGATAATCACCTTGAAGGTCTGCCCCACCTTAGCTGCCTCGATCTCTGCACTTATTTCCTGCTGCACGGCCATGAGCTCATCCAGTCGGCGTTGCTTCACTTCCTCGGGCACATCATCCTCATAATGCTTGGCCGAGAAAGTGTCTTCTTCCTCCGAATAGGCAAAGGCGCCCATGCGCTCGAAGCGTGCATCGCGCACAAACTCCACCAATTCCTTGAAATCTTCCTCCGTTTCACCGGGGAAACCCACCAGTAATGTGGTGCGGATAGCGATGCCCGGCACACGCTCGCGGATGGTTTTGATGAGGTCGAGCGTCTCTTGTTTGCTCACGTGGCGGAGCATACGGTCGAGCATATGGTCGGAGATGTGCTGCAAAGCAATATCTAAATACTTGCACACATTGGGCTTCTCGCGCATCACATCGAGTAGTTCCAAGGGGAACTGATTGGGGTAAGCATAGTGCAACCGAATCCACTTCACACCCTTGATGTCGGCCATTCGACTGATGAGCTCGGCGATGCGGGGCTTGCCATAGAGGTCCACGCCATAATAGGTAAGCTCTTGTTCGATGACCTGAAACTCCTTCACGCCCTCGGCCACCAGCTCTTCCACCTCGCGGAGAATATCCTCTATCGGTCGGGATACGTGCCGGCCGGTGATGAGCGGAATGGCGCAATAGGCACAATGGCGGTCGCATCCCTCAGCAATCTTGATGTAGGCGTAGTGGCGCGGAGTGGTAATGACACGACTCCCGGAGGCCTTTTCGCGACTCGCCGAGAACGTCTGAAGAGCATCATTGGCATGGTCAGACGGTCCCAAATCCTGCAGCAACTGCTTGAAATTGAACTTGCCGTAGAATTTATCTACCTCAGGAATAGACTCTTCGAGTTCCTTTTGGTAACGCTGTGAGAGGCAACCCATTACATAAAGCAGCTTCAAGCGTCCCTCGTTCTTGGCCTCGACAAATTCCAAGATGGTGTTGATGCTCTCTTCCTTGGCACTTTCAATGAATCCGCAAGTGTTGATAACGGCTATCTCTCCCTGTGGTCTTTTGGCGTCGTGCACACATTGATAGCCCTGGTTTTCAAACTGACGCA
Source organism: Prevotella sp. UBA1705 (assembly GCA_002317385.1). GTDB lineage: Bacteria > Bacteroidota > Bacteroidia > Bacteroidales > Bacteroidaceae > Prevotella. The sequence goes on along the minus strand of DCJH01000026.1, from coordinate 45,817 downwards.
TGAGCTGTTCGGAGTCAACCAGGTTCTTCGAACAGCCCATCGTGATAATGTCTATTTGGTTCTTCTTCATGAAAACTGTTGTCTTATTATTACGCTCTCATCCTTTCTACGGCGCATTTCACTCCCTTCCCTTCGGGGGAGGGGCCATGGGGAGAGGCTGTAAGGGGCCATGGGGTAAGCCCGTTGTGGCCGTTTGAATGGCTGATTAGAACAGCGAATCCACAAATTCCCTACGGTTGAACAACTGCAAATCCTCCATCTTCTCGCCCAGTCCGATGTATTTCACGGGCACTTTGAGCTGGTCGGAGATGCCGATAACCACGCCACCCTTGGCCGTTCCGTCGAGTTTGGTGATGGCGAGCGACGTGATTTGGGTCACGGCAGCAAACTGCTTGGCCTGCTCGAAGGCATTCTGTCCGGTGCTTCCGTCCAGTACGAGCAACACCTCGTCGGGGGCTTCGGGCAGCACTTTCTTCATCACGTCCTTGATTTTCTTAAGTTCATTCATCAGGCCCACCTTGTTGTGGAGACGCCCCGCAGTATCGATGATCACCACATCAGCCCCGTTGGCTTTGGCGCTCTGCAGCGTATCGAAGGCCACGCTGGCCGGGTCGGACCCCATCTGCTGCTTGATGACGGGCACCCCCACACGCTCGCCCCAAATGGAAATCTGCTCCACGGCGGCAGCTCGGAACGTATCGGCCGCACCGAGATATACCTTCTTGCCTGCGGCCTTGAACTGATAGGCCAGCTTTCCGATGGTAGTGGTCTTGCCCACACCGTTCACTCCCACCACGAGAATCACGTAAGGCTTGTGGTCGGAGGGCAAATCCCAGTTGTCGTTGTCGTCGGTGTTGTTCTCAGTGAGTAGCGACGCAATCTCGTCCTTGAGAATATTGTTGAGCTCCGAGGTGGAGACATACTTGTCGCGGGCCACGCGTTCCTCAATGCGCTTGATGATCTTGAGCGTGGTATCCACGCCAACGTCCGACGTGATGAGCACCTCTTCGAGGTTGTCGAGCACGTCGTCGTCCACTTCCGACTTACCGGCAATGGCTCGGGTGAGCTTTGAGAACACGTTCTGCTTGGTCTTCTCCAGTCCCTGATCGAGGGTTTCCTTTTTCTTTTTGTTGAATAGTCCGAATATTCCCATGTGTTGATACAATCTAATTTGTATGCAAACTTACGTAAAAAAAACGACTTTTCGGTGGGTTAGGATAAAAAGTTGACCCTACGATAAGAAAGTTTTCGAAAAAACAATGGTATGGGGCGATGATGCCCTACCGATGAAATGGTGGAAAAATGAAGATAGCAGGGTGCTCGCTAACCACTCTACCCTCCTCATCTACCCTCTTTTGCCGCTTGGGAATCAGACGCAGGTTTAGGGTGGAAATGATGTTGAAATATCTTGAAAAGCACCTTCCAAACATGCAATATTCGCAAGAAAGCAGGATAAATGCCTTAAAAATGGCAGAAAATATGGACTTTCGCAATGGTCTGAAAATGAGGAGTTTACAAATAAGAAGTGGCGATATACCTAATCAGCATTGGTCTTTTGGCCCTACGATTAGGGCCTAATCGCTTTATGAAAAGATACTTATCTTCCGATGAAAACATAGTTTTGGCTTCGCGAAAGCATAGTAATCGCTGAAGCAAAACTGTGTTTTCTGGGAATAATGGGGATTTTAAGCATAGAAGAAGCGCTATTTCGTGGTTGAAAAAGCCATAGCAAGATTAAATAGATGACCAACTATTTTGACAATCACAGGTAAGCTACACCAATATAATAAGGTGTCAACGTAAGGCCCATCTCGTAGGGCCCATATCCACAAAAAATATGATTGGTGGTATCGCCGCCACCCTATAGTACTATCAATCTCATATAATTTTCTCAGAAAAATATGCTAAAATTTTTCAGGTGAAAAATCAAAGAGATTAACTCTTATATTATTTGGCGGACTCATAAATTAGATTTAACTTTGTGTTATATAATTTCTATTGACCCCAAAGCCCAACGCTATGACCCAATATTCTACCCCACTCACCATCTATAAAGCCAGTGCCGGAAGCGGAAAAACCTTCACGCTGGCCGTGGAATATATCAAGCTGCTCATCATGGAGCCGCAGAACTATCGGTATATCCTTGCCGTGACCTTTACCAATAAGGCCACCGAGGAGATGAAGACGCGCATCTTGAGCCAGCTCTACGGCATAGCCCATGCGCTGCCCGACTCCAAAGACTATATGGATAAGATGCGTGCGGCATTCCCCAAGATGACCGACGGCGACATACAGACACGTGCCGGACAGGCCATGAACCTCATTCTCCACCATTACAACTACTTCAGGGTGGAGACCATCGACAGTTTCTTCCAAAGCATCCTGCGCAATCTGGCCCGGGAGCTCGGGCTCACGGCCAACCTGCAGGTAGGCATCAACGATCGCGAAGTGGAGAGTGAGGCCGTAGACAACATTGTGGAGAATATCGAGCAAGACTCTGATCCGTTGCTCAACTGGCTCATGGACTTCGTCACGGAGAAGATGGACGAGGAGAAAAGCTGGAATATTATCGACCAGATCAAGCGGTTTGGCGAGAATATATTCAAGGAGTTCTATAAGACGCACCAGCATCATCTCCGGCAGATTATGGACAATCCAAACTTCTTCAAACGCTACACCCAAGCGTTGCGCACCATGAAACAGACAGCATACGACACCATGGCGAAGGAGGCCGATGCCTATCAACAGCTGGCTGCAACCCATGGACTGACAGAGGCAAGCTATTCGAACGGCAGGTATAGCGTACCGGCCTACTATGCCAAGATGGCTTCGGGAGATTTCAACGATACCGATATTCCCAACTCATACGTCCGGAAGGGTTTAGCAGATGCAGCAAAATTGCTGAAGAAGAGCGACCTCAACAAGCCTCATGCCGCCGTGATTATCAACAAGGTAGGCCCCAGGTTGAGGCGGACGGAGGAGTTGAGGCAGAAGATGTGCGTGGTCATCAACTCGGTAGACCTTACCTTGAAGAACCTCAACGAGCTACGTCTGCTGGGGCGGATAGAGCAGGAAATGAGCCGCATCAACACCGAAAACAACAACTATCCGCTTAGCAACACGCAGAAACTGCTAAGCGATCTCATCGACAAGCAGGACTCACCGTTCATCTATGAGAAGACCGGCAGTCAGCTGATGTATATTATGATTGATGAGTTTCAGGACACAAGCACCGTGCAATGGGACAACTTCAAGGTGCTGCTCGACGATTGTCTGGCCCACAACAACGGCTCACTCATTGTAGGCGACGTGAAGCAGAGCATCTATCGATGGCGCAACGGCGACTGGAGACTGCTGCAGGGGCTCACGCCCGAGAGCGACAGCCGCATACGTGTGCAGCCGCTCGACACCAACTATCGGTCCAAACGCAACATCATTCGGTTTAACAACGCATTTTTCAAGATAGGTGCTCATCTTACCTCAAAGCAGGTATTGGCTAATCTGCAGGAAATCAACGCTTCATCGCAACTCGCTCAAGAGGCACTCGATATCGAGTTGGCCTATGCTGACGTGGAGCAAAACGTGTCGCCCAAGCATCAGCAGGAGCCCGACGACAGAGCCGGATCGGTGACCATCAGGATGATTCCGGAGAAGGATTATCAGGAGAATATGCTGCTCGAAGTGAAGCGCACGCTCGAAAAGATCCTATCGGCGGGCATCGCGCCCGGCAGGATTGCCATCCTTGTAAGGAAGAACGAGAACATAGAGGATATAGCCAACTATTTCCAGCAGAATGCCATCATGGTGAACGACACGCCTCAAATGGTGAGCATGGTCTCCGATCAGGCGTTCCGCCTCGATGCCTCGCTGGCCGTGAACACCATCGTCAAGGCCATGTATCTGCTGCTCCACCCCGACGATAAACTGGCTCTGGCCGCCTTGGTGAAGGCCTATCATAAGGTTGTGGGCGGTGAGACAGACCTGGAAGACAGCCGTCTCTATGTGGGCAACGACAACCTGCGCGAGATGCTTCCCGCCGAGATGTTGGAGCGATGGAACGAACTTCTCACCATGCCGCTCATCGATATGGCCGAGAGTCTCTACCGCATCTTCGACCTGAGTCGGCTCGACGGGCAGAGCGCCTATATCTGCGCGTTCTTCGATCAGCTGTCAGAGTTTCTGCAAAACCATATCGCAGGCATCGACGAACTGATGGAAGAGTGGGACAAGAACATCTGCAGGAAGTCGGTACACAGCGATGAAGTGAACGGCGTGCGCCTGCTCACCATCCACAAGAGCAAGGGTTTGGAGTTCGACAATGTGATTATTCCCTACTGCGATTGGCCCGTGGAGAAGAATACAGATATACTTTGGGCCAAACCCGAAACGATGCCGTTTGGCGAGCTCCCCATCGTGCCTGTGAACCTAAGCGCCGATAAACTGAAGCGCTCTATCTATCGCGATGAGTATATGAGTGAGCATATCAAGCTGCTTGTAGATAATCTCAATGTGCTCTACGTGGGCTTCACGCGGGCCGGCAGCAACCTGTTTATCATTGGAAAAAGCGCAAGACAGCAGATGCCCTCAGAGCTTATCTCAAGCATACTACAATATAGAGAGGTGGTGTCAGACTCGTCTGACCAGTCTGACCAGTCCGACCCGTCTCAAAGAGTTAGCTCTCTCATCGACTATCTGCCCGAGATGACACTCAGCCAGGAGGAGGATGGCAGTCTGACGTTCCAGTTTGGCAGCCTCTGCCCCATGGAAACCAGACAGGCACGGCAGACCAGCAACGTGTTTGAGCAGATCGAGCAGGGCATCAAGGTGAACGTGAGAAACCATGATTTGAAGGCCAACTTCAAGCAGAGCAACAGCAGTACCGACTTCATCACGCCCGACGAAGAGCTGGAGGCGCAAGAGAAAAGGCGCAACTATATCCAGACCGGCAACGTGCTCCATGCCCTGTTTGCCTCTGTACGCGATGTGAACGATATGGATAAGGCCATCGACCAACTGGAGTTCGACGGCATATTGTACGATAAACCCATGACGCGCGAGGAGTTGCGACGCATCATCGACGACCGCATGCAGACACCACAGGTGGCCGATTGGTTCTCGCCGAGGAGGAGCGTGTTCAACGAATGCACCATCCTCGCCTATGACGAAGCACTGCAACGGGTGAAGGAACAGCGCCCCGACCGCGTGGTCTACGACGGAAATCAGATGATAGTGATAGATTTTAAGACCGGCAAAGAGTATGAGGAGCATCGACAGCAGGTGGCCCGCTATATGGCGTTGCTGCACAGCATGGGCTACAGCAACGTGTCGGGCTATCTTTGGTACATCCGAACCAACAGGGTGGTAGGTGTTACAGATGAGGCGTGACGAGTATGATGATGGATAAAAGAAACATGAATCAGTGCAGAAAATGATGAGATCCTTTTTAGAATATGTGGCCCAGGACATGCTGGCCAAACACCCCGAGGGACTGGCTGATGTAGCCGTCGTATTCCCCAACAAGCGTGCTTCGCTCTTCTTCAACCAGGCTTTGTATGAGGCCGCGGGCCATCCGCTGTGGAGTCCGGCCTATATTACCATCAGCGATTTGTTTCGCAAGCACTCCGAACTCACCGTGCCCGACCAGATTTTGCTGGTCTTCCGTCTCTACAATGTGTTCTGCGAGGTCACTGGTTCCGACGAGCCACTCGACCACTTCTATGCCTGGGGCCAGTTGCTCTTGGCCGATTTCGACGACCTCGACAAGAATATGGCCGATGCCGACAAGCTCTTTGTCAACCTCGAAGCATGGCAGGAGCTCAAGGATTTCTCGTTTCTGAGTGAGACACAGCGCAGGAGTCTGGAGGAATTCTTCGGCAAACTGAAGGACCAAACCGAGATGCAGCAACGGTTCAACGACCTTTGGCGTCACCTCGGTACTATCTATCATGCCTACCGCGAGCACCTCGAAGCCGATGGACTGGCCTACGAGGGCATGCTCTATCGGCAGGTGGTGGATGCCCAAGATGTATCTTTCCGATATAGGAAATATATCTTCGTGGGCTTCAATCTCCTGCAGAAGGTGGAGCAACGACTGTTTCTCAGACTCAAGGAAGAGGGGCGCGCGGAGTTTTATTGGGACTACGACGAATACTATATGCGATCTGGAAATGAGGCGGGAAAGTACATCAAGAGCTATCTGGAGCACCTCCCTAATGAGCTCTCACGACCCCGTTTGTCTGCCAATCTGCGCTATGAGGACATCTATGACAACCTGTCAGCCCCAAAAGACATTACCTATCTCTCGGCTCCTACGGAGAATATCCAGGCTCGCTATGTGAGCGAGTGGCTGCAAGAGAACCATCGCATAGAGGCCGGAAGCCGCACAGCGATAGTGCTGGGCAATGAGAAACTACTCGAAACGGTAATCCATTGTCTGCCCGAAGAGGTGGAAGACGTGAACATCACCACCGGTTTCCCGCTGGCTTCATCGCCTGTGAGCACGCTGGTCAGTGCGCTCATCAACCTGCAACTGCGAGGAAGGGTGAGCCGTTCGGACAAGTATCGGCTGAAATTCATCACCCCGGTGCTGCGCCATCCCTACGCCAAATATCTCTCAGACGACTGTGCCCTGCTCATGGAGGAGCTGAGTTCGCACAAGCATTACTACCCCGACCGTGAGCTGCTCACGCAGGGTTATGACGACGCCATGGCCGAATTGTTTGTCGATTTGCAGCCTGAGAACGGCACGCTGCCTCTGCTTTCATGGGTCTCCTCACTGCTCAAGCGAGTGGGAATAGGCTCTCGTGAGGACGGCAATCCGCTGTTGCATGAGTCCATTTTCCGCATGTACACCCTCATCAACCGGCTCGACGACATCATGGTCTTGGCCAACGACGACATGCCTCTCAGCGCCACCAACATAGACGAAGCTACGGGTAAGCAGATTGTGAGCATCAATATCCTGCAGCGTCTGCTGTCGCAAGTGATACAATCTACCACGATCCCCTTCCACGGCGAGCCTCTGCTGGGCATCCAGGTGATGGGCGTCTTGGAGACGCGAAACCTCGATTTCGACCACGTGCTGCTGCTCTCGTGCAACGAGGGCAACCTGCCCAAGGGCGTCAACGATGCCTCTTTCATCCCCCACTCGCTCCGGGCGGGCTACGAACTCACCACGGTGGAGAACAAGGTGGCTATCTATGCCTATTACTTCCACTCCCTGATTCAGCGCGCCGGAGACGTGACGCTGGCCTATAACAATACCACCGACGATAACCACAAGGGCGAGATGAGTCGGTTTATGCTGCAATATATGGTGGAAAACGGTCATCGACAGCCCATCAACTACCGCACATTGCAGTCGGGGCAGAGCGCAACGCCGATTGTGAGGCGGCCTGTGGAGAAAGCCGAAAGGGTAATGCGCAGACTCGAAGAGATAGAACGGCTCTCGCCTTCGGCCATCAACCGTTATCTCAGATGCCCCTTGCAATTCTACTACAACACCGTATGCAGACTACGCGAAGCCGACAACGACGACGAGGAAGAGATAGATAACAAGACCTTCGGCAACATTTTCCACCGAACGGCAGAGCTTATCTATAAAGACTTGTCGCAGGATTGCACCCGCCCTGTCACGGCCGAGGCCATAGCGGCACTGCGGAAAGACCCTGCGCGCATGGAGTCGCACTTGGACCAAGCCTTCCGCGAGGTGCTGTTCAAGGTAGACAATGCCAACTTCCGTCCGCAGTATAACGGCTTGCAAAGACTCAACAAGAAGGTCATCCGACTATATATCGACCGTCTCTTGGCACTGGACAAGAAGCTCGCCCCGTTCGACATTCTGGCATTGGAACGTATTTTTTATGACAACTTGACATTTGAATCCGATGGCCACAACCACTCTATCATCATAGGTGGACAGGTCGATCGACTCGACTGCATTACCCGAAACGGGGGGCAAGTGATACGCGTTGTGGACTACAAGACGGGCTCTCCGCTCAGTACGCCGCCCGTCAACATAGAGGAAATATTCAGTCCGAAGCTGGTCGATAGCAAGCACACCACTTATTATCTGCAGGCTTTTCTCTATTCGGGAATTATCCGTCATGGTCAGGAGGCGGTGGATAGCGTCAATCCTCAGCATCTGCCCGTATCGCCGGCCTTATTCTTCATTCGCCAGGCTGCTACCGACAGCTACGACCCCACCTTACAGCTGGCTCCAGCCAAAGGGCAGCGAGAGGTGGTGGAAGACATCGAAATGGTGTATGATGAGTTCATGGAGGCTCTCCGACAGCTCCTCAGCGAAATCTTTAATCCTACCCTCGCGTTCCATCCCACCGACGATGGCGCAAGGTGTGTGAATTGTCCCTACAACCAGATTTGCGGATTATAAGCAGGTCTGCAGATGGGGACTACAGGGCCGGTCATGCCATAAAGCATGGAAACAATGCGTCACTTTTGGCACAATCCTTGCTAATAGGCTATATAATGAATCATTAGAAGAAAGGTAAAAAGAATATATGACCAGTCAGTTTTCACCTAAAGTATCAGAAATTCTCGCCTTCAGCAGGGAAGAAGCGACCCGTTTGGCCAGCAGCTATGTGGGCCCGGAGCACCTGTTGCTCGGCATTCTGAGGGAAAAGAATGGGCCGGTAATCGACCTCTTCAACCATTTGGAGATCAATATAGACAGCGTGAAGAACGCACTCGAAGAACGAGTACGCACCAACGAAATAGAGCAACCCATCCATACTTCCGAGCTTGTGCTCAATGATCAGGCCAGCAATATCTTGAAGTTGGCCGTGCTCGAGGCACGCATTCAGCACACCCAGACCGTGGATGTGCAGCACCTTCTGTTGGCCATTTTGCACGACCAACTGAACAACGGCGCCAAGGAAGTGCTGGAATTCAACGACCTCGACTATGAGAAGGCCGTGCAGCTGTTCCAGAAAAAGCCCACTACCGACGGACTCGGAATGCCCGATGAGGACGAGGAAGAGGACGAAGAGGCCCAGTTTGGTGGCCGTCAGTCTGGCGGACAGCGTAGGGCTGCCGCTACCGCCCAGCATCAGGCAGGGGGTAAGACGCCCATTCTCGACAACTTCTCCACCGATTTGACCAAGGCCGCTGCCGAGGGAAAGCTCGACCCAGTGGTAGGTCGCGAGAAGGAAATACAGCGTGTGACGGAGATCCTCTGCCGCCGCAAGAAGAACAATCCGATATTGATCGGTGAGCCGGGTGTAGGCAAGAGCGCCATCGTGGAGGGGCTGGCACAGCTCATCAACAAGCATCTCACCTCGCCGATACTGTTCAACCGTCGCGTGGTAAGCCTCGACATGACCGCCATTGTGGCCGGAACGAAATATCGTGGACAGTTTGAAGAGCGCATCCGTGCCCTGCTGAAGGAGTTGGAACAGAACCCTGACATCATCGTTTTCATAGATGAAATCCACACGATGATAGGCGCAGGCTCCACCCCTGGCAGCATGGACGCCGCCAATATCATGAAGCCTGCCTTGGCCCGCGGCACCATACAGTGCATCGGTGCCACCACGCTCGACGAGTTCCGCAACTCTATCGAGAAGGACGGCGCACTGGAACGCCGATTCCAGAAGGTGCTCGTGGAACCGACAACAGCCGCTGAGACGCTCCAGATTTTGGAGAATATCAAAGACCGTTACGAGCAACACCACCACGTTAGCTATACAGAAGATGCCATCAAGGCCTGCGTGAAGCTCACCGATCGATATGTGACCGACCGATTTTTCCCCGACAAAGCCATCGACGCCTTGGACGAAGTGGGCTCCCGTGTGCACCTGCAGCATGCAGAGGTACCCGCGGAAATCACCGAGATGGAGAAGCAACTTGAGGAGGTGAAGGCTAAGAAGCAGCAGGCAGTAGGCAATCAAAACTTCGAACTGGCAGCTGGATTCCGCGACAAACAGACTGAACTGGAGGCTGAACTCCAGCAGATGCAGGAGCGCTGGCAGCAGGGAGAGGCCGATGCCCGACAGGTGGTGACCGACAAGGAGGTGGCCGACGTGGTGTCGATGATGACCGGAGTGCCCGTGCAGCGCATGGCTGAAGCCGAGGGCGAACGCCTGAGAAACATGGGCAATGTGCTCAAAGAGAATGTCATCGGACAGGAGGCGGCCATCAACAAACTGGTGAAAGCCATCCAGCGCAATCGCGTGGGACTCAAGGATCCCAACCATCCCATCGGTGCATTCATGTTCCTCGGCCCCACCGGTGTGGGCAAGACCTACCTCACCAAGAAGCTGGCTGAAATCATGTTTGGCTCGGCTGACGCCCTCATCCGCATCGACATGAGCGAATATACCGAGGGATTCAACGTGTCGCGACTCATCGGTGCGCCTCCGGGATATGTGGGATATGAGGAGGGCGGACAGCTTACCGAGCAGGTGAGACGCCATCCCTACTCCATCGTTCTGCTGGATGAGATCGAGAAAGCCCATGGCAACGTGTTCAATCTGCTGCTGCAAGCCTTGGACGAAGGTCGCTTGACCGACGGCAACGGGCGCACGGTGGACTTCCGCAATACGGTGATTATCATGACCTCGAACGCCGGAACACGTCAGCTCAAGGAGTTTAGCAAGGGCGTAGGCTTTAATGCTGGCGGTATCAGTAATGCCGCCAACATGGACGACAAGGATAAGGAATATGCCCGTTCGGTGATTCAGAAGAGCCTGAGTAAGCAGTTCTCACCCGAGTTCCTCAACCGTCTCGACGAGATTATCACCTTCGATCAGCTCGACCTGAATGCCATCAAGCAGATCATCGACATTGAGTTGCGCGGACTCTACAAGCGAATTGAGGACCTGGGCTACCATGTTCAGCTCTCCGATGAGGCCAAAGAGTTTGTAGCCACCAAGGGCTACGACGTGCAGTTTGGTGCCCGCCCGCTGAAGCGTGCCATCCAGACCTATATCGAAGATGGGGTTTGCGAACGCATCCTTTCCAACGAAATCAAGGCCGGAGACACCATTACCATTGGCAAGGCAGAGGGCAAGGACGAACTCACGTTCAACTAAACGAAGTAGCGTAGCGCCGCAAACTTAGTCCATGAGCATGGTGTCGATAGTTGAGCAAGCATCAGATTTGAACATACAATCACCATAGAAAATGGCCCGTCACCCACAAGAGGGATGACGGGCCATTGCTTTTATATGAACTTTCTATATCTCTTATAATCGAGGAGTTATAGATTTTTGTTTGAGATTAACACCAAATGTTTTTATCATTGCTATTTCATGCCTTGACGATTAGGTACTAATGGTCTCTCGATTAGGTACTAACGGTAATGCGAAAAGGTACTAATCGCCAAACGATTAGTACCTTTTCCTGTAGCGGCGGGATAACCTCTTGGATTATCGCTCGTATCGTGTGCCTGTGGTTTCCACCAATCTCCTGCGGAAAGACTCGGGATAACCCGGACGGATGACGGGCGCACCAATACCTTCGGGCGTAAGTTTGAAGTGCCCGTTCTCCTCGGGCTTGATGGTCATATCGTTGTATTTCACGATAAGATAGGTGGCGAGCTGCTGCCAGCGGGCCAGCATCTGCTGGGCTTGAGTGTTGCTATACTCGTTGAGATAGCGGATAGCAGCCTGCTGATCGGTGGCGTAGAGAGCCACAGCCTTATCCTCCACCTTCTTCTGCGATGCGAAATAGCTCTGCTCCAAGGAGTCGCGCACAGCCTTAAGACTTGGGAACAGCATGGAGTAGCGGGGGTAAACCATGTTGCTCACCCAGTTGCACACCCAGAAAGCATTCTTCATCGAGAAATGAATGGCATCGGCACCGGGGGTGTTGTAACACTCGGGCTGAGTGGTGTTGCCGCAATAGATGGGCGTATAGGCCACCATATTGCCGTCGTCATTGCCAAACCACAGCACGCCACCAATCTGTCGGGGCAGCCAGCTGCGCAGCTGAGCCACATAGCTGAAGCCTGTCTGCTGGGTACTGATGGGGCGCTCGTTGAAATATTTCTTGCCGTCAACCTCATAGTTCAGGGGCGTCGGACGATAAGGCATCTGCCAGATGCCACCACCGATGTCGGTGCTGTCGATGGCCAACGGTGTGCCCTCATAGTGGTCGCGCATGGCAGTCTCAATGTCCTGCACGCTGAGTTTATGGTCGGGGATGAACCAAAGGGGCATGTCCTCAGCGTCGGGGTCCTTGCCCAGAGCCCAAGGCAGATAGCGGTCCATGCCCTTGACAAAGCGGTTGAAGAACGACCACACACGGGCATCGCAGATGCGACGGCCCGAGAAATCGGGCTTGGCATAGGTCATTTTCCAGTTGAAGTCGGCATCCTTGCCGCTGAACCATCCCTTGGAGCGGGCGAATTTCACCACGTCTTTGGAATAGAGCACATTCTGTTTGTCCTTCATATTGAACTTGCCGATGCGGCTCTGGTTGGCATGTCCGCAGATGGCGTCGTCGGGAATGCGCTGGGCCACCCACACCACACCCTTGGAACCGGGGCCTTTGCCCATCATCTCCATGATCCAAGCCTCATTGGGATCGCAGATGGTGAAGGTCTCGCCCTCGGAGCAATAGCCGTAGGTCTCGGCCAGCGTGGTCATCACCTTGATAGCCTCACGGGCCGTCTTGGAACGCTGCAGACCTATATAGATGAGCGAACCGTAGTCGATTCCGCCCTTGGGGTCTACCATCTCCTCGCGTCCGCCGTATGTGGTCTCGCCGATGGAAACCTGAAATTCATTGATATTGCCTATCACGTTGTAGGTTTCCGGAGCCTCCGGAATCTTGCCGATATAGCGATGGGAGTCCCAGTCTACCACCTCGCGCATCTCGCCTTTGGCATGTTTGCCGGCAGGATAATGGCAAAGTCCGATGAACAAACCGTAGTCGTCTGCATTGTAGGAGCAGATGACCGAACCATCTACAGATGCTTTCTTGCCCACAATGAAATTGGTGCAAGCCGAAGCAGCAGTAGCCGCCAAGAGAAAGGCAGCTATGAAGCAGTGTCTTTTCATAATTCGGAAATAATGATTTGAAATTACTATTTATTTAAGATTAAACACTATTGCAAAGGTCTGTTACTCTTCACCGTATCCTGCATACCACCAGGCGCATTGGCCATGCGTATGCGACGGCTGGCACGTCTCATGCTGTCGCCGGGCGCAGGTGCACCGGTCTGAGGTGTAGCCACAGGCTTGGGTTTGGGATGACAGCGGAAGAGGTGGATGTTGCTCAGTGTCATGAGGTGGAGGGTCGTGGACGAAGTGTTGGCCTGATTGTTCTTGTTGAGCAAGAAAAATCCCTTGATTTCTTTCACGCCCAGACTGTCGCGGTCTTCCGCCATGACGCTGGTCTGACCCGTGGAAGACAGATGAAGGATATTGGAAGTCACGCTATCGTTCTTGAACACCAGCACCAGCGCTGCAATTCCGTCGCGCATTCCATCCTGGAAGATGAAGTCGCTGCTCATCGTCAGCACGAAGGAGTCGCCCCGATGGAACGATGAATCGGGCATGAGCGAGAACGAATAGGAGTTGTAGGGCTGGTTGGGGATGAGCGCAATATTGTTGGCACCCTTCCATATATCGACGGTGTCGCCCGACGCACTGGCGCCGTTCAGACTACCCATCATACCTGCCGAAGAACCATACTCATGGGCCTTGTCGCCCATGCGCTGGGCGATGTGCTCATAGATGGTGTGCAACTGCTCGGTATGACGCATGTAGTAGACCATCGATGTGTCGAATTCGGCAGGCGTAACGTTGTGTTTCTTCAGCACCGCCGTACGATAGGCCAGGAGGTTGGCATCGTAGCCAGACGACTGCATGCGGGCCATGGCATCGGCAAGATGATAGTCATAGAGAATGTCCTCCATCTCGTCCTGCGGAATAAACTCCGAAGGCACTGATGGCTTACAGCTCCATGTCAGTATCAGGGAGAGCAGAGCCAAAAGGAATGGTGATGCCGCGCCCAGCCGTTTCATTCATTGCCTCCTTTTTCTTCGGCGTCAACGGTGGTAGGCTTCTTCTGTCTCTTTATCTCAATGCTTTCCCAATCCTTGCGACAGAACAGCAAGAGACAGACCACTCCCACAGATATGCAGGCGTCGGCAAAATTGAAAACAGGTGAGAAGAAAATGAATTCCTGACCGCCAAACATGGGAACCCATGTGGGCCAAGTGGTCTGGATGATGGGGAAATAGAACATATCGACCACCTTTCCCATCAAGAAACTGGAATAACCTGTACCAAAGGGTACAAGATAGGAAACGTAATAGGGCGACGATGCGCTGAACACCAGACCATAAAACATAGAGTCAAAGATGTTCCCGGCAGCTCCCGCGACAATCATCGACAGGAAAACCACATACCGAGTGCGCCCTCCCTGCTTCACCACGCGCCAGATATACCACCCGATGGCCGATATAGCCACGATACGCAGGAGGCTCAGAAAGAGTTTGTTGAAGAACGTCATGCCATAGGCCATGCCGATATTCTCCACAAAATTGATATAGAACCAGTCGGTGACCCGGAGCGATTCGCCCAGCGTCATGGTGGTTTTTACCTCAATTTTGATAATCTGGTCTATGACGAGTATGGCCACAATGATGAGCCATGCCAGCCGACCGTCAGTAAGAAAATCCTTGGATTTCTTCATCTGCTCAATGCTTTCTCGCGTTCTTCGAAGCCACACTGAGTGTTGCGTGGGGCACCACGCGCAGACGCTCCTTAGGAATCAGCTCGCCCGTCATGCGGTCAATGCCGTAGGTCTTGTTCTCTATTCTGATCAGGGCAGCCTCTAATCCTTGGATGAACTTCTGCTGACGCTGAGCCATCTGGATGAGATTCTCGCGCTCAATGGCCTGTGTTCCCTCCTCCAGAATCTTGTAGGTGGGAGCCGTATCGTCGTCAGAGTTGCTGTCGGCATTCATCAATCGGCGCATGGCATCGTTGTAGATATCTCGCGCCACCTTCAGTTTCTCATTGATGATCCCGCGGAACTCTTCCAGATCCTCGTCGGAATAACGTGCTTTTATTTCCATTTTCTATCAAATGATAAAAGGGCCTGCCCATGCCGTCAGCGTCTGACGCATGGACAAACCCTTATGATTTTCTATTTCTTTTCCACTTTAATATTCAACTTGAAGTCGTCGAACTCGGCTTCTTCACCGTCGTTGTCGGCCACAATCAGCTCGTCGGCCAGCACCTGAGACTTGATATATTCGCCGAAATTCTTCATTGCAGCCTCGGCCTGCTCGTTGGGAGCCACGGTCACTTTGATGCGATCGGTAATCTCAAGTCCGGTCTCTTTGCGGAGATTCTGTATGCGGTTGATGAGCTCACGGGCCATGCCCTCCTGACGAAGTTCGTCGGTTAGCTCCACCTCGAGGGCCACGGTGATGTTACCTTCGTTGCTTACGAGCCATCCGGGAATATCCTCTGAGATAATCTCCACATCGGTAGCATCCACGGTAATAGGCTGTCCGTCGAGTTCAAAGCTATAGCTTCCGTTCTTCTCAAGCTCGGCAATCTGCTCCTGAGAGAGGGCATCCATCTGGGCTGCAACACCCTTCATGGCCTTGCCAAACTTCTTACCCATCACGCGGAAGTTGCATTTCACCTTCTTGACAAGTATGCCTTGTCCCTCGGCAAACTCCAGTTCCTTGACGTTAACCTCACTCATGATGAGTTCTTTCACAGCTTCGATGTGATTGCGCTGTTCGTCATCCACAGCTGGAACCATGATTTGCTGCAGCGGTTGACGTACTTTGATGTTCACCTTGCGGCGCAGGGCGAGCACCATCGACGTAATCTTCTGAGCCATTCCCATGCGCTCTTCCAGGTCCTTGTTGATGAAACTGGCGTCGGCTACGGGGAATTTCTCCAGATGCACAGACTTCATCTGTCCACCCAAGTCGCGGTAAAGCTGGTCGGCATAGAACGGCGCGAAGGGTGCAAGAAGCTTAGCCACTGTCATCAGACAGGTGTAAAGCGTGTTGTAAGCAGCAAGTTTGTCCTCGCTCATCTCTTTACCCCAGAAACGTTTACGGTTCAATCGTACATACCAGTTGCTGAGATCGTTGTTCACAAAGCTGTCAATGAGACGGCCGGCACGCGTCGGATCATATCCGTCGAGCTCTTCGGTCACGCCCTTCACCAGCGTGTTCAAGCATGAAAGAATCCAGCTATCAATCTCCTTGAGACTCTCACAATTGCTGTTCAGCTTACCAAGACTCTGCTCTACATCATAGTTATCAACATTCGCATAGAGTGCAAAGAAACTATAAGTATTATATAATGTACCGAAGAACTTGCGGCGAACCTCGTCAACTCCGTTAGGATCGAACTTCAGATTGTCCCACGGTTCGCTGTTGGTCATCATATAGAAGCGCACAGGATCGGCACCATATTTACCAATCATCTCAAACGGATCGGTCACGTTGCCTACGTGCTTGCTCATCTTGTTGCCCTTAGCGTCGAGCACAAGACCTGTGGAAATCACATTCTTGAAGGCTACAGAGTCGAACACCATCGTACCAATGGCGTGGAGAGTAAAGAACCATCCACGGGTCTGGTCTACGCCTTCGTTGATAAAGTCGGCTGGGAAAAACGCAGGAGGAACGGGAGTTCCCTCGTATGTGCTGCTGACAAGCTCTGCACGATAGTCTACTTCGCTCTTGCCTACACGCTTTAAACCTTCAGCGTCTATATCCCCTTCGAACGGATAATGCAGTTGAGCGTAGGGNNACTGTCAAACCACACGTCTATCAGGTCACTTTCACGATACATAGGCTGTCCTTCTTCATTCACCAGGAGAATATAGTCGATGTATGGGCGGTGAAGGTCTATCTTGTCATAGTTCTCCTGTGAGTAGTCGCCGGGCACAAAGCCTTTGTCTTTCAACGGATTGCTACTCATTACTCCTGCTGCAACCGACTTCTCAATCTCCTGATAGAGCTCCTCTACAGAGCCAATGCACTTCTCATGGCGGTTCTCATCGCGCCAGATGGGCAGCGGAGTGCCCCAGAAACGAGAGCGCGAGAGGTTCCAGTCATTCAGGTTTTCGAGCCAGTTGCCGAAGCGACCGGTGCCAGTTGACTCCGGTTGCCAGCCTATAGTCTTATTCAATTCCACCATGCGCTCCTTCTTGGCAGTGTCGCGGATGAACCAGCTGTCGAGCGGATAGTAGAGCACCGGCTTGTCGGTGCGCCAGCAATGGGGATAGCTGTGCACGTGTTTCTCGATCTTGAAAGCCACGCCTTCCTGCTTCATCTCCATGCAAATGACGATGTTCAGGTCCTCGGCCTTCTCCGAAGCCTTCACGTCCCACACTCCGTCAGGGTTGAACTCGGGAGCATACGCGTTCTTCACGTAGTCGCCGGCATGGTGTCCATAGCCCTGCTCGTCTACGCAAACCTTGATGAAACTGTTATCCAATTCATCAAGAAGATAGTATTTTCCCTGAAGGTCGACCATCGGACGGGTCTCGCCTTTCTTGGAAATCATATACAGGCCAGGCACATTAGCGTCTTTGGCCACCTTGGCATCGTCGGCACCAAACGTAGGCGCGATGTGCACAATACCCGTTCCATCCTCGGTCGTCACATAGTCGCCGAGGATCACGCGGAACGCAGCGTCGTTCATTTCAACAAAGCGATCACGACCATTCTCGCTGACAAACACCTTGGAAGGATTCTTGTCGGCATAGTCGTTGACAAACTTCGGTGCGAAATCGCCCAACTTCTCGCAGGGCTTCACCCACTGCATGAGCTGGCGATAATGCAGTCCTTCGAGCTCGGTGCCCTTCATGCGACCGATAATTCTCCACGGACATTGCTTCTTTTCCTTATCAAATGGTAGCAGCTCTCCCTTGCATTCCTGCTCCGGATTAAGGTAGGCCGACACACGAGCCTCGGCCATAATGAGCGTCATCGGCTCTCCATCGTAGAGGTTATAGGTCTCGATAGCCACATAGTCTATCTTCGGACCCACACACAATGCGGTGTTGGAGGGCAGGGTCCAAGGTGTGGTTGTCCAGGCGAGAAAATAGGGCTTGCCATGGTTACACCACTCGGCCTTGGGGTCATTGATGATGAATTGGGCCGTCACCGTGGTGTCTTTCACATCACGATAACATCCGGGCTGGTTCAGCTCGTGGCTCGACAGTCCGGTACCTGCGGCAGGCGAATAGGGCTGGATAGTATAGCCCTTATAGAGCATTCCCTTGTTGTAGAGCTGCTTGAGCAACCACCACAAGGTCTCAATATACTTATTATCGTAGGTGATATAAGGGTGATCAAGGTCTACAAAGTAGCCCATCTTCTCAGTCAGTTCACGCCATTCAGCCGTGAACTTCATCACATTCTCCCGACAACGGTGGTTATACTCCTCCACGGAGATATATTTCTCAGATGCCTTATTGTCGATATCTTTCTTGGTTATGCCGAGATCTTTCTCCACACCAAGCTCCACAGGCAGTCCGTGGGTATCCCATCCGGCCTTGCGCTTCACCTGGAAGCCCTGCATAGTCTTATATCGATTGAATGTATCTTTGATGGAACGTGCCAACACATGGTGAATACCAGGGTGACCATTGGCCGAAGGAGGTCCTTCGAAGAAGATGAACTGCGGGTAGCCTTCCCGCTCATCTATGCTCTTGTGAAAGATGTCTTCTTTCTCCCACGATGTCAATATCTGCTCATTCGTCTTGGTCAAGTCCAGACCATTGTGCTCGGCAAACTTCTTAGCCATAATTTATCTTTCTTTTCCTTAATATAAATTTTGCGCAAAGTTAGCAAAAAAATATATATTCTACAAAATTTTTAACTACCTTTGCAACAAAAACATAAGCCTATGAATATCAAGCAAGCTCAATTTGTTATATCGGCGCCGACCGTAGCAAAATGTCCTGCAGATACCAAGCCTGAATTTGCTTTTATCGGTCGAAGCAATGTTGGAAAGTCGAGTCTCATCAATATGCTTTGCAATCATAAGGGGTTAGCCAAGACCTCTTCCACTCCCGGCAAGACGCTGTTAATCAATCATTTCATCATCAACAATGAGTGGTATCTCGTCGATTTGCCCGGATACGGATATGCCAAACGTTCCAAGAGCGTTCAGGAGAAGCTCGACCAGATGATTCGTTCCTATATATTGCAGCGCCAGCAGCTGGTCAACGTGTTTGTGCTTATTGACATTCGACATGAGCAACAAAGGGTTGACCGCGAATTTGTAGACTGCCTTGGCGCCAGCAGCATTCCTTTTTCCATTGTGTTTACCAAGGCCGACAAGCTGGGAATAGAGAAGACTCGCCAGAATGTTGACGCCTGGATGAATGCCCTTTTGGACTCTTGGGAGAGCCTGCCCCCCTATTTTGTTACCAGTTCGGAGAAGAAATCCGGCCGCGATGAGGTGCTCGACTATATCGAGCAGGTGCTGACCGAACTTCAAGCAGAAAGCGAGGAACGATGACTCCATATTTAGATGTACAAAACTTAACAAAGTCTTTTGGGGCTCAGGTGCTCTTTCAGGATATCAGTTTCTCGGTTGGTGAGGGCCAGAAAGTGGGTCTCATTGCCAAGAATGGCACAGGAAAGTCTACCCTGTTGGAGATTATTGCCGGGCACGAAGGCTATGATTCAGGTTCCATCATCTTTCGCAACGACATCCGGTTGAGCTATCTCAACCAGACGCCCAAGTTCGACCCGGAGGAGAGTGTCATCGACGCGTGCTTCAATCATCAGGGCGATCCCGAGCGTGTGCTGAGGGCCAAGCAAATCCTTACGCAGCTGCACATCGACGATTTGAACCAACCTATGAAAGAGTTGAGCGGCGGACAGCAGAAGCGTGTGGCGCTGGCCAATGTACTGATCATGGAACCTGACTTCCTCATCCTCGACGAACCTACCAACCATCTCGACCTGGAGATGATCATCTGGCTGGAGGGTTATCTCTCCCGCTCCACCCTGACGCTGCTCATGGTGACCCACGACCGCTACTTCTTAGACCATGTCTGCAACCTCATCATTGAGTTGGACGGTCAGCAGGTCTACACCTACCGGGGCAACTACGGCTACTATTTGGAGAAAAGGCAGGAGCGTATAGACAACCGACGGGCTGAGATTCAGCGGGCCAACAACCTCTATCGCACCGAGCTGGAGTGGATGCGACGCATGCCGCAGGCCCGTGGCCACAAGGCGCGCTACCGCGAAGAGGCATTCTACGAATTGCAGAACAAGGCCCACCAACGCATAGAGGAACGCCAACTGCGACTCAAAGCCAGCAACATCTATATCGGTTCCAAGATATTCGAGTGCCAATATGTCTCCAAGAAATATACGGATTCGCTGGGCAATGACAAGGTAATTCTTGATAATTTCTATTACAATTTTGCCCGCTTCGAGAAGATGGGGATCGTTGGAAACAACGGTACGGGCAAGTCGACCTTTATCAAGATGCTGCTCGGCGAGGTGGCTCCCGACGGCGGACGATTTGACATTGGCGACACCGTACGCTTCGGTTACTTCTCGCAGGAGGGCATGAAGTTCAACGAGGACGACAAGGTGATCGATGCCATCACGGCCATTGCCGACTACATCGACCTCGGTGGAGGGCGCAAGATGACCGCTTCTCAGTTCCTCAACTACTTTATGTTTGAGCCCGAACAGCAGCACAACTTCATCTATAAGCTCAGCGGCGGAGAGCGACGCAAGCTCTATCTCTGCACCGTGCTGATGCGCAACCCCAATTTTCTCGTGCTCGACGAGCCGACCAACGATCTCGACATACAGACCTTACAGGTGCTGGAGGAGTACCTGCAAGACTTTCCCGGCTGCGTTATCGTGGTGAGCCACGACCGCTACTTCATGGATAAGGTGGTAGACCACCTGCTGGTGTTCGAGGGTGAAGGTGCTATCAAAGACTTCCCTGGCAACTACACGCAGTATCGCGAGTGGAAATCGATGAAGTCTGAAGCCGATGCCGACGAGGCCAAGAAGTCGGCCAAGCGAGACGACGACAGCGCCAAGAAGGATTATCATCACGATACCCGCCGGCGCATGTCGTACAAGGAGAAGCGCGAGTTCGAACAGCTCACCGCCGACATAGAGGCGCTCGAAACCGAGCAGAAGACCTTGGAGGATGCCCTTTGCAGTGGCACACTCTCAGTGGAGCAACTCACCGAACACAGCAAACGGCTCCCGCTGATCAAGGAAGAACTCGACGAGAAGAGCATGCGCTGGCTCGAACTGAGCGAGTTGGCATAGCACCGTGGACAGTCGCGGCAGCTCATCCCGACTGCCACGACACCCTGTAATGAAACAACCCAACCGTTAACCTATCAAGCTCATGAAGAGATGCATGATGACCATAGTCGCGTTGATGGTGCTGTCTTTGCCCATTTGGGCAGAGGCTTACCCCGGCTCGGTACTCATCAATCGCATCTTCGACTACGCTTCTACCGTCGACACCGCCCATTTCAAGGGCTTCGACTCCTTCACCTACACCCGTTTCCACATCAGGGTAGACCGAAAGAACCCTACCCTAATGCTCGTTCCCACCGTCTATGCCATTGCTCATAGCGGCGACCGAGAGTATATCGGCGAGACCTACAACACCATGACGATGCACCACGACCTGAAGTTTGATTCCAAGACCCTACTTCGCGTCACTACCGTTCCGCATCGCCATCGCACCATGACCAACCTCACCAAGTATCTCACGCCGATGATATACGATGAAACGGTCATCGAAAACTACATTCTTTCTCCTTTCCATCGCAACAACAGCCGATACTATCACTATCAGCTGAGCTTCAGTCCCGACGGCACAGCACGCATTACTTTCCTGCCCAAACGCAAGAACACGCAGCTGGTGACGGGCGATGCCATTGTTGATTGTACCAACGGTCGCGTCATCCGCTGCTCGTTCTCGGGCGAATACGATATGGTGAACTTCTGGCTCACACTCTATATGGGCACCGACGGCGTGCAGTCGTTGCTGCCCCAGCGCTGCGAGCTCAAGACGCGGTTCCGATTCATCAATAGCAAGGTGACGGGCAGCTATATGGCCTATTTCAACCTGCCCAAGGTGCTCAACGACAGCATCACCGAGGAAAACGACTACGAAAAGATTTGCATGGTGAGGCCCGACACGCTGGAAACCGCCGAGCAAGCCATCTACGACAGGTCGTTTGCCCGACAGCGACAGCGCGACTCCATCCGGCAGAACACCCCGCAGGCGCCGGCCAAGCGCAACTGGGTGAAAAACATTCTATGGGACATGATTGGCGACAATGTGCTCAACCGTGTCAAGACCCACTTCGGCATCAACAACCAGGGCTACATCCGACTCAATCCAATCCTTAATCCACTCTACATGGGCTATAACCCACGCAGCGGCTTCACCTATAAGTTCGACCTGCGTTCCAGCTATCAGTTTGGCCCCAACAGTGAGATCTCGGCCCGCTTCAAGGCTGGATATGCCTTCAAACAGCGACAGTTCTACTTCCGCATCCCTATCTTCTATTATTTCAACAAGCGCAAGAACGGCTTCCTGAAGTTTGAGGCGGGCAACGGCAATCATATCCGCAACGGCTCCGTGAGGAAGGGCATTGAGGAGGAACTGCCCGATACCACGGGCATGCACCTGCCCGATTTCGAGTTGCTCAACGAGTTCAGGCAGAGCGACGTGCGCCTGGTATTCAACTACAACTTCCACTCACGGCTCGGCTTCCACGTGGGTATGCTCTATCAGAAACGTGAAGCCATCAACAAGAAAGCGTTCCACGAGCTGGGCTGGGAGTCGGAGTATTGTTCCTTCTCGCCTACGTTCGAGATACAGATTAGACCTTGGGGATGGTCAGGCCCCATATTCTCAGCCGATTACGACCGTAGCATCAAGGGATTCTTAGGTTCGAACACGGGCTACGAACGCTTTGAGTTTAATGCTGAATATATCCATCCCATCCATCGTCTCACGTCGTTGCAGATGCGTCTCGGCGGAGGATTCTACACCTGGAAAGACCGCAAGGCCTTCTTCCTCGACTATGAGAATTTCCGCGAAAACAATATCCCCGGCGGATGGAACGACGACTGGAGCGGTGAGTTTGAACTCCTACGTGGAGACACCTACAATGCTTCTACCTATTATCTCAGGACCAATGTCACCTACGAAAGTCCCATGTTGCTCATCAGTCGACTGCCTCTGTTAGGGCATTACATGGAGATGGAGCGTGTCTATGTGTCGCTGCTCGATGTGCGCAACATACATCCCTATGTCGAGGTGGGCTACGGATTCACCACCCGACTCATCTCCTGCGGTGTATTTGTGAGCAATGGCCGAGGCAACCGCACATTTGGATTCAAGTTTGGATTCGAGTTGTTCAGGCATTGGTAAAGTAAAACCCATCAACCAGTAGGGGCATGACCTGTGCATGCCCGCCAACCCAAGACACCCCTTGATGATATTCATGCCGGATGCCCTCCGGCGGTGCGGACATGCACGGGGCATGTCCCTACTGAGCCTCTGTATTCTGTCGGAGAGGACAATAAGGATTATCCATAATTCATTGATATACAGAGTTATACTTTGTTAGACAATTATCCCTTTGCGATTAGGTAGAGATTGCATCATGATTACTACTTAATCGCATGACGATTAGGTAGAGATGGCGACGCGTTTAGGTAGAGATGGCGAGACGGCCTAATACTCGTCTCTGTATCGCACAATATCGGGGGATAATTCTTCAATACCGAGGTATTTACGTTTTTTATACCGATTCTTTTGCTCAGATGGTGGATTTTTTTTAATTTAGCCCTGAATAGAACCATCTAATCAACACAATATGAAAAAAACAAAGGTGACAGGCACCAACCTGTCAGAGTGTACGACCATTGTCGTAGGAGAAGAGTTAACCGGTGACGGCTCACGTATTTATGCCCGTTCTGAGGATTTCGACGCCCTGCGCTGTAAGAACTGGCTGGTATTCAAGGATACAGATTATGGCCCCGAAGAGTTTGTGGCCGAGGACAGCAGGTTCCGTTGTCCGCTACCCAAGAAGGCGCTGGGCTACACTGCCCTACCCGACTATCAGTTCCATCACGAGTGGGGAAGCGCCGGATTCAACTCCGTAGGCGTGGGTGAAAGCTCCACAGAGAGCATCTTCAGCAGTCCGAAGGCGTTGGAACATGACCCCTACGTGGAAGACGGACTGGCCGAGAACTGCACTTACAACATTGTGCTGCCTTATATCCACTCTGCCCGCGAGGGTGTGGAGCGACTGGGAGCGCTGATTGAGAAATATGGGTCGGCCGAGGGATTCGGCATCGGATTCATCGACGATAAGGAGACGTGGTATCTGGAGAATGCCTGCGGCCACCACTGGCTGGCATGCCGTATGCCCAAGGACCAGTATTTTGTGACTGGTAATCAGAGCCGATTTCGCAAATATGACCCTAACGACAAGGAGAATTTCTTGGCCGACAAAGACCTGCTCAACTTTGCCAAGAAACACAAGCTGTGGAATCCCGACAAGGGCGAATTCGACTTCCACGAGGCCTATTCCAAGGACGACATTGCCGATACCACCTATAATTATACGCGCGTATGGGGTTTGCAGCAGTTGTTCACCCCGAGCATGAAGCAGGATGTGGGCAAGAACACCTTCCCCGTGTTTGCCAAGCCCGAGAAGAACATCGGCATCAAAGAGTTGCGTCAGGCCTTCCGTTTCCACTACGACGGCACCGACCACGACCCCTATCTGCACAACAACGGCAAAGAGCCGTGGCGCCCGGTATCTATCTTCCGCACCACGCAGACCCACCTCATGCAGGTGCGCCCATGGCTTCCGAAGGAGATTGGTTGCATCACCTACGTGGCCAACGGCATGGCCGACCTCGGTGTGTTCCTCCCGATATATCAGGGCATCCAGCGCTTCCCGAAGGCCTATGCCGTGGGCAACGACCACTGCGACAACGAATCGGCCTACTGGCGATTCCGCAAGGTAATGACGTTGGGTATGACCAACTACAATGCCTACGCTCCTGTCATCAAGGAGGCCTACGCCCGACTGGAAGAAGAGAACGACCAGCGGCAGAAAGAGTTTGAGGCCCGCTACCTTGAAATCTACAAGGAGCGCCCAATGGAGGCCCAGGACATGCTGCAGCAGTTCAACGAAGGCCTGCTCAATCGTGCGCTGGAAGTGGCCGATGAACTCGTGAACGAGCTCTTCACCCGCATGACCAAGGACATCATGGAGGAATATATGTTCCATGGAGCTTGATGCCCAACAATCATTTTAAATCTATGTCAAACTACCGTCAGCACAGTTTGACATAGTTTGTTTTTACACGATAAACATTTTTCACTGTGAAACAGCATCTTATATTAGCCGTCCTGCTCACCCTCTCGCTCAACAGCGAAGCGCAGACGGGCCAGCTGCCAAGGGTGTCGCCCGAACAGGAAGGCATCCCAAGCAGGGCCGTGAACCAATTGTTCGACTCGCTGCTGGCCCTTCCCCGAACCGACATTCATAGCGTGGTGGTGATGCGCCATGGCCGTGTGGTGGGTGAACTCTATCCTGAGCCATTCAAGGCCGAGTTTAAGCACACCATGTATTCGTGCTCCAAGACCTTTGTCAGTGCAGCCATCGGCATTGCCATAGGCCAGCACAGGCTGAGTCTCACCGACCGTGTGGTAACGTTCTTCCCGGGCGAACTGCCCGACACGCTCTCAGAAAACCTGGGCAAGATGACGATTCGCGACCTGCTCGTCATGTCTTCGGGTATCACGCCCGACTGGGAGATGCGCAACCATAGCAGGCAGTGGGTCAAGACCTTTCTATCCAAACCAGTGAAAGTGCCTGGGCAGGGCTTCGAATACGACTCTATGGCCACCTATATGTTGTCGGCTATTCTTCAGAAGGCCACGGGGCGCACGCTCTTCGGTTTCCTGCAGGAGCATGTGTTTCAGCCGTTGGGCATCGAGGAGGTGGAATGGGAAACCAGTCCCGAAGGCATCAACACCGGCGGTTGGGGACTCTATATCCAGAGTGAGTCGCTGGCCAAATTCGGACAACTGTTGCTACAGCGTGGGCAATGGAACGGGCTGCAGGTGATTCCTGAAGCGTGGGTCGGCGAGATGATGAAAGTGCAGCAGCCCAATGGAGGCATGGGCTATGGCTACCAGATGTGGCCCTGCGAATATGCCGATGCTTTCAGGGCCGACGGCGCCTTGGGACAGTATATCCTCGTAGTTCCCAAGCAGGAGATGGTGGTCGTGATAACAGAAAACACGGCCATCGATGGCATCAGGCAGCGCCGGCTGGTGTGGAATGTGCTCATGCCGCAGGTTTCTGCAGGGGCTATTCGCAGGGGCAAATCAACAAAGTCCATTGTCCGGAGGGATGTCTTGGCACCTGTAAAGGGCAAGAAAGTCATCCCCCAACAATTTCCTATAGGCGAGACCTTGTCACTCGCCCCCAACCGATATGATTGGAAAAGCATTAAATTCACGAAGCATGGCAACCTGGCTTTGACACTGACCATGGTTGATGGTACTCCTGTGGATATCCCACTTGGCTATGGCAAATGGCTGTCGACCTCCACGCAGGCAGCTCCTGCCTACTCCATCTTGGCACAAGACCGCTTTCATGGGGTGTCGGGTCCTTTCCACATTGCAGGCAGTTATGCCACAGGCAACGACCATTTGCTCCATGTGCAACTGCTCTACACCAACTGGGTAACATCGTTGGAGGTAATGGTAGACTTGCCTGCTCGACGCCTTCTGGTCTACGAAAACCATTCTACTTCGCCTTACGAAATCAAGATGCCTTAGCGCATTTTGATGATTTCGGCTCTGTATAGAGGACTTGGGCATACGGGCAACCGACTGATCCCTACTCCGCCCAGAAACGAAAAACCATTATTCCCTTTCGCCTCTATACCTTATTATATATATAGAACGCAGGAATCCCCTTGAAACCGGATGTTATTCCGAGTTTCAAGGGGATTCCTTGTATTGATGATGTCATGGAGAGACAAAGCTCTCCGACAAGTGTTCTTGGTCTTAGAGATACTGGCCGTGATGGTCACGGCCGTGTCTCAAGCATGAGATTTAGAAGAACAGGTAGCGGTTGTCCACAACACCAGCCTTGATGTATAGCTCGTTCATGAAGTTGCCGGCATACTGCATGCTCTTCTGGCGGAGCTTCATCTCCTGCTGCTTCTCGTCGAACTTAGCAGCATTCTTGGTGCGCTTCACCACCTGGAACTGGTAAACACCAGCCTGACCCTTTACGGGATGAGAGCTGAATGCACCCGGCTTGGTAGCATATACGGCTCCACTCAGGGCGGGCTCGCTGGCACCGGTAGCCTGAACGAATACAGGAGCTGCAAAAGTAACCTGGTTCACGCTCTGCACCATGGCACCCTTGGCCTTGGCAGCAGCCATGCTGTTGGCACCCTTGGCCTTGGCAATGAGTAGCTCAGCCTTCTTATCACGCATCACTTCCTGCTTCACGAGTTCCTTCACCTGGGGATCGTCGAGAGAACGATAGCCGATGGGGTGAACCTTATCGCAGATGACAATCAGGAGGTTGTTACCGTTCTCACCGCACTCGTACATCTTAGACACGTCGCCTTCGTTAGCATCGAAGAGCCACTTCATGGCGTCACGGGTAGAGTGAATGCCTGCCAGATTGTGCTGAGCAGTAGTCACGTCCTTAGCTTCCTGAACCTTATAGCCATTCTTGGCAGCGTTGTTCACAATGTCGGTAGCGGTCTGATTGGCGCTGGCAAAAGAGCTGAACTTGTTGAAGATGGTGCCACGAGTCTCCTTAGAGTAGTCGATGGGACGCTTCACAACAGCTACTGTGTACTTGTCAATCATGTTCTTGCGGTCGAGAACCTGCACAACGAGGTTGCCCTGAGTAAGAGCCACATTCTTCATCTCGTTGACACCCATGGTCAACAGGCTCTTCAGGTAGCCCTGAGTCTCCTTGTCCATAGAGTTGGTGTACTCGTACTGGCGAGTGGTGAGCCACTGCTCCTGACCATCCTGACCATATTTCTTGGCGATAGTAGCGAAGTCGGCACCTGCGCTCAGCGCAGCATAGATGGAGTCGGCACGCTGGTGAGCCTCGTCGGGAGTGGCACCGCCTACCTGGATGGCGCGGAACTTCACAGAGTCGGGAAGCTGAGCCTTGGCAACGAGCTTCACCACATTGAGTGTGTTGTCCTGAGCATTCTCCACCGGACCGAGGGTCTGGCCAACAGACATTGAGTCGAGTTTCTGAGCAATATCAGTGGGGAATGCCTCTTTTCCTACAGGAATTCCAACATAGGGAACAGAAGAAGTGCTCTTACGAACCACCTCTGTGGGGTCGGCAGCGGCAGCCAAATCCTTGGCATAACCGTTAAACTGCTTCATCAGAGCGGCACGGTCGGCAGCAGAAGCATTGATCTGAACGTCAACATACTTGATGTCGCGGCTCTCCACATACTGCTGGAAGCGCGACTTCATCTCATCGTATTTGCTCTTCAGATCGGAGTCGGAAATCTTCACCTTGGCATCCTGTACGGTGGTGTAAGGATAGGCAGCCAACTGAATCTGGCTCTCCTCACTCTCCTCGCCGAAGCTCATCTTGGCCTCAATAGGGTTAGAAAGGAAGCAGTGGCCGAGCAGACCATTGTATTTCTGGATGAGCAACTGCTGACGAAGAGACTTCTCTACGTATGACCAATACTTGTAGATGGCCTGCATCTGCTCTGCAGCCTGCGGGTTTGCATTCTGCTGTGTCTTATACTGAGCGAGGAACTGCTTGAGCTGGTTGGCATCGAAGCGGCCAGTCTGGCGGTTCACAAACGGTGTGGACAGCAACATCTGGTTAGTGCCTTCGTTAAGCACGTTCTGCATTTCATCGTCGGTTACGGTCAGGCCAAGCTTGTCGCACTCGTTCTTAATGATCTGATACTGAACAAAACTCTGCCATACCTGGTCGCGGAGCTGGTTAATCTGATCGTCGTTAAGATTCTCCTGCCCCATGAGCTTCATGGCCTCTTGGGCCTCGTCTACCTGCTTGGCAAACTCCTCGTAACTAATTTTTTCACCTAACACTTCACCGATTTGCTGGCGCTGGTTGTTGCGAGAAGACTCGCAAGAACGGAAGGCTTCTTCGGCGATAAAAGCAAACAGGCCAAAGCCGATAATGGCTATCAGCGTGATACCTCTGCTTCTAATTTTTCCTAATGCTGCCATTTGATTTAAATGATTTATTTATTATTTTGTTATTTCGCTACAGTTTAAGATACTTCTTTACTACAAAAAGCGTACAAATTTACTAAATAATTGTCAAACAAGTGAACATTTATTGAAGAAAATATCGCTTATAACGGCTTTATACATCGATGTGAAGCCTTACAAGTTCTATCTTGGTCATAGTTTTCTTAATGACCTTGAAGTTGAACCTACCTATCTTGACAATCTCGTTTAGCTTGGGGAAGCTCTGGAAATGGTGCAGAATGAGACCACCAAGGGTCATGTAGTCGTCGCTCTCGGGCAGGTCTAAGTCGAACATTTCGTTCACGCGGTCTATCTCCATACGGGCAGAAAGGAGGTAGTCGCCATCATCGAGTCTCTTGGCTACATAGTTTTCCACATCGTGCTCATCCTGGATATCACCGAAGATTTCCTCCACGATATCCTCTAAGGAAACCAGTCCGCTGGTGCCTCCAAACTCATCGACCACTACGCCGAGAC
Source organism: Prevotella sp. UBA1705 (assembly GCA_002317385.1). Lineage (GTDB taxonomy): Bacteria > Bacteroidota > Bacteroidia > Bacteroidales > Bacteroidaceae > Prevotella. The sequence continues at coordinate 16,055 of DCJH01000026.1, read as the reverse complement.
TCTTCTTTTGCTGCAAGAAGATGCGCATAAGTTTTTGAGCCGCCATGGTTTCGGGCACAAACGGCAAGGTGCGGATATACTCCTGCCACCGTTCAGGTTGGTGGAACATCTCCTGGGTGTGGATGTAGCCCACGATATGGTCGATATCGTCCTTGTAGACAATAATTTTGGATTTGCCACTTTCCACAAACATCTGGCGCAATTCCTCCAAGGTGCAGCTTTCCATATCGACTGCCTGAATCTCTGTACGCGGTATCATACAGTCGCGCACTCGGATATCGGGGAACTCCAGCGCATTCTGGAAAATCTTCACCTCGTCGTCGACCAACTGCTCATTAGGGGCATTGTCGATAGACGATTGCACCAGATAATCCAAGTCTACCTTAGTGAATCCCTCCCCATCCGCATCCTGTACCAAATGGATGCCGATGATGCGAAGTAGTACGCGCGACATGGAAGTGGCCAATTTGCTGACTGGCCAAAGGATAATATAGAAAACATAGGCTACCGGCGCAAAGAGAGCCAGCAATGTGTTAGGATTGCTCTTAAATAGAGTTTTGGGGAGGAATTCGCCAGTAAATAGCACGATCAACGTGGAGCAGATGGTGTTGAGCGTGACCTGTACCCCCGGCTCAAGGCCGCGAAAAAGCGTATTATTGAGCAAGTGGGCAAAGAGAATGCCATAGACGACCAGCACCACATTGTTGCCCACGAGCATCGTGGAGACAAACCCGTTGGCATGTTTATAGAAAAACGAGATGAATCTTTGGGAAAGGCCGTTCTTGTCTTTGTCCATCTCCGCAAGCATTCTGTTGCTGGAGACAAACGCAATCTCCATGCCCGAGAAGAAGGCGCTGAAGACCATGGAGAGGAGAATTCCTACAATAAGCGAAAAGACATTCTGTTCCAAGACGATTATGGATTTGGGTTAGTGCTGCGCATGGGGGTGGCCTGCTGTCGCTGACTCTTCTGCAAGCTGTCTTGAGTGGCACGACTGGCATCGGTCGAATTGTTGGAACCATCGAGGTCGCCGCGCTCAAAAGAGCCTTTTGAATTAGACACATAGTAGCGTGTCATCTTCTCGTCAGAACGGAAATAGCTACCTTCGAGCGTTCTTTCGGGCGTAATCAGATGAGAATGGACGTGAGAATAGAGCTCGTGCTTGTTCTCATCCCAAAACAGTTGTTCGCTCCTGAAGCGCAGACCATCCTTGGTGAGGATTCTGACACGGGAGCGCAACTCCCACAAGTGCTGCTGGTCGTAATAGTAAGCCGTGTCACATTGGATATAGGCGTGGACGTGGAACTTCTCGTCAAACTGTGTGAGGAAAAGTCCTTTATCAAAAGTCCATCGGGAGGGATGCTTGATTTGATTGATCTCCCAGCGCTCCGTGACAATGCGATACTTGATGACACCAGAATCGGAAATCAGGGTATTCACACCCCAACTGGTCATGACGGCCACAGAGTCACGGTCATGAATGGCTCCTGCGGTGTGCTCCACCTGCTCTTCGCAGGAGCAGACCACCGCAGCAATCACAACTCCTAATATATAATATAGGTGTCTCAAGTTGATCTATGGTTATTCCACCTTCCACTTCGCAAACCAACGCTCGTTGAACGTCAGACCAATGTTGATGCGGAATGTATTCTCGGTGATAAAGTTCTTGGCCGACTGATGTACCCACTGGGCACTGATGTTCAGGATAGACCGATTGTTATAGCTGTTGATGATGGGAATGCCAAATCCAAGACTGGCACTCATCTCCTTGGGTCCATCCTGTCCATTGATATAATAATAAGGTGTAGCGTATGATACTCCGGCACGATAATGGATGCGCTTCACGAAGCTACGGCTCATCGGCACTGGACAGATGTCGGCACCAAGCGTGAACTTATGGCGGTCCTTATAGATGCCTGTCTTCATGAGATAGGACACGGAGTTGTCTGAGTTGGTCTGATATTCGGGAGAGCTCACGCTGGCCCACTTCTGCAAACTATAGTCCACACCGAGCATCACTCGATTGGAATGGTTATACATTAAGCCTGCACCTATGGTCGTGGGAATCTCCAGATTTAGTTTGTTGGCATCAGAACTCTCGTAAGTAGCTGTATCCGACACACTGGTCTGGGAGTTAGTGGAGATAATATCCAGTTTGGGAGAACCACCAATCTTGTGCCCCAGTCCATAGGTTACACCAAGGGTCAAGGCATCATTCTTAGACAGTCGGGCCGTGTATTGTGCGCCGAGGTCGAGCTTGTAGTTTCTCACCTCAGCAGAATAAGTCTTACTAATGGTGTTGGCATAGGAGTCGCTATAACTGGAAACCAGACCACGGGTATAGGAACCATAGAGGTAACTGCCGTTTACACCCAAGGCAAAGCCCTTGAAGGGTTCCCAGCCGATACCCAAATAAACCTGGTGGAGTCCACCGGAGCCGCTGTAAGTATTGGTAGCTACAGTGCTATTGGCATCGTTGACATCTGTTTTTGTGGTATATGAATAGCCGATATTGGTGAACGGAACCACACCAAAACTAACACCTAAATGCTTGAAAGCCCTGAATCCAGCCACTACATACTCGAAGTTGGCGTTGTTGGCGTTGAGTTTGTTGTTACCTTCCTTAAAGTTGGTTACCTGACCCGTAACACCTGCATCGAATATAAATGAGAGGCTATCGATAGCTGAATAAGACGCCGGATTTTGATAATTAATCTGGTTGCCCTCGTGGAATCCAATGCCAAGACCATTCATTCCACGATTGAAACCGGACGACTGATCAGCCAATACGCCCAAGCCAAACTGGCTATAAGGCGAATTTGTTCCACTCTGAGCAATGGCCCCTTGGGCAAATAACGACAGCATGAAGGCGCCAGCTATATATCTATTCATTTTTAAGAATATTTCTTTTTAATTCCGTATCAGACTCTTATTGTAAAAATCAACTGCAAAAGTATTGAAAAAAAACGAAACAAAAGCACGATAAGTGGAAATAATAAGGTATTTTTGCATCGTGAAACGTTTCAATTGCCAATTTAGAACACTTTGCTTGTTTGTTTTCATTTTCTTAACAGCAAGCCTCCATGCTCAGGCCGATAGTACATGGCGACAGCAAATGGACAGTGTTGAGATCAGCCTACTCACATGCTCTCCTGGTCAGGAAGTGTGGAGCCTGTATGGACATACGGCTATCAGGGTGTATGATCCGGTTCACAATCAGGACATCGCCATTAACTATGGTATGTTCAATTTCCAGCAAAAAAACTTTATTCTTCGGTTTGTCTTTGGCCTCACAGACTATGAAATGGGTATTGCTCCGTTCCAGATGTTTATGATGGAATATGCCGGAGAAGGACGCGGCGTGATTCAACAGCGTCTTCATCTCACCGTCGACGAAAAGGCAGCGATACTTCAAGCCATCTCTGAGAATTACGAACCTGCCAACCGAGTATATCGATACAATTACTTTTATGATAACTGTACCACGCGGGCAAGAGACATCCTTGTCTCTCATCTGATAGGAAAGGTTGACTATCTGGTTAAACCTTCGGTGAAGTTCTCCTATCGAGAGATGATCCATCAGTGGAATGAGAACCATCGGTGGGCGCGATTTGGGAATGACTTACTGCTGGGATTGAAAGCCGATTCTGAGACCGATTACATGCAACAGCAATTTCTTCCCGACCATCTTAGGCAAGCATTTGCACATGCCTCTAAGGTTGGGGTAGATGGAAAAAGGTCTGCTCTGGTTGACCAAGAAATCGTTATCCTTAAAGAAAACGCAGCCAACGTCAAGACGCAAACCTCTCTTTGGGATGAGATTTCACCGAGAACACTCTTCATGCAAGTGCTCATCCTGATTCTTCTGCTTACCATCATAGAACTTAGGAGAAACAAAACTTTCTGGCTTTTGGATGTCACGTTGCTTACACTTGACGGATTGGCAGGCCTCATATTGCTGGCAATGGTTTTCTCACAGCACCCTACGGTGAGTTTAAACCTACAGATTCTATTGCTCAATCCTTTGTCCATCCTATTTGTTTATCCTGTTGTCAGTAAGGAAATTAAGGGTAAACACCATTGGTATTGGACCTGCTTGGGAGCATGTATCGTGCTCTTCATGATAGGTGGAGTATTTCAAGATTATGCCGAAGGAACTTATTTTTTGGCATTAGCTTTGCTTGTAAGGGTAGGAATCAATTATTATTTGACACGTCAAGACCATCATAGACAATGAGATATCTGGCACTTCTTTTGGCGGCAATCACTTCGGCAGAGATGCAGGCGTTCCAGCTTGCACCCCGACTTGTTGTCAATATTACGATAGACCAGTTGCGTTCAGACTATATGGAAGCCTTCTCGCCGGTATATGCTGCCGGAGGATTCCGAAGAATAATGCGCGAAGGACTTGTCTATGACGGTGCCGAATACCCCTACTCTCCTGTAGATATTGCTTCTTCGGCAGCCACATTGTCTACCGGAACAGTACCTTATTATTCGGGAATCATTGCTTCTCGTTGGCTCGACCGGGAGACGCTACAACCTGTCAACTGTGTGGAAGATGCTAAATATGGTTATTCTCCCCAGAGATTGAAGACCTCAACGCTGAGCGATGAACTGAAGGTGAGCACCAACGGACTGGCTGTAGTTTATTCCTTTGCAGCCGACCGGGAGTCCGCTATCTTGTCCGCAGGTCATGCGGCGAATGGGGCTTTCTGGCTTGAGAAGAACAAAGGATGGCAAGGCTCTTCCTTCTACTCCACCATTCCAGAATGGCTGAAGACCTATAATAGGCAGCATTTCTCGGGAAATAGCAGCAAAGCGTCGGGCAACACCAATGATGAAGTAGTAGATGCGTCGCTTTTAGCCGTTCAACTTTCCTCAATGGGAAAGGACGAAATCTCCGATATGCTCTATGTTTCCCTGTCCGCCACCAAGTCGGACAAGACTCCTGTGACATATTGGCAGACGGAGATGGAGAGCGTATATATGCAGCTTGACAACAGCTTGCAGCGTTTGGTGGATGGCATTGCCAAGCAAGTGAGCCTGAACCAAGTACTCTTTATCCTCACTTCCACCGGTTATACGGATGAGGGTACCGCAGATCTGACCAAGTATCACATACCCACTGGCACGTTCTATATCAACCGCACGGCCAACCTGCTCAATATGTATCTTGGCGCAATCTATGGCCAGGGACGATATGTGGAGCAGATTTTCGGCAATCAACTGTATCTCAACCACAAACTTATAGAGCAAAAACGGGTGGGTATGTCGGACATATTGGCCCGTTGTCAGGAGTTCCTCGTGCAGAATGCGGGTGTTGCAGACGTCTATACCATCGACCGATTGATGGCCGGAAATGCCGACATCCTGAAACTGCGCAATGGCTTTAACCCAACTATCAGTGGCGATATTACCATCGAAGTGGCCCCCGGGTGGAAACTTTTAAACGAAGATAATCAACAATCCTATACCAGTCGTGCAGGCTTTGTACCCTTTCCTATTGTGTTTTTTGGTGCGGGAATCAAAGCCGAACGCATCTCTAAGCCTGTCACTGTTGACTGCATTGCGCCAACAGTAGCTAAGGCAATCCGTATTCGCGCTCCGAATGCTTGCAACGCCAGCCCATTGTTTTAAACTCAACAATAGGTCTCTTGGGCTATTTCCATGTGGAAAATATCTCATCATCAGCACATGGTGGGATAATTAAATGCCTTTTAAGATTCATTTACGAAATATTCTTCGTAATTTTGCAAACAATTGAAGTAGAAACAAATAAAAACAAATATATGAACTTCAACAAATTTCTAACGTCATTGTTTGGCGACAAGTCAAGCAGAGATATGAAGTTGATTCAGCCTTTGGTTGAGAAAGTTAAGGATGCATATCCTGAAATTGAGAAATTGAGCAACGACGAACTGCGTGCCAAGAGCAAGGAAATCCAGAAGTATGTTCAGGATGCAGCCAAGCCTTATCTTGACAAAATTGCCGAGCTTAAGGGTCAGATTGAAGATACTCCTATCGATGAACGCGAGCCCATCTTCGACGAGATTGACAAGCAGGATAAGGAGATGCTTGATGCTTTGGAGAAAGCTCTCGACGAGGTGATGTACGTAGCCTACAGCATTGTGAAGGATACGGCCCGCCGTTTTGCCCAAAACGAGGAAATCATTGTTACCGCAACCGACTTCGACCGCGAACTTGCAGCCAATCCCGCCAACGACTTCATCACCATCGATGGAGACAATGCCATCTACCATAATGAATGGACTGCCGGTGGCAATAAGATCAAATGGGATATGGTGCACTACGATGTACAGATATTCGGAGGCATCGCTCTCCACCAAGGTAAGATTGCTGAGATGGCCACCGGTGAAGGTAAGACCCTCGTTGCAACCCTTCCGGTATTCCTCAACGCATTGACAGGTAATGGCGTTCACATGGTGACCGTCAACGATTATCTGGCTAAACGTGACTCAGAATGGATGGGGCCTCTCTATGAGTTCCACGGACTGTCTGTAGATTGCATCGATAAACATCAGCCCAACTCTGAGAATCGCCGTAAGGCTTACCAGGCAGATATTACCTTTGGTACCAACAACGAGTTTGGTTTCGACTATCTGCGTGATAACATGGCTTTGGCTCCCAAGGACCTTGTACAGCGTCGTCACAACTTCGCCATTGTCGACGAGGTCGACTCTGTGCTTATCGACGATGCCCGTACTCCGTTGATTATCTCTGGACCTATCCCCAAGGGCGACGACCAGATGTACGAGGAATATCAGCCTCTGGTAGAGCGTCTATATGAGGTTCAGCGCAAACAGGCCACCGAACTGTTGGCCGAAGCACGCCAGAAAATCAATGAGGGAAGAGAGAATAAGGACCAGAATCTCACCGATGAAGGCTTCCTGAGCCTGTTCCGTTCCTATAAAGCTCTGCCCAAGAATAAGGCTTTGATCAAATATCTCTCTGAGGAGGGGATCAAGTCTGGACTCCAGAAGACTGAGGAAATCTACATGGAGAATAACAACCGACTGATGCCTAAGGCTGTTGAACCACTGTTCTTCGTTGTGGACGAGAAGCTCAACAGTGCCGACCTCACCGATAAAGGCACAGAATGGTTGGCTAAGCAGGTGAACGACCATAACCTCTTCGTGCTCCCCGACATTGCTTCTCAGCTGTCGGAACTGGAGACAGAGACCAAACTCTCCGACCAAGAACGACTGGATAAGAAGGACGATCTCCTCAATCACTATGCTGTTCAGAGCGACCGCGTACACACCTTGCAGCAGCTGCTCAAGGCCTACACCATGTTTAATAAGGACGATGAGTATGTGGTGATGAACGGAGAGGTGAAGATTGTTGACGAGCAGACCGGACGTATCATGGAAGGTCGTCGTTGGAGCGACGGCTTGCACCAGGCTATAGAGGCCAAGGAGCATGTGAGAGTAGAGGCTGCCACACAGACCTTCGCCACCATTACCTTGCAGAACTATTTCCGAATGTACCACAAGTTGGCTGGTATGACCGGTACGGCCAGCACCGAGGCTGGAGAGTTCTGGGACATCTACAAGCTCGACGTGGTAGAGATTCCTACCAACCGCCCCATCGCACGCCATGACCTCGACGACCGTGTCTACAAGACTAACCGCGAGAAATATCGTGCCGTTATTGAGGAAATAGAGGAGATGCGCGTCAGCGGGCGACCCTGTCTGGTAGGTACCACCTCTGTGGAAATCAGTGAGTTGCTCTCCAAAATGCTTACCATGCGCAAGATTAATCATCAGGTTCTTAATGCCAAGCTCCACCAGAAGGAAGCCCAGATTGTGGCCGAGGCCGGTAAGAGCACCATTGGAACTGTTTATGTAGCTACCGATGGCAGAGCCTTTACTGATAAGCCCACGGCTACAAGACATCAGACCGCTCTCATCGATGCAGCCAACAAGGGTGAGAAGAAGGCCGATGCCTCTCTGGCTGGGAAGGATGCCCAGAGCCTCATTCAGAGCGAAGAGCGCCTGTTGGGCGCCGTAACCATTGCCACCAACATGGCTGGTCGTGGTACC
>DCJH01000026.1:7690-7913 GCA_002317385.1 Prevotella sp. UBA1705 | reverse complement strand
CCGTCAGTTGCGTGGTCGTGCCGGACGACAGGGTGACCCCGGTTCTTCCGTATTCTATGTATCGCTCGAAGATGACCTCATGCGTAAGTTCGGAAGCGAGCGTATTGCCAAGGTGATGGACCGTCTTGGCTTCGAGGATGGAGAGCGTATTGAGAGTGGAATGATTTCTAACAGTATTGAGCGCGCTCAGAAGAAGGTGGAGGAAAACAACTTCGGTATCCGT
>DCJH01000026.1:0-7658 GCA_002317385.1 Prevotella sp. UBA1705 | reverse complement strand
GACGACGTGATGAACAAGCAGCGTACCGTTATCTATGAGAAGCGTCGTCACGCCCTTATGGGTGAACGCATCGGAATGGATATTTCCAATGTGATTTGGGACCGTGTGGTGAATATCATCGAGAACAATCCGTATAACGGTGCCAAGGAATCATTCTTTGAGACCCTCTCCATGGAGATTCCGTTCACACAGGATGAATATGAGAATAATACTAAGCAGGACCTTGAGGAACGTGCTTTCCAGAGCGCTATGGCTGCTTTCAAGCGCAAGACCGACCGCATTCAGAGCGACTCCTACCCTGTTATCAAAGACGTATTTGAAAACCAAGGGGGCAATTTCCAGTTCATTCTCGTGCCCATTACCGATGGACGACATGTCGTCCAGCTGCGTGTTAACCTCGAAGAGGCCTACAAGACCGAGGGTAAGAACATTGTGAAGGAGTTCGAAAAGTTTGTGATGCTCAACATCATCGACGACGACTGGAAAGAGAATCTCCGTCAGCTCGACGAGTTGCGCCACAGTGTTCAGAATGCCTCCTACGAGCAAAAAGACCCGTTGCTTATTTTCAAANNGCCAAGCTCTGGGACAACATGATTGACGACATGAACAACCGCATCACCAGTTTCCTCATGCGTGGACAGATACCTGTTCAGGTGCAGCAGGAGCAGCCGGTGCAGGAGGCCGCACCCGTGGAGCAGCAGGCACCTCGCTACAAAGAGCAGAAGGATAACTTCGACGAGATGCACGAGGCACAGCGCCAGGCTGCCAATCAAGACACTCGTGAGCGTCCCCAGCAGCGTCATGAACCTATTGTTCACGACAAGATGCCTCGCCCCAATGACCCATGTCCTTGTGGGAGCGGCAAGAAATTCAAGAACTGTCATGGTAAGGGACTTCGTTAAGTCCCAGCCATTCACTCCATAAACAAAAGGAGATATAGCTCGTCTAACGATGCTATATCTCCTTTTTCTTTGAGTAGAGCCTCTGCCCTGGGGATGAGCGAATCACCACACAAGGCTAAAAGTTTGTTATCGAAACTACGAGGTTAAGCTCCGCGTAACTTCAATTTATCATTCGAGTTCTCTATTTTCCCATCCGCAATCAGTCGGTCTATGGCGACGTTGATGGCAGAATCCACCTTTGCCCCTCTCCTACTGAAGCCCATTTTCTTGGCTACAATCAGCGAGAGATTGGACTTGTCTATCGACAGTTGCTCTGTCACTGCCTCTATGGTCGCATTCATCAACTCTATCATGGGTATGTCGGTGATGTCGCGCCCATTACTCAGTCGATAGCCATTGTAGCTTTCAGCCGACTCCCTGTCCTTCCAAAGCGTCAACCCCAAATCGTCCGAGACACAATGGAACACGCTATCCGCGATATTCATCAGGTCGGCCTGCATGGTGGGTGTAACCCTTGCCATCCCACGAATGGCACATATTCGCCGACAGAGATACATGGGTGTAATGGGCTGTTCGACAGCAACAATGGCCTGAGCCAACTGTTCATCGCTTACCCTTCGCACACTTCCCTTCGGCTCATAATAGGTATAATCTGCCACATTGCTCTGATGTTCGACCACCTCCTCATTCGAGATATCAAACTGCTGCTTCACCACTTGGGGTTCCTCTTTAGGTGCAGCTGCGAGCTTCTGCTCTATTCGGGCAATCACTCGGTCGGGATTGTTCACCCAGTCCACGCTCCATATACGCATAATCTGCCAGTTCAACCCCTCCAATACCGAGGGCTGCACAATCTCTCTGTCACGTGTCGTCTGGGTGTTGTAGTATCCGTATCCGTCGAGTAGCAATCCCAAGACATATACATCCTTATCCTCCTTGCTACTGATAGCCACATCAATCTTGAAACTCGACCGCCCCACGTTCACCGTAGCCTGATATCCTCTATCCCGCAGAGCTTTGGCAATCTGCTGTGAAATAATCATATCCGGGCGCTCACGCGTACTACTTTCCGACTGAATCAGTATCTGTTGCTCAGCATATTCCAAGAAATGCTTCAAGCCTTCCACACCTTTCGCCTTCGAGCGACGCAAATCAATCTGCGATGATTTCAATGAGGAGAAGACTATCATTTCCTGTCTTGCACGACTCACGGCTACGTTCAGGCGTCGTTCACCGCCGCTGTTGTTCAGCGGACCAAAGTTCATCGATACCTTTCCATCCTTGTCAGGACCATAGCCTATCGAGAAGAGGATAATGTCGCGCTCATCGCCTTGCACGTTCTCCAGATTCTTCACGAATATGGGTTCGTAGATACTGTCGGCAGCCTCACGTAGACTACTGTTTCCATCGAGGCGCTCCTGCAGAATATCCTCTATGAGATTCTGTTGCACCACACTGAAAGCTATCACACCAATGCTACGGCTACTGTGGTCCTCAGCCTTCAGCAAACTAACAATCTTATCCACGATAGCCTTGGCCTCGGTCTCGTTGGAGCGACGCCCACCCTTGTCATAGACACCCTCCACCGGTACAAACTTCACTCGAGTAGACTTGTCATCGGCCGAGGGGAAGGTGATGAGCGAACCGCCATAGTACTCATTGTTAGAGAAGGCGATAAGCGACTCGTGTCTCGACCGGTAGTGCCAGTTGAGCTGCAAGGACGGAATCTCCAATGTGCGGCAGTCCTCAAGGATGCTCTCCATGTCGTCTATCTCTGCTTCCTCATCATTGGTGCTCGTCGAATTGAAGAAACTTGTCGGCGGCATCTGCTTGGGGTCGCCCACCACTACCAACGCCTTTCCACGGGCAATAGCCCCTACGGCATCGCTCGTGGGCATTTGCGATGCCTCGTCGAAGATAACCAGGTCGAACTTGTCCTGCGTCAAATCCAGATATTGTGCCACCGACATGGGGCTCATCAGCATACAGGGGCACAGTCGGGGCAGCAAAGTGGGAATCTGATCGAGCAGATCTCTCAATGAGAGCCCACGTCCACCATTGGAGATGTTGCGGTTCAAAAGACCAATCTCACTACTGCTATTGATATTGTCGTTCACATGGGGCACCTGCGATGCCAACTTTGCATAGAGCTCTTTCTGGCTCAACATCTGGAAGTCTTCCGTCAGTTTCTTGTAGCGTGCCACAGTTTCGTCGAAGATAGAGCCCTCGAAAGTCCTGAGAATCGACGAGGCCGCAATCTTCTCTTTGGCCAGATGCAGGAACATGGTTTTGAGGAATCGGTCGCTCATCTGCGCTGCCTCTATGGGCTGATGCTCCATATAGTCGGTGAGCGTCTGCAGCCCCTTACCCTGCAACTCCTTCTTATAGGCGCACCACTGATACCAGTCGATCGACAGACCGATATTCTCCCGCCATCTGGCGAGACTCGCCTTGCCCTCCTCAAGTTCTGCCGCCGTGGGCAGACCATCTGTTTCAAACGACTTATGGAAATACTTCTTCTCCAAGCCGTGCAGGCTCTCAATGCGGTCATGGAGTTTCCGGTAGGCCATCTGTCCCTCCAACCAGCCGTCCACTTCCTCCTCACGGATATAAGGATTCAGCTCGCGAGCCTTGGAGAGGAAGCTGCGCTTGGCAAAGAACCGAGGCAGGAACCATTTGGTCTTGATGCGTCGCCACTCGTCATACCAGGGCGCCACATCCATGGAGAGGAACTCTTCCTTGTTGTCTTGCAGCAGATTCTGACGCATGGCCTTAGCCTGAGCCAAAGCGCTATAGTCGTTCACCACCCCTTCAATCTCTGCAGAAGCCTTCGACATTTCTCCGACGAAACTTTGCAGATTGGTCAAGTGGGGCTCCTCTACGTCCAATCCGAGCAATGGATGGGCCGACGGCTGTCCCACCAATCCGATCACGGCCACAAGACGTCTACCCAGCAGATGCTTCAGTTCCTCCTGGGATTGCGGTGTGAACTGGGCCTTCAACGTCGCGTCCGAGGTATCGAGGTCGAGCGTCTCCCCGGCAATGCGCTCATATTGCAGGATACAGTCGAAGAGAGAAAAATCGTTGTCGCCACGACGATCATGCAGTGCCTCTATATACTCTATGAGTTTGGTACGCTGTTCATAGAGCTGGTCGGCAGTGTGCTGATAGTCGCGTGGCGAGAGGATATGGGACACGCCGATGGCGCTGGCCAACTGACCGAGCACATGAGACTTGGCCAGTTTGTTGGAGTGCATCTCCAGACAGAACGGCCCCAGTCCAATCTTGTCCAATCGTTTCTCTACCACCGACAGTGCCGCCATCTTCTGGGCGACAAACAGCACGCGCTTGCCCTGATACAGTGCATTGGCTATCAAGTTGGTGATGGTCTGCGATTTTCCGGTTCCCGGCGGCCCGTAGAGAATATAGGAGTGGCCTTGTCCAGCCTCCAACACGGCCGACATCTACGAGGAATCTACCGGTACAGGGAGTGAGAATCTGTCTGGACGGAACTGCTTATCGTTAGCCCGTAGGTTGGTGGTGAGTGCATCGGGCGTCCATGTGAGTCGCTGTTCCACCAGACTCTTCACGATATTGTGGTCCAATAGCTGCTCACGATGGTTGTGAATGTCGTTCCACATGAGAAACTTGCTGAAAGAGAATACACCGAGCACGCTCTCCTCCTCCACGTCCCAACGCTTGCGGTCTTTCAATGCCTCACGTATCATGGCGAAAATCAGGGGCACATCCACACCGTGCTCATCGGTCGGGAGCGTCGCAAGACCAGGTATGGTAATGTCGAAATTCTGACGGAGAAACTCCGTGAGCGTCACGTTGAGCGATATCTCCTCATCTCTTGTCCGGATGAAATAGCCACCTTTCTTATAAACCATCTCCACCGGCAGGAGCAACAACGGTGCATATCGGGCCTGTTCGCTCTGGTCGGTCTCAAACCACCTCAATGTGCCGATGGCGAGNNTAAAGCGAGTTGGCACCAGTCTCCTCCACCGCACTGCGTGCCGCACGATATATATTCTTCAACGTATAGGCCGTGTCGGCCTCCGTGTGATAGGTGTGGAGCAGATGGTGCTGAATATCGTTGGAAATCAGTTCACGCAGTTCGGGCACGAGCTTCGAGCGCACCAGCCGTTCGCTATCGTCGAAGTTGAACTCCACATTAGGCTTGGCCCCGATGAGATATTCCTCGCCATCCTGCAGTCTGTCCTCCAACAAATTAATATCAAAGGATATAAATTGTATGGCCTTCTGGCGGAGATAGAGGTTGAGCATGCTGTTGCGCAGCGAAAAATCGAGCAGCTTGCGCTCCCAGATATCCATCTTGCCCAGTTTCTTGTCGCCCACCATCACCTTGTTTAAATCATAGCGCGACCGTTCCTGCACATCGATGATACACTCGTCATGGGCCACGCCCTCAGTCACATCGAGTTCCCAGTTGCCATTCTTCTGCACCCGCTGCGGCAAGGGGAAGATGCGTTCCAACCTGCAGCGACGCACGTCGATAAATAGCTCAAACTTGGAGAGGTCGGCCAAATTCTTCTGCGCCGTCTGCACGGCTTGCTCAAACGAGGTCGTCTCAGCCGTGATACCCGTGCATTCGAGCACCAGCATCTCATCTATTCCCTTAGAGCATTTCTTCTCTAAATAGGAGGCATCGTCGCACACGCTATACTGACAGCAGTCGTCTACAAGCCACACAGCCAGATAGGCATGGCCCTTCTGGAGAACGATACAACTGTTGATTCCCACACTCTCGAGCACGCTCGCTACCAACAGGGTGAGCTCGATACAGTTGCCCAGCTTACTGGCAACCACCTGGTCGGGCAGTGTGACCCGCTGCCCCACGGTCTCAAAACTGGCCGGTAACGACCGATAGACAATGCCCTCACCATGCAGAGCAGCATAGATAGCAGCTACCTGCCTCACCACCTCATTGGGATTGCCCGACTGATATTCGGTAAATTGTGAAGTATTGGAAATCTCCTTGAGAAAGGCCGCAGCCTTCACCACGATACCATTGATCACCGGATGATTGGGCAGCACAAACGAAGCCAAGCACTGCGGCAGTATGCTCGTGCCCAGCCACTGGTCGTAGGGCATGAGCTCCAGCTCGTAATCTTTTCGCCACAGCTCCTTCGGAGTCTCTGTGCCTGCACCGGTCGTGGTTACTACCACCATGAATATCGTTTGCGTGCGCTCAGTCAGAGCGGCTACCTTGGTGGGTGATAGATGCAGGTCGAAATCTTGCAGGCGGATGGTGCTGCCGGCCTTGACCAGCGAGAGACAGCCCGACCGGAACGTGTCGACGAACTCGCCGCTGCACTCCACATAGACATCCTGCAGGTCGTCGGGTGTGTCATTGACAAGTTCCACCGACTGGCACACATTGATATGATTATGAATCAAGGCATAGTTAGCCGATTTCAGATATTCTAATTTCAGTTCAAGCATGATGGTTAATGGGTTGAATAGATATAAATCTCAGGTTATTGTTTCATAGCAAGAGATGGCAAGCCGATGGGCTGCAGTTCTGGAGGCAGGGAAATGCTCCCCAAAAACAGGCGGGATAACAACGAGGCAGCGCAGCCAAGATGTGCTGCGCTGACCGTCGGTGCCGACTAAACCAAGAGGCAAGCCTACATGGCGTCGTCGGTATTCTCAAAGATATTGTTGGCGTCGTCAATCTCATCTTCGTCGAACCATTGGCTCAACTTGGCATGTGCCTTGGCTTTCACCTCGTCGGAAACGTCGTTCCACACCTTGTGGAGCACATAGATCAGCACGGCGAGGTCATCGCTCAGGCCAGCAATGGGGATGGCATCAGGCATCACGTCGAGCGGACTGATGAGATAGCCCAGTGCTCCAATGATAATGGCCTTGTCCTTGATAGACACTTTATCGCTCTGCAACGTATAGAAAAGGATAAGGGCCGCATAGACGAAACGGGCGCCGGCACGCTTGGCCACACGCGAAATTTTCTCAACAAATCCACTCTGGGTGAACTTGTCTTTGTATTTCATGAAGTCGGGTAAATCAATCTTGTTCATTTTTCGAGATTGTTATGGGATTAACACATTAGTTTTCAAACTTCATCACATCGTCCACATAGGCCACGATGTCGGGATTCTCCGCCTTCAACCTATTGAGCCGATAGCGCTTGATGGTTACGCGCAGAGCCTTGATGACCAGCGCCACGGCCATACCGATGGCTATTCCGACCAGCAACGAAGTGACGTTCGACTTCCAAGGCAGACTGCTCAGGGGGAAAGCACTGAGCACAAGTATCGGGATGAGCGCAATGAGTCCGTAGACCGTCTGCTGACTGCGCACGGTGCCTTCGCTGTCGAGAATGGCCTGATAGTCGAAGAGATAGCTCGACAAGTCTTCCTTGGTGATGTGGTAGCTGTCTATCTGCGGGAATCCCTCCTGCCCCTCGTGGGTATCAATCACCCGGTTCACCCGGTGCTCGTAATCGGCAAGTATATTTGGCTGTAAGTCTTTCATCTGCAATAATAACCTTAAAATTAGACATTTATTATAGTCTCGCGGAGAAATTAAAAAAGTAAGACAGTGCCCTGATAAGCCGGGTTCTGTATCCTCCCAAGATGGGAGGAGCCCCATCATTTATCTACATTGCAAGTCGCCTTGCAACTCCAGCGTTCTACCCTCCATCGTTGACAAGTCATCGGGCGGGCAGCCCTTTTGACGATGGTATACATGAACTTGCAGCCTCCAGAC
>DCJH01000055.1:721-47108 GCA_002317385.1 Prevotella sp. UBA1705 | reverse complement strand
GAAGATAGGCGGCACTCGGCCAATCGAGAACTCGTTCTCATGGCTCTCGTTTGCACTATCTTTGCAGAAGATAGGCGGCACTCGGCCAATCGAGAAAGCCTTTGTGTAGGCATTGCCTGCCCCTGTCTGGAATAAAATAAAGGAAAGAATACTATGAATGTAGATAGATCGATAGAGTTGGTAAACAGCCAGGAAGGATTGTCCAACACGCTCGGCATGGAGTTTATCTCTACGCCCGAGCCCGACACCTGCATGGCACGGATGAAGGTAGACAAGCTCAACCGCCAGCCCTTCGGCTTCCTCTCAGGTGGCGCCACGCTGGCGCTGGCAGAGAATCTGGCCGGAGTGGGCTCCATGGCGCTATGCCCCGACAAGATCAGCGTGGGCATCAACGTGAGCGGCAACCATGTGCGCACGGTGCTCGAAGGCGACACCGTGATGGCCTACGCCACGCTGCAGCACAAGGGCCGCACGCTCCATGTGTGGCGCGTAGATGTGAAAGATTCCCACGATGAGCTGGTGTCGACCGTCCAGGTGACCAACTATGTGGTGTCGCCGCGCAAGGACGGCGGCAACATCCGGCCGTCGGAAGACGAATAAGTCGTAGCGACGTGGAGACGAAACCGTTGAACTACGCGTGCTATCGCCTGCCCGAGGAGACCCATTACACGCTCATGGCGCAGACCGCGGGGCAGCCCGAGGTGGTGGAGTCGGTGGCGCAGCTGGGCCGTCGGGAGGGCTTTGTCATGGCCCCCTTTGTGGCTTCGGCGAGCCATCCGGTGCTGCTGCTCAGGCCCGATGTGGTGGAACGCCATGAGATAGCGTCTGCCCCCCAGTTGCCGTGCGGCGAGATGGCCGTGGCGGCGAGTGCCGATGAGCAGGCCATCTATGCGGAGACCTTCGCCCGATTCCATGAGCAGATTGTGGCCGGGCGGTTCGGCAAGCTCGTGCTCTCGCGCTGCTCCGTGGTGCCTCTCGTCCAGCCGCTCGATGCCGAGGCCCTGTTTCTCAAGGCCTGCAGGCTCTATCCCCACCAGTTCATCGCCCTTGTGTCGATGCAGGGAGCTGGCTGCTGGCTCATGGCCACGCCCGAGGTGCTGCTCGAAGGCCGTGGCGACCAGTGGCGCACCATGGCTCTGGCGGGCACCATGAAGGCCCCCGAGGCTGGGCCGTTAGCGCCCGATCCTCAGTGGTCGGAGAAGAATCTGGCCGAGCAGCGCTATGTGAGCGCCTATATTGCCGATACCCTCCGTGGATTCGCCACCGAGGTGACAATGTGCGGCCCCTATACCACCATAGCGGCCCATCTGCTGCATCTGCGCACCGATTTTGGCTTCCGCCTCGCTCCGGAGCACCATCTCGGGGCGCTGCTCGATGCGCTCCATCCCACGCCGGCGGTGTGTGGCATCCCCAAGGACGACGCCCGGCAGTTTATCATCGGCCACGAACGTGTAGAGAGAAAATATTATAGCGGGTTCTGCGGCCCGTTGTCGCCCCGTGGAGAGACCCATCTCTATGTGTCGCTGAGGTGCATGGAGCTGGCCGCCGATCATCTGGAGCTTCATGCCGGAGGAGGCATTCTCCGCGACAGTGAGCCCGAGGCGGAATGGCGCGAGACCCAGACCAAACTGCAGACCATGCTGCGTCTGCTCACCCCTTAAACTTTTTGGTTATGTATTCTAATAAGGAAAACGTCAACATTCTCACCGCCCTGCTCGTGAAGTGGGGCGTGAAGCAGGTGGTGGTGTGCCCTGGAAGTCGCAATGCGCCTATCGTGCACAACTTCAACGAGTGCCCCGACATCGCCTGTTTCCCCGTGACCGACGAGCGCTCAGCGGGCTTCTTCGCCCTCGGCCTGAGCCAGGTCGACGACACGCCCGTAGCGGTTTGCGTCACCTCTGGGTCGGCCTTGCTCAATGTGGCGCCGGCCGTGGTCGAGGCGTTCTATCAGCATCGCAAGCTCATCGTTATCTCGGCCGACCGTCCGGCGGCCATGATTGGGCAGCTGCAGGGGCAGACCATGCCCCAGGCCCATGCCTTGCGCGACTTCGTGCGCAAGGAGGTGTGCCTGCCCGAACCCCACGACGACACCGAGCGCTGGTATTGCAACCGACTCGTGAACGAGGCCCTCATCGAGATGGGACGGGGCGACGGCGGTCCGGTGCATATCAATGTACCCATCTCCGAGCCTCTGTTTGACTTCTCGGTCGAGGCCCTTCCCGACGATCGCACCATCACTCTGTGGGAGTCGGAGAGCGACGTCGATATGTTTGAGGATATGGTCAAGCGGTTTGTCAAGGCCAAGCGCCCCATGATCCTCATTGGTCAGTCGAAGCTGCACGACGTCTTCGACAAGGAAGAAAAGTTCGAACGGCTCATGAAATACGCGGTGGTGCTCTATGAGAAACTGGGCAACGACGATGGTCAGCCACCCCGTTTCATCGATGAGATGCTCATCCGCATCGAGGGAGACGAGGACAATTATCTGCCCGATTTTATCATCTACATGGGCGATACCTTCGTGAGCAACCGCCTGAAAGGCTTCCTGCGCAAGTGTGCCGGGGTGCCCACGGTGGTGGTCAACGCCGATGCCGAGGTGCGAGACGTGACGACCCATGTCACCGATATCGTGCGGGCGTCGGTCGGCGAGGCCATCGAGATGCTGTGGCCTGCGGTGGTCGGGCGTAAGCCCACGGCGTTCCAGCGTAAGTGGGAGGCCCTATGGAACCAGTGTCTGGAGCATTGTCTGAACTTTGTGCCGCCCTATTCGCAGATGGAAGCGGTAAGGCAACTGTTCATAAACATGATAGATGTGGACTGCGAATACCACTTTGCCAACAGCATGGCGGTGCGTCTCGGTATCATCTATGCCAACCAGTATCTCTACGTTAACCGCGGCGTGAACGGCATAGAGGGTAGTCTTTCCACGGCCGTGGGCTACGCGTTGAACTTCGATCAGCTTGTGTGCTGCACCATCGGAGACCTGAGTTTCTTCTACGATCAGAACGCGTTGTGGAACAATTGCCTCACCAGCAACCTCCGCATCCTGCTGCTCAACAATGGCGGCGGGGGCATCTTCCGTGGCCTTCCCGGCCTCAAGGAGAGCGCTGCGCGTGAGAAACTCATTGCCGCTGCCCACCAGACTACGGCCGAGGGCATCTGCCACGAGAACGGATTGCGCTACATCGCCGCCCACAACATGGAGGAATTGGAAGACGGTATGGCCGAACTGGCCAATGTAGACAGTATGGTTCCCATCCTCTTGGAGGTCTTCACCGACCCCGACGAGGACGACCGCGTCTACAACGAATACCTCTATGGCGAAAAGAAACAGATGAATTGATAATGAAATTTTGGGGAGTTAAGGGAGTGAAAGAAGTTAGATGAGTTAATGACAACACTGAGTTAAACCTCTGTTTATCCTGGTATTGTCTTTAACTTCCAGCTTGCAGAGCGAGCGATAACTTCCTTAACTTCTCTAACTCCCTATCAAAACAAGGAGAAACGAACTATGAATCAACGTGAATGGAAGAAGATAGAGGGCTTCGATTTCAAGGAAATCCTCTTTGAAGAGTATCATCACATTGCCAAGATTACTATCAACCGGCCGCGCTATCGCAACGCGTTCACACCGCTGACGGTAAAGGAAATGGGTCTGGCGTTTACCTATTGCCGCGACAATCTCGACATCCGCGTGGTGCTGTTGACCGGTGCAGGCGACATGGCCTTCTGCTCGGGAGGCGACATGCACGTCAAGGGCAAGGGCGGATACATCGGCAACGATGGCGTGCCAAGGCTCAATGTCCTCGACGTGCAGATGCAGATCCGTCGGTTGCCGAAGCCTGTTATCGCCATGGTCAACGGCTATGCCATCGGCGGCGGCCACGTGTTGCACGTGGTGTGCGACCTTACCGTGGCCTCCGAGAATGCCATCTTTGGGCAGACCGGCCCCAAGGTGGGCAGCTTTGATGCCGGACTTGGTGCGAGCTATCTGGCCCGCATTGTGGGTCAGAAGAAGGCGCGCGAGATATGGTATCTATGCCGTCAGTACTCCGCCAAGGAGGCCGAGGAGATGGGTTTGGTCAACAAGGTGGTGCCGCAAGACCAACTGGAGGATGAGTGCGTGGCCTGGGCGGAGACCATGATGGAGCGTTCGCCACTGGCGTTACGTATGATGAAGGCGGGCTTCAACGCCGAACTCGACGGTCAGGCGGGCATCCAGGAACTGGCCGGAGACGCTACCATGCTCTACTATACCCTCGATGAGGCGCAGGAAGGCGGCCGCGCCTTCCTCGAAAAGCGTAAGCCCGACTTCGACCAATACCCCAAATTCCCGTAAGACAGAGTAATGGGGAAGACATAGTAACATATTAACAGAAGGAATATTGAGCTATGATAAAGACATAGTAACATAATAACATTGATGGGTTAAGAGTTGCAACGGATGTTGAACAGATAAACTTGATGTGAAGATGGAAGGGCAAAGCGATATCAATGAACTCATACAGAAGGTGATGGGAATGTCTAAAAATATTAGGAGACAACTCGGACCTGGGTATTTGGAGAGTGTCTATAAGAACGCAATGGTTGTGGAATTGCGAAAGAATCATATTGCGTTTGAGACCGAAATGCCTATCCGAGTGATGTATGAAGGTGTCGTTGTGGGCGACTTTAAGGCAGATGTGTGGTGGAACAACGGTTAATCTTGGAGTTGAAAGCGGTTCAATGTCTTTCTGTTGCACACGAAATTCAATTGGTTAACTATCTTACGGCGACCAAAGTAGACGATGGATTGCTCATCAATTTCGGCTCTGAACAGCTGCAATTCAAGCGGAAATACCGACTCTACAGGAAGCAATTTTAAGTGGGCGAATGAGAAAAAGCTCTCCCATCATCTCTCAATTTGCCCAAAGCAAGCATGAGGCGTAGCCTCAATCAAATATCTGTTATTTTGTTACTATGTCTTGCCATACGATTAATTTGTATATCTTTCTAAGACTTCTAATAGTTTGTTATTCTGTTACTATGTCTTATTCATTTTGCTATTATGTATAAAGCTACTATCTACGACAAGCTGCTGCACTTCAAGCAACCGGCGGGAACGAGTAGGGGAGTGTATTTGACGCACCATTCCTACTATGTCAGATTAGAGGAAGATGGGGTGGTAGGCATCGGCGAATGTTCGCCATTGCCCGACCTCAGCTGCGACGCGATGCCCGAGTCACGCTATGAAGACGTGCTGAGGAGGGCGTGTGCGTTGGTGGAACAGACCGGCGGCATACCCTACGAGATACTGCGCGGCTATCCCTCGATACTCTTCGGACTGGAGACGGCCTTCGCTCAGATAGACGCCGGAGGCTCTACGGCGCTCTTCGACACGCCGTTTGGCCGAGGCGAGGAGGGCATCACCATCAACGGACTGGTGTGGATGGGCACCTTCGAGGAGATGTCCGCGCGGATAGAAGAGAAGCTGAAGGCGGGCTTCCACTGCGTGAAACTGAAGATTGGAGCCATCGACTGGGACCGTGAGGTGGAGCTCATCCGCCATATTCGGGAGCGTTTTTCACAGCAGGAAATAGAGTTGCGGGTGGACGCCAACGGTGGGTTTACGCCCGAGAACGCTATGAACCGACTGGAGACGCTGGCCCGATTCGAAATCCACAGCATAGAGCAGCCCATCCGACAGCACCAGTGGCGCGAGATGGCCCGGCTCTGCAGGGAGTCGCCTCTGCCCATCGCGCTCGACGAAGAACTTATCGGAGTGAACCAGCCCGACATGAAACAGCGGTTGCTCGACGAGGTGAAGCCGGCTTTCCTGGTGCTCAAACCGAGCCTCCACGGGGGCATGAGGGGCAGTAGGGAGTGGATAGGCATGGCGCGCGAACGGGGCATCGGCTCCTGGATGACGTCGGCCTTGGAGAGCAACATCGGCCTGAACGCCGTGGCACAACTATGCGCAGACATCTACGGGCCGCGCATCACGATGCCCCAAGGCTTAGGCACGGGCATGCTATATACTGATAATATCGACATGCCCTTAGAGATAAGAGGGGAGAAACTCTGGGCAATTCATAATTCATAATTCACAATTCACAATTGACTAACGTAGAGTTCTTGTGAAAAAATGATGCTGCGCGGTGATAAAAGAGGGATTCAAAGAGGATAAGATGATAGCTTTGGATGATTTTTTGAAGGAGTGGAACAATGGGGAGGAGCGCATCAAGGTGCACACGAGCGGCTCCACCGGAACACCGAAAGAGATGTGGGTGGAGAAGCGGCGCATGCTGGCCTCGGCCCGAATCACCTGCGATTTCCTCGGATTGAAGGCCGGCGACACGGCCCTGCTCTGCATGAACCTCGACTATATCGGGGCGAAGATGGTGGTGGTGAGGTCGATTGAGCGGCAGATGAAGCTCGTCGGGATTCCACCGTCGGGCCATCCCTGTCATGAACTCCCACCCGAATACCAACGCCCTGGAGCCCTCACGTTTGCGGCGATGGTGCCCCTGCAGGTCTACAACTCGCTGCAATCGGCTGAGGAACGGGCATGGCTCGCCGGCATAGACCATCTCATCATCGGCGGCGGAGCCATCGACGAGCAGCTGGAAAGGCAGCTGCGCCGATTTCCGAAACATGTGTGGAGCACCTACGGCATGACCGAGACGCTCTCCCACATCGCCCTGCGCCCGCTCAACGGACCACAGGCCAGCGAGTGGTACAGGCCGTTCGACTCGGTCGGAGTGAGCCGGAACGAGGACGGATGTCTGGTGATTGATGCGCCCGCGGTGCACGACGGGCCACTCGTGACCAACGACAGGGTGGAGATACTGCCCGGCAAAGGATTCCGCATTTTGGGCCGCAAGGACAATGTCATCGTGTCGGGTGGCATCAAGATACAGATAGAAGAGGTGGAGCGCAGCCTGCGACGGTTCATGTCGGCGCCCTTCATGATCACGAAAGCAAGGGATGAAAAGTTTGGCGAGCGGGTGGTGCTGCTCACCGAATCCACCGACATGGCCGAGGCTGCAGAGATTTGTGTGAACGCCCTGCCCAAGTATTGGGTGCCACGGCAGTATGTGCACGTTGACCACATACCCCTCACGCCCAATGGGAAACCGGCGAGGCAAATAGCCGAAAGGCTAATTGATAATTAATAATTGAGAATTGATAATTGGCCGTTCGGGGTGTTGGAATTTGAGAATTAATGATTGAGGTTTGATAGATTCCCATTCGCTTTAACTAAGAGAAAGGATGGATAAAAGAAAATTGGCCATGCGGTGAGCACTGCTCCGCATGGCCAATTTGTTTTGTTGATGTGATATGGGCCATCAATCCGCATGGATAATTATGAATTATGCATTATGAATTATGCATTGCCCTTAGCTTTCCCTGAAGAAGTCGAGCGACTCCTTGATTTCCTCTTCGGTAGCGGTCTGGTTGATGAGGATATCGCCTATGCCGCCGAGGAGCGTGAAGTTGATGATGCCCGACGAGTTTTTCTTGTCGTGTTTCATGAGCGATATGAGCTCGTCGTAGTCGTCGCAGGTGATGGCAAACGGCCCATAGTTCTCGCGGATGAAGCGCACCGTCTGCTGCATCTTCTCCGAGGGGAATCCGGCTTTGATGGTCGAGAGATAGAGTTCGCAGATGAGTCCGTAGGCCACGGCATAGCCATGGAGCAGCGGTTGCTCCTTGTCGGCGCGGCCCAACGAGAAACTCTCGAAGGCATGGCCTATGGTATGGCCAAAGTTGAGCGCCTTGCGCAGTCCCTGTTCCTTGGGATCCTGGGTCACGATACGCTCTTTCACCTTGACCGATTGGGCCAGCAGTCTACCCAGCTGAGCCCAGTCGGGTTGCGAGAAGTCGAACTTGAGGAGCTCGGCCCAGTGGGCTTCGTCGGAGATGAGGCCGTGCTTGAGCATCTCGGCGTAGCCCGAGAGCAGATTGTTGCGGTCGAGCGACTGCAGGAAATGGGTGTCGAGAATCACGAATTTGGCATTGTTGAACACACCAATCTCGTTTTTCAGTCCGCCGAAGTTGATGCCAGTCTTGCCTCCCACCGATGCGTCGACCATGGAGAGGAGTGTGGTGGGGATGTTGATGAAGTCGATGCCTCGCTTGAATGTCGACGCGGCGAATCCGCCGAGGTCGGTCACCATGCCTCCGCCGAGGTTGATGAGGCACGAGTGGCGGGTGGCACCGCCGCGCTCGAGCTCCTCCCAAACGTGCACGAGCGACTCGATGTTCTTGTGCAGGTCGGTGGCTTTGATGGTGATGAGGTGGGCGTGTTTCAGGCAGAACTGGGGCTTGAGCACCGGCCAGCAGGTGGCCTCGGTGGTCTCGTCGACAAGCACAAAGATCTTGTCGTGCTCACATTCGGAGATAGCTGTGGCAATCTCAGTCTGTAGATTCTTAGGGAAAATGACTCTCTGTTCCATGATCATGCGATGTTTTCGTGTGATACAAATATAGTGATAAAATGCCATGGTTTGCACGTTTGGGGTGTACTAATTAAGGCTTTTTAAGTGAAAATAGTTCCCTTTTGCGCAGTTGGTTGGGTACATGTGCAGTTTCTCGCACGGCGGTGTCTGCGGCGTGGCAAACGGGCTCTTATTCTCTCGTGAAAAGGGCGCTCTGGGATGGGGCGGCAAAAGGGCATTTATGCCATGCGTGTAACTGCTGATTCTGATGATCAGAGGGTTACCTATTGCTTGCCTTTTGCCCAGTAGGGACATGCCCCGTGCATGTCCGCACCGCCGGATGGCACAACATCGGACATGGCATATCATATTATTTATGATAACATAAGGACAAAGTACTTTCCATAATGACATGTTTTCCAGCCTCTCAGCCCATGACATAAGAAACGCTCCGCGTTTCATAATGACAGGCAGATTACCCTGGTGGTGGATTCTTGGGGCGGTTTTGCTATTGGATGATATGTTCTTTTGAAACGTAGGGCGTCTCTTGATGTCATAAGAATAGCATTTAATAATATGTCATTATGGAAAGATTTATGTCCTTATGTTATCAAGATACGACAAGAAAATATATTATGATGAGGGGAGGTCTGTATTGATGTCCAAAGAGAACGGGTGCGTCTTGCCATGCGGCGGTGCGGACATGCACGGGGCATGTCCCTACTGAGCGTATGACAAGCCGCGGAGATTCTAAGAAAATGAGGGCATGATTCTGTGAAATGTCTGTGCTATCTGTGCGAGATTCAAAACTTGGAGGCAGGCAGAAGAGATGGTGACGGGGTAAAGGTAACGTGTAAATTTCAAGGATGATGCTACGGGTTGATTATCAGGTGGTTATGTGATGGAAGGACGAAGGGGTATTAACCCTTCTGAGATTACTACCGAACCGTCTGACGATTCCTACCTTTTCGCATGACGAAAAGGTAGGAATCGCGACGCGATTAGTACCTCTTTTCAAAGCCTCTGGAAAGGCAAAAGATAAGAGGGAAGCAGGAAGGGAAAAGTGATAAGGATGAGAAAAAATGAAATAAAAATTGGTGTACGGATTAAACCTATGGGCCGTTTGAGCGTCTTAAAGATAAGTTTTGGTTCGAAAAAATAAGACTATCATATGAAAAAAGGATTACTCCTAACTCTGCTATTACTCATTTCGGTGGTAGCTGGAGCTCAGAAGAGAGAGATATCGGGCGTTCTCATCGACAAGGATTCGAAGGAAATGGTGCCGATGGTGACCGTGCAGTTGCTGAAAATGGACTCGACGTTTGTTACCGGAACGGTGACCAACGACAGCGGCAAGTTTGTGATTCAGGCGCCGGCCAATGAGAAATACATCCTCAAGCTGTCGAGTGTGGGATATATCACCTCTACGAAGCGACTGCAGATACAGGAAGACCACGACTTGAACATGGGTGTCATTGTCTTCAGCTCCGATGCCGTGATGCTCAAGGAAGCACAGGTTACGGCGCAGGCCATGAAGGTGACGGTGAAGGAAGACACCTTTGTCTACAACAGTTCGGCCTATCGCACGCCCGAGGGCTCTACCATCGAGGAACTGGTGAAGCGCCTGCCCGGAGCGCAGGTAGACGATGCCGGCAAGATCACCATCAACGGCAAGGAGGTGAAGAAGATACTGATTGACGGCAAGGAGTTTATGACCGGCGACACGAAGACGGCCATGAAGAACATTCCCACGTCGGTCATCGCGAAGGTGAAAGCCTACGATCAGAGGAGCGACTTGTCGCGCGTGACGGGCATCGACGACGGCGACGAGCAGACAGTGCTCGATTTCGGCACCAAGCCCGGCATGAACAAGGGCCTCATGGCCAATGCCGACGTGGGTGTGGGAACCAAGGACCGCTACTCGTCGAGGCTGTTTGGCGGATTCTTCAACAAGCGCGTGAGGATATTCGGCATGGGCAATGCCAACAACGTGAACGACATGGGCTTCGGCGGTCGGGGCGGCAGATTCGGACAGGGACGCAATGGTCTCAACGCCGCGAAGATGGCTGGCCTCAACATGAACTATGAGAAGAAAGACACGCTCGTGGTGGATGCCAGTGTGCGCTGGAACCATAGCGACGGCGATATCTACTCGAAGACCTCGTCGGAAAACTTTGTGAGCAAGTCGGGGTCGTTCTCCAACAGTCTCAACCAGAACTATTCGAGGGGCGATCAGTTCAATGCCCGTGCCCGCATCGAGTGGACACCCGACAGCATGACCAACGTGATGTTTCGCCCGAGAGTAAGCCTGAGCAGCAGCGATGGGCTCACCAGCAACCGCTCGGCATCCTATAACGTCGACCCCTATCTCTATGTGGTAGATCCGCTCTCGGCCGAGGCGATGGCCCAGCTCGACGCCGACAGCCTCATGGTGAACTCCAGTCAGAGCAGCGGCATCAGCTATTCCAAGACCAAGAGCTTCGGGGCCATGCTTCAGTTGAACCGCAGGCTGAACAGCCGCGGGCGCAACGTGACCCTGCGGGCCGATGTAGACTACGACGACTCGAATGCCAACAGCTTCTCCACCAACAACGTGCACCTCTACCAAGTGGCCAACACCATGGGGCTCGACTCTACCTATCAGACCAACCGCTATACTGTGACGCCGAGCAAGAGCTGGGGCTACACCCTGCAGGCCACCTATAGCGAGCCGCTCTGGAAGGGCACCTTCCTGCAGCTGCGCTACCGGTTTGAATACAGTTACAGCAAGAGCGACCGTGCCACCTACGACTTCTCCAATCTGGGCGAAGACTTCTTCTCGGGCATTGCCGCCGGCTATCGCTCGTGGGACAGCTATCTCAACCGCCTGGAGAACCCCTATACCGCCTATCGTGACGACAATCTGAGCCGCTACTCGGAGTATCGCAACTACAGCCATATCGTGGAGCTCATGTTCCGGATGATACGCAGCAAATATCAGTTGAACGCCGGAGTGATGGTCCAGCCGCAGCATTCCAACTATGTGCAGAACTATCAGGGCGTGGCAGTAGATACCACCCGCAACGTGTTCAACGTGTCGCCAACCTTCGATTTCCGCTATAGGTTCAACAAGGTGAGCAATCTCCGCATCAACTATCGCGCCAATACCACGCAGCCCGGCATCAGCCAGCTGCTCGATATCTATGACGATAGCGACCCGCTCAATATCTCGACGGGTAACCCCGGCCTGAAGCCCGCCTTCACACAGAACTTCCGTCTGTTCTACAACGGCTATTACGAGAAGACCAAGCAGTCGTCTATGGCCTTTGTTCAGTTCTCTACAACCAACAACGCCATTAGCAATAAGGTGAGCTACAACGAGCAGACCGGTGGGCGCATCACCCGTCCGGAGAACATCAACGGCAACTGGAACGTGAACAGTGCCATCATGTTCAATACCCCGCTCGACAGCGCCGGCGTGTGGAATATCAACACGTTTACCAACCTGAACTATGCCAACAATGTGGGATATGTGAGCCTCGACCGACTGGCTGACTCGCAGAAGAACACCACCAAGGACCTGAATGTGAGCGAACGGCTATCGGGTAGCTATCGCAATAGCTGGCTGGAGGTGGAACTCGACGGCTCGCTGGGCTACCGCCACACACGCAATGCGCTCCAGGCCACGGCCAACCTCGACACCTGGCAGTACTCCTACGGTGTGAACGTGAATACCACCCTGCCTTGGGGAACCACCCTGTCATCCGACCTTCACATGAACAGCCGACGCGGATACAACGACAATTCGCTCAACACCAATGAGCTGGTGTGGAACGCTCAGATAGCCCAGAGCTTCCTGCGCGGCCGTCCCCTCACCGTGATGCTCCAGTTCTACGACATCCTCCACAACCAGAGCACGCTGAGCCGCAATGTTACAGCCATGCTCCGCAGCGACACAGAGTACAACTCTATCAACAGTTATGTGATGCTTCACGTGAACTATCGTCTCAACCTCTTTGGCGGCAAGGATGCCCGTCAGGGCATGGGCGGCCCCGGATTCGGGCCTGGCGGCCGTGGCCGACGTGGCGGACCTGGTGGCTGGGGCGGCGGTCGTGGCGGACGGGGAGGCTTCGGGGGCCATCCCTCCTTCGACGACTGATGCCTGCACAAACGACA
The DNA here is from genome assembly GCA_002317385.1 of Prevotella sp. UBA1705. Taxonomy (GTDB): domain Bacteria; phylum Bacteroidota; class Bacteroidia; order Bacteroidales; family Bacteroidaceae; genus Prevotella. Next base: position 34,533 of record DCJH01000055.1, on the reverse strand, counting down.
ATCGGGGCCATCCTATCAACGGTATAGGATGGCCCCGATGGCGTTTGGGGGGGTGTGGCGAAGCCTACTGCATGGTCTTCAGGACCACTTCCTCCACGACCTTGGGGAAGTGCTCCATCTCCAGCACATGCTCTTTCTCGGCAATATCGTCGGGCGAATCGGTGGGCAGGAGGGGCGTGCTGAACTGCGCAATGATCTCTCCGCCGTCTATCTCTCGGCTCACCCAGTGGACAGTCATACCCGTCTCGGCCTCGCCGGCGGCCTTCACGGCCTCGTGCACATGGTGCCCCCACATGCCTTTGCCGCCGAACTTGGGCAGCAGGGCGGGGTGGAGGTTAATCATCCGGCGATCGAAGGCATCGATGAGGAAGTCGGGGATGAACAGCAGGAAGCCTGCCAGCACGATAAAATCGATGTCAAACTCCTGCAGCATGGGCATGAGCAGGTCGGGGTTGTTGAACTCTGCCTTGGGCAGGATGCGCGTCTCGATGCCGAGGTTGCGGGCCCTGACGAGGGCGTAGGAGTCTGCCCTGTTGCTCAGTACAAGGCTCACACGGATGTCGGCATGATGCTCGAAATAGCGGATAATGTTCTCACAGTTGGTGCCACTGCCAGAGACAAAGATTGCCAGATGGGTCATTTCTATTCTCCTGAAAAGGTTTGTTGGGTTGATATTCAGATGGGGGCTGCGGGCGTGGGGCGGCTATTCGTCCCAGCCTTCGTCGTCGAACCCGAACATGGCAGGCTCTGCGAAGGCATCCAGCGCACGGCGGTCTTTCTTCGTGGGGCGTCCGGTGCCACGGGCTCTGTCTACGAATCCGCTGATGCGGCTCATCTCCAAGAGCTCGTATTGCTTGGGGTCGGTCACGTTTTCGAGCACCTGCGGCACCAACTTGGCGCCGATGCGCTGCTCGATGCAGGCCAGAACCTTGAACGAATAGGTGATAGGCGGCTTCTTCACGCTTACCACATCGCCCTCCTTGATGACGTGGCTGGGTTTCACGTTGCTGCCGCCAATGGTGACGCGTCCGTTCTTGATGGCGTCCGAGGCCACTGAGCGCGTCTTGAAGATGCGCACGGCCCACAGCCATTTGTCTATGCGGGCCGAGGGGCCTGCCTTGGGCATTCGGGGTAGGGGAGTATCGTTGGTCATTCTTTTTTGCGTTTACCCAGTTTGTTAAATTGGTTCATGGTGGGGTCGATGCCCTGCAGCACGAAACTCTTGATGATCTCAACGGCAGTGTCGATGGTAGGCTGCAGCACCTTCATGTCGTCCTCACTGTAGTGGCCGAGCACCCAGTCCACCTGTCCGCCGCGTGGGAAGTCGTTGCCCACGCCCACTCGAAGTCGGGCGTAGTTGTCGCCAATGAGCTGGATGATGTGCCCCAGTCCGTTGTGCCCGCCGTTGCTTCCGTTGGCCTTCAGGCGGAAATCGCCGAGCGGAAGGGCCACATCGTCGCTGATGACGAGCAGTCGGCTCTGGTCTATCTTCTCCTGATTGAGCCAGTAGCGCACGGCATTGCCGCTGAGATTCATAAAGGTCGAGGGTTTCAAGAGGATGATTTTGCGCCCCTTGAGAGAAGTCTCGGCTACAAAACCATAACGCTTATCCTCAAAACAAATATTGGACGCTTTAGCAAAAGCGTCCAATACCATAAATCCTGTATTGTGTCGGGTCCCTGCGTACTCGTCGCCGGGATTGCCCAATCCACAAATCAAATATTTGTCCATTCAATGAGATTTACTCGGCAGCACCCTCGTTGTCGGCAGCGGCAGCAGCGGCAGCGGCGGCGTTACGTGTCATCTTGATAGAGCAAACCACTACGTCCTTGCTGGTTGCAATGTCCAGACCCTCGAATGAGAGCTCGCCAACCTTGATGCTCTTGCCAATCTTCAGGGCTGTTACGTCTACGTCGAGGTGCTCAGGAATCTGCTGGTAGGGAGCTGTAACATTAATCTTACGGATAGAGAGGTTCATGCGACCACCGTCACGAACACCCTGTGCCAGACCCACGAGCTTCACGGGAATACCGATGGTGATGGGCTTCTGGTCGTTCACTTCGTAGAAGTCTACGTGCAGAGGAGCATCTGTTGTGGGGTGGAACTGAATCTCCTTCATCACGGCAGTGTGGTCTGTTCCGTCGATGTTAATCTTAATCACATAGATGTGAGGAGTATAGATGAGCTTGCGGAGCTCGCTGAAAGGAGAGGCGAATGCCAGGGCAACGGGCTTGCCGTCCTGTGTAGACTCGCCATAAAGGTTACACGGAATGAATCCTTCCTTGCGGAGGGCTTTAGAAGCTTTCTTACCAAGGTCTGTGCGCTTCTTACCTGAGAGATCGATTTCTTTCATGATTTTGTTTGAAATGTGTTACTCTAAATTAAATCGTTTATTAATTCACCATCACACTGGAAAACACTTCCCAATCTGAAAATGCGTGTGCAAAGTTACGGCTTTTATTTCAATTTGTGCAAAGTTTCCATAAAAAATTGAGTTTTATAGGATGGTTTCTTGCAAGTAAATGGAATTTTAACTACTTTTGCAGAGTAACTAATATATGACACGCTGATATAAAGTAAGAGTAATGATCAATAGGGATTTAATACGAATCAAGATAGTTCAGTTAACCTACGCATACTATCAAAACGGCAATAAGAATATGGATAATGCTGAGAAGGAGCTGCTTTTCAGCTTATCGAAGGCTTATGATTTATATATTTACCTTCTCGATCTTATTGTTGCTGTGACCAAAGAGGAGCGCCATCGCATTGAAGTGCTGGGCCAGAGGGCTGAGCGCGAAGGTGAGGAGGCGCCGCTGCAGAAGTTTGCCTACAACCAGTTTGCAGTGCAGTTGGAGGAAAACAAGACGCTCAATGAGTTCTTGGAAGACAAGAAACTCACCTGGGACGACGATATAGAATTTGTTAGAAAGCTCTGCAATCAGATAGAACAGAGCCAGACCTACAAGGACTATATGGCGTCGGCCGATAGCGACTACGAGCAGGATAGGGAACTGTGGCGCAAGCTCTACAAACTTCTCATTCAGGATAACACCGACCTTGACGCGCTCTTGGAGGAGAAAAGCCTCTACTGGAACGACGACAAGGAGGTGGTAGACACGTTTGTCGTGAAATCGATCAAGCGTTTCGATCCCAAGAACAAGAGCAAGCAGGAATTGCTCCCTGAATATAAGGACGACGAGGACAAGGACTTCGCACGCAAGCTTTTCCGCGCCACTATCCTCAATGCCGATACCTATCAGCGCTATATGAGCGAGACATCGCGCAACTGGGACTTCTCCCGATTGGCCTATATGGATGTGGTCATCATGCAGATTGCTATTGCCGAGATGCTCACTTTCCCCGGAATTCCCGTGTCGGTGACTATCAACGAGTATGTGGAGTTGGCCAAACTCTATTCCACTCCGCGCAGCGGCTCATATATAAATGGTATGCTCGACTCCATCGCGAGGTTCCTCATCAGCAATGGCAAGATGTTCAAGGATATGCCTGAACCGCGTCAGCGCTATCAGGACAACGACAACCGGCGTGGCGGAAACGACGGTGAGACACCCACAAGATTTGTTCATCGTCCGCGCGTCAGCGAGATGACGCCCCAGCAGCCAGCCCCCGAGGCTGAGCCGCAAGAGTCTGAGACAGCGCCGGAGGAGACCCAGGAATAAGTAGAATTTAACCCAATAGAAAACAAATGAATACATTAGTGTTAGCTGCCCAGGCAGCACAAGGCGGCGGAATGGGTGGTATACTCATCATGATGGTAGCCATCTTCGCCATCATGTGGTTCTTCATGGTTCGCCCACAGCAGAAGAAACAGAAGAAGATTCGCGAGTTCCAGAACTCCCTGCAGGAGGGTACTAAGGTGGTAACCGGTGGCGGAATCTATGGCACCGTGAAGCGCATCGACCAGGAGAAGCATGTGGTGGAAGTGGAAATCTCACGTGGTGTGGTGATCTCTGTTGACAAGGGTTACGTCTTTGCGGATGCAACCCAGCAGCAGCCGAATGCTTAATATAGGTAAAACATATAAGATAGTCAGAGACTTTTTGTTCGGCGCGCTGAACAAGGAGTTTCTGATTTTTCTGTTCTTTCTGGCAGTGAGCGGAAGCTTCTGGCTTCTCATGACGCTCAACGAGACCTACGAGAAAGAGCTGCCAGTGATTGTGCGCATTGCCGGAGTGCCCAAAAACGTGGTGATGACCACCGACATCTCCGATACGGTATATGTTACAGTCAAGGACAAAGGGTTCATGTTGCTCTCCTATACCACGAGCAACAAACTCCACCCAGTAGTCTTAAACTTTGCCACATACGCCAATAAGCAGACCGGTCACGGCCAGGTGCCTACTGCCGATCTGCAGAAATACATCCGCCAGCAGCTCTTTGCCTCGTCGGCAATCACATCTGTCAAGGCCGACAGACTGGATTTTTTCTTCAACTATGGCATCAACAAGGAGGTCAAGGTGATGCTTGCCGGCAATATCATTCCTGGCGAGAACTATTACCTGGCCCACGTGCAGTTCAGTCCGGAAAAGGTTACAGTCTATGCGAGTCAGAGCAAACTCGACAGCATTGATGCTGTCTCGACGGAATATCTGAATATCGTCAACTTCAATGATACGGTGGTCAAGACCGTCCGCCTCAAGTCGATGACAGGCGTGAAGATAGTTCCTCAGACGGTGAAGATCACGCTCTATCCCGATATTCTCACCGAGGAGAGCCTCGAAGTGCCTATCATCGCCATCAACAAACCCGAGGGATTGGTCATCCGAACCTTCCCGCAGCGGGTGAGAGTGAAGTTTACTGTGGGTGCGAGCATGTACCGCTCTATCAAGCCCACCGACTTCCAGGTTGTGGTAGACTATAAGGAAATTGCGGCCCATCCGTCGGATAAGTGCACGCTTATCCTCCTGAGTAAGCCGCGTGGCGTAAATAATGCCCACTTGGAAATCAATAAAGTGGACTATCTCTTAGAGCAATAGCCCATGCGCATCGCCATCACCGGAGGTATCGGAAGCGGCAAAAGCTATGTGTGCCGCCTGCTGGAGCAACGCGGAATAGCGGTCTACGATAGTGACGCCGCTGCCAAACGGCTGATGGTGAGCGACCCTGTGCTCATGCGTGAGCTGACCCATCTTGTGGGCGAGGGGGTATATATCAATGGTGTACTCCAGAAAAAGGTGCTGGCCCAATACCTTCTTCTTTCGGACGAAAACAAGTTGGCGGTAGACGATGTGGTGCATCCGGCTGTGGCTCGCGACTTCTTAGAGAGTGGGCTCACGTGGTTGGAGAGTGCCATACTCTTCGACAGCGGATTCGATCGGCGCATTGCTTTCGACTACATCGTAGGCGTGACAGCACCCTTGGAGGTGCGCATCGCCCGGGTGATGAAGCGCGACGGCATCAGCAGGGAGAAGACTTTGGAATGGATGGGGCGCCAGATGCCGCAGGAAGAAGTGGCCCGCCGCTGCCATTTCGTGATTGAGAACGACGGCCGGAAAGACTTGAATCAGCAAATAAACGAATTAATTATACACATCAACAACAATTAGAAATGGAAACAATATTATCTATCGCAGGTAAACCTGGACTCTACAAACTCGTATCCCGTGGCAAGGCAACGCTCATCGTTGAGGCTATCGACGATACCCATCGACGCATGCCGGCCTTCGCTACCGACCGCGTGACGAGTCTGGGAGATATTGCGATGTATACCGATGCGGACGATGTGGCACTCTGGGAGGTGCTGACCAAGTTGGGAGAGAAGGAGAGTCTGAAGGCTTCCTCGCTCAACTATAAGAAATGTTCGAGCAAGGAGCTGCGCGATTACTTTGCTGAAGTGCTGCCCAACTTCGACCAAGACCGCGTGCACGACAGCGACATTAAGAAGCTGTTGCAGTGGTACAACATTCTCGTGGAGAACGGATTGACCGACTTCAAGGCCATTCTCGCTCCCACGGAAGGCGACAATGTAGACGACCGCAAGGACGAAGAATAATAAGAGACCATAGCTCCCGCTCTCCCGATGGATAGCGGGAGTTATTGTTTATGGGGATAAAGACCTCGATGCCACTATGTCATGCTTTGGCTGACATAGTGGCATTGCTTTTGGGTTGGTACGTGTATTGCATTTGATGAAGCAGATACGATAGAAAATCGGAATCGGAAATTCAACAATATAACTATAATATAAAGGAGAAAAGATTATGTACACACGCAATGGTTGGCTTCCAGAGGTCTTCAACGACTTCTTTGATACAAACAGTATGTCACGCACAAGCGCTACGGCTCCGGCCATCAACGTGCTCGAAAGCAATACCCAGTATACGGTGGAGCTTGCCGCACCCGGGCTGAAGAAGGAGGATTTCGATGTGAACGTCAATGCTGAGGGCGACCTCACCATTAAGATGGAGAAGCATCAGAACGACAAGGAGGAGTCCACACGCTACCTGCGTCGCGAGTTTGCCTACGCCAAATTCGAGCAGACGCTCATCTTGCCCGAGGATGTAGACCGCACCAAGATTGCCGCCCGCGTGGCCGATGGTGTGCTCACCGTAGACCTTCCCAAGATGAGTAAAGAGGAGAAAAAGGTGGTGAGATCCATCGAAGTGCTTTAAGAGATTCATGATTGGTTAACGAAAATAATAGATTGATAGATTGTTAGTTTGAGTCCCCGGATGTAGCGACATTCGGGGATTTTTCGTACCTTTGGCACCGAAATATATCCAATTGCATGAATTCGTTAGTTCTTTTTTCATTTGCTGCACCTCAGATGTGGATGCAGATAGTGCTTTTTCTCATTGGCATCATGGTTGTGCTGTGGGGTGCCGACCGCCTCACCGATGGCGCGGTGGGCCTTGCCGAGCGCATGGGCGTGCCGCAGATCGTGATAGGTCTTACCATCGTGGCCATGGGCACCTCGATGCCCGAGTTCTTCGTGAGCTTCATGTCGGCTCTCCACGGCACCCCCGACTTGGCCGTGGGCAACGTTGTGGGTAGCAACATCTTCAACGCATTGCTTATTGTGGGCTGTGCCGCGGCGGTGTCGCCCATCATCATTCTTCACGACACGGTGAAGAAAGACATCCCCTTTGCCCTCGTCGCCTCGGCCGTGCTGCTCATGATGTGCATGGATGCGAGCATCAGTCGATTGGATGCAGGCATCCTCCTTGCCTTGTTCTGTTTCTTCATGACGGTCACCATCCGTGGCGCACACGAGAAGAAAACGCCGAAGAACGCACAGTCGGAGAGTGTAGAGACCGACGTCGAGGAGGTGAGAACGACTATGGGCGTGGGCAAGGCTATCTTGCTCACGCTGCTCGGCCTGGTATGCCTCATCGTGGGGTCTAATGTCTTTGTAGACAACGTGTCGGCCATTGCCCACACCCTGGGCATGAGCGACGCCCTCATCGGACTCACCATTGTGGCCATGGGCACGTCGTTGCCCGAGTTGGCTACGAGTGTGGTGGCCGCCCGACGCGGCAACAGCGGTATCGCCATTGGCAATGTGCTGGGGTCTAATGTGTTCAATATCCTTATGATATTGGGCGTCACGGGGCTCATCTCGCCCATGCACATTCAGGGCATCACCAACCTGGACCTCTCGGTGATGGTGATTTCTGTCATCATGTTGTGGTTCTTCTCCTATACCAAATATCGCATAGAGCGGTGGGAGGGCGGGGCCCTCGTCCTCGTGTTTGCGGCCTATATGGGGTGGTTGCTGATGGCGATATAACCTCTCTCCCTTGCCCCTCCCCCGTAGGGAGGGGAGGGATATGCCTGCTTGGTGGGAATTGTCGCAGTGGTAAAACGCAGGCTCAGTAGGGACATGCCCCGTGCATGTCCGCACCGCCGAATGGGAATCGCAGATGTTTTGTTGCCGAATCGTGATGTGTTTTCTCCTCACACAGAGTCCACAGAGGGCACAGAGGCTGGCGCAATGGCCCATAAACATTGTTTGGAGTCCACGGAGACGACCCTTCATCGCTATGTGTTGAAAGGTAAATGATGGGTCGCTCCTGTCGTTGCGGGCATGCACGGGTCATGCCCCCTACTGTTGGACGCGGGGCATATACCATTGTATATGTTGACCGGCGTACCATTGGATTTATGAGCAAGACGCAGGCTCAGTAGGGACATGCCCCGTGCATGTCCGCACCGCCGGATGGGAATCGCAGAGTCTTTATTGATGAATCCTACTGTGTTTTCCCCTCACACAGAGTCCACAGAGGGCACAGAGGCTGGCGCAATGTCCCATAAATGTTGTTTGGAGTCCACAGAAACGACCTTTCATCGCTATGCGCTGAAAGGGAAAAGAGAGGCCGCTCCTGTCGTTGCGGGCATGCACGGGTCATGCCCCTACAGGTGGACGTGAGGCATATCTCATCGTCCTAATTCCTGCAACAATATAGAAAAATCATGAAAAACATACAGATTCAGCGGAAAAATTCGTAATTTTGCAGGCGAATAGAGTGCTTGGTAAACCTCTTTAAAAACAAGAATCATGAATCAAAAGCAAAGCGTGAGTGTGCTGTTTATGCTTTTCAGCATCCTCTTTTGCGTTTGTCTCATTGCGGCAAACGTACTCGAAACAAAGCAAATAGCCGTTGGTCCCATTAGTCTTACCGGTGGATTGATCGTGTTTCCCGTATCTTATATCATCAACGATTGCGTGTGCGAGGTGTGGGGATTCCGCAAGGCCCGCCTACTCATCTGGACCGGCTTCTCCATGAATTTCTTCTTTGTGGCCCTGGGCGCGGTGTGCGACCTCATTCCCGGCGCGCCCTATTGGACCAACGATGCTGGATTCCACGCCATCTTCGGACTGGCTCCCCGCATCGCTATGGCCTCGTTCGTGGCCTTCGTGGTGGGCAGTTTTATGAACGCCTACGTGATGAGTCGCATGAAGATTCACGACGGCGGGCGCCACTTCTCTGCGCGTGCTATCCTGAGTACCGTGGCCGGAGAGAGCTGCGACTCCATCATCTTCTTCCCCCTGGCCCTGGGCGGCGTGGTGCCTGCCAGCGAACTTCCATGGCTCATGCTGTGGCAAGTCATCCTGAAGACGGTCTACGAGGTGGTGGCCCTGCCGTTCACCATCCGCATCGTGCAGGCGCTGAAGGAGCACGAGGGCGAGGATGTCTACGACGAAGGCATCAGCTATAGCATCTGGAAAGTATTTAATTTAGGATAAATCATGGCAGACAACAGAACAGAAGACGGTCTGAAGGCGCTGGGCGCCAAGACCCAATACAAGATGGATTACGCCCCCGAGGTGCTCGAAACATTTGTCAACAAGCATCCTGGCAACGACTATTGGGTGCAGTTCAACTGCCCCGAGTTCACCTCTCTGTGCCCCATCACGGGACAGCCCGACTTTGCCGAGATACGCATCATGTATGTTCCCGACGAGCGTATGGTGGAGAGCAAGAGTCTGAAACTCTATCTTTTCAGCTTCCGCAACCACGGCGACNNTTCCACGAAGACTGCGTGAACATCATCATGAAAGACCTCGTGCGCCTCATGGACCCGAAGTATATCGAGGTGACGGGCCTCTTTACGCCGCGTGGAGGAATCAGCATCTACCCCTACGCCAACTACGGACGCCCTGGCACGAAGTATGAGCAGATGGCCGAGACGCGGTTTGCGCAGCATGGAATGGGGTAGGAGCGAAGCTGCTTCATCATTGAAAATAGTCATATATCAACGCCATAGGTGTTGCAAACTGGATAGCCCAGGGTTGGAATCGCAAGTTTCCTACCCTGGGTAATTCGTCTTGATGTGTATTCAATCCTACAGATGTTGGGATATAAACTAAATTCTTTTATCCACAAAACACACAAAACTGGCAAGTGGTCTACTTGTTCCATGGGGCAAAGTTCGGCTACAGAAGGACGCAGGCTCAGTAGGGGCATGCCCCGTGCATGCCCGCACCGCCGGAGGGCATAGACTGAAAAGAAGAGCCAAGATGTTGTGCGGATGCCATGGAAAGGCCACCGAGTAGGGAGCGGAGTGCGGACATACACAGGGCATGTCCCTACTATTTCACGGTCATTCGGAAGATGGGGCCGCAGGAGTGGAGCCTGTGTCTGAAGGCACCAAATAATAATCGCGCGAGGATTACTACCTAATCCTCACGCGATTACTACCTTTTCGCCTCACGATTACTACCAAATCGTCACATGATTAGTACCTTATCGCAAAGCCATTACAAACTGATTGAAATTCAATGGATTACGAATCCGAATGAGCCGCCCTCGTTATTCCTCAGCCGATTTCTTGAGAGCGGCCTTCGTTATCTGGTTGGCGATGGCCTGAGCTTTCTTGTTTACCTCGTTGATGTCGTTCTTGCGATAGTAGCTGCGCGACCCATCGCGGTCCGAAAGCACCAGCGAATCCTCGTCGAGATAGTCGATGGAGCAGGTGTCATTGCTCACATCCGAGTAGCCCACAACCTTGTTTTCCTTATCAAACTTGGGTTTGCCGCTGATCATCACGAACTTGCCGTTCCATATATGCCACTTCACAAAGTAGCCGAGCGGGGGATAGACCACCGGGCTTTCGTCGGCCAGGGTGCTCACCTGTGGCACATATCCCACGCTCGAAGCCTCCCACTGGCGCTTGAGCCAGAAGCCATATTCGCGTGGAATGAGGAATGTGCGTTTCATCGAGTCGGGCATGTTGCGCATCAATCGGCTCTGGAGCTTCTTGCTCATCTTGTCGTAATCGCGCATCTTCGGCATCACGATGTAGCACCATATGCCCTTGAGCTGGTCGAGATCCACCACGAGGTCGGCCACCTTCTTGTCCTGCTTGTTGAGCACCAAGCCTATCCAGTCGCCCGTTTTGATGTTTCCACGGATGTTGTGAGCGCGTGTGGCGTCGATGATATCGTATCTCACGGGGTCGCTTCCGTCATTGGGCAGCAGCACGACAACCGAGTCGTTGCACCCCTCGCAAGCCAGTCCGTAGACAGTGCTGTCACCTTCGAGCAGCAGGTCTTTGTTGGAAGGGCCGTTGATGCTCGTGGTGAGCGGGTGCTGGTCTTGGCATCCCATGGCGAGCAACACCATGCCAATCAGGGAGAAAAAGAGTCTGATTCTCATCTTTTGTCATTTCTTTTCGTGCTGCAAAGATAGTTATAAATCATAAAAAAACAACTGGTTAGTCGGTATTTTGGTTTTTTTTATCTAATTTTGCAAGCCTATTATCATACCCGCTTTCAGTCTGGACACGTGCCGGACTGATTCTTAGCTTTCGGAAGAAAATACAAGAAATAATGAGCAAGAAAATTCAGTTCAGTCTCATTTACAGAGACATGTGGCAGAGCTCAGGTAAGTTCCAGCCACGCAAGGACCAGCTGGAGCGCATTGCCCCGGTAATCATTGAGATGGGATGCTTCTCCCGTGTAGAAACCAATGGTGGTGCCTTCGAGCAGGTGCAGCTCCTCGCCGGAGAGAATCCGAATGAGGCCGTGCGCGCCTTCTGCAAGCCTTTCAATGAGGCCGGCATCAAGACCCACATGCTCGACCGCGGTCTGAATGCGCTCCGCATGTACCCCGTGCCCGACGATGTGCGCGCCATGATGTATCGTGTGAAGCATGCACAGGGTGTGGACATCCCCCGTATCTTCGATGGTCTGAACGACATTCGCAACATAGCACCCTCCATCCGTTGGGCCAAGGAGGCCGGCATGACCCCGCAGGCTGCGCTCTGCATCACCACATCGCCGGTCCACACGCTCGAATACTATGCCAAGCTGGCCGACGAGGAGATTGCTGCCGGAGCAGAGGAAATCTGTCTCAAGGATATGGCCGGTATCGGTCAGCCCGCCTTCCTCGGCAAGCTCACCAAGATGATCAAGGATAAACACCCCGAGATCATCATCGAGTATCACGGCCACTCAGGCCCCGGCATGTCTATGGCATCGGTTCTTGAGGTGTGTAAGAATGGTGCCGACATCATCGACACGGCCATCGAGCCGCTGTCGTGGGGTAAGGTTCATCCCGACGTTATCTCTGTGCAGAGCATGCTGAAGAACGCCGGCTTCGACGTTCCCGAGATTAATATGGGTGCCTATATGAAGGCCCGCGCCATGACGCAGGAGTTCATCGACGAGTGGTTGGGCTACTTCATCAACCCCGGCAACAAGATCATGAGCTCGCTTCTGCTGGGCTGCGGACTGCCCGGCGGTATGATGGGCTCGATGATGTCCGACCTGGGCGGCATCATGGGCGTGATCAACAACCTGCGTACAAAGAAAGGTGAGCCCGAGCTCACTACCGACGATATGCTCATCAAGCTCTTCGACGAGGTGGCCTATGTATGGCCGCGCGTGGGCTATCCACCATTGGTGACCCCCTTCTCGCAGTACACCAAGAACATTGCGCTCTTCAATCTCCTCACCCTGGAGCAGGGCAAGGGCCGCTATGTGATGATGGACGACTCCGTATGGGGTATGATTCTCGGCAAGAGCGGCAAGGTGCCTGGCAAGATCGACGACGAGATTGTGGCACTGGCCAAGGAGAAAGGGCTGGAGTTTACCGACGCCGACCCGCACACTCTGCTCCCCAACGCCCTCGAAGACTTCAGGAAAGAGATGGACGAGAACGGTTGGGACTATGGTCAGGACGACGAGGAGCTCTGGGAGCTCGCCATGCATCCTGAGCAGTATCGCAACTACAAGAGCGGTCAGGCCAAGAAGAACATGCTGGCCGACCTGCAGAAAGCCAAGGACGCTAAGCTCGGCGGCAGCGTGACGCCCGAGCAGTTGGCCGAGTTCAAGCACGCCAAGGCCGACGCTATCGTGGCTCCTGTGAAGGGCCAGATATTCTGGGAGTTCCAGGGCGACGGTGAGGCTGCGCCTGCCGTAGAGCCGTTTATCGGCAAGGAATACAAGGAAGGCGACACCTTCTGCTACATTCAGGCTCCCTGGGGAGAGTTTGTAGAGGTGAAGGCCGACCTCGGAGGCAAGCTCGTTGAGATCAACGGCAAGCAGGGTTCCAAGCTTCAGAAGGGCGACGTGGTGGCCTATATCGAGCGCGCTCATTAAGATTACAACGCGTCTCCCCCATGGGAGACCTGACAATAGACACAGAGTTTGCCCTCTCTTCCGTAGCGGAGGAGGGGGCAAATGGTTTAAGATTATGGACAAACAGCACGAAAACGACTGGGTGATGGGCATCATCGACAAGTATTATTCGGACAACGAGGAGTTGCGCCAGATACTCATCACCCATAGCAAGGCCGTCACGGCGCGTGCCTTGCAGATATGCGACCGCCATCCCGAACTCGGTCTCGACCGGCAATTTGTGGAGGAGGCGGCCATGCTCCACGACATCGGCATCTTCCTTTGCGACGCTCCCGGCATTGCCTGCCACGGCAAGGAGCACTATCTCAGGCACGGGCGGCTCGGGGCCGAACTGCTACGTAAGGAGGGCTATCCGCGCCATGCCCGGGTGTGCGAGCGCCATACCGGTGCCGGACTCACCCGTGAGGCCATCCTCGCGGAGCAGTTGCCATTGCCCGCCGAAGACTTCCTGCCCGAGACGTTGGAGGAGAAAGTCATCTGCTATGCCGATAAATTCTATGGCAAATCCAACCTCAAGAAAGTGAAGACCATAGAGAAGGCCGAGCGCAGTTTGGCCCGCTTTGGCGAGGATGGGGTGCGACGGTTCAAGGAATGGGTTGCCCTGTTTGAGTGATTACGTTAAAATTGCGAAAACACTCGGTATTTCACCATTTATTAAGTACTTTTGCACATCAAATGAGGACGAAATCTTTCATCATACTCCTGCTATTTGCCATCGCCTTTGCCATGGCCAACAGCGACGTGAATCTGTTGCCACGCAAGAAACCTCGGGTAGCTCCGGGCGACTCGCTGGCACTGAAAGATTCGTTGAAAAAAATGGAAAATATGGCCAAGGACGGAGGCTTGCTCCGCCTAGACGATGCCACGACCGACACCACGGCCATGGATTCGCTCCAGCTGGCCATCTATCATCACAACAAAGTGATAGACGATTCCATCCGCCTCGACTCCATCAACAAGCGCAAGAAAACTGGTATCGATGCTCCTGTGAAGTACGAGGCCACCGACTCTATCATCTATGAGGCTGCCACAAATACGGCTCATCTCTATGGTTCCTCTAAGGTAGACTATGAGCTGATGAACCTCCAGAGCGACAAGATCTATATGAGTCTCGACAGCAGTTTGGTGCATGCTACCGGCTCCAAAGACTCCACCCAGAAGGGAGGACTGCGTGGTCGCCCCGTGTTCACCATGGGGCAGGACAAGTATGACACCGATACCATGTCGTTTAACTTTAAGACTAAGAAGGGCCTTGTGCAGAATGCCTACACCCAACAGGAGGATGGTTATCTCACGAGTCAGGTGTCGAAGCGCAACGACAACGGAGAGGTGTTCCTCTCGCATGGCCGCTACACCACCTGCGATCGTGAGCATCCCGACTTCTATATCGCCCTTTCGCGAGCCAAGGTACGCCCCGGCAAGGATGTGGTTTTCGGTCCGGCCTACCTCGTGGTGGCCGATGTGCCCCTGCCGCTGGCCATTCCCTACGGCTTCTTTCCGTTCACCAAGAGCTATTCCAGCGGCTTCATCATGCCTACCTATGGCGATGAGAACAGTCGCGGTTTCTACCTCCGCGACGGAGGATATTACTTTGCCATGAGCGACAAATGGGACTTGAAGCTCATCGGCGAGATATATACCAAGGGGTCGTGGGGTGTGTCTGCCGCTTCCAACTATCGCAAACGCTATAAGTACAGCGGCTCTTTCCTCTTCAGTTATCAGGATACCAAGACCGGCGATAAGGGCATGCCCGACTTCGCCGAGCAGCAGAGCTTCAAGTTGCAGTGGAGCCATCGTCAAGACTCCAAGGCCAATCCGTTCAGCTCTCTCTCTGCCAGCGTCAACTTTGCATCATCGAGTTTCGAGCGCAATAACCTCACGAGCATGTACAATCCGCAGACCATGACCCAGTCTACGCGTACTTCTTCCGTGAGCTGGAGCACCACATTCTCCAGCATCGGACTCTCTCTGAGCTCCACGGCAAATCTTTCTCAGAACATGCGCGACTCCTCCATCTCGATGTCTTTGCCCGATCTGAACATCTCTATCAGCCGTTTCTACCCCTTCCGTCGCAAGCATGCGGTGGGGCCGGAACGTTGGTATGAGAAGATCTCCATGAGCTACACGGGTCAGCTCAGCAACTCCATCAACACGAAGGAAGACCGCATTCTCCACTCCAGTCTTATCAAAGACTGGCGCAATGGCATGCAGCACAGCATTCCTATCAATGCCAATTTCACCCTGTTCAAGTTCATTAACGTCACTCCTTCGTTCAGTTTCACCGACCGAATGACTACCAGCAAGGTGATGCGCTCGTGGGATAAGGTGGCTCAGAAGGAGGTGGCCGACACCACATACGGATTCCACAACATCTACAACTGGAACATGAGCGTGTCTGCCAGCACCAAGTTGTATGGCTTCTTCATACCCAGTCGTAAACTCTTTGGCGACAAGATTCAGGCCATCCGCCACGTCTTCACCCCGCAGGTGAGCTTCAGTTATGCGCCCGACTTCGGTTCGTCGCGCTATGGCTACTACCAGACCTACCAGAAGACCGATGCCGACGGCAACGTCTCCTTGGTGGAATATTCACCCTATTCCACAGGACTCTATGGAGTTCCTGGCAAGGGTCCTACCGGTAGCGTGTCGTGGGATGTAGGCAACAACATCGAGATGAAGATCAAGAGCGATAAGGATTCCACCGGCTTCAAGAAGATTAGCATCATCGATGAGCTCGGAGCCTCCATGTCTTACAATATGGCTGCCACCACGCATAAGTGGAGCGACCTGTCTATGCGCCTGCGATTGAAATGGTGGAAAAACTATACTTTCAACCTCAATGCGGTGTTTGCCACCTACGCCTGGGAGCTCGACGAGAACGGGAAACCTTTCATAGGCAACCACACAGAGTGGGGACGTGGCCGATTCGGACGCTTCCAGGGCATGTCACAGAATATCTCCTATACGCTGAATCCTGAGAAACTAAGGAAACTTTTCAGCGGTGGCGATGATGAAACTGATGCTTCCAAGAACAACAAAGACGATGAAGGAGTAGACACCGACATTGAGAGCAACGTGGATGAAACGATGATTGAGGGGCAGCGCGGTGCCAGGAAGAAGGGCGGCGCGGGCAAGGCCGCCACCGACGACGATGGTTATATGTCGTTTTCCATGCCTTGGTCGCTCACTTTCGGCTATGGTATCACCATGCGAGAGAATACCAGCGGCAGGTTCAACACCAAGTCCATGCGCTATCCCTACAGCTTCTCTCAGACGTTGAACGTGAGCGGAAACCTGCGCATCAGCGACGGGTGGAACATCAGTTTCTCCAGTGGTTACGACTTCGAGAACCACAAAATGTCGATGACCACGGCCTCTCTCCAGCGCGACCTACACTGTTTCAACATGAGCTGCTCAGTGGTTTTGGCCCCCTATACCAGCTACAACTTCTCGTTCCGAGCCAATGCAGCCACCCTGACCGATGCCCTGAAGTATGACAAGCGCAGCGGTTACAGCAATGCCGTGCAGTGGTATTAGGAGACCCTCCCGACCTCCCTGTAGGGAGGAGGAAGCCCCATGAGAGGGCGAGACAGAGGATTCGAGAAGTGGAATTTGAAGGAATGTAAGGAGATATTCAGCAGGATAAGATAACAAATCAATAGGTTTTATATAGCAGATATTAAGGATGAAGAATCAGACTCAAGCCATACATGTACCCTATGTGCGCCGCGATGCCTTCGATGCGCTGAGTATGCCCGTCTATAATGCCGTGGCATACGAGTTCGACGACGCGCAGACCATGAGCGATGCGTTCTGCAATCGCATCGACGCTCCCGACTACGGGCGGTGCGAAAACCCCACCACCCGATACTTCGAAGAGCGTGTCAAGGCCGTCACGGGAGCTTCGGCGGTCATCGCTCTCAACAGCGGCATGGCGGCAATCAGCAATACGCTCATGGCTCTCTCAGCCCAAGGCAAGAACGTGGTGACCTCCCGCCACCTCTTCGGTAATACTTTTGCGCTGCTCACCAAGACTTTGAAGAAGTTTGGTGTGGAGGCACGCATGGTCGACCTGACACGTCTTGAGGAGGTGGAGAAGGTGGTAGACGAGGACACTTGCTGCCTCTTCCTGGAGATAATCACCAATCCTCAGATGGAGGTGGCCGACCTTCGGCAGCTCGCCAAGATAGCCCACGCCCATCAGATTCCTCTTGTGGCCGATACGACAACCATCCCCTTCACGAAATTCAACAGCCACAAGCTGGGTGTAGACATAGAGGTTGTGTCGAGCACGAAGTACATCAGCGGAGGCGCCACCTCCCTCGGCGGACTCGTGATAGACTATGGAACCACTCCCCACTTTGCCGACACGATGAAGAATGAGATGCTCTTCAACCTCGGTGCCTATATGAATCCCAATGTGGCATTCCTGCAGACGATGGGCTTCGAGACCCTCGACGCGCGCTATCGGGTGCAGTCTTCCAACGCCTTGGAGCTGGCTAAGCGCCTGCAGACGCTACCCGAGGTGAAGCGGGTGAACTATGTCGGACTGGAGGATAACCCCTATCATCAGCTCGCCCAGTCTCAGTTTGGCGACACGGCAGGTGCCATGGTGTGCATCGATCTGGCGAGCAAGGAGGCCTGTTTCAACTTCATCAACCGACTGAAACTGGTGCATCGTGCCACCAACCTGTTCGACAATCGCACGCTCGCCATCCATCCGGCCAGCACAATCTTTGGTCTTTTCAGCGACGAGGACAAGCGAAACATGGACATTCTCGACACCACGGTGCGCCTGAGCATAGGTCTTGAGGATGTGGAGGATGTGTTTGAGGACGTCAAGCAGGCCCTGCTTTAATTAAAAATTACTCAGTAAGGATTAGAAATTATGATTACTTGGCAAGCAAAGTTCCATGCTCAACCAAAGAGATTGAACCCTTAGGGGCTGAGAACTTCATGCGGATTTTAGTTCCGCTGGCTTTACTCTGCCTTGCCTTCTCTCATTGGAATAATCTTCATTTATAGTTCCTCATTTCTCATTTATAATTCAAACGAAGATATGCAATACGATTTTTCCACCATCATAGAGCGTCGCGGATCGGGCGACCTCATGCACGAGGCCCTGAAGCCACGCTGGGGCCGCGACGACTTGCACCCCATGTGGGTGGCCGATATGGACTTTGCCGTGTGCCCGGCCATTACCGATGCCATGCGCCGCAGGCTCGAACATCCCATCTTCGGCTATACCATCAAGCCGAAAGACTACTTCCCCGCCATCCACGATTGGGAGCTGTCGCACCACCAGTGGGACGTGAAACGCGAGTGGTTGTCGTTCATTCCGGGCATCGTGAAGGGCATCGGTCTGGTGACCAACATCTTTCTGAAGGAGGATGAGAAGGTTATCGTCATGCCACCGGTGTATCATCCGTTCTTCCTCACGCCGCGCGCCAACCATCGTGAGGTGGTGTGGAACCCTCTGAAGCGGCTCGACGACGGCAGCTATACCATAGATTTCGACCATCTTGCGCAGGTTTGCGACGACAAATGTCGCCTGCTCATTCTCTGCAACCCCCACAATCCGGCCGGCATCTGCTGGGACAGGGAGACGCTCAGCAGGCTGGCCGACTTCTGTGCGGCCCACCATCTGCTGGTGATTTCCGACGAGATTCACTGCGACCTCGCGCTCTTCGGTCACAAGCACATCCCCTTTGCGAGCGTGTCGGACACCGCGGCCAATATCAGCATCACCTTCCAGGCACCGTCCAAGACATTCAATATAGCTGGCATTGTATCCAGTTTCGCCATTGTGCCCAACCCTGAAATACGTGATAAATTCTACAAATGGCTCAAGGCCAACGAGCTCAACGAGGCGCATATCTTTGCCCATATTGCCACCGTGGCGGCCTATCGCGAGGGCGACGAGTGGCGCAAGCAACTCATTGCCTACCTCGAAGACAACGTGAAGTTTGTGGAAGACTACTGTCGGGAGCACATCCCCGGCGTGCGCCCCGTGCGTCCGCAGGCTTCGTTTCTGGTGTGGCTCGACTGCCGTGAGCTCGGTCTCGACCACGAACAGCTGCTCGACCTCTTCGTCGACAAGGCCCATCTGGCGCTCAACGATGGCGAGATGTTCGGCCCCGGAGGTGAGGGATTCATGCGTATGAACATCGGTTCGCCGCGCGCCTATGTGGAGCAGGGCCTGCGCCAACTGGCTGAGGCTGTCAACAAACGGTAGGGCGCGCAGACCGACAAACGTTTTTCATCGATAGACTCTCTCTTTCAAAGCAATGCTCAAAGTAATCTTGGTCATGGTCTTCGGCATCCTCTTCGGTCGCTTGCTACGCGGCAGGAGGGTGCGTGGACTACAGCCTGCCATCACCGTGCTCATCTGGTTGCTGCTGTTCCTTTTAGGATTGCAGGTGGGACACAACCGCCGAATCATCGAGGGACTGGCCACCTTGGGCATCGAAGCCCTGGTGCTCTCGGCCTTTTCACTGGCCGGGAGTCTGCTGCTGGCATGGTTGTTGTGGAAACTTATCATGTGCAAACGCGCGTCGGAGCTATGAAAGGGAGCTTGATTATCGTGGGATTCTTCGCCCTGGGAATCCTTTTTGGCGTGACCGACATCATCCCGGTGGAGGCCACCGAGGGCAACATCGACTTCTATGCGCTATGCGCCCTGATGTGCTGCGTGGGCATCTCAATAGGCAACGACAGCGAGATTCTCACCAAATTTCGCACGCTCGACCGTCGCATGATGGTGCTTCCCATCCTCACCATCCTCGGAACGCTGGGCGGAAGTGCACTGGCCAGCCTCATGCTCGATGGCCGACGGCTGGCCGACTGCATAGCCATTGGCTCGGGCATGGGCTACTATTCGCTGTCGAGCATATTCATCACGCAGTATCGTGGTGCCGAATTGGGCACCATAGCCCTGCTGGCCAACATCATCCGCGAGGTGGCCACGCTGCTTTTGGCCCCATTGATGGCCAGATTTCTCGGCCCTATGGCGCCCATCACCTCGGGCGGCGCGACCACCATGGACACCACATTGCCTATCATCACCCGTAGTTCGGGTGAGGAGTATGTGGTGCTTTCGCTGTTTCATGGGGCGCTGACCGATTTCTCGGTGCCGTTTCTTGTCACCTTCTTCTGCTCGTTGTGACAAGGAAGTAGCTTTGTTTTTATAGTGCTGTCTCGGGGTAATACAAGAAGGTCTTTTTATTTTTAACAACGGATTTCACGGAAGAATCGGAACCATGCGGCACAGTTCGATTGCACGGAGGGCCGCCCAGCGGCCCTCGGATTCAACGGAAACAGCCCACCGAGGCACACAGATGACTGGTTTATCTCACACAGACGGCATAGACTTTCACAGAGAAAAGGGGGGCGATTTACTTGTCTGATGAATTCGTTGAATAAGTGAAATTCGCAGTATTTGCTACAAATCATTGCCTCTCATTGTTTTCATCTGTGGTTAATATTCCCCAAACCTTATTCCTGAAGCTATATTCTCTTTATAATAATGGTATAGTCTGGTGCGCTGTTTCCGTTCAATCCGCAGGTCGCTGAGCGGCCCTCAGTGCAATCAAAATACGCCGGATGGTTCCGTTTTTTCTGTGAAATCCGTTGTTAAAAATAAGAAACATTCGATGTTAGAAAGAGGATTCCATCCATGTTCCCTGCGAGCAAGCCATGACAATTCATAGTGCCCGCAGGGAAAGGACTATTTCCCCGTAGCCGGCATATTGGCCGAATAGAAGCGGGTGACCTCCCCGTTGAGCCAGTCGTAGTATTTGAGGATGTCGCGCTGGGCAGGGGCTTTCTTCGTCCACTGAGCCTCGTGCTGAGCTGTCTGGAGGAAGATGTCGTTCTCGGCCTGCTCTATCTTCTGAAGGATGCCCGTGTGGTTCTCGTTCACCAGCACCGTCATCTTGAGATAATGATAGCCGTCGGAGCGGCCGATGGGGTAGGCCTCGTCTTTCCAGGCACGGGCATAGGCGTTGAGCTGACTGTTTTTCAGTTGCGCGTCGTAGCGCAGCACGCTCGGGATATCCTGTCCGCCGCGCACCCAGAGGGGTAGCGTGAGGCAGGTCTCGGGGAAGCCCACCTGCACCCAGACTGTATTCATGTCGGCTGGCTGACCCTGTTTCACGCCCTGGATGGCGATGCACGACGACGAACCCTGACGCGTGATGAGGTCGTCGGAGGGCATGAACGGCGACTCGTAGCGGCCTTGCTCATAGCGCTTGCGGTGGTCCACGCCGAACACGGGGTGGTAGAAGCACCGCGAAAAATCCTGCATAATCATTCTCGGCGAGAGCTGTCCGGCAGGCGTTTCGGCAAAGAGCTTCTCGGCAGTCTGCCGCCGGATGAAGCCGTAGCCCACGTCGGGCGTGCCCGTCTGCGAGTAGTTGGTGCGCAGCACGTAGCCCTGCGGCGCCTCGTTGGCATCAAACTTGGTCCAAGTGTAGTTGTTCACCTCGTAGAAGGCGGCACCTCCCTTGGCATCGATCACGCCGAAATGGGCGGCGAGGCCCATAGGCTTGGGCGTGGAGCGGAGCAGTGCCTCGAAGTCGTCGAGCGTGACACAGGTCTGCAGCGCCAGTTTCATGAAGTGACCCTCCTGGTCTTTCAGCGCCGAGGAGTCGTTCTCGTTCACATTGAACGAGGCGCTGTTCATGATGGCAAAGCCTGCGGCATTGGAGCCACCCCACACGCTTTCTCCCTTCAGGTCGTTGGAATCGACGAGCCCGAGATAGGCATAACGGCCGTCGGTGAAATAGCGCATGCTGTTGTCGAAGGTGTCGGAGTCGCGCAGTTTCCATATCATGCTACGACCGTCGGCCGTGGCCTTGCCAGAGATAACGGCGGTGGTACAGGGACGGGCAGTGGTCACGCCCAACAGCAGGGCTATGGTCAGGAGAATCTTGGTGTGGTTCATAGAGGAAACAAATCTTAGTTAATAATTTTGCAAATATACACGATTTTGTAGAAATGACAAGGGAATGGGGGAGAATTTAACAGCGGAATTTCTGGGTGAAACCCTAAGCGCCTCTTGTTTTTAATAACGGATTTCGCAGGTGGAACACTAACACGGTTTCTTTTTCACAACGGATTTCACGGAAGAAACGGAACTCTTCGGCGTATTTCGATTTCACGAATGGCCGCCCAGCGGCCCTCGGATTCAACAGAAACTGCCCACCAGACTATACCATTATTATTTAGAGAATATAGCTTCAGGAATGAGACTTGGGGAATATTAACCACAGATGATAACAATGAGAAGCAATGATTTGTCGTAAATACTACGAATTTCACCTATTCAACGAATTCATCAGACAAGTATATCGCCCCCCCTTTTCTCTGTGAAAGTCTGTGCTGTCTGTGTGAGATAAACCAGTCATCTGTGTGCCTCGGTGGGCTGTTTCCGTTTCATCCGCGGGCCGCTGGGCGGCCCTCCGTGAAATCGAAATACGTCGAATGGTTCCGTTTCTTCTGCGAAATCCGTTGTTAAAAATTAAAGATTGAGGCTTGTTAAGCATTGGCATACCTATTTATGCTGTTGTGATAATTCAATAGTATTTCATAGAAATGGAGGAGACGAAAATAAGATGAAGCCGTGAAATTGAGGCCGAAAAGTAAGATTTGGGAGAGGAAAAGTTGAAGGTGAGGGTGCAATGAAGCCCTTATCGGATTTCTATAAGGTGGAAAATGATGGAGGAATGGGCCGAGATGGCAGTGCCATTCGGTAGTAATCGTGAGGCGAAAAGGTAGTAATCGCGATGCCGTTTTTGTCAAGTTATTACAAGATGTTGATACAGAGGAAGATAAAATAAGGCTGTTTTTCACGAAATTGCCGATGAGATGCTGGTCAGTGAGCTATGACAAGGCAAGAAAATGAGGATAATAAAATTATTTCATCGGGTATTTTTGATGAAATCAGAGCGATGGCATTGTAGGGACATGCCCCGTGCATGTCCGCACCCCTGCATAGCCATCTTGCAGACAATCAATGCAGAAGACACACTGGCTGCAAAGAAAAAGCCCCATGCATCGGGTAGGACGCGCAGGGCTATGGGATGTGGGGGAGGAAAGACTTAGGCCAGTTCCAGCCCAAGACTCTGCCTCAACTTTTCGATGGCAGGGTTGCGCTGGCGCAGGTCGTCGAAGATTTCGCGCTTGGTAAACACCTTGCGCGCCGAGTCCATATCGGCCAACGTGAGCGTGAGGTTGATGTGGGGGTTGCCCAAGGTCTTGCGCATGGTGGCGCAGATGCTGCCCTTGATCTCGTTGGTCTGGCTGAGTAGTATCTCGTTGTCGAGCACCACCTCGATGTTGGGATAGTCTTTGATGCGGGGCGTGAGGTTCTTCAGGCGCGACGCCAAGCCCACCAAATGCTGTGGCATTCGGTTACACATCAGGGTCCATTGGATGCTCAGTTCGTCGTCGGTAAACGGTTTGGCGCCCGAGAGCACAGGCTTCTCCTGCGTCTTCAGGTCGGTGATTTCAGAGTCGTTGGCAGTCTGTCCCCGAAGGTTTCCGAAGGTGGTGCCGAGGCTTTTCAGCTTGAGGCGTGGGCCGGCTGGGGCTTTCGGCGCGGTGGCCGGGACTGGCGTGGGAGAGGCTGTGGCGCTGACGGTCTGGGGTTGGGGTGTGGAGAGAGTGGGCGCCTGCTGCTGCACGTGCCCGTTGGCGGTCGATTCGGCCCCGGCTACCTGCGATGCCGGTTTGGGCTGAACGGTCTTGATGTTCTTAAACAGGATTTTCAAATACTTAGGGCTACGCCCCGCACCGGCGCTGTCGGCATCCTCGGGCTGTGTGATTTGAGCCACGCGGATGAGCGTGAGTTCTACCAGAAGGCGCTTGTTGCTGCTCTGGCGATAGTTCACGTCGCACTCGTTCATGATGCGGAGAGCCTTGTAGAGGAAGGTCGTGGGGCACTTCTTGGCCTGCTCCTGAAACTTCTGTCGCTGCTGTTCGCTCACCTCTAACAGGGGCAATGTCTGTGGATTCTGGGCCATCATCACATTGCGAACATGCGAGGCCAGGCCGACAATGAGGTTGCCTCCGTCGAAACCCTTGGCAATGATGCTATTCAGAAGGAGCATGATGTCGCTCACCTTGTTGTCCAAGGCGAGGTCGATGATGCGGAAATAGTGCTCCGCATTGAGCACGTTGAGGTCTTCGAGCACCTTCTGGAAGGTGATGTTGCCCTGGCAGAAACTGGCCACCTGGTCGAAGATGGAGAGTGCGTCGCGCATGCCTCCGTCGGCTTTCTCGGCAATAACGTTAAGGGCTTCCTCCTCGTAGGCGATGCCTTCCTTGTCGGCCACCATCTTCAGGTGGTCGATAATCTTAGGCACTGTCATGCGCTCGAAGTCGTAGATCTGGCAGCGCGAGAGGATGGTGGGGAGTATTTTGTGCTTCTCGGTGGTGGCGAGAATGAAGATGACGTGCTGTGGTGGCTCCTCCAGGGTTTTCAGAAAAGCGTTGAAAGCCGATGTGGAGAGCATGTGCACCTCGTCGATGATGAACACTTTGTAGCGGCCAGTCTGTGGTGGAATCTGTGTCTGCTCCATGAGGCTCTTGATGTTTTCCACCGAGTTGTTGCTGGCAGCATCAAGCTCAAAGATGTTCATCGAGCGCCCGTCGTTGAACGAGCGGCAGCTGTCGCACTCGTTGCAAGCCTCTCCGTCGGGTGTGGGATGCTCGCAGTTGATGGTCTTGGCGAATATGCGGGCACAGGTGGTCTTACCCACTCCGCGCGGGCCGCAGAAGAGATAAGCATGGGCCAGCTTACCACTCCTGACGGCATTCTTCAGCGTTGTGGTCAAGGCCTCCTGCCCAACGACCGAACTGAACGTCATCGGACGGTATTTCCTGGCCGATACTATGTAGTTGTCCATAATGTCTTTTGAGATTGTTTGTTGTTGCAAAGATAGTGCAATTTGAGGGAAGGGCAAAACAAAAATTGTAATTTCTTTTGCTCTTTGCGTGATTTCCATTATCTTTGCAAACGTTTATAGAGAACGGATTATGAGCAGCAGACTATCACTCTTGTGGAGCTTTCTGGCACGGAATAAGTATCTGATAACTTCGGTTGTCGGCATTGCCGTGGTGGGATTTATCGATGAGAATAGTTTCATGAAGCGCATAGAGTATGAGTTTCAGATCAGCCAGATGAAGGATGAAATCAAGAAATATGAGGCTCAGAACGAGAAGTCGACCAAAGAGCTCAACGCCTTGCAGCGCGATCCGAAGACTATTGAAAAGATCGCCAGGGAGCGTTACTTCATGAAAGCCGACGATGAGGACATCTATGTGCTCAGTACTGACCAGCAGGTGGCGGAGGACGCGCAGGCAAAATCAAACGAAATTGATGAGACAGTTAAATAAGTGGCAAAGCGTTTTATTCCTTGCCGGAGGTGCCTTGATGGTTATCGGGGCCGGATGTTTTGCCTTGATGTGGCAGCAGCAGATATGTTGCTGGGTGTTTATATTGGGTGCGCTGATGTTCACCACCATGCAGCTCCTGCAGTCGTATGAGGGAAGCGACATCACCATCAAGCGCCTGAAGCGTATCCAGGGCCTTGCCGATCTGCTCTTTGTCATGGCCGGAATCCTCATGGCCGACCATGCCTACGGCTTTTTCAGACCCTTGTTCTCCAATCCGTTAGACTATATGAACTATGTGTTCAATAAGTGGGTGGTGCTATTGCTCCTCGCCGCCATACTCGAGGTTTATACGGTTCATCGGCTCGATCATGAACTATCCAAAAAAAATATAAAAGAGTAGGATTAATCTTTAAATAGCATAATTTTTTTTTATGCGTCGTGATTACATATTATCTTTGTGTGACTTGAAGGAACATCGTATATGATTAAAGTTTTTTACGCAGTAGTTAGTGCCTTGGCCCTCACCTCTTGTGCTGACACATTTAGTATCACCGGTTCGTCAAACGTATCGACGCTCGACGGGCAGAAGCTATACCTGAAGGTGTATAAGGATACGGTGCTGAAAAACGTTGACTCTTGCGATGTGGTCCACGGGCAGTTCCAGTTTCAGGGTTCGATAGACTCTGTACGTATCGCCAATATCTTCATGGACGACAATGCCGGCCTGCCGGTGGTGTTGGAAGATGGAGAGATTACCGTCAAGATAGACAATACTCAGGAGAGCGTGACCGGAACGCCGCTCAACGACAAGCTCTCGGCCTTCCGCGAGAAGTTCACCCAACTCATGAATCAGAGCATGGAACTGGTGCATAAGCACGACCAGGCCATCATGAACGGCAAGGACATGAATGTCGTGAACGCCAAGCTTGCGGCCGAAGATGCTGCCATCAATCAGAAGATGGATAAGCTTGTGACCAGCTTTGTTACCGAGAACTTCGACAATGTGCTTGGCCCCTATGTATTCATCAACACCTGCATGAGCCGCTATGAGGTACCTATGCTCGATGCTTGGATAGAGGATATCATGAGCAAGGCCACCGACAAGTTCAAGAACGACCCGCAGGTGAAGGAATATTATGCGGCTGCCCAGCAGAACCAGAATATCATGAACGGTATGCAAGACCCTGCCCCGCAGGCGCCTGCACAGCCTATGGCTCCGCCTGCCGACGGTCCGACGCCCAACCAGATGGCTGCGCCGCAAGCCGTTCCGCAGTCTTCGGGCCAGGGCATGCCGACTCAGGCGCATTAAGAGAAGAATTCAAAACTTTGCTATATGAGAACAGTCATCGACGGCGGTTGCATCGTTAATGAAGGCCGAAACTTCACGGGAACTGTCATTATCGACGACGATCGCATCACTGCCATACAGGAAGGTAACGACAATCCCCGTGGAACCTACGACCGACTCGTAGATGCCACGGGGTGTTTCGTGTTGCCGGGAGTCATCGACGAGCATGTGCACTTCCGGGAGCCAGGCCTCACCCGCAAGGCCGATATCGAGAGTGAGACCCGCGCGGCGGCTGCCGGCGGGGTGACTTCGTTCTTCGATATGCCCAACACCGTGCCGCAGACCACCACCGTGGAGGCTTTCCGCGAGAAGTTGTTGCTGGGCCAACAGGGTAGCCATGTGAACTATGGCTTCTTCTTCGGGGCCACGAAGGACAACAGCAGACTATTCCAAGAGCTCGACCCCACGCGTGTGCCTGGCATCAAACTCTTCATGGGCGCCTCCACAGGCAATATGCTTGTAGACCGCCGTGAGTCGTTGAACTCGGTGTTCAAGGCCTGCGCCGAACTCGGTTTGCCGCTCATGACCCATTGCGAAGATACGGCGATGATCAATCGGAACATGGCCGAGATGAAGCAACGCTATGGTGACGACCCGGATATCACGCTTCATGCCGCCATCCGTTCGGCCGAATCGTGCTACGCCTGCTCGTCGTTGGCCGTCGAACTGGCACGTCAATGGGGCACGCGCCTGCACATAGCCCATGTCTCTACGGCTCGCGAACTCGACTTGTTTGAGCCTGCGAGTCCCACGGGAGAGCTGCCGCTCATCACCGGTGAGGCCGTCATTGCTCACCTGTGGTTTACCGATGAGGACTATAAAACGCTGGGCACGCGCATCAAATGCAACCCTTCGGTCAAGTCTTTGGCCGACCGCGAGGAGCTGCGCAAGGCCTTGGCCGACGGTCGCATCGCTGCCGTGGCCACCGATCACGCACCCCATGAGCAGAAGGATAAGGAGGGCGGGTGCGCCAAGGCGGCATCGGGCATGCCCATGTTGCAATATTCTCTGGTCGCCATGCTGAGCTTAGTAGACCGTGGCGTGGTATCCATCGAACGGCTGGTAGAACTCATGGCCCATCATCCGGCACGCTTGTTCTCCGTGAGTGAGCGTGGATTCCTGCGCCAAGGATATAAGGCCGACATCGCCATCGTGAGGCGAACGGAGCCTTGGCAAGTCACGGCGGCAGGCGTTGAGAGCAAGTGTGGCTGGAGCCCCATGGAGGGACAGCAGTTCGAATGGAGGGTAGAAAAGACCTTCTGCAATGGCCATTTGGTCTACGATAATGGTCTGGTGGACGATGGTTACCGCGGGGAGGCCTTGCGATTCCGGCTCAACGAGCATCGCCACACCTAATAAAAGATGGAAAGATGAAACTGAATTTTGAAATTGGAGAGGTGAGACCCTATATCAATTGGCTCTACTTCTTCCATACATGGAATATGAATGGCAAGCCGGCTGAGGAGAAAGAGAAACTCAAGGCCGATGCCAACGGGGTGCTCGACGGCTGGGAAGGCAAGTACCACACGCACGGCATCTTCGAGATTCTGGATGCCAACAGCGATGATGAAGACCTCGTCATTGGGGGCATGCGCATCCCCATGTTGCGCCAGCAGCGCCCGGCGGTGGCTGGAGCGCCCAATCTTTGTATGGCCGACTTTGTGAGACCGCTCTCCATGGGCATCAAAGACAAGGCCGGAGTATTTGCTACAACGGTCGACGCCAGCCTCGAACACATCAACCGCGACGACGTTTACATGCGTATGATGTCGCAGGTTCTGGCCGACAGACTGGCCGAGGCGACAGCCGAATACATGCACATGCTCATCCGAAAGAAGTATTGGGGCTATGCGCCCGACGAGAATCTGACAGTCCAGGAGCTCTTCGACGAGAAATATCAAGGCATCCGTCCGGCGGTGGGCTACCCTTCGCTGCCCGACACCAGCATGAATTTCCTGCTCAACGAACTGCTCGATTTCAAGCAGATTGGTATTCATCTCACCGAAAACGGCATGATGAATCCCCATGCATCGGTATCGGGTTTCATCTTCTCCCACCCCAAATCGCGCTATTTCGACCTCGGCAAGATTGGCGAAGACCAGCTGCAGGATTATGCCCGCCGGCGCGGAATACCCGTGGAACTGGCCCGTAAGTTTCTTAGTGCGCACCTTGCCCGTAGTTAATCAGCATCCTCAATCCTCAACCGCTATATTGTTTTGATTGCCCGAATCCTATTTCCCGTACTCATTGCCATCGTGCTGTCTGACCTCTATTTTGACGTGCGCTATCTGCGCCGACGTCGGCATCTTGCTCGATGGAAGCGTTTGCTGTGGTGGGTTCCGGGCGGATTGATGGCCCTCTACACCCTCTATCTGGGCACGATGCACGACTTTGTGCCCGAGGATATGACCTTGGTCAACACCTATGTGGTGCTGTTGGGCCTGGTGGTGATACCCAAAGTCATTGCGGCGCTGTGCTCCTCGCTCGGCTATCTGTGGCGCAAGATGCGGCACAAACGTCAGAACTGGGGCAATCTGGTGGCTTTTTTCCTCTGTATTCTCAATGTCTACATACTCATCTACGGCTTTACCATCGGGTTCAGAAAACTCGATGTGAAGCATGTGGACCTCTATATGGCCGACCTTCCAAAGAGTTTCGAGGGTTATCGCATCGTGCAATTCAGCGACGCCCATGTAGGAAGCTTCACCGGATGGCGTAAGGCTCTGCTGCAAAGAGACATCGACAGCATCAATAGTCAGCACGCCGACCTCATCGCTTTCACGGGTGATTTGCAGAACCTTCAGCCTCAGGAGCTCTATCCTGTGCAGGACATGCTCTCGTCTCTGAAGGCTAAAGACGGGATAGTGTCGGTGCTGGGCAACCACGACTACGCAGAATATATCGAGGAAGACCCGGCCATCGAGGCAGCCAACTGCAAGGAACTCATCGACCGCCAGCGCCAGTGGGGATGGACCGTGCTGCTCAACGGCCACACGGCTGTGCATCGCGGACAGGACTCTCTGGTCTTGGCGGGAGAGCAAAACCTGGAGAAACCTGACAGCGCAAACTACGAAAAGACCATGCAGGGCATTGCCAAGGGAGCCTTCGTAGTGCTGCTGCAGCATAATCCCAAGTCATGGGACCAATACATCAGGCCCAGCAAGCGAGTACAACTCACCCTGAGCGGCCATGTACACGGCGGCCAACTCTCCCTCTTTGGCCTACGTCCGGCCCGCTTCAAATACAAGGAGGCCTACGGACTCTATGAAGAAGACGGCAGCTATCTCTACGTCACGTCGGGCATCGGAGCGTTGCTGCCATTCCGGTTTGGTGCCACGGCCGAAATTGTTGTTATCACCTTACATCAGAAAAAGTCATGAAATACCTCTATCGTCTATACCAACTCTTGATCGTTCTGCCGCTGTTTCTGGTGGCCACCATACTGACCACGTCGTCCATCATCGTGGGATGTTTCCTCGGCAATGGCCATTTCTGGGGCTATTATCCTGGTAAACTATGGTCGAAATTCACCATCCGGCTGCTGTTCCTGCCCGTGAAGGTAGAGGGCAGGGAGCATCTGAAGAAAGGCCAGTCCTACGTGTTCGTGGCCAATCATCAGGGCATGTTCGATATATTCCTTATCTACGGATACCTCAATCGCAACTTCAAATGGATGATGAAGAAGGCTCTTCGCAAGATGCCCTTAATCGGAATTGCCAGCCAGTATGCCCACCATATCTTTGTAGACCGTTCCAGTCCATCGGCCGTGAAGCGCACCTACGACCAGGCTCGGGAGATCTTGAAGGAGGAAATGTCACTCGTTGTGTTTCCCGAAGGGGCGCGGTCGTTCACCGGCCATATGGGCGTCTTCAGGCGTGGAGCATTCATGCTGGCCGACGAACTACAGTTGCCGGTATGCCCGCTCACCATCAATGGCTCGTTCAATGTGCTTCCTCGCATGAAGGATGGGCACTGGGTGGAGTGGCATCCGTTGCGCCTCACCATCCATCAACCCATCAGTCCCATTGGACAGGGGCGCGAAAACATCGATTATCTCAAGGATGAGAGCTATCAAGCGGTGATGAACGGCTTGGTGGAAGAATATCAGGGCTATGTGGAGAACCCCGACCAATAAAAGTCGTCATATCGTTGACGTTTTCCGTTTTATTTTATAATTTTGCAGGAAACAGATACCTTTTAGCAATATGAACGAAAGCGATTCGATTGTAATCATCCCTACCTATAATGAGAAGGAGAACATGGAGAAGATCATCCGGGCGGTGTTCTCTCTTGAAAAATGCTTCCATATCCTTGTGATCGACGACGGAAGTCCCGACGGAACGGCTCAGATTGTGCATCGATTGATGGACAACGAGTTTGCCGACAGGCTCTTCATTATTGAGCGCAAGGGCAAGTTGGGATTGGGAACCGCTTACATCACCGGTTTCAAATGGGCTTTGGAGCGGCAGTATGAGTACATCTTCGAGATGGATGCCGACTTCAGTCACAACCCCGACGACCTGCCAAGGCTCTATGCGGCGTGCCACGACCGTGGGGCAGACCTCGCTGTAGGCTCCCGCTATGTTACCGGAGTGAACGTGGTGAACTGGCCCATCGGCCGAGTGCTGATGAGTTATTTCGCTTCGCAGTATGTGCAGTTTGTCACCGGTTTCAATGTCCACGACACCACAGCAGGCTTTGTTTGCTATCGCCGCAGGGTGCTGGAGACCATCGAACTCGACAAGATTCGCTTCAAGGGATATGCTTTCCAGATTGAGATGAAGTACACGGCCCACAAGATTGGTGCCAAGATCGAGGAGGTATCGGTGGTGTTTGTCAACCGCAAGGAGGGCACCAGCAAGATGAGCGGAGGCATATTCAGCGAGGCATTGTTCGGTGTTATGCGTCTCCGCATGGACGGATGGTTCAGGAAATACCCCAAACTCTAAAAGAAATTACATGATGATAAAGGCACTTTGAGGCCTTGGCTTGATGAGAATTCAAGATTTACAACAACTCTATGGAGGGCTCCCGCAGGTGGGAGCCTTCGTGAAATCGCTGGAAAACAAATCGATAAAACACGTTTTCCTGCAGGGGCTGGTGGCCTCTTCCGCACCTACTTTCTTTGCCGCCGTGGCCCAACGGATCGGTCACCCGGTAGTTTTCATCCTCCAAGACGACGATGAGGCGGGCTATTTCTACAACGACCTGCAGGGCATTTTGGGTTCTCAGCAGGTGTTGTTCTTCCCTTCCAGCTATCGCCGTGCGGTGAAATATGGTCAGCGCGACGCCGCCAACGAGATATTGAGGACGGAGGTTTTGGCGAGAATAGTGGCCTCTCCAAGCCCCTCCGAAGGAGGGGATGTGGCTGCGCAACGCTCTACT
Source organism: Prevotella sp. UBA1705 (assembly GCA_002317385.1). GTDB lineage: Bacteria > Bacteroidota > Bacteroidia > Bacteroidales > Bacteroidaceae > Prevotella. Next base: position 2,293 of record DCJH01000055.1, on the reverse strand, counting down.
CACTCGGCCAATAATGCTAAATCAGAGACGAATTCTCACCCGAACTCTACCCCCCAAGGTGATTTGACAACTCCTCCTTCAAAGGGGCTTGGGGAGGCCTCAGTAGGGTTTGGTTCAGCTCTTTTCATCGTCACCTACCCTGAAGCCATAGCCGAGCTGGTGGTGTCGCAGACTCATCTCGACGAGCGGCGTATCTCATTGAAGACATCGCAGACCGTAGACATCACCGAATTGGAGCATCGTCTGCGCGACTTGGGGTTCGCAGAGAAAGACTATGTGTATGAGCCGGGGCAGTTTGCCGTGCGCGGAAGCATCCTCGACGTGTATTCGTTTTCCAGCGAACTGCCGTTCCGCATCGACTTCTTCGGCGACGAAATCGATTCCATCCGCACGTTCACGGTCGAAGACCAGCTCTCGAAAGACAAGAAGACAGAGGTGGATGTGGTGCCCGAGTTGGCCGCATTGACCTCCAACAAGATACCCTTCCTGCAGTTTCTGCCTACCGACACCCTCATCGCCTCCAAGGATCTGGACTACGTGGGGGGCACCATAGACCGTATATATAATGAGGGTTTCTCCTCGCAGGCGCTGACAGAGCGCATGGAAGGCGCCACCGAGATGGAGCAGGAGCAGATTCGCCGCGACATGACCAAGGAGAGTGTGCTCTGCTCGCAAAGCCAGTTTCTGGCCGACGCCAGCCGTTTCCGCCATGTGGAATTTGGTCATTTGGCCAAAGGCGACGCCCAGGCCACCATCAGTTTCCACATTACTCCCCAGCCGTTGTTCCACAAAAACTTCGTGCTTCTGCGCCAGGCCCTCGAAGACTTCATACTTCAGGGCTACCGCCTCTATATCCTGGCCGACAGCGCCAAGCAGCAGCAGCGACTCAAAGATATATTCAGCGAGATGGGCTCCGACCCCGAGCGCTCCATGTCTAACGCCCAGAGGTCGGACATAGAGTTTACTCCTGTTGACAAGACCATACACGAAGGCTTCTCCGACAGCGACCTACGCGTATGCTTCTTCACCGACCATCAGATATTCGACAGGTTCCATAAGTACAGCCTCAAGTCGGACAACGCGCGGGCAGGAAAGATGGCTCTCACCATGAAAGAGCTGCAGGAAATGGAGCCTGGCGACTTTATCGTGCATGTAGACTTTGGCATCGGCAAGTTCGGCGGGCTCATCCGCGTGCCGATTGTATCGCTTACCCCCCAACACCTACCACCTACCACCCAACACCCAACACCTGCCACCCAATACCAGGAGGTCATTCGCATCATCTATCAGAACAACGACAAGGTAGATGTATCTATCCATTCGCTCTACAAAATATCGAAATATCGCAGCAGCGACGCCGGCGAGGCCCCACGACTGAGCACCCTCGGCACTGGCGCCTGGGAGCGATTGAAGGAGAAAACCAAGAAGCGCATCAAGGATATAGCCCGAGATCTCATACGCCTCTACGCCAAGCGGCGCCACGAGAAGGGCTATGCCTACAGTGCCGACAGCTTCATGCAGCACGAGTTGGAGGCGAGCTTCCTCTACGAGGACACCCCCGACCAGCTCAAG
>DCJH01000055.1:0-713 GCA_002317385.1 Prevotella sp. UBA1705 | reverse complement strand
GGGCTTCGGCAAGACCGAGGTGGCTATCCGCGCGGCCTTCAAGGCGGCCTGCGACTCCAAGCAGGTGGCTGTGCTGGTGCCCACCACGGTGCTCGCTTTCCAGCACTATCAGACCTTCCGCGACCGACTGAAAGACTTCCCCGTGCGCGTGGAATATCTCTCACGTGCCCGCTCGGCCAAGCAGACCAAGCAGGTGCTGGAGGATTTGGAGAGCGGAAAGATAGACATTATCATCGGCACGCACAAGCTCTTGGGCAAGACGGTGAAGTGGCACGACCTCGGATTGCTTATCATCGACGAGGAACATAAGTTCGGAGTGAGCACCAAGGAGAAGCTGCGCAAGATGAAAACCAATGTCGACACCATCACGATGTCGGCCACGCCCATCCCGCGCACGCTGCAGTTCTCGCTCATGGGAGCCCGTGACATGAGCATCATGCGCACCCCGCCACCCAACCGATACCCCATCCACACGGAGCTCAGCACCTATGGTCATGAGGTGATAGCCGACGCTATCAACTTCGAGATGAGCCGCAACGGTCAGGTGTTCTTTGTGAACAACCGCATCTCCAACCTCCCCGAGATTGCCGACCTCATCCATAAGTACGTGCCCGACTGCCGTGTAGCTATCGGCCACGGGCAGATGTCGCCCGAGGAGTTGGAGAAGATCATCATGGGATTCATCAACTACGACTACGACGTGCTGCTCTCCA
>DCJH01000006.1:107856-119457 GCA_002317385.1 Prevotella sp. UBA1705 | reverse complement strand
GCGAGGCGACAAGAAGCACCTGTTAGAGTTGTCGGAAATGAACGGAAAACAGTATAAATTCGACCGACTGAAACAGGCCGAGAAGCTGAATCCGGAGCAAAAACAGACCCGACTGATGAAGGAACTGCAGGTGAAACTGGGGCTGCCCAAGCTGCCCTATCAGATAGAATGCTTCGACAACTCGAACATCTCTGGTACTGACGCCGTGGCCGGATGTGTAGTATATAAAGGCATGAAGCCCTCGCGCAAGGACTATAGGAAGTATAATATCAAGACCGTGGTAGGCCCGGACGACTATGCCTCGATGCAGGAGGTGGTGAGGCGGCGCTACAGTCGCATGATGGAAGAGGGCACTCCCCTGCCCGACCTCATCATCACCGACGGCGGAAAAGGCCAGATGGACGTGGTGAGAGAGGTGGTAGAGGGCGAGCTTGGGCTGCAGATTCCCATTGCAGGACTGGCCAAAGACGACCGCCACCGCACCAATGAGCTGCTCTATGGGTGGCCTCCGCAGGTGATTGGACTCAAGAACGACTCAGAGTTGTTCCACGTATTGACGCAGATTCAAGACGAGGTGCACCGCTATGCCATTAGTTTTCACAGAGATAAGCGCTCTAAACATGCCCTGCACTCGGAGCTCGACGACATCAAAGGGATAGGTGCGAAGACCAAGGAGGCGCTGCTAAAGGCCTATAAATCAGTGAAGAATATCAAGGGTGCAGGTATCGATGAACTTGCTACCACTATCGGAAAGAGCAAGGCCCAAATAGTGTGGGCACATTTCCATGACGGAGAATAACCAGAGAAAAATACCGATGAAAAATTAGGAAAAGGGAGAATGAGAGGAGGTTTTTTGCGAAATAGAGGATGAGAGAGGGAGAAATTGGGAAAAAACGAGATAATTTGTAAAGAACTGATAACCAGGGATTTAGAAATCAACAGATACTTATTTTGGAGAATTAAGGAGGAAAACAAGAGACGATTAGGTGCTAAACGCGAGGAGAAAAGGGCCAAATGGCAAGGAGAAAAGGTAGAGATGGCGATACGATTACTACCTTATCGCAATGCGAGAAGGGCGAGATGTGCAGAACATGAGGCCGAAAACGGAGTTTTTAGATGGTTTTGAGGAGGATAGAGAGCTGGTTGGAGAAAAAATGATGAGGAATAAATCTTACACCGATTGGGAGTTGTAGGAGGAAAAATAGAGAGGAGTTGTCTTTGTTGATAGGAGGGTTTTGCATCACGCAGAGGGAAATTTAATATCACGCAGAGGGTGTATTTTTCTCACACGGAGGACACAGAGGGCACAGAGGCTGGCGCAGATGATAGAAGCCATCGATGGTGGAGGGCACGGAGAGAGCTGGCACTCGTAGCGAGAAAGGAGGAGCAAGAAGATAGAGCTGCCATGCGGCGGTGCAGACATGCACGGGGCATGTCCCTGCCAAGAGGTTGATTTTAAGGAAAACAATGGGAGCACTGCGAGTGTGGAAAGGGTGAGAGAGCACAAGATTCTGAGTGTTCGGGCCATCTGAGATGGCCGAAAAGGAGAATGCAATAGGATAAGAACCTGTGAAATTTTTGTGTTTTGTGTAGACAAAGAATATGGGAAACCGACAATGAAATATAGAGAATAAAATCAAGGAAAAGGGACTGAAAATCCATGAGAAACCAGGTATTCCCCACCCCATACTGCCTCAAAATAGATAAAAAGAGAGGGAATCGTTGGAAAAACGATAGGTTTTGATTAACTTTGCGGGATAATTTCTGAGAATAAATACCAAGAAACCAATGAAAATCGTCATCCAAAGGGTTAGTCGTGCATCGGTTACGATCGAAGGGAATGTGAAGTCGGCCATCGGAAAAGGCTACCTCATTTTGCTGGGAATCGGTGAGGACGACACGGAGGAAGACATCGATTGGTTGGTGAAAAAGGTGGTTGGGCTGAGGGTGTTCGACGACGAGAACGGCGTGATGAACCTCAGCATTCAGGATGTGGGCGGCGACATCATCGTGGTGTCTCAATTCACCCTGATGGCGAGCTACAAGAAAGGCAATCGCCCCAGCTGGATCAAAGCTGCGCCGCACCATATCTCCATACCCCTCTACGAGCGCTTCTGCGAGGCGCTGAGCGAGGCCATGGGGAAACGAGTAGGCACGGGTGAGTTTGGCGCTGACATGAAAGTGGAGCTGCTCAACGACGGTCCGGTGACCATTTGCATGGATACCAAGAGGAAGGAATAGGCAAGAAAGATGCCTCTCCCCCAGCCCCTCCCCCGAAGGGAGGGAGTAAAATGCGACAAGAAGAAGGAGGAGCGATGCCAGCAAGCGCATGAAACTGCCGTATGAATAGATAGAAACAAAAGAAAGATATATCATCCATATTTGACCCGTATCATATCAAACTCATGGAAAACAAGAACATTATCTTATGGGATAGAATCATCAACGGTGTCATTGCCCTAAGTGTTATTACCCACATCATCGCGCGACTCGTGATGGGGAAACCCTATTACGACTCCCCACTGCGCAACTGGACCTTGGGCATACTCTACGGGGCATTCGTGCTGAAAATCCTCACCACACTTGTTCTCGGACGCAAAAAGGACAGGCAGTTCTGGATATTGACCATCCTTGTCGGCACTGCCACGCTCCTGCTGATAGCAGAAGCCGTGGGACTGATATCCTGAATCCATGGGCGAGGCCCCATTCTCACATCTTAAACAATGGAAAAATGACAATCAAGGAAGCACAAGAGACGGTGGACCAATGGATTAAATCTGTTGGCGTGAGATATTTCTCTGAGCTCACCAACATGGCCGTGCTCACCGAGGAAGTGGGCGAACTGGCCCGCGTGATGGCCCGAAAATATGGCGATCAAAGCTTCAAGGAGGGCGAGAAAGACAATGTGGGCGAGGAGATGGCCGACATCCTGTGGGTGCTCTGCTGCCTGGCCAACCAGACAGGAGTAGACCTCACCGAGGAGCTGAGGAAGAGTATCGAGAAGAAGACCCGCCGCGACGCTTCGCGACACAAGAACAATCCCAAACTGAAAATATAATCACTAACTTTTAATCATATCATTATGGCTTACACAAAAGACATTGAACCGAGCAACAATCAGCAGGGACTGAAGGCTCAGGTAGAGGCCCAGCGCAACGCTAACGGGCAGGAGACAGACAAGTATCAGCAGATGCTGAGCAAGTATAACTGTGAGGTGGACGACGCTCAGGTGCGCGACGCCGTGAAGAAACTCATCATGGAGAAGGTGCCCGAGAACGATACCGTAGAGGTGAAGAAGTTTCTTCTGGGTAGCGTAGAGCTCACCTCGCTCCACACCACGGACAACGACGAGGCTATTCTGGCCATGACCGAGAAGGTGAACAAGTTTGACTCGGCCTACCCCGACCTGCCCCACGTGGCCACTATCTGCGTCTATCCCAACTTCGCAGGCATCGTGAGCAACAGCCTGGAGGTAGACGGCGTAGAGATTGCCGTGGTTTCCGGCAATTTCCCCACGTCTCAGACGTTCCCCGAGGTGAAGGTGGCCGAGACAGCACTGGCTATCAAAGACGGCGCCACAAACGTGGATATCGTGCTTCCTGTGGGCAAATTCCTCGATGGAGACTATGAGAGTGTGTGCGACGAGATTAGCGAATTGAAGCAGACCTGCGGCTCTGTAGACCTGAAAGTGATTCTCGAGAACTGCCTCCTGGGCGGCTTCTCCAACGTGAAGAAGGCTTCTCTGCTGTCGATGTATGCAGGTGCCGACTACATCAAGACCTCTACCGGCAAAGACAAATACGGCTCTACGCCCGAGGATGTCTATGTGATGTGCCAGGCCATCAAGGAGTATTACGACCAGACAGGCATCCAGGTGGGCATCAAGCCTGCCGGTGGAATCAACACCGTGATGGACGCAGTGACGCTCTATACCATCGTTAAAGAGGTGCTGGGCGAGCAGTGGCTCACCAACAAGTGGCTGCGCCTGGGCACCAGTCGCCTCACCAACCTGCTCATCAGCGAGATTACAGGGAAAGAGACGAAGTGGTATTAAGCCGACGCAAGGCGCGCAGCGCCTTTCTAATCCCCCACGAAGTGCCGACCCAAGCCCCACAAGGTGCCTCCCCAAGCCCCTCCGAAGGAGGGGTTGTAAGTTACCTTCAAGGGTAGAATGAGGAAGCACATGGACGACAATAGTACCTAAATAAAGCATCCCCACCGAAAGATTTCGACGGGGATGTATTGTTTTGGGGCCTTCCAAACCCTTCCGAGAAGGGATTGTAAGGTACTCTAAGCCACAAAATGAGGCTGCAGTTTTACAAATAAAGCTATTGAATGAATATTAGTCTAAAGCCAGTTCCCACTTGTTTATCCCGGTAATCCGACATCCTCTCCTTCGGAGGGACTTGTAGACGCGGTCGTAGGGGCTTGGGGAGGCCTTAGGCCTTTGTGAAAGGCCCTACAGCTTCCGCTCTATGACATAGTCGAGATAAGCCCGCAGACTGCGCTTCACAGCCTCATCCCGAACCTTGGTTTCAATGAAATTGATAGAGTCGGCGTGGAACTCCCACATACGTTTGTCGGCATATTCGATACCGCCATTGGCCTTGGTGAAGCTCACCAAACGCGCGATTTCATCGTTGCTGACGGTGCCCCGCTTCACCTTGAGCGCCAGATTGCGCATCTCCTCATCGCCCGTGGCGTTGAGGGCGTGGATCACCGGAAGCGTCAACTTGCCCTCAGCCATATCATTTCCGGTGGGCTTGCCGATGTCCGACTTGTCGTAATAGTCGAAGATATCGTCGCGAATCTGGAAGATAATTCCGATGTTCTGGCCGAATTTCTTGGCCGCTTCGATGTCGCACTCCGAGGCTCCAGCCGACAGAGCACCCACCGCGGCACACGATTCGAAGAGCGCTGCGGTCTTCTGCTTGATGACCTGATAGTATATCTGTTCAGAGATTTCGGTGTTCTGGATGTTGGAGAGCTGCAAAATCTCGCCGTTGGAGAGCGTCCGTCCGAGCTCCGCCAGGTGTCGCACGATATCCTCTGAGTGCGTATAGCTCACATGAAGGAGTGAGGTCGAGAGGATGTAGTCGCCCACAAGCACCGCCACTTTGTTATTGTATTCCGCATTGACAGACTTCTGTCCGCGCCGCTCCGAGCTCTCATCCACCACGTCATCATGCACCAAGGAGGCCGTGTGAAGCAGTTCGAGACCCACCGCGCCATGCAGCGTGGAGGCCGAAACTTCACCGAAATTCTTGGCCATCAGCAAGATCAGCATCGGGCGCATGCGCTTCCCGGCACGCTGTCGGATATGCTCCAAAGCGTGTCCCAAGAGTCCGTCTGAATGCGATAAAGACTTATTAAACAGGTCAATAAAATCTTCCAGATCAGAATTGATAGGTTGCTTGATGATCGATAAGTAATCCATGAACTCAATTTTAATTTGTTACAAAATTACTGCTTTTATCGGATATTGTAGCAATTTTTTAGTAATTTTACGGGGAAAATAAATTTATTATGAATAAATTATTCCTCTTTGACGCTTACGCCATCATCTTCCGGTCGTACTATGCCTTCATCAACCGGCCGACCATCAACTCCAAAGGGCAGAACACCTCGGCCATCATGGGATTCTGCAACACCCTGAAGGAGATATTAGACAAGGAACATCCCACCCACCTGGGCGTGGCTTTCGACCTCGGCAAGACCTTCCGTCACGAGGCTTTCCCGGCCTATAAGGCGCAGAGAGACGCCACACCCGAGGACATCAAGCTCGCCGTGCCCTATATCCAGCGCATTCTCCGCGCCATGAACATCCCCATCCTGCAGGTCGAAGGCTTCGAGGCCGACGACGTGATTGGTACGCTGGCCATCAAGGCGGGGCTCGAAGGCGTGGAGACCTATATGCTCACGCCCGACAAAGACTATGGGCAGCTCATCCGGTCTAACGTCTATATGTTCCGCCCGAGGCATGGTGGCGGATACGATAAAATCGGCGAAAAAGAGATACAGGATAAGTATGGCATCCCCACCTCGGCCCAGGTCATCGACCTGCTGGCGCTCATGGGCGACTCGGCCGACAACTATCCCGGTTGCCCGGGGGTCGGAGAGAAGACCGCCGCCAAGCTTGTCAATGAGTTTGGAAGCTGCGAAGAGCTCATCGCCAACACCGATCGGCTGAAAGGCAAGATGCGCGAGAAGGTGGAAGCTGCCGTCGACGACATCAAGATGTCGAAGTTTCTCGCCACCATCCGTACCGATGTGCCCATCGACCTCGATCTCGACGAACTGAAGGTGAATGCTCCCGACGAGGCGAAATTGCGCGAAATCTTCACCGAACTCGAATTTAAGAAGCTCGCAGAACGATTTCTTAATAAACCCAAAGAAACGCAAACATCAGCTAATTTGCAGCTCGATTTATTTGCCGAAAATACGAACGACAGCCCGACCACGCCCGAAAATTCGAGTTTTGAGACCCTAAAAACGGTGCCTCACGACTACAAACTGATTGATAATCAGCCTGAAGCCATCAAACTTTGTGACTTTTTGCGGACAAATAAAATCTTAAGTTTAGACACAGAAACCACTTCTGCCAATCCGATGGAGGCCGAATTGGTGGGGCTGAGCTTCGCCGTCAAGGAAAAAGAAGCATTTTATGTAGCCATCCCGAGCAATCGTGAAGAAGCGTTGCAATATGTTAACATATTCAAACCGCTATACGAAGACCCCGAAATTTTGAAGGTGGGGCAAAACATCAAGTACGACTACGAGGTGTTGCGAGGCTATGGCGTGGATATCCAAGGGCCAATGTTCGACACGATGCTCGCCCACTACATCATCCAACCCGAGCTGCATCACAACATGGATTACATGGCCGAGACCCTACTCCACTATCAGACCATCCACATCGAAGAACTCATCGGACCGAAGGGCAAGGGTCAGAAAAACATGCGCGACCTATTGCCCGCAGACATTTATGAGTATGCCGCCGAGGACGCGGACATCACCTTGCGCTTGAAAAACGTGCTCGAGCCTCAATTGAAAGAGGTGGGCGGCGAGTCGTTGTTCTACGATATTGAGATGCCTCTGGTCAAGGTGCTGGCCGATATGGAACTCAACGGCGTGTGTCTCGACACCGAGACGCTGAAGGAAACCGAGCGCACGTTCACCCAACGCATGCAGCAATACGAGCAGCATGCCTACGAACTGGCCGGTGAGAAGTTCAATATCTCCAGTCCGAAGCAGGTGGGCGACATCCTCTTTGAGAAGATGAAGATTGTGGATAAGCCCAAGAAGACCAAGACGGGGCAGTATGTTACCTCCGAGGAAGTGCTCTTGCAGCTCCGCGACAAGGCCCCCATCGTAGACGATATCCTCAACTATCGCGGCATGAAAAAGCTCCTCGGCACCTACGTCGAGGCCTTGCCCAAGCTCATCAACGAGCGCACAGGACATCTGCATACGTCTTTCAATCAGGCCGTTACGGCCACAGGACGCCTCTCTTCGAGCGACCCCAACCTGCAAAACATACCCGTTCGCGACGACGATGGCAAGGAGATTCGCAAGTGTTTCGTGCCCGAGCCAGGCTGTCGATGGTTCTCGGCCGACTACAGTCAGATTGAATTGCGCATCATGGCGCACCTCTCGGCCGATGAAAACATGATTGAAGCCTTCCGCGAGGGGTTCGACATCCACCGCGCCACGGCTGCGAAAATATGGAAAGAGAAGATGAACGACGTGACCGACAGCCAGCGCAAGAGCGCCAAACAAGCCAACTTCGGTATCATCTACGGCATCACCACCTACGGCCTCGCACAGCGCATGGGCATCGAAAACGGTGAGGCCCGACAGCTCATCGACGACTATTTCTCCACCTTCCCCAAGGTCAGGGAATACATGGAACAGGCCAAGGAGACCGCCCGACGCCTCACCTATGCCGAGACGCTGTTCGGACGTCGCCGCTACCTCCCCGACATCAACTCGAAAAACGGTACCGTGCGTGGCTTCGCCGAGCGCAATGCCATCAACGCCCCCATCCAAGGCAGTGAGGCAGACATCATCAAACTCGCCATGATCCGCATCTGGCAACGCTTCAAGAAGGAGGGCATCCGCTCCAAAATGATACTCCAGGTGCACGACGAACTCAACTTCTCGGTCTATCCCGACGAGGCCAAGCAGGTGGAACACATCGTCATCGAGGAGATGCAGGGGGCCTACGCCCTATCCGTGCCCCTCATTGCCGATGCCGGATGGGGCGACAACTGGCTCGAAGCACACTAACCAATAACATTCCACAAGCCATGACAAACAGTTACACGCGGGCCTGCCCCCCCCCCGCAAAAGCGGGCAAAAACTCCCTGTACGAGACAATGACATAGACTACGTGAGGTGCGTGCTCATCCTCCTGATGGTGACCTTCCATCTATCTTACATTGGAAACACCCACCCGTGGGCCAAACAGTTGATCTATACCTTCCACATGCCCGGCTTCCTCCTTATCTCTGGCCTTCTCACCAACGTGGAGAAGTCCACCAGGACGTTTGTTCGTGGGTTGCAGTGGCTGATCATCCCTTACCTGGTCATGGAGTCGGGATATGTTGTCATGGCCTCGTTGCTGCCCATACGCGAGCATATCAACCACTTGTCACCACAGCTTTTCGCGCGCCACCTACTGCTGCATCCGCTTGGCCCGTATTGGTATCTTCACACCCTCGTGGCGTGCCAGGCCACGCTTTACGCTGTGGCCCGGTTGCCAAAACTTTCTGCTGCCAGCCGCGTCGCGCTCTGCGGCCTGATCTACTACGGCCTCGCGAGCGGCCCCGGTCTGCTCTCGCTGCCCTGCGCGCTTTATTTCCTCGCCGGTAACACCATACGCATGGCCGGACAATCCATTGCAATTTTCTTCAGGCCCACGTGGCTGTCCTTGCCCATTCTCATCCTGCTGACCATGCATGCGACCAACCTCGACAAGGCCACCTCGGGCGGAGTGCTCATCGTATGGTTCGCACTAAGCCTCATCTTGCTGGCCCATCACCACACGCCCGCCACGCTTTGCCACCCCATGCACTTCGTTGGGTACAATACGTTACCTATCTTTCTATTCTCCCCTATCTTCACCATTCTCTGCAAGCAACTACTCCCATACGTCATGTTCGACCCCTCGGGGACTGTCTTTCTACTGCTCTCGCTCCCCATCTGCGTGGTCGGGAGCCTCGCAGTGGCATGGCTAATGGACCTGAGTGGCCTGTCGCGCCTCATGTTCGGCAAGCAACAGGTCATCCGCAAGTCGTCCGCCTCCATGCCAAGAAGATAAGCAACGGGGATTTGAACCCATAGACATTCACCGCGCCACGGCCGCGAAGATATGGAAAGAGGAGATGAACGACGTGACCGACAGCCAGCGCAAGAGCGCCAAACAAGCCAACTTCGGCATCATCTACGGCATCACCACCTACGGCCTCGCACAGCGCATGGGCATCGAAAACGGTGAGGCGCGTCAGCTCATCGACGACTATTTCGCCACCTTCCCCAAGGTCAGGGAGTACATGGAACAGGCCAAGGAGACCGCCCGACGCCTCAATTACGCCGAGACGCTGTTCGGACGCCGCCGCTACCTCCCCGACATCAACTCGAAAAACGGCACCGTGCGCGGTTTCGCCGAGCGCAATGCCATCAACGCCCCCATCCAAGGCAGTGAGGCAGACATCATCAAACTCGCCATGATCCGCATCTGGCAGCGCTTCAAGAAGGAGGGAATACGCTCCAAAATGATACTCCAGGTGCACGACGAACTCAACTTCTCGGTCTATCCCGACGAGGCCAAGCAGGTGGAACGCATCGTCATCGAGGAGATGCAGGGCGCCTATCCCCTATCCGTGCCCCTCATCGCCGATGCCGGATGGGGCGACAACTGGCTCGAAGCGCATTGATAATTCACAATGCACAATTCATAATTCACAATTAAATTCACGCCAAGGCTATGCAGATTCACATGCAGGGCCTTGGCGTTTTTTTATGTTTCAAAGTAGCCTATATCCACGGCTCCTCATAGCGTCCGTTCACTTTCAGGGGCTCAAGATGGAGCGTGACGAGGGTGTCTTGGCCGAAACGCTTGCGGATGCGCTATTAAAATAGCGGAGTAGAATGAACAAATAAACAAAATAAGATAATCCTAAGACACTGTATTAAGGCTGTAAGATCTTAGGATTTTTTATTCAACCACTCTATTCTCCCTATCGTCTGCTTCGACAAATACATGATAGGAATAGACAGCAGATAACTTGAAATGACCAGCGCAAGGAAGATGAGCAAGGGGTATTTGAAGCCATAGATAAAGTCATGAAAGAATCTTCCATAGATAAACGCATGGATAAGCCACATCACCATAGACTTATTGCCCAATTCCAATAGTACAGTATTCAGCCCTCGTGGAATCTCTAAGTTGACATAGAGCATCATAAATAAACACAGAAACAAAGTTCCAATTGCAGCAGAACCTGTCAGACAGTGGAGCGCAAACCATACAAACACAAGAATTCCACCTACATATTGATGCTCTTTTAGCCAATCAAAGGTTATCTTTCGCTTAGCCCCCATCAAACAAATAAAGGCCCCGACAACAAAAGCAAAAAGCAAATCGAAGTAGGTAAAAAACATAGTGTACCACTCATGATATGCCTTTGCTGGAGCTATATACTTACTAATGACATACATACTCGCTATAGAGAGTATAAAAGAGAGTATCAACGACCACCACAGCCCTATTCTATCCATAACTCTAAATACGAGGGGAGAGGTGAGGCAAAGTAAGCAATAAGGTAACAAAAACCATGCAGGATGATCATATTCATCTACACTCCAGCCCGTTACATTGTTGATTATCGTTTTAAAAGTTCCGGGATAATATTCTGGGAAACATATACTCCCTACCCCAATAAATAGGAACAAGATTAGCCAATAATTGAGATAGAGCCTGACAACTCGCTTCGTCTGTATTCTCAGACTCAATTTAGAGTGCAGGTATGAATAGGCAAGACCATAGCCACTGCACACCAAGAAGAAGCCAACAGGATTGCACGCACGTGTAAAAATTGTGGCAAAAGGCAACTCTCCAATCCATAATAAGGGAGTTGTCGTAGCTGCGAAATCAGGATTTGAGAAGAGATGCAAGAATAGCATCAACAAAATGGCAATGCCCTTGAGCATTGTTGTTTGGTCCTTAGACATAAATATAACATTTGCAGCAATGCCATTGTCTTCATGAAAAAGGGAAAAGCCAAGTACCAATAAACAGAAACGCAGAGTCGTGGACGAACCACTTATCTACATTCCGAGGTACTTGGCGAGACCTTGACAACAGACAAGTAGAAGCGCCCACGACCTATCGCGGGCGTCTACTCATTTATTCCTGTTGTCACATTCGTTCTACCGCCAAGTTTCCGGAATGATATTGAATAAATAGCAAACGCTAATTTAACCCACAAAAATCAGGAAAGGCCCAAGCCTATCCATTTGCAAAATTACATCAAAAATTCTATATTATAGAGAAAACAGTACAAAATATAATTTCTATATCCACGGCTCCTCATAGCG
>DCJH01000006.1:0-107788 GCA_002317385.1 Prevotella sp. UBA1705 | reverse complement strand
CGAAACGCTTGCGGATGCGCTGCTCAATGTTGGAGGCATGCAGATGGGCTTCGTAGAGCGTCATGCCGCCAGGCATACGGATGTGCATCTCCATGGCAATGCGATTGCCGATGCGGCGCGTGCGCAAGTTGTGGATTTCGCTCGCCAGCGACTCCTCATTGGCCAGCTGAAGAATCTCCTCTTCCACGTGCTTGGGTAGGCTCGCCTCCAGCAATTCGCTCGTCGACTGCTTGATTAAGCCCCATGCCGCCTTCAGGATAAAGAAGCTCACGATGATGGCGGCAATCGGATCGAGCACGGCCCACTGCTTTCCGAGCACGATGGCGCCGCCGATGCCGATGGCCGTTCCGATAGACGAGAACGCGTCTGAACGGTGATGCCACGCATTGGCCACCACCGCCTGCGACTTCACCCGCTGCCCTACCCTCGCCGTGAACTGGTAGGCCCACTCCTTCAATGCGACACTCAGCAGAGCCGCCACCAGTGCTATCCACCCCGGAGAGGCCAGTTGTTCGCCCTGGAGCGCCGCCAAAGTCTTTGTCACGCCATTATACAGTATCATCACGCCCACGGCCAGTAGAGCTGCCCCAATGAGCGCTGTGGCCAGCGTTTCATACTTTCCATGCCCATAGTCGTGGTCCTCATCGCTCGGCTTGTTGCTCAGCTTGACAAAGATTAGCACCACTATATCCGTCAGGAAATCAGAGAGCGAGTGCACCGCATCGGCAATCATCGCGGCCGATCCGCCAAGGATTCCGGCCACAAACTTGAACACAAGCAAGCACACATTGATGATACTCCCGGCTATCGTAACGCGATAGATAGACCGCTCGCGGTCGGCAGCAGCAGACGAATTCTCCATAAAACCTCCAATAATTAATGGTTTACAATCTGCAAATATAGTCAAATCAGAGTGATATGAGCGCACCACTCCCCCACTTTCTCGCGTAATTTATACGGGCTCAAAATTGATTTGGAGTGGGAGAAAGTATGTCATAGCCATCACCCTACCCTATTTCTGCCTATCCAATGCAAGGAAACAAGTGGCTTTGTAGGGACATGCCCTCATACTAAAAATATTGATGAAACAATTTGAAAGATACCTCAAAACTTTGAGATTTCTACGAAAAACACGGCCTACAGATGAAAAAAAGACCAAAAACAACCCATTTTATACATCCTTAATAATCAGCGATTTATAAAATATAGACATTTAGCCTCACCACGATTAGGTAGCAAATACGATACGATTGCTACCTAATCGCATGACGATAAGGGCCTAAACGTATCATCAAAAGGGCCTTATCGCAAAGCCATCCCGCCTCAAAAGCAACCAAAGAAGACCATCCAGCGATGCGAAAAGGCCCTAACGCCACCTCTTCCCCACCCCAACTGCGACAAAAAGAGGAAAAGATTACAAGCCAAAAGCTAAGAATCGCGTCATCAATCTCTATCATCCCATCTCTCAAAACCCTCGATTTCGTTGAAACAATCGTACAAAACATCCATCTCTCCCCATCTGAAAAGACACCTGAAACCCTCTCTTTCCTCACAAAAAACAACTATATTTGTACCCACATTCATGATGAAAACAAGGACTATGGCATAGGGCTAACCACGGCCCCGAGACCATACAAAACCACCATCATGAAGCAGAAAAACCAAAAAAAACATCACAAGGGGTGATTGAAATCGGTTTCCGACTGTATATATCAGTAAAAAGTTCACTCAAATGAGCACAAGTTCACCCAACCCACAACCCCACACCGAGGACATCGAACAGCTCTTCCGCACGCACTACAAGGAGATGTACAGGCTCGCCTACACCCTGCTGCGCCAGCCGGAAGAGAGCCGCGACGTGGTGCAGAACGTGTTTCTGCAACTCGTGGAGCGCCACGTGGAGGTGCTGCCCAACTCGGCTCGGAGCTACCTGCTCACCGCCACGCGCAACGGTTGCCTGAACCTCATGGCCCAACGCCAGCGCGAAGACCGCCTCCGGATGCTCTATCCGCGCGAGCCGTCTGCCCCGCCGATACCCGTCGACGAGCAGGAACAGCGGTGGAAGGCCATCGACCGGTTCATCGACGAAGACCTCACGCCGCAGACTGCCCGCGCCCTGCGGCTCTGCTACGGGCGCGACATGAGCTACCGCGAGGCTGCCCAAGAGATGGGCATCAGCGTCTCGGCGGTGAACAAGCACCTGGTGCAGGCCCTCAGCAAACTGCGTGAACACTTCAACCGGAAACCCCTCTAAATCCCCTTTGCAATGGAAACAAACCATCCTTTCAGCCCCGACAACGAGCTCTACGACATGCTCGTGGAGACCCGTCAGGCCATGACCTACGGCCAATCTGACGAGGAATTCGGTATGCCCGATATCGACGAGGAGTGGCAAGCACTCTCCGCCAAGACCGCCCGGCAATCCCATCGCCCGGCCCTGCTGCGCTCGGCAGCCGCCGTCGTGGGCCTCATCATGATGGCCGGCATCGCCTTCGCCGCCATCCACCTTATCCAACGGCAGCGTCAGTCGGCCGTCACGCCCCCGCAGACGGTGCAGAAACCCATCGTAAAAACCCGGAAAAACGACTCCACGGCCCGCCCGTTCGTAGTGAAGCCCACGCCCAATGCTCCCGTGGTGTTCGAGGATGTGACGCTGGAGCGCATCCTCGCCACCGTGGCCCAGACCTACGACTGCCGTGTGGAATACCGCCATGGTGAGGCGCGCCGCGTGCGCCTCTATCTCCAATGGGATGCCGACGACAGCTTAGAGAGCTTCATCGAGAAGGTGAACCACTTCGAAAAGGTGCACCTCAACTACCAATCCGAGTCCAAACTCATCACCGTAGAATAGTCATGCGCAGGTTTCTCGTTATCCTTCTGTGCGCCATGGCCATGCCCCTGGCGGCACAACGCCTCAGTCATCCGTTTGTCAAGACCTCGCTGAGCGATGCCCTGATGTGGCTCGACAAGGCCCAGAGCGACTATCATCTCAACTTCATCTTCGACGAGTTGGAGGATTTCAGCGTCACCACCACGCTCCGGGGGGCCGACATGCGGACGGCCATCGCCCAGCTCATCGGCTTCTACCCCATCCGGGCCACGTTCGACGGCGACCAGATCTATCTGGAATGTACCCAGCGCGAGCCCGTGAAATTCATCGGACGGGTGGTCGACGAGCACGGAAAGCCCATGGAGTTTGTCAATGTCACCCTGCTATCGACCGCCGATTCGAGCTATATCAGCGGCGGCGTGACCAATGAGGCGGGCGACTACGTCATCCCCGTGAGGCAACAGGAGGTACTGGCCCGCTACTCGTTTGTGGGCTACAAGACGGTGCTGCGGCGTCTCCGCACGGGAGCGGTGGGCACCATCAGCATGCAGCGCGATGCCCTGACGCTGGCCAAGGTGGAGGTGAAAGCCTACAAACCGCTGTTCCAGCGCAAGGAAAACAAGATCGTGTTCAACGTGAGCGAGCTGCAGGGCGCCGAGGCAATGAGCGCCACCGATGCCCTGAGATATGCCCCGAAGGTGATGGTCGACGGCAATGGCAGCGTGACGGTGAGCGGCAAGGGCGCAGCCATCTATGTGAACGACCGCAAGCTCAGCGCCTCGGAGGTGGGCAGTTACCTCACCAGCCTGAAGGCCTCCGACATCCAGACCGTGGAGATACAGACCTCACGGGGGAGCGAAGTCGATGCCAGCATCAGCGGAGGAATTATCAACATCAAGACCAAGACGCACGTAGGATTTGGCGGCAGCACCACACTCTATGGCAACGTGGCACCGCAGCGCAGCAACTACTATGGCTATTATCCCATGCTCAACCTCTATTTCGGCACCGAACGATGGAACCTTTATGCCAGGACTTACTGGAGCAACAACCATTATAACGGTGAATCGACCACCAATCACCACTTCATACAGACGAACACCTACCACGACGAGCAAACAGAATTCCACGCCCATATACGCACCCAATACCTCACCGTGGGCAGCATCTACACCATCGACCGGCAGCGACGGCACTCGGTGGGACTGGAAATGACCGGAGATATCACTCGCCGCGACGACCATTCCATCAACAACGCCGTATTCACCGACAGCCTGGGGCACAGCTACCAGGGAACGAGCAATCCCGTGACCGGTGCGAAGACCGACTTTATGAACGTCGTAACCTACTATAAATGGCAGATAGACAGCCGCGAAAGCTACTTCAAGGTGCTGGCCAACTACAACTATAACCACGCCTACAACGACAGCTACATCGCTGCCGACTACGGCCATTACGAGCCGCTGCACACCGATCTGCGCGACTATAACACGTCGAACGCCAACAACGGGAGCCTGCAGGCCGACCTACGATACAATTTCAAGGGCGGGTTGGCGCTGCGGACAGGCGCCAAATATGAGTCGAGCGTGCGTACCGACGTCCTCACCGAGACCAATTATCTCAACGATGAGACATCTGGCACCGACTGGAAATACCGAGAAGACATCTCGGCGGCCTATTTCGGACTGTCCAAGGACTTCTCACCGAAGGTCTTTGCCTACCTCTCCGTGCGCATGGAAAACACGTGGCAACGGGGCACCGACCGCCTCACCGGACGCACGGAGTTAAATAGAAGATACACCAACTGGTTCCCCTACGCCTATTTCTCGCACAAGATTACCGACAAACTGAACTACAACCTCAGTTTCGTCACACACATCAATCGTCCGTCGTTCAGCGATTTGAGCAACTACAAGAACCGTCTTTCGCCTGTGCTCTATACCCAGGGCAACCCCGACCTGCGCCCATCCATCAGCTATCACCCGCAGATAGAGCTCAACGTTGGCGCCCACTCCTTCGACCTAAGCTATTATTATACGAAGGATGTGATAGCCGATTATTTCGAGACCGTGGGCGACAGGACCTATCGGGAGACCATCAACTTCGGCTCGCAGACAACCTTTGAGCTCACCTACTCGTTCAACAAGAAGTTGCTGCCATGGTGGAGGGTGAACCTTTTCGGCGAGTGTGCCTATGTCACCATCCCGCAAAGCTACAACCAGAAATACTCGTGGCAGAGGTCAGTGAGCTGGCAAAACTACCTCACGTTTAAGAAAATAGGCAACTTCGAGATAGGTGCGCTGTGGCAATCCGATGTTGTTTCGGGTAACTATCGCGCCAAGGGCAGGGCCGCGCTCGACCTGGCCTACAACCGGTCGTTCCTCCACGACCGTCTCTCGCTGCGCCTCGGAGCCAACGATGTGTTCCATTCCTTCCGCGACCGGGGCCATCAGATAACACCCGTTCTGGAGTATCGGTTCTACGGCAAGCGCTACACCCAGCTCTATATGCGCCTCGTTTACACCTTCCAAACGAAGCATAAGGTGCGCCGCGACCAGATTGAGAACGATAACAGCGTGCGCAACCGAATGTAATTGAACCATTCAACTACATACCTTTCAACGGCGGCAGCGTGGCGCGCACCTTGTCAAAGCGGCGCAACACGCTACCCATCGTTTTCCCATAAATATATCCAATCGGGCTGTGCAAAGCAAGATAAATGGATGAAATCATTGAGAATATTCCTCAAAAAAGCCTCAACGTTCACAAAAAGACGTTATATTTGCAGCACAATCGGTAACAATCGTGTCGCACATTGCGTCATATCTGTGATACAATCAATATCTATTGTCTTATGAATACAGCATCCGTCGAAAGAAAACAGACCTCCTTCCGCCTCCGCACCGACCTCTTGGAGATTCTCAAAATCAAGGCCGCCGAGGCCAATCGCACCCTCAACAACTATGTGGAGAGCGTGCTCCTCGACATCGCCTACGACGACGAGCCCAACGCAGAAACCCGTGCAGCCATCGAGGAAGCGAGGAGTGGGAAGTCGGCCGGAAGCCTGGACGTGTCGAGTTTTGAGGCCTTTGTACGTTCTATAGACTCCGATAAATGAAAAGAATAGACTATAGCACCAAGGCCAAGAAAGACCTCAAACGGTATCGTCATGATACCAACAAGATGCGCCAACTATTCGATATTCTCACACTTTTAGCTCAGGGAGAACCTATCCCGGTCCAGTTTAAGCCCCATGTCCTATCGGGCAACTATAAGAATTGCATGGAATGCCATGTAGGCATTGATTTCCTGCTGGTATGGGTGGACTCCGAAGCAGATAAGATATACATTGTTCGTATAGGCTCTCGCGCTGAATTGTTTGGGAAGTAAGAAAGTAAGCATAAAAAAATTAAGATGTCTATGGCACTCATTAAAACGGTAAACGGGAAAACTCCGCGTTGGGGCGACAACTGCATGTTGGCTGAAAACGCGTCGCTCGTGGGCGATATCATCATGGGAGACGACTGCTCGGTGTGGTTCGGGGCGGTGCTTCGGGCCGACGTCGATGCCATTCGCATAGGCCATCGGGTAAATGTTCAGGACTGCGCCTGCATCCATCAGACCCACGGGTCGCCCGTGATCATCGAAGACGACGTATCGCTCGGCCATGGCGCTGTGGTGCATGCCTGCACCATTCACCGTGGCGCGCTCATCGGAATGAATGCTGTGGTGCTCGACAAAGCTGACATTGGCGAGGGCGCCGTGATAGCCGCCGGGGCCGTGGTGCTGGCCGGAACCCGTGTGGGGGCATACGAAATATGGGGTGGCGTGCCTGCCAAAATGGTTAAAAAAGCCCCTGCCGGCCAGGCCGAAACATACGCCAAGCACTACGTGGAGATGAAGGAGTGGTATAAATAAACCTGTGCTAATCAGAGAATTATTGCTTCGTTCTACTTTTTTCTTGATGTCTTTGTACTGAAAACGTCTTTTATTGCGACTAACGTAGCAGATAGATTTCAAAAAGGCCACAATGAATTCTAAAGAAAAAGACTTCAATCTCCTGATACAAGAACACCGCAGCACGATTTACATGGTGTGTTATATGTTCTGCAAAAACCAAACTGAAGTGAGCGATCTGATGCAAGAAGTGCTCATTAATCTTTGGCTTAGTTATCCCCAATTTCATGGAAAGAGCGATATCCGGACATGGATTTACAGGGTGAGCATGAACGTTTGCATATCGTTGAACCGTAAGAAGCGCAGGCAAATCAAGTCTGTTCCGCTCACGATGAACATTAATCCGTATGACGAGGAGGACACTCCGTCGAGACAGATAGATGCGCTCAGAAAGCGGATTGCACGGCTACAACCGATAGACAGAGCCATTATTCTGTTGTGGTTAGAGAATCTTTCGTACGAGGAAATAGCCGAAATTGTAGGCATCAAGGTGAACTACGTGTCTGTAAGACTATACCGCATCAAGGAGATACTGAAGCAAATGTCTAACGATTAAAAGCAGAACGATGAAAACAGAGTATGATTTGAAGGAGTTGGAAGGGCTTCGCAGCGATGTCTCCGAGTTTAAGTCACGGTTGAATCAGGAGGAAATCGTGAGTGAACAGATGATGAAACAAACGACAAGGAGAAGTTTCTCATGGCTCTATGGCGTCAATATGGTAGGACTAATCCTGGGTATTGTGTTCACTCCCATTATGGGATATTTGCTTCATACATATTGGGGCAGGTCGTGGCTGGTCATCATTCCCATTTTTATAATAGTGGCGGCCGACAGTCTTTTCGCCGCTCTCTTCCTGCAAAAATTCAGTAAAACAGCTTTGGCCAGCAAGAGCTTGCTTGCTGTTTACGATGAATTCAAGCGCTTTTCGATGATCAATAATACCTTCGAAATCTTATGTTTTCCATTGACAATAGCATGGTTTTATTGGGTCTTTCCTAATGAAAAACTGTTGTATTTGCTGTTGTTGTTCATCCCCATATTCTGTGTTTTTCTGTGGATTAATCTAAAAAACAAGAAGCAGATAGCACAAGACATGGACGAAATAAATCGGTACAGACAATGAATGTTCTCCTGTTTTTAGAGATTTAAAGCATTTGTTATCAGTATATTTCTACGTGTTTCCTCGGCCGTTTCATAATCTTTTTCGTAACTTTGCACGTCAGAATATAAACGATTATTTAATGATATGGCATTAAAATGTGGCATTGTGGGACTCCCCAACGTGGGAAAGTCTACCCTATTCAACTGCCTGTCGAGTGCGAAGGCACAGGCAGCCAACTTCCCTTTCTGTACAATTGAACCCAATCTGGGCGTGATTACCGTGCCCGACGAGCGGCTGACGAAGCTCGCTGAGATAGTGCACCCGGGACGAATCGTACCGGCTACCTGCGAGATTGTGGACATTGCGGGACTGGTGAAGGGCGCGTCGAAGGGCGAAGGACTGGGCAACAAGTTCCTCGGAAACATCCGCGAGTGCGACGCTATCATCCATGTGATTCGCTGTTTCGACGATGATAACGTGGTGCGTGAGGGCGGAATGGCCATCGACCCCATTGCCGACAAGGACATTATCGACACCGAACTGCAGCTCAAGGACCTCGAAACCATCGAGGCCCAGATGGCCAAGCAGGAGAAAATCGCCGCTTCGGGCAACAAAGATGCCAAGGTATTGGTGGAGGTTTTGAAGGCTTACAAGGAGGT
Source organism: Prevotella sp. UBA1705 (assembly GCA_002317385.1). GTDB lineage: Bacteria > Bacteroidota > Bacteroidia > Bacteroidales > Bacteroidaceae > Prevotella. The sequence continues at coordinate 99,239 of DCJH01000006.1, read as the reverse complement.
GTTGGATAAAGGTCAGAACGCCCGCAGCGTGACTTTCGAGAGCAAGGAGGAGCAGAAGGCCGCTCACGACCTATTCCTGCTCACCACCAAACCGGTGCTCTACGTGTGCAATGTGGACGAGGCAAGTGCCAAGACTGGCAACGATTACAGCAAGAAGATAGAGGAAATGGCCGCCCAGGAGGGTGCAGAGGCCATGATTATCGCCGCCAAGACCGAGGAAGATATTGCCTCATTGGACAGCTACGAGGACAAGCAGCTCTTCCTCGACGAGCTTGGTTTGGAGCAGAGCGGCGTGAACCGGCTCATCGAGAAGGCTTACCATCTGCTCAATCTGCAGACCTTTATCACTGCCGGAGAGATGGAAGTGAAGGCCTGGACGTTCCACAAGGGATGGAAAGCACCGCAGTGCGCCGGCGTGATCCACACCGATTTTGAGAAGGGTTTCATCCGCGCGGAGGTCATCAAATATGAAGATTACATCCAGTATGGCTCCGAAGCAGCTATTCGCGAGGCCGGAAAGCTCGGTATCGAAGGCAAGGATTATGTGGTGCAGGACGGCGATATTATGCACTTTAGATTCAATGTCTAAAACACCTTTCGTATTATTAGGAGTTAAGAAGTGATGGAGTGAAGGAGTTAAGACATTACTCTCAAGGATGGAACAGTATCCAGAGTCGTTGCAAGACCTTTGTCCTAACTCTTTAACTCCATAACTCCTCAACTCCAAAAAATAAATAAACTATGGCTGTAGAAAGTCTTTCATACATTATTTGGAACCCCAGCGAGATCATGTTCCATATCGGGAGTTTCGGTATCCGATGGTATTCCATGTGCTGGTTAGTAGGTCTTCTGCTCGGCTATCTGCTCATGCAGCGCCTGTTTAAGGAGCAGAAGATACCCGATGAGAAGTTTGAACCGCTGTTCCTCTATATCTTCATCGCCATCCTCGTGGGTGCCCGCCTGGGACATTGCCTGTTCTATCAGCCCGACTATTTCCTCACCTCGTGGGACCATATCATCGAGATGTTTATCCCGATACACCATATGCCCGACGGCTCCTGGAAGTTTATCGGCTACGAGGGACTCGCTTCGCACGGCGGAGTGATAGGTATGATTATCGCCATCCTGCTCTACGCGCGCAACATGAAGATGAATGTGTGGACCGTATTGGATAATTTCGGCATCGTGTCCTGCGTCACGGCGACCTTCATCCGACTCGGAAACCTCATGAATTCGGAGATTATCGGCAAGGTGACCGACGTGCCCTGGGCGTTCATTTTCGAGCGTGTGGACCAGTATCCGCGCCATCCCGGCCAGCTCTATGAGGCCATTGCCTATACCATTTTCTTCTTCATCATCTTTGCTGCCTACCGTCGCAAGCCGCAGAGAGTGGGCACTGGCTACTTCTTCGGCCTCTGTCTGACGCTCATTTTCATAGCCCGTTTCATCATCGAATACACCAAAGACATCCAGGTAGACTTCGAGTCGGGCATGCTGCTCGATATGGGTCAGATCCTCTCCATCCCCTTCATCCTCATTGGCCTCGCCACGATGAAGGGCGGAAAATGGATGGAAAAGCTCGGCGCCAAGTCGCAGGAGAAAGTATAGAACGGTATATACATAAATCACTATGATGCCCTTGCAGAAGTCATTTCGACCTTCTGCAAGGGCATTACTATTTGAATGACCATTGAAAAAAATAGTGCAGAGGGGTTGAGAAATAGGCCATGAAAACGTTATTAGAGTAAAAAGCCCACAACACGACACATGAATCATGAATTGATAGAACGGTTGTTTCGCACACACTACGGCCGGATGTACCGGCTGGCGCTATCGCTACTCCACGACGAAGCGGAGGCGAAGGATGCCGCAAGCGACATCTTCGCACGCCTGTTGGACGGGCGGACCATGCTGCCGGAGGCGCTCAGCGACGACGATGGGCCCCAGGTGGCGGCCTGGCTGATGGTCTCTGCGCGCAACCATTGCCTCGATATCATCAGCCATCGGGCTGTGAGGGAGCGATTCCGACGACTTCTCACCACCGCGACCCAGCCTTCATTAGTGCCCGCCGAGGCCACGGAGGCCCGCTACGAACGGCTGAACCACCTCATCGACACCGTGCTCACGCCCCAGACGCGCACCGTCTTCCGACTGCGAACCGACGACCGTCTCTCTTGCCGCGACATCGCCACGCGCCTCCATATCAGCGAGGCGGCGGTGTATAAGCATCTGGCACAAGCCACCCGAAAACTTCAAGAACACTTCAATCCCCACGTCTATGGAAAATAACGACTCCCCCATGCGGTTGCTCGACGCCCTCGACCACCCTGAGAACTATACCGACGACGAACTCCAGTGCTTGCTTCAGGACGACGAACTGCGCGCCACCTACGAGCTGTTGAGCCAAGCCTCGTCAGCCCAGGAATACCAACGGCAGTCGGGTGAACTCCCTGCCGGGGAACTCGACAGGCAGTGGGATCGCATCGCCCACCACTCCGCCACCGCGCCCCGACGCCGCTATCGCATGGCCGCCGCCATCGCGGGCATCCTCCTTGTCTCGGGCATCGCACTGGCCGCGATACACATTGTGCGCACGACGCGCCACTCCTCGCCTGCCCCCGCCCCGCAGGCCGTCACCACAACCACCCTCCACCGTGACACCCTGAAGTCCGCCGCCCAAGACTCTCTCCCCTCCGGGGAGGGTCGGGGAGAGTCTTCTCCTCACCAATATGACAACACCTCGCTACGCGACATCGTGCACGACATGGGCGAATACTACCATGTTCGCGTGGCCTGTCACAACGATGAGGCCGCCCGTCTGCGTCTCCGCTTCCGATGGGAGCGCAGTCAGAGCGTGGAGGAGGCTGTGGAGACGCTCAATACTTTCGACCACGTGGAGCTGACATTTGCCGACAGCACCATCACCATACAATAATCCTGGCCATGAGAACTCTACTCACCATCATCGTGCTGACCTTGCTGCCGCTCTCCGCCCAGGCCCAAAGGGTGACTCGCAACTACCGTGGCGTGCCTCTCCCGAAGGTGCTGTCCGACCTCGATAACGCCTCCGACCGCTACACCATCAACTTTATCTACGACGAGTTGGAGGACTTCACCGTCACCGCCGACATCCGCAACCGCCCCATTCCCGAGGCTGTGCGCGAGGCCGTGGGGTTCTATCCCATGCAGATTACCATTGGCGACAGCCTCCTTTTCGTAGAGTGTACGCAGAAGGCTCCGGTCCGCATGATAGGCCGTGTGGTGGGTCCCGATCAGCGGCCCATAGCCTACGCCAACGTAGCCCTGCTCAATCCTTCGGACTCCAGCTTCATCAACGGAGGCGTGAGCAACGACGGAGGCGATTTCGTCATTCCCTGCAGCCGTCGCCAAAAGGTGCTGATGAGGGTGTCGTTTGTGGGCTATCAGACCCACTATAGGGTCGGACTGGTCGGACAAGTCGGACTGGTCCGACTCTCTCCCGACACCCACACCCTCGCCGAAACCGAGGTGAAGGCTGCCCGAAAACTCATCCGCAATGATGTAGACCGGCTGCAATACCTCGTGGCCAACGACCCCTACGCCGTGGGCATGAATGGCATCGAGGTGATGACGCGCGTGCCGATGCTCAACGTAAGCGACGAGAGCGTCTCCATCGTGGGCAAGAGTGCCACCCACTTCATGCTCGACGGCCACATCCTCGAACTGGGCGACGAGGCTGTGAAAGCCAAGCTTCGCAGTCTGAAGGCCGAGGATATAGAGCGCATCGAGGTCATCACCATCCCGCCCGCCAAGTATAAGGCCGAGGCCAACGGGGGCTATGTGAACATCGTGATGCGCCGCGACCAGAGCCAGGGATGGAGCGGAAGCCTCACCACAGCGGTGCAACGGCAGTATCGGGGAAACTTCAGGCCCGCGGCTACGCTCAACTATGTGTCGCGCAAATGGGAGATGTCGACCAGCGTCGGTGCCGACTTCGACCATGTGATCAACAGGCAATACAGTGTCTACACGTTCGACGACGGCCATCAGCGCACCTCCGACCGGTCGAATAAGATATATTGGCCCAGCACCGATGCGAGCACAATATTGAAATATAAGGCCACCGACAGGCTGGAAATCGGCGCGATGGGTAGTCTCCACACGGACCGATTGAGCACCCATCAGACGGATATCACCATCGAGCAGGACACCACCCGCAGCACGTCGAGGCAGGTGCCCGTGTGGAACAGCAGCCTCAGCACCACGCTCTATGCCGACTATCGCATCGACTCTCTGGGCAAGACGATGAGCCTGAACTACAACTATTTCAATGGAAACACACCGCTGCACAACGTCAACACATCGGAGACCAACGGCCAGTCGGTGTCGCTGCGCTCGGCGAGCCACGCCCGCTATCAGATCCATGCGTTGAAACTCGACTTCGTGCTGCCCTTCAAGCCGCTCTATGTGGAGGCGGGAGCTGCGGCCACCATCATCACCAACAACACCGGTATCGACATCGACAACCTCACGGCAGGCTTCTCGCCCGATGACCCCGCGGCCATCTGGACGCGCAACACCGACGAGAGCAACACGTTCAACTATCGTGAGCAGGGCCTCGCTGCCTACGTGTCGGCCCGCCGCGACCTCGCCAAGCACCTGCAGGCACAGGCCGGACTGCGCTATGAATACACCTGGACGCGCGGCCATCAGGTCACCATCGGGCAGATAGACCACAACCATTACGGCCGGTTTTTCCCCACTCTCCACCTCCATTGGCAGCCCAAGGAGGGGCATTCCGTGGGCTTTGCCGTGGCCTATGGCATCGACCGGCCCAACTTCGGCGACCTGAACCCCTTCCGGGCTTATACCACCGTGACCAACTATGTGACCGGAAATCCTCATCTCACGGCCGCCTACACCCGCAATTCGGAGGTGAACTACAACAACGGCAAGGGGCTGTATCTCGTGCTCTACAACGACCACGGCACTGATGAAGTGGGTTGGAACGTGGAGTTTAAGGCAGACGGCACGCAGGTGGGCAGTCCTGTGAACGGTGTGAGCCACGACAAGAGCGGACTCTATGCCACCTTCAACCGCAACGTTCTGCCCTGGATGAATGTCAATGCCGAGGGTGAAGTCTATTACCATGATGCCCAGTCCGCCCCCAACTCCAACTTCCGGCCCATATATGGATGGGGCAAACGGGTGGGCGCCACGCTGTCGTTCATGCTCAACAAGCAGCGCATGGCGGTGGCCGAGGTCAGCTATGGCCACGTATTCACCTCTTACTATTCGATGACGCGCTACCTTGCGCAAGACCGTCTGAACCTCTCCCTGCGCTGCAGTTGCCTGCGCGACCGCCTCAAACTGCGCTTAGACATGGGCGATCCCTTCGGTTGGATCAAGACCCGCTCAGAGGCACGCTACAATGGTTTCACCGTTTCCAACCGGTTTGACTATCATGCCAGCTACGCCTCCCTGCGCGCCACATGGAGCTTTGGCGGCCGAAAGGTGCAGCAGGTGTACCACGACAATCGCGACACCGAGTCAAGGCGCGCCGGGAAATAGCGTGCGCGCGGCTCCCTACGGGGTGGTGGGGCAACCCACAAAAGGCCATGGGCCGATACGCTCCAATAAGAGATGAAAGGTCTTGACAAATGACTTCGTAGAATCAGCGTATTTGAAAACAGAAAATAGTTGGTGTGAAATACGCCAAAAATAAGCCTATTTCATTTGTCTGCTAATCAGAGACTTATGAAATATTGATATTTTTAGGCATCAGGATTACTATCTTATCGTGCCTCGAGAAGGCCTTTTTCCTTCTGCGATAGCTACCTCATGGCGCAGCCATCTCTATGCTTTCGCCGTGCGAAAACGGCCTTTTCGCTCTGCCATCACGTTTTTCCCACCTTTTCATCTCTATTTTGAGGGATAATAAGAAGGTCTCGCTTTCTATTTTATCAGAAAATAATCGCCGGATTATTCGGAAAGAATTCAACAGCAAAGAAGCCTCTCCCCCAACCCCTCCCCCGTAGGGAAGGGAGCAGAATGCTGGTCCAACGATGGCTCAGTAGGGACATGCCCCGTGCATGTCCGCACCGCCGAATGGGAGTCCAAGGTATGATTCTTGCCGTTTGGGAGGTTGTTTTTTTCTCACGCAGAGTCTACAGAGCACACAGAAGCTGCGCTATTGGGCTTGCAATAATGATGGGAGGCGACAAAGATAACCTTTCATCGCTATGCGCTGAAAGGGGAATTTTACGTCGCCCTCCGGCGGTGCGGACATGCACGGGGCATGTCCCTACACTGCCATCAGCTACTTGTCCCATCTCATGTCGCATCAAAAAATGCCAAGGGAGAGACCCTTTGGCCTCTCCCTTGGCATGAAAACCATCCCTTGAAAGGGATTTAATGCGGCAAAATCTCAGCTCTTCCCCGTCACAATCTTCTTGATGTCATTGAGCTTATTGAGCGCTTCGACGGGCGTAAGATTATTGATGTCGAGGCCGAGAATCTCGTCGCGCACCTGCGAGAGCACCGGGTCGTCGAGCTGGAAGATGCTCAGCTGCATGCCGTCGCGGCTGTCGGCGAGGCGCTCCACCGACGGTTTGCCCACGCTACCCACCTCTGCATTATCGGCCTCCAACTGCTTGAGGATAGCCCCCGCGCGCTTCACGATGGAGCGGGGCATGCCCGCAATCTCGGCCACATGGATACCGAAGGAGTGCTCTGAGCCGCCCGGCATGAGCTTACGAAGGAAGATGACCTTGCCGTCGACCTCCTTCACGCTCACGTTGAAGTTCTTGATGCGGTTGAAATGCTTCTCCATTTCGTTGAGCTCGTGGTAGTGGGTGGCAAACAAGGTGCGCGCCGAGGCACGCGGTTGCTCGTGCAGATACTCCACGATGGCCCATGCAATGGAGATGCCGTCGTAGGTGGATGTGCCGCGCCCGAGCTCGTCGAAGAGCACCAAGGAGTGGGGCGAGACATTATTAAGAATGTCCGAAGCCTCGGTCATCTCGACCATAAACGTGGACTCGCCGGCCGAAATGTTGTCGCTGGCACCCACGCGAGTGAAAATCTTATCCACCAGACCGATTCTCGCGCTCTCTGCGGGGACGAAGCAACCTATCTGTGCCAGCAGCACGATGAGGGCCGTTTGGCGCAGCAGAGCGGATTTACCGGCCATATTGGGACCAGTGATCATCATCACCTGCTGGCGCTCGGTGTCGAGATAAACGTCGTTGGGCACATAGCGTTCGCCCAGCGGCATCTGTGTCTCGATGACCGCATGGCGTCCCTGATGGATGTCGAGCACGTCGCTATCGTCTACCACCGGGCGCACGTAGACATTGTCTTCGGAGGCCTTGGCAAACGAGAGCAGGCAGTCGATATGGGCCAATACGTTGGCGTTGATCTGTATCTGGGGGATGAATTCCTGCATGGCGAGGATGAGTTCAGAGAACAGCCGCATCTCCATCTCCAAGATTTTCTCGTCCGCCCCGAGTATCTTCTCCTCGTATTCCTTGAGTTCCGGCGTGATGTATCGCTCGGCCTGGGCCAGCGTCTGCTTGCGAATCCAGGTCTCGGGCACACGGTCCTTGAAGGTGTTGCGCACCTCCAAGTAGTAGCCAAACACGTTGTTGTAGCCCACTTTGAGCGACGAAATGCCCGTCTGCTCGGTCTCGCGCTGCTGTATTTCCAGCAGATAGTCTTTGCCTCCGCGTGAAATCCGCCTCAGCTCGTCGAGCTCGGCGTTGTAGCCTTCGGCAATGATGTTGCCCTTGTTGGCCAGCAATGGCGGGTCGGGCTGTATCTCTTGGGCGATGCGTTCGCGCAGACTCTCACAGAGATTCATCTGCTCTCCCAGTCGGCGCAGGCTCTCGTTCTCGGCCGAGAGGCATGCCGAGCGGATGGGCTGGATAGCCATCAGCGCATTCTTGAGCTGCACCACCTCGCGCGGCGACACCCTGCCCACGGCCACCTTGGATATGATGCGCTCCAGGTCGCCGATGCGATGGAGCTGCTCGTCGATAGCCATGCGGAAGTCGGGATGCTTGAAAAAGTATTCCACGATGTCCTGCCGGTCGGTGATTCGGGCCACATCCTTCAGCGGAAAAACTACCCATCGCCTGAGCAACCGGCCGCCCATGGGGGTCACCGTGCGGTCGATGACACCGAGAAGTGACGTTCCATCCTCGTTCATCGGCTGCAGAAGCTCCAGCGAACGGATAGTAAACTTATCCATCCTCACGTACTTATCCTCCTCGATGCGCTGCAGCGAGGTGATGTGGTTGATGCTGGTATGCTGGGTGAGTTCGAGGTATTGCATCACGGCTCCAGAGGCGATGATGCCCTCGTGGAGGTGTTCCACGCCGAAGCCCTTGAGGTTTCTGGTGCCGAAATGCTTAAGCAACTTCTGCCTTGCCGACTGCTCTGTGAAGACCCAGTCGTCGAGTTCGAAGGTGCATAGCTTCGTGCCGAAGTAGCGATCAAAGTCGCGTTTGCGGTCGCGGTCGTAGAGAACCTCCTTCGGCGAGAAGTTGCCGAGGAGCTTTTCCACATAGTCATAGCTTCCCTGTCCGGTGAGAAACTCGCCCGTGGAGATGTCGAGGAAGCTCACGCCACAGGCTGTCTTGCCGAAGTGGACGGCGGCGAGGAAGTTGTTTTCCTTGTAGTTGAGCACGTTGTCGCTCATCGCAACGCCTGGCGTTACGAGCTCAGTGATGCCCCGTTTCACCATCTTGTCCATCTCGGTGAGACCTTTCTTGCCCTTGATGGCGGCCCGTTTCTTCTTCGGATCCTCCAATTGGTCGCATATAGCCACCCGTCTTCCGGCCCGAATGAGCTTGGGCAGGTAGGTGTCTAAGGCGTGATGGGGGAAGCCTGCCATAGCTGTCTCGCCGGTGTTTCCGCCGTTGTTGCGCTTGGTAAGGGTAATGCCCAGGATGCCGGCAGCTACTACAGCGTCGTCGCCATAGGTCTCATAGAAGTCGCCGCAGCGGAAGAGCAGGAGCGCGTCCGGGTGCTTCGCCTTCATGGAGAAGAACTGTTTCATCATCGGCGTCATCGCCTTATCGTTGGTCGGCATGGTTTATTTCCTTTCTTTAGAGTGTTGATAATGTTGGCGCAGCCATGCTCCGAAGCCTCCGCGAGGACGGCAGGGCTGCACCGTGGGGTACGGAAGCCTACAGATAGTCTACCTTGACCACGATCACCCGGATATTCTGGTCGGGCAGATCGGTCTTCACTTTGGCTATGTGCCAGTCGCCGGGGAAGAACAGGAAGAACTTCGAGGGCGTGCTGTCGTAGAACAGCGCCTTGTCTTTGTCGTAGGCATAGTTCACCACATCGGGCTTGTAGACCGTGTTGGCCTTACTCGAATAATGGTCTACGAGGCCGAAACGCTCCACCCCTTTCACCACATACTGGAAGTCGATGTGGTGCTGATGGCTCTCGGGGCGCTGGCGTTCGAGGTCGCGATTGGTGTCATCCTCCACGCTGGCCACCATTGTTGTGCCCGGGATAGGTATGCGGCCCTTGGGCAAAGCCAGCAGGTCGGTCTTCTCCAACCATTCGAACAGCGCCTTCCACTGCTCCGGATTCTTCTGATATTGCAGGTAGAAATCCACGGCATTGACCGTCTCATGCGGCGCGGCCTTGCCGAAACCGTTGCGCCAGTGGCCGCTCTTGAGCCAGCCCTGAGCGATGTTTCGCAGGCCCTTGTCGGCATAATACTTGGTATAATAACCCTGCGCCTGAAGGCCAAGAGCCATTGCGCAGGCGATGAAAACTAAGAACAATCGTTTCATTTATGGTAAAAATTAATGGTTAAATCTATCTATCTGTTTACTTCTTGACCAGATTTCCCAAGCCCGAAAGCAGCGCACGGGCCAGCGGATTGTTGTCGAAGTTCTCCTCCTCGGGCTGCGGACTCTCTTCCACGAAGTCCATCTTGCGCGGGTCTTTCTCCACCACCTTGTAGCAGGAACGGCCGTGGATGCGGCTCCTCACGAAGCCAGCCTCCTGCAAGGCGAACCCCACGTCTTGGTTGACATGCTCTCCCGGTGTCCAGTAGGGGTATTCCTTCATGAGCCGGTCGATAATGGCGTCGATGTCGGTAGCCTTCACCCGCTTGCCCCTCGGGGCTGCGGCATAGAGCATCGACACCATCTTCACCAGGTTATCGGCCTCCTGGAAGGGGGAGTTTTGCACCGCCATGGCCTCGCGTTCCTCGTCGGTGAGCGCATAGTCGGCACCGTTTTCGAGTTCGGCCAAGAGCTGGGCGTAGAGCTGCTCGTAGGGCACGGGAGTCTTCAAATCTATTCGATGCTCCACCTCCACGCACACCAGATGGGCTGCTCCGGCCGCATCGGTCATGGGATGCAGGTTTCCGGTGGTGGCGATAAACGCGGCATAGTTGCCCCGTCGCTCCCTCGTCACGCCGAAAGGCTGCCTGAAAACGGGTGTGCTTCGGGAGAAAAGATAGCGCGAAAGCGGCTGCTGATCAGTGTTCTCCTGATAGTATTCGTCGATGCAGAGCAGCAGATGAGTACTCACCAGAAGGTGCACTTCGGCCGTGGCGCGCAGGTGAATCTGGTCGTTGTAATACGTCCTCAGCTCTGGAGGAAGTATGATGTTGCAGAAGGAAGTCTTGCCAAAGCCATACTGTCCCACGATAACGGGCACAATGACATCGCGCTGCGCCACCTCGCGTCCCATCCAGCGGGCCACCATCTGCAGCATCCACTTGTGGAAACGAGCCACCCAGTCGGGGTTCGAGGTCACGATACGGTTGGCCAATGCGGCCACATGGTCGGTGCCGTCCCACTCTGCCAGTCCCTTGAGCCACGCCTCGGCAGGGTTCCATTGCTCCACGAGCGTAGACTCCACATAGCGTTGGAGCAGCGTCTCGGTGAGCCCCACGCCGTCGCGCCCGGCTTCGAGGATGATGGTATTCACGCCTTCCTTCGACAGCGGACGATAGTCGTCGGTTCCCTTGGCGGCATAGAAAGTCTCTCCGGTGAGCACATTCCGGCGCAACTGGCAGTGCGATTCGAGATAAGTGAGGGCATCCATGGGCTTCAATGTTTTTGCCTACAAAGATAAGGAAAAGTAGAAAGGAAAAGAAGCAAAAAGCCAAAATCTTATGGGAAAAGGCATCCGCAAAGGGGAGAACAACTGGTTATGGGAGTCGTTAGAGCCCCCTATGGTGGTGACGAATCGGCGAGACGCAAGGGGCTATCCCCGGTTGTCAATACAGAAAAAATACCTTTGAAAAATATTGAAGACACCCCTTCCATACGTTGCGTATTTGAAAACGGAAAAGAGTTAGTGCGAAATACGCGGAAAATGAGCGAGGTTAGAAGGGGTTGAGGGATAGGGAGTTGTGATTTCTTGACACTTTTCGGGGCGATGAAAAGGGCCTTATGACGATGAAATGGCGCATTTTTGAGGGTGCGAAGAGGGCGTTGAGGCAGGACGAAAGCATAGAGAAGGGCTTGCGATGAGGTAGTTATCGCAAGCCCTTCTCTATGGAATGCCACTGCGAGGGGCATCTGGGGGCTGAAAAACCGCTATGGATTTTCCAGATTAAAAATATTTTCTGCTCCGATTTTTCAGAACTATCTTGACAATCGGCAGGGCGTGGCGGAGGCTATTTCTCGGTGAAAATGACCTGTATCATGGTCTGTCCCACGGCCTTAAGCGTATTCTTATCGATGTGCTCCATGTCGTCGGCGAGGGTGTGCCAGGTAGGTCCGAAGGAGCTTTGCTGGCAGTCTGGATAGTAGGGAATGATGTCGATGCAGGGTATTTTGGCCACCTGGTTCACGGGAACATGGTCGTCGGTGATTATGCCGCCGTCGCTCTTGGGGAAGTAGGAGCCATAGCCGGCCTTGCGGGCGGCACGCCACACCTTCTTCACTATCTCCGGGGCGAACTGCAGCGACATGCCTTCGCGGTAGAACTGCGCACCCTGTCCGCCCACCATATCGAGCAATATGCCGTAGCGCGGGGCATAGCCCTGGGGCAGATTGGCCGAGAAATACTGGGCGCCGAGGGCCCATGAGTTGGCGTCGTCGGGCTGATTGGCCCACTGGGGAGTGCCCCAGTCTTCAGCGTCGAAGCACACGAAGTCAACGCCGAGGGCAGGTGTTGGGTGGGAGGTGTTAGGTGTTGAGGAGGCCTGCAGCAGGCGGGCCATCTCCAGCATCACCGCCACGCCACTGGCTGCATCATTGGCAGCGAGGATGGGCTTGCGCCAATTGGTGGAGTCGGGGTCGTTGTCGGCCCATGGACGAGAGTCCCAATGGGCGCAGAACATGATGCGCGTGGTGGCTTCGGGGTTATACATAGCCATGATGTTGGTGCTGTGGAGCACGGTACCGTCGTAGCCCTTGAGGTCGGCTTTCTGGGTCTTCACCTTGCAACCATACTGCCTGAACTTGGCCACAATCCACTCCAGGCACTGCTCGTGGCCCTTGGAGTTCATGTCGCGCGGCCCGAAGTCGCACTGGGCCTTGGTGAAGGCGTAGGCAGAGTCGGCGTTGAACTGTGGACCCACAGGCTCCACTTTCTCCGTGTCGTCGGTATCGTCGAGGGAGGGATCGCTGTTTCTGGCAGCGTCGCGCCAGCCATGATAGACGCCGGTAGCAAAGATGCCTGCGATGGCCAACATAGCCACGCCTATGAATATCTTCATTGGTTTTCTCATTGGTTGATGCTATTGATTAAAACAAAGGGGAGTTCAAGACTTGCGGGAAGCCTGCACCATCGACATGACGCGTAGCCAGTTGCCGCCCCAAATCTTCTGGATGTCCTGCTCGCTATACTTGCGGCGCAGCAGATGGAGGGTGAAATTGATGAGCTCGGAGGCGTCGGCGCAGCCGCGTATGCCGCCGTCGCCGTCGAAATCGGTACCTATTCCCACGTGGTCGATGCCCATCACCTCTATCGCATGCTCCAGATGGTCGATGGCGTCGAGTACCGAAGCCTCGCTGCCCTTGCGAAGGAAGCCGGGATAGAACGTGGTGTGGGCCACGCCGCCCTTATTGGCCAGGGCGCGCATCTGGTCGTCGGTGAGATTGCGCAGCACGTCGCAGAGGGCGCGGCTGTTGCTGTGGGAGCACACGATGGGGGTGCGGCTGATGGCCAATGCGTCGTAGAACGACTTCTCCGAAGCATGGCTCAGGTCGACCATGATGCCCTCCTCGTTCATCCTGTGGATCACTTTCTCGCCGAATTGCGATACGCCGTTGTGCATGTTGCTGCCCCGAGCGCTGTCGCAAATGTCGTTGTCGCCATTGTGACAGAGTGTGATATACACCACGCCGCGCTGCGCAAAGTGGCGCACATTCGATAGGTCGTGGTTGAGCGCGAGGCCGTTTTCGATGCCAAACATGATAGACTTGCGGCCCTTGCGCTTATCCTCATAGAGGTCCACGGGGGTGCGGGCGATGCTGATGTAGCGGCTGTTCTTGTCGACAATCTGCTCCAGTTTGTCGAAGATGAGGTCGGCATACTCGGTGGGCGAGAGCTGCGTGGTGATGTCTTTGAGGTGCGGATTGTGCTTGATGATGCCCGCAATGTCGACCTTCGAGGAGAACTGCTCTCCGAGTTTAGGCTGCGGCAGGTAGGCCACCATGATGACAGCGTCTTGTCGTCCCTCGGTCATCTTGTGGAGATCGTAGAGTATTCGCGGGTCGCGCTGGTCGAATTGCACGCCCTGTGGGAAGAACATCGGAGTGTCGCAATGGGTGTCGAGGGTGAGCACGCGGTCGTGGAGCTGCTTCGCCACATAGAAGTTCTGGGCGCGCCCAACGAGCCATTGGAAGAGCTTCAGTCCCTCTTCCTCCAACCATTCGGGGTGCCACTGCACGCCAAGGATGGGTTTATATTCTGCGCTCTCGATGGCCTCGATCACTCCGTCGGGCGCTTTTGCCGTGACGCGGAACCGCTTTCCCGGATCGGCCACCGCCTGGTGGTGGAAGGAGTTGACATAGATGACCCTTCCCTTTCCCTCTCCTGCAGGGGAGGGGGAGTCAATACCCTGATAGATTTCGGCCAGATAGCTGTCGGCTTCAAAGGTCACCGAGTGGGTCACCTCGCTGCGGTCGGCATCCTGCGAATGCTTGAGCATGGGGGCAGCAGGCTGCTCCTTCCCCCTCCCAACAGGGAGGGCTGGGGTGGGTCTGCCTATATCCTGCTCCACCTTTCCCCCCAAAGCCATGGCCAAAGTCTGGATGCCGCGGCAGATGCCGAGCATTGGAATCTGGCGGTTGAAGGCCAGTCGGGTGATGAGGAGCTCGGGGAGGTCGCGCTTGGCGTTGATATTGCCCAGGCCTTTCACAGGTTCTTCGCCGGCCCAGAGGGGGTTGTAGTCGCCTCCGCCGGTGAGAATCAGACCGTCGAGATGGTCCAATGTGTTGATGATGGCCGCCTCATTGGCGAGCGGCGGGATAATGACGGGAGTGCCTCCGGCACGCACCACCTGGTCATAATAGGCTGCTCTGAGGGTGGCATCTCCGTCAGTATAATTAGCGGTTATGCCGATTATCGGTTGATGATCGGCTTCAGGGAACTGCGCATAGAACTGGTTCAGATGCGCGTCGATGTCAAAATGGTTCATACTTCTTCGAAACTAACGGGTATCTCGCGCTTGATACTCTGCTCAAGGGAGATAAGGGTCTCGGTCGAAACCACACCCGAAATGGTCTGGAGCTTGTTGTTCAGAAGGTCCATCAACTGCTCATTGTCGCGGGCATAAGCCTTGACAAGCATGGTGTAGGAGCCTGTGGTGAAGTGGCATTCCACGATTTCGGGGATGTTGAGCAGGCGTTTCACCACCTCCTTGTACATTGATCCGCGCTCAAGATTGAGGCCTACATAGGTGCAGGTGCTGTAGCCGAGGCTCTTCGGATTGACGTCGAAGCCACTGCCGGTGATTACTCCTGCTTCCATGAGTCGCTGCACACGCTGGTGGATGGCAGCACGGGATACACCACACTCAGCAGCTACATCCTTGAACGGAATGCGCGCATTCTTTGATAGTATCGAAAGGATCTTCTTGTCTAAGTTATCGATTTTTTCCATGTCAAAACTTTATCTATCTGTTTTTCAATCAGTAGCAAAAGTAGATAAATTAAATGATACGGGCAACAAAATGCACGGATATTTTATCATATCCGTGCATTTTGTTATAGCCCAAGGGACTGATCGGGGTAAAATCAGACTGGTCTGACAGGTCGGACCAGTCCGACAGGTCAGACTTTTCAGGCTGCTCCGGCCATCCGGAACAGGCTGAAGACTACTTGCGGCGGGCCTTGGCAGCGGGCTTTGCAGCTGTCGGCTTACTGGCTTTAGCCTTGGCATCGGCCGCGACAGGGGCCTCGCTGGGCTGGATTCCCACCAGCTCGACGGTGAAGATGAGTGTCGAGAAGGGCTTGATCTGGCCGGCCTGGCGCTCGCCATAGGCCAGTTCCTGGGGAATATAAATCTCCCATTTGCTGCCCACGGGCATGCTGGTGAGGGCCTCGGTCCATCCCTTGATCACCTGGTTGCAACGGAAACTGTCGGTTTTCTTGCCGCCGTGGCGCGACGTTGCGTCGAAGATGTTGCCGTCGATGGTCTTTCCTTCATAGATGACATCTACCGTCTGGTCGGCCGTTGGCTTTGGTCCGTTGCCGGCAGTGAGTACTTTATATTGAAGTCCGGAGGGCAGAACCACCACGCCCGGCTTCGTAGCGTTGGACTTGAGCCATGCTTCGTTCTCGGCCTTCTGGGCGGCATCCTTGGCCTCCTTGATGGTCTTCACCTTCTCGTCGAACAGCTTTCGGGCTGCCTGCTCATTGTAGATAGAGGTGTTGCCCTGCACGCCAGCGAGGAAACCCTCATGAAACAGCTCGGCGCGGAGGGAGTCGGGGGTACCCGAAAGCTCCTGTCCCATGCCGGGAAGGATGCGCGAACGAGCCTGCTCGGCTATCTGCGTGCCGGCCACATAGGCGGCATAGGCAGGGTCTTTAGCCTTGGAGATAGACTCGTGGTAGCCGCGCACGAACTCCGACATGTAGGCGGTGTCTACGTGAAGCTGCTGCTGCAGATAGGCCATGAGGCCCTGCGTGGCAGCATATCCGGCCGCATAGCTCAGCGAATCGGCCGGCGAGGCGAGCACCACAGGCTTCACGGCCTCGGTCGTGGCCTGCTTCTTTTTCTTGTCTTTCTTACCATCGGCATGGGCAGAGGTAAGCACAGCACCGGCCATGATGACCACAGCCGTCAAAAGAATCTTCTTCATTTCAATATTGTTTTATTGTTTTGGGATTCAAAGAAAAACCCCTCCTCGTGGCCGATGGGCCCAGATGGAGGGGTCTTGATGGGTTGGCGGGCGATTACTTGCCTACCTTGATGAGTTCGATCTTGAAGATAAGGGTAGAGAACGGCTTAATCTGGCCGGCCTGACGCTCCTTGTAAGCCAGGTTCTGCGGGATGTAAACCTCCCATACAGAGCCCTCGGGCATGTGGGTAAGGGCCTCTGTCCATCCGGGGATGAACTGCTTGGGCTGGATAGAAACGGGGCCCTGGCCGTTGGTGTAAGAGCTCTCGAACACCTTACCGTCGATGGTACGGCCCTCGTAGTTCACCTTTACCGTGGTCGTATCTGTAGGGATAGCGCCCTTGCCTTCCTTGATAACCTTATACTGAAGACCTGAGGGAAGTGTCACCACACCCGGCTTCTTCTTGTTGTCGGCGAGGAACTTCTCACCGGCTTCCTTATTGGGACCAAACTCCTTCATCATGGTCTTGCTCTTGATAGCCTCCATCTTGGTCTGTGCAATCTGATTGGCAGCCTCGGTGGTGAAGAGTCCCTTCTTGCCTGTGGCGCCTGTGATGAAGCCAGAGAGCAGGTTCTTCAGAGAGATGGTCTTGGTGGAATCGGCACCGTAAACCTCGTGGTTGATACCCTTAACGAGCTGTGTAGACAACTGCTGACCTACCTGGAGACCCATGATATAGGCAGCCTTCTTCTTGTCGTCGCCGGCATTCACACCTTCGTTGATACCCTTCACAAACTCGTCCATGTAGGTAGTGTCGATGACCTGACCCTGCTGGATGGCCTGACGAACATACTGCGACTGCACCAGTCCGATGGCATAGCTCATAGAATCTACGTCGGTCTTCAGGTCGGCCTTGGGGGTTGATGAGTTACCGCAGGCACTGAACGTGGCGGCAGCGATAGCCATTGCGGCTAAAACTTTCAAACTTTTCATTGGTTTAATGATTTTTTATCTGTATTGATTTATTTCACTTTGATGAGCTCCACGTCGAAGATGAGGGTGGCGTAGGGAGGAATCGACTGCCCCGCACCGCGCTCGCCATAGCCGAGCGTGTAGGGGATGAAGAAGCGATACTTGGCACCTTCCTGCATGAGCTGCAGTCCCTCGGTCCAGCCTGCAATCACTTGGTTGAGGCCAAACGTAGCGGTTTCGCCGCGCTGATAGCTGCTGTCGAACACCTGTCCGTTGATGAGCATACCCTCATAGTGGCATTCCACCTGGTCGGTAGCACTGGGCTGCTTGCCGTTGCCCTCGCGCAACACCTGATACTGAAGTCCTGAGGGCAGTGTCACCACACCCTCTTTCTTGCCGTTCTCGGCCAAGAAGTCTGCGCCGCTGGACTTGGCTTCCTTGGCCTGCTCCTCTGCCTTCTGCTCGAAGAATGTCTGCACGGCGGTCTGTGCCTCGCCGTCTGTCAATGCTGCCTGGCCGGCAAACACATCCTTCACGGCCTGCGCAAAGTCGTCTACATTCAGTTCTGTGGCATTCATCTGCTGGAGCTGATGACCTATGCTCATGCCCAAAGCGTAACTTACTTTATCCATTCTGTAATCTTTGATTTTATAATTAATGCGCAAAGATACTATTTTTAATCGTTTGCAAGGCCTATATTGCCAAAAAAATACTATTTTTGTACAAATATAACATTCACCAATCATCAAGCTATGAAGAAGAAAATTGTATTCCTCACGGGCGCAGGCATGTCGGTGGAAAGCGGCTTCAAGACTTTCCGCGGTAACGACGGACTGTGGGAAAACTATCCCGTGGAGCAGGTGGCATCGCACGAGGGCTGGGAGGCCGACCCGGTGTTGGTGACCAATTTCTACAACATGCTGCGCCGGAAACTATGGGATGCCCAGCCCAACGAGGGCCATCGGCTCATCGCACAGCTGGAGAACAACTACGACATCGCGGTGCTCACGCAGAACGTGGACGACCTGCACGAGCGCGCAGGATCGCACAACGTGATCCACCTGCACGGCGAACTCTCCAAGGTGTGCTCCTCCGTCGACCCCTACGACAGCCGGTATATCCAGCAGCTCACGCCCGAATCGTCCGACGTGGAGCCGCTCACGAAGGCAGCAGATGGTTCATTGCTGCGACCATTCATCGTGTTTTTCGGCGAGAGTGTGCCCATGCTCGAGCCTGCCGCCCGTGAGGCATCCAAGGCCGACATCTTCGTCATCATCGGCACGTCGCTCAATGTTTATCCTGCCGCGGGGCTGGTGCGTTACACCCGCCCGGGCTGTCCCATCTACCTCATAGACCCCAACCCGGTGAACTTCTCCGCGATGTCCAACTTCCGTCACATCCAGAAGGGCGCCTCCGAGGGCATGCGCGAGCTCCTCACCCTGCTGTGAGCGGGGGTGAGGCTGGCGTCAGTGAATGGACGACTATGTAGGCTTAGGGGGAGAATCATGTCTTGTTGATTCTACCCCCAAGCCCTTTTTCACCTTGTATGACACTGATTTCACAGGAAAAAATAGGCTTTATAGGTGGCGACTTCCTGTCTTTTTTTACCACGGATGACACGAATTTCATAGGTAAAATAGGCTTTATAGGTGGCGACTTTCTATCTTTTTTTACCACGGATGACACGAATTTCATAGGTAAAATAGGCTTTATAGTGGCGACTTCCTATCTTTTTTTACCACGGATGACACGAATTTCACAGGTAAAATAGGCTTTATAAATGGCGACTTCCTATCTTTTTTTACCACGGATGACACGAATTTCACAGATATTAGGTGGCGTCGCCACACCACTGATTCCACGGAGCCGCAAGCGGCTTCGGATTTCACGGATGATGGACGGGGCAGAAACCTGTTATGATTGGGGCAGAAACCGTTTGTGCGCTATTACGCTTGGCGTTGCATTTAAGCCTTTCTTTTCTATCTCCCCACCTAATAACTCGCTCCTCCCGTCCATCATCTGTGCCATCCGTTACTCGCGAGAGCGAGTCAGTGAAACCCGTGGTGATGGCTCAGCCACGCGCCAGCCATCTGTGAAATTCGTGAAATTCGTGGTTCTAAAACCAATAACACGCTATGCAAAAGGCAGAAAACATCTGTGGAATTCGTGAAATTCGTGGTCCAAAACCCAATAACACGTTATGCAAAAGGCAGAAAACATCTGTGGAATTCGTGAAATTCGTGGTTCCAAAACCCAATAAAACGTTATGCAAAAGGCAGAAAACATCTGTGGAATTCGTGAAATTCGTGGTTTCAAAACCCAATAACGCGCTATGCAAAAGGCAGAAAACATCTGTGGAATTCGTGAAATTCGTGGTTTCAAAACCCAATAAAACGCTATGCAAAAGGCAGAAAACATCTGTGGAATTCGTGGAATCTGTGGTGAAAAATGATGTTGAAAGAATTTGAAGTTTGGGCCAAAGCAATGGAAGAATATGCGTAATGGGAGGGGCGAGAGGAGGAAATGGAGCAAAAACGAGGTATTTTTGAAAAGGCTGATAATGAGGAAGTTGTGAAAGAGGGGGATTTTGGAGCGACGCGATTAGTATGTTTTCGCCAGACGATTAGTACCTAATGGCCATGCGAAACCAGCCTTAAGGCGAGGCGAAAGAGGTGAGATAGCGACGCGAAAAGGGCCTAAAGGCAAGGAGAAAAGGGTGGTGGAGGAGGAAAATGGAGTAGGAAAAAGAGGAAAAAGAGTGCGAAATGGCGAAAACATCTCGCTGCGGCGGCTGGAGCAAGAAGGCTGAAAACGGGAATAATTGCTGAATAATCTCAACAGAATAGTGATTCGGCAAAGGGTTGAAGCCTGTCTCATGCCATGTGACCAAGCTGCACCCCGCACAGGGGATGCGGCAGGACGACGAGAGGAATTTATAGGGAAATGCCTATGGCATAATAGGCAATTTCCATTTGGAACATAGGCAAAGAAACACTATTTTTGCCAAAGTAACTTAATAAGAGAGTGTTATGAAGAAGTTTTTGCTATCTTGTTTGGCCGTGCTGACCGTCGCGTCGGCCTCGGCCCAATATTATCCTGACGGGCGGCCCATACCGCCCAGCAGACGTTCGGGCTACTATGGCCGACCCGCCGGCCGTATCATGCACAGTGCCTATCCGCGCTACCACAACACCTACTACGGTTTCCGCGTGGGCCTCGGCGTGGCCACGGTACACTCTGATGCACCTGCCCTCGATGCCACCGACGCCAAGACGGGCCTCAACGTGGGCTTTGTGGTGGGCACACAGATTGCTCCCACTGCTCCTCTCTTCTTCGAAAGCGGACTCTACTACACCGAGAAGGGCGGCAAGAGCAACTATCAGGGCAGTAGGTTCACCTACGGACTCAACTATCTCGAAGTGCCGCTGCTGCTCAAATATAAGTATTATGCTTCGCCCGGCGTGAGCATAGAGCCGTTTGCAGGAGGCTATCTGGCCCTCGGAGTAAGCGGAAAAATCAAGGACTATGGCGACCGACAGGCCTACTCCAGCTTCGACAACGACGCATCGAGCAGCTTCCGCCGCTTCGACGGTGGACTGAAAGTGGGCTGCGGTGTGAGCTTCCAGATGCTCTATCTCGGTGTGAGCTACGACATCGGCTTGGCCAATGTGGGGCACTACGACTTCGAGGACACGCGCACAGGATGCCTGAATCTGGACTTCGGCGTGAACTTCTAACAGAATAGGTAGCACTTCAACGAGCGGTGCTACCTATTTTCTTTTCTGCTCATTCTTTGTGCTTGATCAGACCAGTCAGACCAGTCGGACCAGTCAGAAAGTTCTTACCAGTCTGAGTAAACTACCGCTTCTACCAGGCTACCCATCCCATCAAATCAGCCTTAAAATCTGGGCCGCGCTGCCTATTCTGTCTCTTTTAGTAATCCTCTCCGATATTTTGATAGAGATAGAGACATTATCTTTTAACTGAATAACACACACTATTCTTATTATCAAGTAATTACACTTATACTACACCATTCTTATCTTTTTACAATTCAGGATTAAAACTTTACACTTTTTTGTCGCACTTTGCCTCTTTCGCATAGTATCTGTAGAAAATAATGGCCATTATGGTTGGTGAAAGATGGAAAAAAACATATCTTTGTAACCATTAATTCTATCACAATGAAAAAGACATTGATTTTCTCTTTAGCCATGCTCGCCATGTTGCCCGCTATGGCTCAGAAGCGCGCCTATACGGTGGAGGATGTCTACCGCATCAAGAGCGCATCGTCTCCTGCCGTCTCCCGCGACGGCGCTCTCGCCTACGGCATGAGCCGTCAGGATCTCAAAGCACAGAAGTCGTATAGCAACATCGTGGTGAGAACACCGATGTCTTTGGGCAAGAAAGGCATCAAGCTGGGCGAACCGCGCCAGATTACGACCGACAACAAGAGTTTCTCGCCCGCTTGGTCGCAGGATGGCAAAAGCCTCTACTACCTTTCTTATGCCGACGGTACTACCCAACTCTACAAGTATGGGAACGGCCGCACGGAGAAAATCACCGACTACGCCCTCGGCGTGCAGGCCGCAACCGTGTCGCCCGACGGCAATCTCATTGCCTTTGCAGCCGAAGTGCTGCCCGAAATAGGTGGTGCCGACGGCAAGGCCAACAAGGAAGCCTACGACCGCAAGGCCAAGAACCCCATACAGGCACATATCTCCGACAAGCTCTTCGTGCGCCACTGGACGGAGTATGCCGATGGCAAATACTGGCATATCATAGTCTACAACCTCACCACCAAGACCTATACCGATGTCACGCCCGGCGCTTTCCATAGCCCGGTATTCTCTCCGAGCGGTCCCACGGGATTCGTGTTCTCGCCCGATTCCAAGGAAATATGCTATCTGAGCAACCACGACGACCATCCCGAGGCATCGACCAACTGCGACCTCTGGATAGTGCCCGTCAGCGGAGGAGAGGCTCGCAACATCACATCGGAGAACAAGGCATGGGACGGCAGCCCGCAGTACAGCCCCGACGGACGCTATATAGCCTACCGTTTCCAGCGCGTTCCGAGCTATGAGAGCGACCGATTCGTACTCGGTCTCTACGACCGGAAGACGGGCCAGAAGCGTGTGCTCACCGAGTCGTTCGACAATTGGGTGGAAGACTATAAGTGGGCGCCCGACTCCAAGAGCATCTTCTTCCTCGGACAGGAGAAGGGCTATCAGCCACTCTATCAGGTGAGACTGGCCGACGGCGAGATAGCCAAGGTCATTGCCGATCGTGCCATTTCGAGCTTCGATTTCGACCCCATGGGCAACTTCTATTATACCTATTCCTCGACGGGCAAGCCCAGCGAGCTCTATAAGACCAACCGGAGCCTCGCGGCTGGAAAGCCTCGCCAGAAAGTTATGAAGGAGGAGCAAATTACCCATCTCAACGACAGCCTACTGGCTGCGGTAGACTTCCGCCCGTCGGAGGCGATGTGGGTGACTGGCGCCGACGGCGACCCCGTGGAGGTGTTCATCGTGAAACCTCATGGCTTCGACCCCTCGAAGAAGTATCCGCTCGTCATCAACGTGCACGGAGGACCGCAGATGCAGTGGATGGACAGCTATCGCGCCGACTGGCAGGTCTACCCCGCCGCAGGCTATGTGGTGGCCTATCCTAACCCCCACGGGTCCACAGGCTATGGTCAGAAGTTCTGCCGCGGCATCAGTGGATCATGGGGAGGCCGGCCGTATGAGGACGTGATGAAGGTGACCGACGCCCTCGCGCAGCTGTCGTATGTAGACTCCACGCGCATGGGCGCTATGGGATGGAGCTACGGCGGCTATTTCATGAACTGGCTGCAGGGCCAGACCAAGCGCTTCAAGTGCTTCGTATCGATGATGGGAATCTTCGACCTCAGCTCCAAATGGGGCACCACCGAGGAGCTCTGGTTCCCCAATTTCGAGCTCGAGGGCCAGCCCTGGAACTCGCCGTTGTATAAGAAGTGGAGTCCGTCGGAGTATGTGAAGAACTTCGCCACGCCCACGCTCATCATCACCGGAGAGCGCGATTACCGAGTGAGCTACAACCAGAGCCTGCAATATTTCACCACGCTGCAGACGCTCGGCATACCTTCCCGCCTCATCATCTTCGACAACGACGGCCATTGGCCCAGTGGTTTGAGGTCGATGCCACTATATTATAATGCCCATTTGGAGTGGTTCCACCAGTATCTCGGTGGTGCCCCCGCACCGTGGGACAGCCATAAAATGGTGCAGAGGGGCATCTACGAGTAGCCTCTTCTCCCTCTCCCACCCCCTCTCCCTCATAGGAATTCGTAGGGCAAGGAAGCCGATAACCTCTGGCTTCCTTGCCCTTTTATTGTATTCCCTTTAGTCTGCCAACCTTGAGAATAGCTAATAAAGGCCAAAAAACCAAGGTCCTTTGACTCCACGAAATTTTCTGATTCCTCCTTCGATTTCAATTCTGTTCGTGACGTATTTCTGTTGTATGAAACCACGAATGGCACGGATTTCACAGATAATATAGGCCTTCAGTACGGGGATTCCTTGTCTTATGAAACCACGGATGACACGGATTTCACAGATGGCTGGCGCGTGGGTGGCCCATCACCACGGGTTTCACAGACTCGCTCTCGCGAGTAACGGATGGTACAGATGATGGACGTGAGGGGCGGGTTATTAGGTAAGGAGATTGGAAAGAAAGGCTAAAATGCAACGCCAAGCGTTATGGCGAACAAACGGTTCCTGCCACAATCATAACTGGTATCTGCTCCAGCCTTCACTGGTTTCTGCCCAGCCTTCACTGGTTTCTGCCCCGTCCATCACAGGTTTCTGCCTCGTCCTTCATTGGTTTCTGCCCCAGCCTTCACTGGTTTCTGCCCCAGCCTTCACTGGTTTCTGTCCCGTCCATCATCCGTGAAATCCGAAGCCGCTTGCGGCTCCGTGGTATCAGTGGTGTGGCGACACCACCCAATATCCGTGAAATCAGTGGAATCAGTGGTTCCAAAAAATGGTTGATAGCTACATATAATATCTAAATCATCTGTGAGATTCGTGAAATCTGTGGTTAAGAAGCCGAAGCTGCGAGCACAAGAAGATAAATTTTATTTGTAGTTTTCGTATCATCCACAGCAGAAACGCGAGCAAACCATCCGAGAATGGCGAGGGGAATGGGGAACAGCGAGGCAGGGACGGAGGCGGAGCGACAAACTTATTTCCATGCCCCCAGCACAAATCATGGCAATGTTTTGGCGGTTATCGCATAAAAGTGTATATTTGCAGAAGATAATCCCACACGCTGAAAGGCTCCAAAAAGGGTATAACCTCAGAAGAAAATCGTTATGGCAAAACAGACGTTATGGCATGATGAATACTGGCTGCTCCTCATGCAACTCTATCTGAAACGGCCGCAGGGCGTGAAGCCTCTGTACAGCCGCGGCCTCGTAGACCTCGCGCTGGAACTGCACATCGCCCCCGACTATCTCTATCGGCAGATGTTCAGGCTACGCCAACTCGACACGCCGCGCATCCAACAGCTGTGGGAGAAATATGCAACACGGCCCAAGAAACTCTCGCGCGCCGTGCGACTGCTCCGGGAGATGAGCGGGTTTGGCAACTCCGACGAGTTCTACGCCGGGGTGGAAGTCAACGAGTCGTGGGAGCGAGACTTTAAGCCTGTGCCCGGAGCCGAGGGCGAAGACCCGCTCACGCCTGCCAAGCTCATCATGATGCTCGACCTCTATTTCAGGCTCGTGCCCGACACCATGGTCAAGGAGACGCCCGAGGTGGTGGAGCTCGCCCGCCGCATCCGCTCCACGCCCGAGGAGGTGACCGACGTGATGGAGGTGTTCCGATTCTGCGACCCCCTACTCTCCCACGAAGACATTATGATTCACCCGCTGCTCACGCCGTGCATGCAGATATGGAAACGGTTTGGTAACGAACCGCCCGAGAAGCTCTCTGCACTGGCCGCCCAGCTCAAAGCCTACTGGAAATAACGCCCCCGCGGGGCCACCCAAGCCATGCCACAGAAACTCATTCAGACCCAGACCCAACAGCAAGTGCAGCAACAGCGCCTCTCGCAACAGCAGATGTTGCAGGTGAAGTTGCTGGAGATGCCATTGGCAGAACTGGAGGAGAATGTGCTCACGGAGCTCGACGACAACCCCGCTCTGGAGGAGACGCGCGACGATTTCGACACGGCCGACGGCATGACGAGCGACGAGAGCGACAGCAGTGGCGAGGGTGAGGAGGAACTGTTTGAGGAGAAAACCGAGCGTGAGGAGCGCGAGGAGGCGCTCGACAACGCCTTAGAGAGTCTGGGAAGCGACGACGAACTGCCCTCGCCCGACGTGCGCATGGGCACGCAGAGCAACCCCGACGCCGACTATGAAGAGATAGTATGGGGCGACACCACATCGTTCTACGACAAGATCAAGGAGCAGATGGGGGTGCTTGAACTCACCGAGCAGGAGCAGGATGTGATGGAATATATCATCGGATCGCTCGACAACGACGGACTGCTGCGCAAGAATCTCGACGACATTGCCGACGAACTGGCTGTGTATCACAATATTGACGTAGAGGAAAAGGATATCGAGCGCGTGCTCCGCAAGCTGCAGGGCTTCGACCCCGCGGGCATCGGCGCACGGTCGTTGCAGGAGTGTCTGCTCCTCCAGATAGAGCGGAGGCCCGACGGAAGGCTCAAGGAACTGATGCAAGAGGTGATTGAAGACCACTTCGAAGAGTTCACCAAGAAGCATTGGGACAAGATAGCCGTGGCGCTGCAACTCACCGATGAGCAGGCCTCCATCGTACAGCAGGAGTTGCGCAAGCTCAATCCCAAGCCCGGAGCAGCACTCGGCGAGACCCTCGGCAGGAACACGCAGCAGATAACGCCCGACTTTGTGGTCGACACAGACGATGCAGGCAACGTGACGTTCAGCATCAACCGCGGCCGCATTCCCGAGCTGAAGGTGTCGCCGTCGTTTACCGATATGGTCAACACCTATAAGACCAACCGCCACCAGATGAACCGGCAGGAGAAGGAAGCCCTGCTCTATGCCAAGGAGAAGGTGGAGAAGGCACAGGGCTATATCGAGGCCGTGAAGCAGCGCCGCCATACGCTCTACGTCACGATGAAGGCCATCATCCAGTGGCAGAAGAAGTTTTTCCAGGACGGAGACGAGGCCGATCTGCGTCCCATGATCCTGAAAGACATTGCCGAGAAGACCGGGCTCGACATATCGACCATATCGCGCGTGAGCAACGTGAAGTATGCGCAGACTCGCTGGGGCACCTTCCCGTTGCGATTCTTCTTTACCGACAGCTATGTGACCAAGGACGGCGAGGAGATGTCTACGCGCAAGATCAAGCTGGCGCTCAAGGAACTTATCGGTCAGGAAGCCAAGGGCAAGCCGCTCAGCGACGATGCCCTCGCCGCCGAGATGAAGCGCCTCGGCTACCCCATCGCCCGCCGCACCATAGCCAAATACCGCGAGCAGCTGGGCATTCCGGTAGCCCGATTGAGAAAAGGATAATACGCATTGCAGATGCACCGAATATGAAAGAAAAGAACATTATACTGGCAGCGCGGGTGATGAGCATGCTCTTCACGCCGTTCTACCTGCCTCTCGTGGGGCTCATCGCCCTGTTCATCTTCAGCTACATGAGCCTCATGCCATGGCAATACAAGCTCATGGTGCTCACCATGGTCTACCTGTTCACCATCCTTCTCCCTACCCTGCTCATCCATGGATACCGCCGTTATCAGGGCTGGTCTACGTTGGAGATTGGTCAGAAGGAGCGGCGCATGGTGCCATATATCATTGCTATACTCTGCTATTTCGGCTGTTACTACCTCATGACCGTGATGCGCATCCCGCAGTTCATGGCCAATATCCTCGTGGCAGCGCTCCTCATCCAGGTGGTTTGCGCCATCATCAACGTGTGGTGGAAGATTTCTACCCACACGGCGGCTATCGGCGGCTTCGAGGGAGCGCTACTGGCCTTCTCCATGTTGTTTGCCTTTAACCCTATGTGGTGGTTCTGCATCATCCTCATCATCGCCGGCATGGTGGGGTCGAGTCGCATGATTCTGCGCCAGCATACGCTCACACAGGTGGTCGCCGGCTTCCTCGTGGGCATGGTAGCAGGTTTTTGGATGATCATATAGCCTGCCCTTCCCAAGGCCACTATAACCTCCCCATACCCCTCCAAAGGAGGGGATGTAAGTATGCTCGGAGGTTGAAAGTGCCCACGCCGCATGGCTAAAGTTCAATGTTCAAACCTCAAAGTTCAAAGGAAAGTAAGCGCAGCTCCCCGCATAGTGGAGCATCGAGATAAACGTTATTGCCTATAAAATATAAACTTTGCAACCGAAAGCCTCCCTCACCGGACGGCTAAAGTTCAATGTTCAAACCTCAAAGTTCAAAGGAACAAAGCTTCATGTTCAAAGGAACAAATCATAAAGTTCAATGTTCAAACCTCAAAGTTCAAAGTAAATAAGTTAAAATTTTAAAGGATATGACACCTATTATTAGTATTATCATGGGCTCGACAAGCGATCTGCCCGTCATGGAAAAAGCTTGTAAGTGGCTGAACGATCAGCAGATTCCGTTTGAGGTGAATGCCCTGTCGGCACATCGCACACCCGATGCCGTAGAGAATTTCGCCAAGAATGCCAAGGGCCGTGGCATCAAAGTCATTATTGCCGCTGCCGGAATGGCTGCCGCCCTACCGGGCGTGATAGCCGCTTCTACCCCACTGCCGGTCATCGGTGTGCCTATCAAAGGGATGCTCGACGGTCTCGACGCTATGCTGAGCATCATCCAGATGCCGCCAGGAATACCCGTGGCAACCGTTGGAGTGAACGGCGCGCAGAACGCAGCGATACTCGCCGCGGAGATGATTGCCCTCGGAGACGATGAAATTGCCCGGAAGATTGATGCCTGGAAGGCTGGCCTCGGCTCAAAGATTGAGAAGGCAAATGCCGAACTTGCCGCCATCAAGGACTACGAATACAAGTGTAATTAAAAGGGGATATTCACCCCAACCCAATGTTATGATAGATCTATTCAACTATCGTCGTCGCGAGTCCTCGCTCGTACATATCGGCGCTCTCGACATGGGAGCCGACAAGCCGATACGCATCCAGTCGATGACCACGACCGATACCAATGATACCGAGGCCTGCGTGGCGCAGTCTGAACGTATCATCAAGGCCGGAGGAGAGCTCGTGCGTCTCACCACGCAGGGCATCCGTGAGGCCGAAAACCTCGAGAATATCAACGCCGGAATACGTGCCGACGGATTCTCCACACCTCTGGTGGCCGATGTCCACTTCAATCCCAATGTGGCAGACGTGGCCGCACGATTCACCGATAAGGTGCGCGTGAATCCCGGCAACTATGTAGACCCGGCCCGAAAGTTTGTGAAACAGGAGTACACCGACGAGGAATATGCCCAGGAACTCCGCAAGATTGAGGAGCGCTTCGTGCCTTTTCTCAACATCTGCAAGGAGCATCATACGGCCATCCGCATCGGTGTGAACCACGGGTCGCTGTCCGACCGCATCCGCAATCGCTACGGCGACACGCCCGAAGGCATCGTGGAGAGCTGCATGGAATTCCTTAGAATCTGCAAGAAAGAGCAGTTCTCCGATGTCGTAATCTCCATCAAGGCCAGCAATACGGTAGTGATGGTGCGCTCCATGAGGCTGCTCGTGGAGACCATGGACCGCGAGGATATGCATTATCCGCTGCATCTCGGCGTGACCGAGGCAGGCGAAGGCGAGGACGGTCGCATCAAGAGTGCGGTGGGAATCGGTGCGCTTCTGGCCGACGGCATAGGCGACACCATCCGCGTGTCGCTCTCCGAGGAACCCGAAGCAGAGATTCCTGTGGCCCGCCATTTGGTGGATTACATCGGTCGGAAGGCCGGCCACCTCATGGTTCCCGGTGAGGCCTACGAGGGCTTCGACTGGTTGAAGCCAGAGCGTCGCTCCACTACGGCGGTGGGAAACATTGGCGATCGCCATGTGCCCATCGTGATTATGTCGGAGAAAAAGAATGAGAACAAGGCTGAAACTCCTGTAAAGGTGGTGACGGCCAAGCCCAAAGCCGACTACATCTACGTAGGCTCAGAGTTGCCCGAGACGCCGAAGAAGGGTCAGAAATATATCGTAGACTTCAACCTCTACGCCGAGTTGCAAGACGGTTCGGCACCTGCTGCCATTTGCGAAGCATGGTCGGAAGCTATCGGAAAAAGCCTCTTCCCCATCTTCCCGGTATCGGCCATGCCCTTTGTGGCGATGATTCAGGCTCCCGTGAAGTTCCTCGTGGTGCAGTTTGGAACTCCTGCCGAGGAGTATCTGGCCTGCCTGAAGGCCCATCCCGAGGTGGTGGTAGTCTCTACAAGCAACCATCAGAACCGTCTCGGAGAGCAGCGGGCGCTGGTGCATGAGATGATGACGGCGGGCGTGAATAACCCTGTGGTCTTCGCCCAGATGTACCGATTGGGCGACAAGGAGGAGTTCCAGCTGGAGGCTGCAGCCGATATGGGCGCCCTGATGATCGACGGATTGACCGACGGCATCTGGCTCATGAACGAGGGAAACATCTCTTACGATGCCATCGAGGAGACCTCGTTCGGCATCCTGCAGGCCGCCCGACTGCGCACCACCCGCACAGAATACATCAGCTGTCCGGGCTGTGGGCGTACGCTCTACGACCTGCGCGAGACCATAGCACGCATCCGTGAGGCCACCGCCGACCTGAAAGGCCTGAAGATTGGCATCATGGGATGCATCGTAAACGGTCCCGGCGAGATGGCCGATGCCGACTACGGCTACGTGGGTGCCGGCCCCAAGAAGGTGTCGCTCTATCGTGGACAGGTCTGCGTGGAGAAGAATATCCCGGAGGAAGAGGCTGTGGAGCATCTGTTGAACCTAATCAAGGAGGACAGGAAGAAATGAGACACAACATGGATTTAAAAGGGTTTTATAAGGCCGACGAGGCCCGATACGACAACAGCGAGGTGATGTTCCAGCGCTGTGGACGGTCGGGTGTGCTGCTCCCGAAGATCAGTTTGGGGTTCTGGCATAACTTCGGCGGGGTGGATCCCTATGAGCGTTCGCGTGCCATTACGCACTATGCCTTCGACCATGGCATCACCCACTTCGACCTTGCCAATAACTATGGGCCTCCCTACGGGTCGGCCGAGGAGACGATGGGGCGCCTCATGGTAGACGATTTCAAGCCCTACCGCGACGAGCTATTCATCTCGTCGAAGGCCGGCTACGACATGTGGCCGGGGCCGTATGGCTGCTGGGGCTCGCGCAAATACCTCATGTCGAGTCTCGACCAGAGCCTCAAACGCATGAATCTGGACTATGTAGACCTGTTCTATAGCCACCGCTTCGACCCCAACACGCCCATCGAGGAGACGCTTCAGGCACTCGTCGACATCGTGCGTCAGGGCAAAGCGCTCTACGTGGGCATCTCCAACTGGCCGCTCGAACCGCTCCGCAAGGGTGCCGAATACCTGAAGGCGCACGACGTGCCCCTGCTCATCTATCAGGGAAAACTCAATATGCTCCACCGCGAGCCTATCGAACAGGGCATCGTGGACTACTGCGCCGAGCAGGGCATCGGCTTCATCAGCTTCTCGCCCTTGGCCCAAGGACTCCTCACCGACCGCTATCTCAACGGCGTTCCCACAGACAGTCGCATGGCCAAAGGCAAGTTTTTGAAGCAGGAACAGCTCACTCCCGAGCTCCTCGCCTACCTCAATCGTCTCAACGGCATTGCCTCCTCGCGCCAGGAAACGCTGGCCGAGATGGCGCTGGCATGGGTTCTTCACCAGCCGGGCATTACCAGCGTGCTGGTAGGTGCCAGCAGCGTGGCCCAGCTCGAAAAGAACATTCGCTGCATCTCCGCACAGCCGTTTGGGGATGAGGAAATCTGATTAGATGGGAGATGAAGAGTTAAGGAGTTGTGGAGTTAAGACAATTGTATGTTGCCGTGGTATTTCCTGGGTAATGTCTTAACTCCCCATCTCCTTAACTCCTTTAACTCCTCTTATTCAAAAAACATTGTAACGAAAACCCTAATCTTACGTCTATTAATCATAAAGGATGGATGCCTCCGACTTCAAAAAGATTTTTCTACCCTGTCATCGCCGCATGTATGCTGCGGCATGGCGACTGACAGGCAATCAACAGGAAGCTGAAGACCTCGTTCAGGATGCGCTGTTGCGACTGTGGACGAAGCGAGATGACCTCAAGGTACCCGACAATGCAGAAGCCTTTGCCGTAACGACGTTGCGCAATCTCTACTACGATCAGCATCGCAAAAAGCATCTCCAGGAGAACGACGAGGAGCCCGAGGAGCATCAATTGCACACCGAGCGCGACGCCAGCATGGAGCTGGAACAGCAGCAGGAAGCCTCGATGGTGGCACAGGCCATAGCGCTCTTGCCCGACAAACAGCGCTTGGTGATTACCCTCCACGACCTCGACAACCTGAGTTACGAGGAAATAGAGGCCCAGACGGGGCTCAATTCGGTCAACGTCAGAGTAGCCCTCAGCAGGGCCAGAAAGGCCGTCAGAGACAAGCTGAGCGGCCTTAGAACATAATCATCTCACAAACATGTCATCATGACAACAGAAGAAATCAAACAGACACTTGCACGGTTTTACGACGCTGAAACCACCCGAGAAGAGGAGACCCGGCTCAAACGGTTCTTCCAAGACGGCAGCGTGCCCGAAGAACTGCAGGCCGACCGACAGCTCTTCTGCCAGCTGTTTGTCGAAGATGCCGAGGTGCCCGAAGGGCTGGAAGCCCGACTGGACCATAGCATCGAGATGTGGAACACCGTGGAAAAGGTGACCAATCGCAAGGCACGCACCGTGAGTCTGCGCTGGATAGCAGGCATGGCGGCAAGCCTGCTGGTGCTCATCTCTCTCGGCACCTGGCTCAACCACCGACAGAGCACTGCCACACCCTACGCCAATGTGCAGGAAACCTACGATAATCCGAAGGATGCAGCCGGAGAGACGGCCCGCGCATTGACCAAATTCTCCATGGCCCTGAACAAGGGATTAGACAAGATGAACAATACTGAAACAAAGAATTAACTATGAAAAAAACAATCGTCATGCTCCTCTTAGCGGTCTTTTGCCTCGCCAGCCACGCCCAGAACGCTCTCTTTACAAAGTATGAGAACACCCAAGGCGTGTCCACAGTGGTGGTGTCGAAAGCCATGTTCAGGGCCATGCCCAATATGAACGTGGGCAACCACAACATCAAAAAGATCGCCTCGAAGATAGACAACCTGAAGGTGATGAGCTGCGAGCGCCATGCGCTGATAGCCAAAATCTCCAAAGACGCTGTGCTCATCTACAACCGCCACCCATGGGAAGAGGTGATGCGCTATAAGGATGGGCCGAGCAACACCATCATCTACATGCAGCCGTTGGGCCGTGGCAAATACGAATATGTGCTCTATACCACCGACAAAGGCGCCCTCGAAATCATCGATATCGTGGGCAACATCACCCTCCAAGAAATCAAATCGATCACCGATTAGCCAATCCTCCTATCGGGCTCACCGCCAAAACATCATGGCGTGAGCCCGATTTTTTCATAGGGCATCATCCTGAATCCAGTCAGGCTGATACCCTTTTTTGTTGTGATGTTTCACCAAAGATTGATGTTTCAAGCCCAGATGGTCTGGGCGCGGAATAGGGGAGTAGGGGGCATGAATACCCGTTTTTCATGCCCGAAAATACTTTTCCTATCCCGATTCCACGCTGATGCGACGAAGATTAGGCCCTTTTCGCAACTCTATTTCTATCTTAACGCATGATGAAAAGGTAGAGAACGCAATGCGAAAACGGCCTAATCGCAGAGCAAAAACTACCTTATCGCCCAGCCAACAATTATCCATTCTTCGCAAGTCTCTGATTTATAGACATTTCTGAAAAGTCTATTTTTGCGTGTTTTTCAGCCAAAAGGACAAGGGATGAGGAGTTCGGGACAGAACGGGAAGGTAGGTTCAAACTATTTCATAAGAATTAATCGCCGGGTGACTATGGCTCTCCGATCAATGCAAGAGTTGGGAAAGGAAGGGCACTATGGCGGAAGCAGCAGGCGCAAGAAACGCAAAACGCGCCCCACCTGCAGGGTGAGACGCGCATAAGGAGTAGGGGAGAGGGCTTGAAAAAAGCCCCGGGGAAATGGGAAACAGGCTATCTCACCTGAGCGCCCACAGCGTTTCTGATGCCCCGCATGCCCACAAGGAAAGCCTTGGCACTACCAAATTTGAGGTGCATGTCGAGGCGCACGGGGATGTGGTTGGAGTCGTCGGTCACATAGAAATCCACGATTCGGCGATAGCCGTCGTTGTTCTCGTTCTCCATGTAGGCCAGCTGCAGACAGCGATAGGTGTGCCCGTTGTCGGCCTTGATGTTCACCTTTCCCTCGTAGCGCAGCTTGGCGGGGTTCACGCTGTTGCCGTCGGCCATGCGGAAGTCTACGTCGTAGCCCCGCTTCCAGCCCGTAGGATTGAACGAACGGGCCCGCAGAAAGATGCTCATCATGTCGTAGATGCAGTCGTTGAACACGTGCTTTTCCCATGTGTGCTGGCCGTCGTGGCGCTGCCGATGCTGCTTCACCTGGCACTTGCCGCCGGGATATGAGTAGAACACCTCGTCCACCGTGTAGCGCGAACCCTCGCGGGCGCCCTTGCGATAATAGAGCGGTTCGAGGTCGAGCGAGTTGTAGCAGAGTAGCGTGTCGCGCATGGCAAACACCTGATCGACCCTGCTACTGCTACGCGTGATGAGGCTTCCGCGGTAGGCCTGACCGCCATTGTAGACGCTCTGAACGGTCGAGAACGATGCGGTGCCGGCCTTGACCCACACGAATTTCCAGTTGAAATAGAGGTTGTATGACAGAAACTCGCCCGACTTGAACGCCGTGTTGTGGAACGAGCACTGGGCCGAAGCCTGATGGGCAGCCAGCATGAGCAGCAGGGTTGCCATGATTATTCTGAGTCTTTTCATAGATTTCCTTTTAAGTTTTCAATATATTCGATGCCCATTTTCTTGGCGCGGTCATAGTTCCGACGCTTGATGGTCTTCTCCTTGTCGGCCTTCTGCTTCACCAGGGCACTGGGTTTCTGCTGATAGAGTGGGGTGGATATGGGCGTCCATGTGCGCGTCACGTCCCACTTGGCCTTACATTCTATCACCTCCGGGTAATAGTAAACGGCCTCGGGCTGGCGGTCGGCGTCATAGTCTCCGGTGTCCCACTGATGGTTGTTGTTGTCGTCCTCGATAAGTCGCAGGTAGTATTTGCCCTCCTTGAGATAGTAGAATTCCACCTGTCCGGTAGACGAATAGACCTGTTTCAGCACCTTGTCGGAGCCGTCGAGCAGCTGCGCGATGATGTTCTTGCCCCCCATTCCATTGAGCGTGAAGAGCAGTGTGCCGTAGGAATCGGTGGAGCGCACCTTGAGACCAATCTTCAATGGGTCGGACACGAGCCCGTAGATGGAGCTGAAGGTGGTGCTGTCGGCCTCCAGACTATATTCCACATTGGGTTTCCACACGGCCCTCACCATGTAGCTCTCGTCGTTGATTTGCATCATCTCATAGGGTTCCCGATACCACAGACTGTCGCCTGCGGGCTTGGAATAGAGGTGTATGTGGGCCGTGTCTACGGCGTTGAGCGGCTCCGGCGAGACGATGGTCACGTTCTGGTCGGGGTCCATATCTCCATTGGGCGACACGCTGAGTTTCAGCGCCTCGCGCGGCATGATGGAGTCGTAGGGGTCTCCTTTCTTCTTCTTTTTCTCCTCGCCCTTGAGCCAGCTCTCGTATTTCTTCTGCTCATCCTTGAGCCGTTTGGCGTAGGGCTGCTTGGAAAGCAGGGTCAACGTGTCGGTCTGCATCCTCAGAATGCCCAGCGTATCGGTGATGTTGTGGTGGATTTCCACCTCTAATGTGTCCTGATTCACCAGGGCCGTGTCGCGTAGCCAGTAGGTGAGGGTGTCGTTCTTGGCCGAACGGTCGATGACAAAGGCGTTGTCTGCATTGAAGTTCAATCCCCTGAGACGCGGCAGAAGGGAGTCGCCGTAGCTATAGAACAGGGTGAAATGGTTGGCCTCCTTGCGCTCGCTCTTCACCAGATAGCGGTCGGTAAGCGGTGCGGTGAAGGCGCGAAGGCAGATGTCGTCGGGCAGGAAATGGGTGTAGGGTACTCGGTCTATAGACTTGATGTGGAGCGAATCGAGCCATGTGGTGTCTTGCCTCACGTCGGGGCGCGACGACGGTTGGATGGTTTCGTGACTGAAAGCCACCATCTCGCTCTTCTGTCCGAACACGTAGTCGCCATCGGCATCCTGCAATGCGTAGATGCGATATTGGCCGGGGGCCACACCCTTGATGACGAAATGGCCGCGCGAATTGGTCTTCGACACACGCAGCATGGGTTTCTTCTTGAAGATGGTGTCCGACGTATTGTCGTACAATCCAACCAGCATTCCCTTGACAGGCTCAAGGTTTTCGGCCTGCAACACATAGCCCGAGACCTCCAGAGTATCTATGTGATCGCCCGTGGAAAAGCTGTAGGTGTAGTTGCCCAAGGGGTTGCCCTCGTTGTTGTCGCTAATCGCACTGGAGAAGTCGATGGTGTAGGTGGTGTTGGGTTTGAGCGAGTCCATGAGCTCCACACTGATTCGTTTGCCCTGTCCCTTGATTTCGGGAGCCTCCAACTGGGGCGGCGACACCACCACATTGGCCGTGGGATTGTCGATGGTGACAAACTCGTTGAAGTAGATATAGACGTGCTTGTCCTTGACGTTCACGCCGCGCTCTGCGGGCGAAGCGCCCACCACGCGGGGCGGTGTCTCGTCGAACCATCCGCCGTCGGGGTTTCCCATGCGGGCGCAGGAGGTGAGGAGGAGAAGCGAGAGGATGATGCTTCCCCAAGCCCCCATGCGCAAGGGGCTGCCGAATGCTCTGTTGACGAATGGTATATTCATGTTTCTCGGATTTTGGGTGGGACTTCTCAGACCAGTCGGACTGGCCTGACCGGTCAGACTGGTCGGACCAGTCTGAGAAAAATCAGCGGCCGTCCGCCCTACTGATTCATCTCTAAGAGCTCGTCCATATTCTTTCTTGAGTTGCTCAGTCGGGGCACCTTGTGCTGGCCGCCGAGCTTCTGCTTGGCCTTGAGCCAGTCGTTGAAGAGGTTGGGACGGGCCTTCACTATCTCCAGATGCTGCAGCGTCACGTTGTGAGAACGCTTCGCCTCATAGTCGGAGTTGATTTCCTGGAGCTTGCGGTCGAGCAGTTGGGCAAAGCGGTTAAGGTCGTCGGGCTCCTGGGTAAACTCGATGAGCCACTGGTGACAGCACTTCGCGTTGGCGTCCATATATACCGGTGCCGCGGTGTACTCGCTGATCTGGGCTCCCGTCTGCTCACAGGCGTAGGCCAGTCCGCGCTCTGCATTGTCCATGATGAGCTCCTCGCCGAAGGCGTTGATGTAGTATTTGGTGCGGCCGGTGATGACAAACTTATACGGCTTCTTGGAGGTAAACTTCACCGTGTCGCCTATCATGTAGCGCCAGAGTCCACACGAGGTGGTGATGACCATGGCGTAGTTGCGGTCGAGCTCCACGCCTTCGAGCGGCACGACAGTGGGATTCTCCTGTCCCACCTCCTCCATGGGGATGAACTCATAGTACACGCCGTAGTCGAGCATGAGCAGCATCGACGGGTCGTCGGGGTCGTCCTGGATACCAAAGAAGCCCTCCGAGGCGTTGTAGGTCTCCATGTAGTGCATCTTGGGCGAGGTGATGAGCTGCTCGTATTGCTTGCGGTAGGGGGTGAAGGCGATGCCTCCGTGGAAGAACACCTCGATATCGGGCCACACCTCCTCGAGATGTTTTTTACCCGAAATCTCCATGACGCGCACGAGCACACTCAACATCCAAGACGGAACTCCCGATATGTTTGTTACGTTTTTTTGCAGACATTCACGTGCAATGCGGTCGCGCTTGAGCTCAAAATCAGACAGCAGGGCCGTCTTCTTTTTAGGCACGCGGCAGAGGTTGGCCAGCGGATTGATGTGCTCGATGAGTATGGCGCTGAGGTCGCCCACGAGCGAACCGTCGAGGTTGTAGTTGGGCGAGTGGCTGCCTCCGAGGATGAGCGACTTGCCATCGAATATGCGACTCTCGGGGTTGTTGCGCAGATAGAGCGCCACAACATCCTTTCCTCCCTTGTAGTGGATGTTGTGCAGGCCGTCGCCCGACACAGGAATAAACTTGGATTTATCGTTTGTCGTGCCCGACGACTTGGCATACCACCTCACCTGTCCGGGCCAGAGCACATCGGCCTCGCCATGGCGCATACGGTCGATGTCGGCCTTGAGCTCCTCGTAGGTGTTGATGGGCACGTTGGCCGCAAACTCGTTGTAGTTGTGGGTAGCGGCCAGCAGATGGTTGCGTCCGTACTCCGTGCGCTGCCCTTTATTGATTAGATAGTTGAGCACATTTCGCTGCAACGACTCCGGATGAGTATAGTGCCTTTCGAGTTCACTCTGTCGCGGCAGGAAAAACTTACTGGCTATCTTCGTTAGACTCATTATCTCAGTATCTCAGTTTAAACTGCAAAATTACCTTAAAAAAATGGAACGGGGGAATAATTTAGCATTTTTA
This sequence comes from Prevotella sp. UBA1705, assembly GCA_002317385.1. GTDB lineage: Bacteria > Bacteroidota > Bacteroidia > Bacteroidales > Bacteroidaceae > Prevotella. The sequence goes on along the minus strand of DCJH01000006.1, from coordinate 61,264 downwards.
ATACGAGCAGAGGGGGGCGCCGACCGGTCTGAAGGGTCGGACAAGTCGGACAAGTCGGACCAGTCGGAGGAGCCTTCCGGCAGAAGCCTGAAAACCAACGGGTTGCAGCGATGCTGAAAAAAGGTACTAATCGCGAGGCCTTAAGGTAGTAATCGCGAGACCTTAAGGTACTAATCGCGAGGCAATAAGGTAGTTGTCGTCAAGCCATGGGAGGGCAACCCTCTCCAAGCCGCTACGGGCTCTCCCTGCCAACCCTTAGAAACAGCGAAAGCGTCGGCATCCGGCGGGGTGGGGTGGAGGCCTGTGGGGCCTGCCCATCTGCTGCGGATGGCTGACGCTTTCGCTTCTAAGAAGTCCGATTCCCTCAGGAATCGCTCAAAAACAGTCTATGAATTCTCGGAGAAGGCGGCCTGCTCGGCAGCGGCGATAATCTCTTCGTCGCTCTGCTCCTTGGCGCTGATGTGACTCAGGTCGAAGTCGTCGTCAGCGTCGAGCGCCCGTCCAGTCAGAGCCTCTCGGGGCTCGTCGGCGGCACTGTCGGCCTCGGTAAACACCTCTTCGCGGAAGGCAGTGGGGTGCTTCTCCTCTTGGGATATCTCGGTTTCAGACACCACGATGAAATCCTTGGGTGACTCGGTCTCGGGCAAAGCTTCCACAGGCTCCTCCTCCATCTTGGTGCGGCCGGCCTTGGCAGCAAACACCTCGTCGATGAACTGGGGCTCGCGGCGCAGTTTATCGAGCGTGTCTTTGCAGGCTTTCTGCTGACTCTCCTTCTTGGAGAAGCCCGATCCCGGGCAGCCGGCTATGCCTTCGAGCATCACCTGATAGGTGAACTTGGGACTTCCGTTCTTGTCCTTGCTCTCCTCCACAAGCTCAAAGTTGATCTTCACGCGGTTTTTCTGACTCCACTCAATGAGCTTACTTTTGAAGTTCACCTCCTTGTAGGCCACCTTGTCGATGTTGATCATCTGTGCCAGGATGCGCTTCTTGAGAAACGTCATGCAGGCATCGTAGCCCCGGTCGAGATACATGGCTCCCACAAGGGCTTCGAAAGCGTTGCCCGCCATATAGCTATTGTGGGAAGATGTGTGACCGCTGGACAGGATAAGCTCGCATAGTCCCAGTTCGTGGGCGAGCTTGTTCAGCGTGTCTCTCTGTACGAGTTTGGAGCGGGTGTTGGTGAGAAATCCCTCGCGCTTGCCCGGAAAGTGACGGTACACGATATCGCCCACGGCAGCATCGAGTATGGCATCGCCCAAGAACTCCAGCCGCTCATTGTTGGCCGGCTTCCCTTTGCTGTTGCGGTGCATCACGCTCTTGTGCATCAACGCCAGCTTGTAGTAGCTGATGTCGTGGGGATAGAAACCAATGATATTATACAAAGAAGAATAAAGCTCCTTCTCCTTGCGGAAAGGGAGCCTTATTCTGTCTATGATGTTGACAAGCATACTTACTCTATTCAGCATACTTCTTAAAGATGACACAAGCGTTGTGACCACCGAATCCGAAGGTGTTGGACAGGGCAGCACGCACTTCGCGCTTCTGAGCCACGTTGAATGTGAAATTCAAGTTGTAGTCGAGCTCAGGGTCTTTGTCGTCCTCAGCATGGTTGATGGTAGGCGGAACGATGTCGTTCTGCACGCTCAGCACACATACCATGGCCTCCACCGCACCGGCAGCACCCAGCAGGTGGCCCGTCATGCTCTTGGTGGAGCTGATGTTCAACTTATAGGCTTGCTCGCCAAAGAGGTCGGTAATGGCCTTGGCCTCAGAGACGTCGCCCACCGGAGTGGATGTGCCATGCACATTGATATAGTCGATATCGCCTACCTCCATGCCGGCATCCTTGAGCGCTTCCGACATCACGAGCTTGGCACCGAGGCCCTCGGGATGTGAGGCCGTGATGTGGTGGGCATCGGCACTCATGCCTTCGCCAACCATTTCGGCATAGATCTTGGCTCCACGTGCCTGGGCATGCTCGAGGGTTTCGAGTACCATGCAGCCAGAACCTTCACCCATCACAAATCCGTCGCGGCTGGCGCTGAACGGGCGGCTGGCGCCCTGGGGATCGTCGTTGCGGGTAGAGAGGGCATGCATAGCGGTGAAACCACCCACGCCACACTCACAGATGGCAGCCTCGGCACCACCGGCAAGTATCATGTCGGCTTTGCCCAGACGCAGCAGATTGAACGCATCAGCCAACGCATGCGTAGACGAAGCGCAGGCGCTCGTCGTCACAAAGTTGGGTCCGTGGAATCCAAAGTGAATGCTAATCTGTCCGGCAGCGATGTCTGAAATCATCTTGGGGATGAAGAAGGGATTGAACTTTGGTCCATCTTCACGATGCTGACCATAATACATCACTTCGTCCTGGAAGGTCTGGATACCGCCGATACCGATGCCGTAAACAACACCGATGCGGTTCTTATCTTCCTTCTCCAAATCGATACCAGCATCCTTCACACATTGGATGGCACTAATCATGGCCAGCTGCGTACAGCGATCCATCTTGCGAGCCTCCTTGCGGTCAATGAAATCATTGACGTTCAGGTCCTTCACCTCGCAGGCGAATGTCGTCTTGAAGTTTGTCGTATCAAATGCAGTGATAGGAGCTGCGCCACTCTTTCCGGCCAAAAGGCTCTGCCACATCTCTTCGGGTGTGTTGCCTACCGGAGTAACGGCGCCCAGTCCTGTTACTACTACTCTCTTTAATTCCATTGAATTGAATTTTAGAATAAAAGTTTAGCGTTTCTTCTGAAAACGCTAAACATTCGACGCCTGATTACTTGGCGTTCTCCTGGATGTAGTTGATGGCATCCTGAACAGTCTGGATGGTCTCAGCCTTGTCATCAGGAATAGAGATACCAAACTCCTTCTCAAACTCCATGATCAGCTCTACAGTGTCCAAAGAATCGGCACCGAGATCATTGGTGAAACTTGCTTCGGGCTTTACCTCTGCCTCATCAACACCCAGCTTATCAACGATAATGGTCTTAACTTTTGCTTCGATTTCTGACATGATTGTAACTTTTTTAAGATGTTATTAATAAATTTCTACAAAACGGCTGCAAAGAAACAACATTTTTATCATATACGCAAATATTTCCCTTTAAAAATGACATAACGTTGCACAAACACCCTATCATTGTGCATAAAATATCGCCTTTTTTTAAAAGAATTTGTTGTTTAGTTCAAAATCATTTGGTAACTTTGCAGAAATATCAACAAACACGCATCATGTCTTTCACACTGCATTGCAACGAAATCTTCAACAAGGCGATTGAAGACTACCACACCAAGGACAATATCGACACCCCAATCAGCAATCCTTATGAGCGAGAATCTATCGAAAACCGCCTGTATCTGAAATGCTGGATAGACACCGTACAGTGGCATCTCGAAGATATCATCCGCGATCCACACATCGATCCGCTTGAGGCCTTGTCGCTCAAGCGGCGCATCGACCGCTCCAACCAAGACCGCACAGACCTCGTGGAGCAGATCGATTCCTTCTTCCGACAGAAATATTCAGACGTCAATCCGCTGCCCGACGCACGCCTCAACACCGAGAGTCCAGCCTGGGCCATCGACCGCCTGTCTATCCTCGCCCTGAAAATCTATCATATGCGCGAGCAGGCAGAGCGCCCCGATGCCACACCCGAGCACCGCAAACAGTGCCAGGGAAAGCTCAACGTGCTGCTCGAACAGCAGAAAGACCTCGGGCTCGCCATAGACCAGCTGCTCGAAGACATAGAGAACGGCCGCAAGTACATGAAGGTGTACCGCCAGATGAAGATGTACAACGACCCCAGCACAAACCCTGTGCTCTATAAGAAGAAATAACCAAGCCACCGCCAGGCCTCTTCTTTCCTATGAAAACAGAACACATTCTGGTCATCCGTTTCTCTGCCATGGGCGATGTTGCCATGACTGTTCCAGTGATCCATGCACTGGCCACGCAGTATCCCCATATCCGCATCACCATGCTTTCGCGGCCATTTGCCAAGCCTTTCTTTGAGCATCTGGCACCCAATGTGGGCTTTATGGAAGCCGACATCAAGACCGAATACCACGGCATCAAAGGCCTCAACGCCCTCTATCGGCGACTCACGGCCAAGCATTTCACGGCCGTGGCCGACCTCCACAACGTCATCCGGTCTAACTATCTGCGCATGCGTTTCAACGTAGATCAGACCAAAGTGGCCCACATCGACAAGCATAGGCTGCAGCGCAGACAGCTCACGGCCTCCCGCAACAAGGTGCTCCAGCCCCTGCCCACCGCCTTCGACAACTATGCCAAGGTATTCGAAGAGCTGGGCTATCCCATCCGGCCGGAGTTCAAATCGCTGCTCACGCCCGAGCAGGCCGACCTCCGACAGCTGCCCGAAACCATCGGCGAGAAGAAGCTTTTCCAACAGTGGATAGGCGTTGCGCCCTTTGCCGCCCACGCCGAGAAGACCTATCCGCTCGACAAAATGCAGCAGGTCATCGACCGGCTGACGCTCAACCATCCCTCTGCCCGCATCTTCCTCTTCGGCGGCGGAGACCGCGAGAAGGCACTCATCGACAGCATTGTATCGGCCAACAACCACTGCATCAATGCGTCGGCACAGCTCAACGGCCTCAGCCAGGAACTCATTCTCATGAGCCATCTCGACGTGATGCTCACCATGGACAGCTCCAACATGCACCTCGCCTCGCTCGTAGCCACCCCCGTGGTGAGCGTATGGGGAGCCACGCATCCCTATGCTGGCTTCATGGGGTGGGGTCAGAGCCCCGACGATGTCATCCAGATAGACATGCCCTGTCGTCCCTGTTCCATCTACGGCAAGCGCCCCTGCCAGCGTGGCGACAACGCCTGTCTGGCCAACATCAGCCCCGAAACCATCGTGGCCCGGATGGAAACCCACCTCAAGTGAGTCTCCATCCGCCGGCCATAGCATCGGTTTGACCGATGAATCCATAGCGGAAAATCGGGATATTATCCATCTTTTATCTTTCGATTTTCCATTTCACGCCTTTGTTATTTTATCTAATTTTGCATCAGTAGGACGATTGTCTGGTGCAGAACAGCGCGCCATACCCATTGTGACAGGGCCTTTTCGGCCATCCAAAGGTTGTCCTAACCCTTTGAATCAACACTTACCTCACATAGCTCTATGAAGAAAATCTACCTTTTGTGCAGTCTTCTCACCTTGTCGCTCCTTGTCCATGCCCAGCGCATAGACCTCTCAGGGCAGTGGCGTTTTGCCATCGACCGCCACGATGAAGGCATCTCCGGCCAATGGTTTGCCACCACCCTTCAAGACCAGGTGAGCCTCCCCGGCTCGATGATGACTAATAATAAAGGTGACGAAGTGACCGCCCACACCCAGTGGATGGGCGACATCGTAGACCAGTCTTACTACGAATCGCCGGCCTATGCCAAGTATCGGCAGCCTGGCAACATCAAGTATCCCTTCTGGCTCCAGCCCAACAAGTATTACGCCGGGCAGGCATGGTATCAGCGCGACATCGAGATTCCGAAGTCGTGGAAAGGTCGCGAGATCATGCTTTTCATGGAACGTTGCCACTGGAACAGCCAGCTGTGGATAGACCATCAGCTCATTGGCCACCGGGGCGACCTGAGTGCGCCCCAGCGCTATGTGTTCACTGCCAAGCCAGGACACCATGTGCTCACCCTCGCCGTGGACAATCGTATCAGGGATTTCAACCCCGGCATCAACTCCCACAGTATTTCCGACCACACCCAGGGCAACTGGAACGGCGTCATTGGCAGCATCTATTTAGAGGCTTTGCCTGCCATTCAGATTGCCGACATGCGCGTATTCCCCAGCCTCGCCGACCGCAAGCTTAAGGCTGAGGTCACCATTCGCAACACCTTGAACAAGGCGCAGAAGGTGGATTTCAACCTTTCGGCCGGCGCTTCGGCTACCCATGCCTCGCAGACCATAGCTCCGGGCAACCAGAATCTTACCCTCACCTGTGAGCTTCCTGCCGATGTCAAGGCCTGGGATGAGTTCTCGCCCAACCTCTATCAGTCGGTGCTCCAGATGGAAAGCAAGCGCGGAGGTACCTCCACGCACAAGGTAACCTTCGGCTGTCGCGACTGGGCGGTGCGCGACACCACGCTCCTTCTCAACGGCCATCCGGCCATGATGCGAGGCACTCTCGACTGCGCCGCCTACCCGCTCACGGGCTATCCCTCGGTCGACAAGCAGACCTGGATGCGCGAATTCAGCATCATCAAGAACCATGGACTCAATCATGTGCGCTTCCACTCGTGGTGCCCGCCCGAGGTGGCCTTCGAGGCGGCCGATGAACTGGGCCTCTATCTCTCCATCGAATGCTCGTCGTGGGCCAACGATGGGCGCTATGAGCCCAAGGATTCCGCCCATTCTGCTTCCCTGGGTTACGGCCGCGGCATAGACCGATTCATACGCGACGAGAGCGAGAATATCGTGGCAACCTATGGCAACCACCCCTCTTTCTGCTTCATGTCTTATGGCAATGAGCCGGGCGGAAAGCACTATGAGAAGTATCTCACCGACTTCCTGATCCATTGGAAAGCCAAGGATTCGCGACGCCTCTATACCTCGGCGGCCGGCTGGCCCAACCTCCCCGTGGCCGATTACCATAATGATCCCACTCCCCGCATACAGGGATGGGGACAGGGATTGGGCAGCATCATCAACAGCAAAGCACCCAGCACCGACTACGATTGGCGCGACTACACCTCCCGATTCGACCGTCCTTTCATCAGCCATGAGATTGGACAATGGTGTGTCTACCCCGACTTCAAAGAGATGAAGCTCTATACCGGTGTCTACAAACCGCGCAATTTTGAGATCTTTCAGGAGACACTCGCCGAGCACGGACTATCCCAACTGGCCGACAGTTTCCTCTTGGCGTCGGGCAAACTGCAGACGCTCTGCTACAAAGCCGATATCGAAGCCGCCATGCGCACACCCCATTTCGGTGGCTTCCAGCTGCTCGGACTGAGCGATTTCCCCGGTCAAGGCACTGCCCTTGTGGGCACCCTCAACACCTTCTGGGGCGAAAAAGGCTACGTCTCTCCGGCCGAATACCGTCGCTTCTGCAGCGACCTCGTACCCTTGGCCCGCATGAAAAAGCTCGTCTTCGACAACAGCGAGACCTTCGAAGCCCATATCGAGGTGGCCAATTACGGTCGTGCGCTGTCATCTCCGAAAGCCTCCTGGCGCATCAAGGACGCTGCCGGCACACTCATCGGGCAGGGCGATTTCGCCGCCACAGCCCTGCCTTTGGGCAACAATCTGCCCATCGGCGAGGTGAGAATGCCGCTCAACACACTGACCCACCCCACCCAGCTCAACCTCGAAGTGACCGTAGACGGACACGCCAACGACTGGAACTTCTGGGTCTATCCGGCCAAGAACACTGAGACCAAGGCCATGAGCGCCGTGCTTGTCACCTCTCGTCTCGATGCCACAGCCCTGCAAAGGCTCAACCGCGGTGGCTCCGTCCTGCTGTCCATTCCCAAGGGAAGCGTCAAGGATGAGTACGGCGGCAACGTGGCAGTAGGCTTCTCCAGCATCTTCTGGAACACCCTGTGGACCAACGGCCAGCCGCCCCACACCCTCGGAATACTCTGCAACCCGCAGCATCCCGCCCTGCAGTCGTTTCCCACCAACTACTTCAGCGACTACCAATGGCAGGATGCCATGAGCCACGCCACGGCCTTGAACCTCACCCATCTCGGCCTGAAGTCGACCCCAATCGTTAGGATTATCGACGACTGGTTTACCAATAAGTCGCTCGCTTTGCTCCTCGAAGTAAGGGTGGGCAAGGGCCGGTTGCTCATCTCCGGCGTAGACCTCCTCACGCAGACAGACCGCCGACCTGAGGCGCGCCAGCTGCTCTACAGCCTCAAACAATATATGGCCTCACCCGCTTTCCAGCCTGCCGAATCGATGACACCCGCCGAAATCAACGCCATGTTCACAGCCATGCCCGGGAAATAACCCCCTTTCCCACGGCATGGTTGTGCCGTTTTTGCCCACGGCCAAGGTGCCGACGCCCTACACCTATATATTATATATGCTTCCACGACTGTCTGCAAAAACCGTGGAAATTATCAAATCTCACAAAAATAAAGGGTCAAAGTACAATTTTTTTGTACACTTATTCCGTATCGTTAAATACTATTGCTATCTTTGCCCATACCTACACGTAAAAGTACTAATAACTATTTTTCTATCATTAACTTAAACGTATTGTTTCATGAAGAACGGCTTATTTCAGCTATCGGGCAAGCAGCTCACGGTGTGTACTGCTTTGGCATCGACATTGGTGGTAGGTCTGCCTTTACAATCGCGTGCCGACACGACCGGCATCGACGCGGTGATGCAGACCGGAAACGTAAAAGGACAGATCCTGGATGCCAATGGAGAGCCCGTCATCGGTGCCTCAATCAAGGTGAAAGGCAATGCCTCCGTGGGCACAGTGACCGACCTCGACGGTAACTTCTCGTTGGACAATGTCAAGGAAGGAACCATCCTCCAAGTGTCTTACATCGGATATAAGACCCAGGAAGTGAGGGTAGGCAGCGGTCCTATCCACGTGAAGCTGCTCGAAGACAATGCTACCCTCAACGAAGTGGTGGTGGTAGGCTTCGGCACGCAGAAGAAAGTGAACCTCACAGGAGCCGTCAGCGTGGTGACGGGTGAGGAGTTGGCGTCTCGCCCTGTGCAGAATGTGTCGCAGGCCTTGCAGGGTATCGTGCCCGGCCTCCAAATCGCATCCAACTCGGGTGGAGCCCTCGACGCTTCCCAGAGCATCAGCGTTCGCGGTGTGGGAACCATCGGACAGGGTTCGAGCGGCGCCCCGCTCATCCTCATCGACGGTGTGGAAGGCGACATCAACGCCCTCAACCCGCAGGACGTGGAGAGCATCTCCGTGCTCAAGGATGCCGCTGCATCGTCTATCTATGGTTCGCGCGCACCCTTCGGCGTCATCCTCATCACCACCAAGAAAGGTGGTTCGGGCAAGGTGACGGTGAACTATAACAACAGCTTCCGCATAGGTTCGCTCATCCGTGGAAAGCACATGATGAACTCTGTAGACTTCGCTTCGTGGATGAACGACGCCGACTTCAACAGTGGTAACGGCGTGTTCTTCAACAACGACCGCATGGCCCAGATTGTGGCATACCATAACGCTACGCCCAGCGGCCCCGGCCAGCGCACCACCGCCGACGGCCAGACGCTCTACGCCATCGGCTCGAGCAACGGCACCACTTGGCAGGACGGCTACGGCTACGGCATAGACGACGTAGACTGGTATGGCGTGGTCTACAAGAAGAACACGTTCTCACAGGAGCACAACGCCAGCGTGAGCGGAGGCGACAAGAAGTTCAACTACTATGCCTCGCTCAACTATCTCGACTACAACGGATTCATGAAACTGAACTCCGATACCTACCAGCGCTACAACGGTACGGCCAAGATCGGAGCACAGTTGGCCAGTTGGATCCGTATGCAATATAGCATGCGATTCACCCGCATGGACTTCAAGCGCCCGGCCAACCTCACCAATGGTCTCTACAGCGACATGGCACGTCAGGGCTGGCCGGTACTGCCGCTCTACGACCGCAACGGCTATTACTACTCCTCTCCGTCGCCCGCGCTCGGTCTTGCCACCGGAGGCAAGGACATGACACAGAGTGATATCCAGGACCACCAGCTCTCGTTCAACATCGAACCGGTAGCCAACTGGGTCACACACGTAGACTTCAACTACAAGATCAGCAACCGCAACCGTCACTGGGACTCCCAGCAGACCTTCAACCACGACGTTGCAGGCAACCCCGTGATCTACAACACGGGCTCCAATGTGCATGAGGATCTGCGCAAGGACAACTACCTGAACTTCCAGCTCTACTCCGAGTACACTTGGTCGATGGCCGAGAAACACAACTTCCACGTGATGGGAGGTTTCCAGGCCGAGCAACTCAAGCGCACCGAGTTTGGTCTGCAGCGCAACGGCATCATCGACCCGAGCAAGCCCCAGGTGGACCTCACCTCCGGACTGAGCTATACCGGAACCGCCATCACCCCGAGCACCAACGGCGCCCGCAACCAGTGGCAGACAGCCGGATTCTTCGGTCGAATCAACTACAACTACATGGAGCGCTACCTCTTTGAGATGAATATGCGCTACGACGGAACATCGCGTTTCCGCACCGACAAGATGTGGAAGCTCTTCCCCTCGTTCTCTGTGGGATGGAACATTGCACGCGAGGCTTTCTTCAAACCGCTGGAAAGCACCATCAATACCCTGAAGCTCCGTGCCTCCTACGGTTCGCTGGGCAACCAGAACACCAACGGATGGTATCAGACCTACCAGACCATCACCTACTCGCCATTTGCAGGAAGCTGGCTCATGAACGGCAACAAGCCCAACGTGACCTATGCTCCCGGACTCATCTCCACGCTTCTCACCTGGGAAACCGTGCAGAACTATAACGTAGGTCTCGACTTCGGCGCCTTCAACAACCGCCTCACCGGTACCTTCGACTGGTATATCCGCGACACCAAGAACATGGTGGGCAACGCTCCCGAGCTGCCCTCAATCCTCGGTACGGCAGTGCCTCTGACCAACAACACCGACCTCCGCACCACAGGATGGGAGCTCCAGGTGAGCTGGCGCGACGTGCTGAAGAACGGCCTCTCCTATGGCATCACCGTTAATCTCTCGGATGCACGCACCAAGATTACGCGCTATCCCAACAACCCCACCAACTCTATCGACAACTATATCACCGGTAGATATATCAACGAGATATGGGGATATGAGACCGAAGGCATAGCCAAGAGCCAGGAAGAGATGGACCAGCACCTCGCCGTGGCCAGCCAGAGCACCATCGGAAACAACTGGGGAGCCGGCGACGTGATGTACAAAGACATCAACGGCGACAAGCAAATCTCGGGCGGAGCACGTACGCTTGCCGACCACGGCGACCTCAAGGTCATCGGCAACAGCACCCCGCGTTACCTCTTCGGCATCGACTTGAACGCTGCCTGGAAGGGCTTCGACATCCGTGGATTCTTCCAGGGTGTGCTCAAGAGAGACTCCTGGGTGGGCAGTTCCTGGAACGGCAACGAGTATATGTTTGGTGCTACGGCCAGCGGCACCTGGTGGGCATCGGGCATCACCGGCGTACAGGACTACTATCGTGACGCCAATTCTTGGTCGGTGCAGAACGGCTATCAGAGCGAGAACACCAATGCCTTCCTGCCGCGTCCCACATGGAGCGACAAGAACGTTCAGGTGCAGAGCCGCTATCTCATCAATGCCGCCTACATGCGTCTGAAGAACCTTCAGCTGGGCTACTCGCTGCCCAAGTCGGTCATCTCGCGCTGGGGCGTGAGCAACGTGCGCTTCTTTGTTTCGGCCGAGAACCTCTGGACCATCTGCAACATGCCCGACCAGTTCGACCCCGAGACCATCGGCTACGACACCAATGGCATCAAGAACAACGGCTATCCACTCTCCAAGACCTGGTCGTTCGGTCTTAACCTGACCTTCTAAACCCATCACACATCTTAAAAAGACATGATATGAAAACCAAAGATATATTACGTGGGACGATGCGTTGCGCATTCGGCGCCACACTATGTATAAGTGCTCTCACCCTGTCGTCGTGCAACGACTTCCTCCAGCAGGAGCCGCCCTCAAACCTTACTCCCGAGGGTTTCTACTCCACCGAGGCGCAGGCACAGGCCGTGGCCAACCAGTTCTATCAAGACGTGCTGCCCTATCACGGGCAGTGGGACTACGGATGGTACACCCACGACAACAATACCGACAACCAGATGAGCCTCTGGCCCGACAATAAATTCGGTACCGGACTCTGGAAGACGGGCAATACCAATGGCAACTGGAACTGGAATAACGTGAGAAACATCAACTTCCAGCTCAACTCCCTGCTCGCCAAATACAAGGAAGGCGCCATTGCCGGTCAGGATGCCAATATCCGCCAGTACATCGGCGAAATCTATTTCATGCGCGCCTACGCCTACTTCGAGCTGCTGCAGCGCTTTGGCGACCTGCCCATCATTACCGAGGCGCTGCCCGACAACGAGGCTATACTCGTGGCTGCCGACAAGCGCATGCCCTGCAACGAGGTGGCCCGCTTCATCGTGAACAACCTCGACACGGCCCTCACCTACCTGAAGGAGAACTTCGAATCGAAGCATGTGCGTGTGTCGACTGATGCCGCCAACCTCTTCAAATCGCGCGTAGCCCTCTACGAGGCCTCCTGGCTCACCAACTTCAAGGGTACTCCCTTCGTGCCGCAGGGCACAGGATGGCCCGGCGCTGCCAAGGACTACAACAAAGACTACCAGTATCCCAGCGGCTCGATAGACAGCGAAGCCAAGTTCTTCTACGAGACAGCCGCGGCGGCAGCAGAGAAAGTTGCCGAGAAGTATAAGGGCAAGCTGGTGATGAACACGGGCAAGATTCCGCAGAGTCTCACCGATCCTGAGAATCCCTACTTCAACATCTGGGGCACCACCGACATGTCGGGCACACCCGAAGTGCTGCTCTGGCGCCAGTACAGTCGCTCCTTGGGCATCAGCAACAACGTGGAGGTGGCCGTAGAGGCCGGCAACATCGGCACTGGCATCACACGCAGCATGGTGGAGAGCTACCTCATGAAGGACGGCAAACCCATCTATGCTTCTGCCTACGCCTACGAGGATACGTCGCTGGCCAAGGTAGCCACCAACCGCGACCCACGCCTCACCATCTTCCTCAAGGTGCCCGGACAGACCAACTGTTTCAAGAACATGGCATCGTCTGAAGACCATTATGTGGAGTTTGAACCCGTGCCGAGAATCACCGATAAGGTAGAGACCACTGGTTTCGTTACCGGCTACACCATCCGCAAGGGCGGCACCTTCGACAAGGCTCTCACCGCCAACGGCGGCAGCGAGAATGCCCTGGAGATCTTCCGTGCCACCGAGGCGCTGCTCAATTACATGGAAGCTGAGTATATGCTCACCAAGAACATCAACTCCGGCAAGATACTGGAGTATTGGAAACTGGTGCGCGAGAAGGCTGGATTCACCGGCTCGGCCATGGATCCCAATACCACCATCAATGCCACAGACATGAGCAAAGAGACCCGCGACTGGGGTGCCTACAGCGCCGGAACGCTGCTCAACGACAAGGTGCTTTACAACATCCGACGTGAACGTCGCTGCGAGCTCCTGGCCGAAGGACTGCGCTGGATGGACCTGCAGCGCTGGCGCTCGCTCGACCAGCTCATGGCCAATCCTGTGCACACTGAGGGCATCCACCTGTGGAACACGGTGATGGAGAAGTGGTACAACAACCTCATCAGCGACGGAACATCCAAGGCCAACGTGTCGTCGAAGTCGCTGAGCGAGTACTATCGCCCACACGAGGTGGTGATGACCAACAACAATTTCAAGGACGGACTCACCTGGCACATGGCCCATTACCTTGAGCCGCTGCCGCTGCGCCAGTTCCTTCTCACCGCGAGCGACCACGCGTCTATCGACGCTTCCCCGCTCTATCAGAACCCCTATTGGTCTACCAAGACCGATCAGGCTGCCGAGAAATAAACTCTGCAGATAACTATCTTCCCTCGGGGACACCCTTGCCACAGCGCGGGGGTGTCCCCGAGTTTTTTTATTAAGAGCCTCACCCCCAACCCCTCCCCCGTAGGGAGGGGAGTAAAATGCAGGATAAACAGATAAAAAAACGGAAACTGATGCCGCCTTCCCTCGGAGTCTTGGAAGGAATATACTGCTTAAACAAACGCTTAGTAGGGGCATGCCCCGTGCATGTCCGCACCCGCGCGAGCCTATCTATCCTCTCTTATCTTCGAAAAAATACCCATGAAATACTTTTAAGATACCCCTTTATTTTAACATTTCATGAAAAACAAAGAGCCACCGCTGCGAAATATCGCCAAAATCCAGCCATTTTGTAATTACCTATCCATCAATATCTTAAAAGATCAAGGTAAAAACGGGTTGGCGAATAGGTAGAGATGGCTTGGCGATAACTACCTATTCCTCCTGCCATCTCTACCTATTCGCCTCTCGAAACCCACCCAATGATGAGACCAACAAGTCTTTGAGACCATGCAACAAGGCCCTAATCTCGGCAAAATCATGCGCCAATTCAGCGTAGATAGGGTAGGGTGCACACTAAAATCGCCCTTTATTTCTCTATTTCAAGGATATTTTTCGTTAAGAAAATGAGGAATAATCTTGACGGAATACTCGCTATATCAAATTATCTATAAAGTCTGATGTGGATGAATGCAAATACCGGCCTCTCCCCCAAACCCCTCCCCCGAAGGGAGGGGAGTGATGTGCAGGATAAACAATTGCTCAGTAGGGACATGCCCCGTGCATGTCCGCACCCGCGCAAGCCCTATCAACCTATCAAAGATAATTGGTGAAACGGAGAAGGGATAAACGCCATACGGCGGTGCGGACATGCACGGGGCATATCCCTACAGAGCCTTTGTTTAAGCCGATTTTTTTTTTCCAACCTTCGAGGGAAAGGATCATCATTTCCGTTTGTTTCTATCTGTTTATCCAGCATTCTACTCCCCTCCCTTCGGGGGAGGGGCTGGGAGAGAGGCTTTTTATTATTGTGGATAAAACTGTGGAAAACCCTATGGATAACTCTGTTGATAACTGGTGGATTATCCACAGGCCATCGGAGGAGGGGCGGTAGAGGTGGATATCCACAGGGTTTTGAGCCACTTGAGGGAGGGTTTTCCACAGTTTTCCACCATCAAAAGATATCAACTTATCCATTTCTACGGCTCAAAGAATATTGTGGAAAACTATTTTAATACATTGATTATCAGTGAAAAGTTATTCATTTACAGGGTGGATAAACCGCCATAAAAGGTGGATAGCGAAATAACCAAATATTTAGACCATGAGTTATCCCGTTATCCACAGCCAATCATACTACTCTTTTCTTTTTTTAAATCTAAAGAAAGAAAGTAAGAATATAAAGAGGTGCGGATAACTTGGGATGGAGATGTCAGGAGGGGGAAGCGTCGGAGGTGAGGGCTTTCTCGCGGATGAGGTAGGCGGGGCGGTGCTTGGTCTCGTGGAAGATGCGGCCCAGGTATTCGCCGATGATGCCCAGCGAGATGAGCTGCACGCCGCCGAGAAAGAGAATGACGATGATGAGCGTGGGGAATCCATGTACGGGTTCGCCCACGACCATGGTCTTGACGAGCACATAGAGCATGTAGACAAAGGCTACAATAGACACGATGAGCCCCAGGATGGTGGAGATGCGCAGGGGAGCCGTGGTATAGGTGGTGATGCCTTCCACGGCGAGATTGAACAGCTGGTGGTAGGAGAACGACGAGCGTCCCTGCCGGCGGCTCTCCTGAGCGAAATGGATCTCGTGTTTGCGGAAGCCTATCCAGCAGTAGAGTCCCTTGGTGTAGCGCTCGCTCTCGCGCAGCGAACAGAGGGCATCGATGCACCTACGGTCGAGCAAACGGAAGTCGCCCACGTTGGGAAGAATATCCACGCGAGCCATCTTCTGCAGGAACCGATAGTAGCTTACCGACAGGAAGCGCCTCAGGAGGCTCTCCTTTCCACGGTCGTCGCGCTTGCCATACACGTCGTCGTAGCCCTCCTCCCAGAGCGCAATCATCTGTGGAATGACCTCCACGGGGTGCTGCAGGTCGGCATCCATGATGATGGCGCAATGGCCGGTGGCATGGTCGAGTCCGGCCAGCAGGGCGTGCTCCTTGCCGAAATTGCGCGACAAGGAGATGTAGCAGCATCGGGCATCCTGCGCCCGAAGGCTCTTGATGCGCTCCAAGGTGCGGTCGGTGCTGCCGTCGTCGACGAGCAACAGCTCAAACGAATAGCTGGGTAGAGACTGCATGAGCACGCTTAGGGCATCGTAAAGACTCTGGATATTGGCCTCCTCGTTGTAGCAAGGCACGATCAGGGAAATGGTTTTCATCTTATGACCTCTACTTTCTTTTGATTGATGATCCATGCGCAGTCGTAGCCGCTGTGCAGGGCTTTGCGCGCCAGCAGGGTGGCTTCGCGCGGTGCCGACGCACTTCTGTCTATCGAAGTGTCGCGGAGCGTCTGTGGCCAAGCATATCCCGTCTGCTGCCAAACGGCGCGCCCCCAGCCTATAGCTTCATCGGTGGGCACGCAGAAAGAGGAGTATTTGGGATAGTCGTCGCGTATGATGACGCAATAGACGCGGTGGGCGGGCTGCCCGGTCTTGCGCACAATGTCTTGGGAGATGGTCTTGGCGGGGAGCGAGGTGCGCCATGCCATGTACCAATGGTGTACGTTGGTGATGGTCGCCGAGAGCATATAGAAGATGAAGAGAAACTGCATGGAGCGCTTCAGCTGGGTTTTCTGGCATAGCAGCCAGCCTACGAGCAGGGCGGCCATGCTTAGAGAGGCATAGGCGTTCATGATGCTCAGCGAGATGAGCAGATGGGGCGAGGCGACAATGAAAAGACATGCCAGGAGCAGCCAGAAGGTGCGGTTGGTCCACACCTCGCGCCTCATGAACAGCGAAAGGATAAACGGCAGCGACGACAAAAAGGTGAAAGCCACGAGCCACAGGTTGCGGCTGGGCGCATGGAAAAGGGCGATATAGTCGGTGGCCGACCAGGTGTAGCCCAGCCAGATGGCTGCGCCCTTGAGCCTACTGTGCAGGCTCACCACATCGTCGGCATAGCTGCCGTTGTGGATGTCGGTGGCGGGCAGCAGCAGTCGGAGGGCTGCATAGAGGGCCACTAAGAGTAGGGCGAAGCCCAGATGGTGCCTGAGCGTGGGTAGGGAGATGCGCCGGAAGGCATAGGCCAGGATGGGAGGAACGATGGCCCAGGCCAGTCCGTTGTCCTTAGAGGCTACGGATAGGAAGAGGAACAGCGTCCAGAGGACAAACTTCCTCCACTTTTCGAACGAGAGATAGCTCCACACGGCCATGAGGCCCCATAGGTGGGCGTAGCTCTGATTGAGCGCATCGACGCTCAGAAGCGTGCCCAACATGCAGGGCGACCAATAGAAAAACAGGGTGGAAATGACGTTGGCCCACGACTCGAAATGCAGAAGTCGGCCCAGTCGGAACACGAGATAGGTGCTGCCCAAATGGGCCAGGAGGATGAGAGTATGGTTGAGGGTGGGGTAGAGGCGATAGTTCCAGGCGTTGACATAGCCCATGATGGCATCGCCCGGACGCCATGTGAGTCCGAAGGGGAGGATGTATTTCCAGTAGTCGGGGTCGTAGTTGGGTGAGGAAAGAGTGGTCCAATCGTCAAACGTGGGCAGGATAAGGCAGATGGCCCACCATAGCAGTGGGACCGAGATGGCTATGCCTACGACGAGTGGATGGGGCCTGCTGTTCATGCGATTATCTGACGATGGCAATCTTGCAAACTACGCCTTTGTCGCCCTCGGCAGTGGCCACTTCGACCATATACACGCCCGAGGCCACGCGTCGGCCACTCTCATCTATGCCATACCACTTGTATTGTCCGCCCGAAGCGCGCCCCGAGTGAACGAGAGTACCGTTGGAAGTGGTGATCTTCACGTCGGCATCCTCATCGAGTCCGGTAATGGTGATGGCTCCGGCATAGTCGGGTCGCACCGGGTTGGGGTAGGCATAGACATTGTCTTGGGTCATTCCTTCGCCGGCCGTAGTGGCATTACTCATGTAGGAACACAGGCCTTTGTCGGTGCCAAAAAATACTTCTCCCGTGGCGTTATCGATGGCGATGGCCTCGATATTGTTGGAGAGGAGACGGCTGTTGGCCTGTGTGAAATGCTGCACCTGGTGGATATTGTCGGCGCTGATGAGGTAGACGCCGTTGCCGTTGGTGCCAAACCATTTGCGGTTGGCCTGGTCTACGGCCATGCACGACACGTCGACGCCAGCGAGAAGATAGTCGGCATAGTTGGTCCCGTCGTTGCGAGGCACCTTCACCTGGGTAAAGACGGGGTTGTCGGCAGTTATCTGTTCGGGTTGGAGCATGAGCGGACCAAGGTTGGTGCCCAGCCAGATGTTGTTGTCGTTGTCCTCGGCCACGCATCTCACAAAGGTGGCAGCAACCTGCGTGCCGTCCTCGTTCACGAATGAAGTATAGGCATTGAGCGCATCGGTGGAGGGCTGGTAGGCGTAGAGCGAGGGCGTGATCCAGTGGTTGTTGACAAACCATATAAGTCCGCGGGAGTCGGTCATCATACCCTTCAAGTCGCCCAAGCTCTTGTTTTTGAATCCTGCATCGTTGAGCTTCATCAGCGCATCCTTGTCGAAGGCAGACCATTTTCCATCGGCAGAGAGCTGGATGATGGAGCGCTGGGGTGCCTGACTGTTGAGCATCCAGAGGTTGCCCGAGGCGTCGTAGAGCATGCCTGTGATGAGTTCGTACTCCTTATTGTTGAGCACGAACGACTGAATGGGGGTGTTGTCGCTATTGTAGAAGTGGGTGAACTGGGCGTTGCGAAACTCGTAGACACCGTTTCTTCCACCTGCCATGAGGTGGGTAGGGTCCTTCGGATCGATGTCAAGGCAGTATATATCTTGGTATTTCAGGCCAGTCGTCTGGCTGATATTTTCGTCGGGATAGATGTTCCATCCCTGCTTGTTGAGCACCTGGATGCAGGCCTCTTTGATGGTTCCCGTCTCTCCTCCGCAGGTGTACAGACTGCCTTGGTGCATCTTCATGAAGGCGAAATAGTTGTATTTCGGACCGTCCACCGATAGTGTCTTGACCAGCGTGAGGTCGTCGGCGTTCATGGTCTTGGGCCGCGCCACAAAGTCGCCCGTGCGAGTCCAGTTGGCCTTGTCGAGCAGATTGGCCGTGAGCAAGCCGCGATACATGCCCTGCTGGCTGCTGGCCGCATAGAGATAGCCGCCTTCCACAAAGCTGTAGTCTACGTTGAAGCCCAACTGATAGGTATCGCTGATCTCGGCGCTGGCTACGTTCAGCTTCACGATTCCGAAGCCCGTGGAGAGGAATGCGTAGTTGCCCGACACGTCGATGCTATTCACCGTTTTGTCTACGGCCAACGATTTGTTCATGTATTCGGCCATATTCACCACGTCGCTGCTCTGCGAGAGCAGGTCGATGTTGTAGTTGTCGTAGACGATGACCAGCCGCTTGGCACCCTGGCACCATGCGATATGGGCAATGCCGCAGTCGTTGAGCACGGTCGTTTTATCGTAGGTCTGCAGGCTTTGGTCGTCCTTATCGTATGAATACAGCCCTTTGGATGCCAGCACATAGAGCATGTTTCCACTGGCTTGCTCTATCTCTGTGGGTGCGTAGTAGCTCAGATAGGCCTTCCACTGACCCGTCTGTGCCGCTACTCCACCGAGATATAAGCAAAGCAGAAGTAGCGTAGCGATGATATTCCTCTTCATATTTATATAATCCTCGAATAGCGGTTTTTATTATAAAAAGAGGTGATAAAAGTAGTGTCCCATGGTATTCTTTTCTCCTCAATAGGCCTGAAGGACTCATAAAGGCTCTATTTTTTATAGTCTGCACATGGCAAAAAACTCTACAAATCTCTCTCCTTTCTGGGCGAAAAGGCAAGATACAGATTGGTATAATGCCTTAAAAAAACAGATATTTTCACCCGATTGCTTGCAGAATAGGAGAAAGTAACGTACATTTGGCCGTGTTTTAGAAACAGAATAGGCACTTAAACAGCTGGGCCAATCGCAGGGTTCAGCCACCAGAGGATGCCCAACAACCCACTTAATCCCCCTCCCTCCCCATGCAAACCCATATGAGACGGAAAGACCGCGAGGTGACTTCTCGCGAAGCAATGATTGAGATCATCGAGAGATGCGACGTGTGCAGGCTGGCCTTCAACGGCCCCGACGGCCTGCCCTACATCCTCCCGCTCAACTTCGGAATGGCCGACGACCACGGCACGCTGTCGCTCTACTTCCACAGTGCCATCGAGGGCAAGAAGCTCCAGTTCCTGCAAGACGGCGCCCGGGCGGCCTTCGAGATGGACACGCGCCATGAGGTGGAATACCAGCGAGACAGGGGCTACTGCACGTTTCTCTACGAGAGCGTCATGGGCCAGGGCCGCATCAGGCTCCTGCGCGACGACGAAAAGATGGGCGCCCTCACCTTGCTCATGAACCACTACCACCTCGGCGAGAACGCCTACTTCAATCCTGCCGCCCTGCCGCGCACCTTGCTCTACTGCTTAGAGGTGGAGGAGATGACCGCCAAGCACCACCTTCCACATCCCGAGAAGTAGCCACGGCATCTCTGATACGCGTCCCTTACTCCCATATTCCTCCTGCCAACCAGGGCCATAATACCCTACCAAAAACCCTGACAATACCCCTCGAAACAAGGCTTGTATTTCAAAATAAAAATCCTTTGGACGAAATACAGGCCTTATTTTCATGGTTTCTAATCTGTTGTAAATAAGCATCTTGTAATTATTTGACAAAAACGGCATCGCGATAAGGTGCTAATCGTCCGACGATTAAGTACTAATCGACCGGCGATGAAGGCCTCATCGCAGGCCCATTTGGGCCGGAAAAAGGGCAGGATAGGGCGGAATTGGAGCAAAATATGGCGGAAAATCATAAAAAAAATGGCGAAAACGCTCCTTTGAAAGCACCTGGAATTTCTATTTCGAAGAATTTTTCGACACGGATTTTTCAGAATATTCACGACAAAATGAGTATTCTGCGCTACTCCCGATGCAGGGTGGCGGGGGTGGCGAGAAATGCAAATGTAACATGGAAAATAAAATAGTGCTACAAAACGTAAGCAATAATGGCGCTTTGAGCACAATTTATCCACAATAATCTTGCGATATTGAACCATTTAGTTTAATTTTGCATCATAAACTTAAAATCAGTGTTTGACCATGGCCAATTTAAGATTTGACGCGGTGGCTGCTGCTTTCCGCAAGCGTCCTTTAGACACCATTACACCGGTTGAGCGCCCTTCCGAATATTTCGCGCGCAAGGTTTTCAACCGCCAGAAGATGTACAAATACCTCCCCTCTGAGGTCTATGAAAAGCTCATCGACGTGATAGACAACGGTGCGCGCCTCGACCGCGGCATTGCAGATGCCGTTGCCAAGGGCATGAAGCAATGGGCCGAGGAGAATGGTGTGACCCACTACACCCACTGGTTCCAGCCGCTCACCGAGGGCACGGCCGAGAAACACGATGCCTTTGTGGAGCACGACGGCAAGGGTGGAATGGTGGAAGAGTTCTCGGGCAAGCTGCTCGTGCAGCAGGAACCCGACGCGTCGAGCTTCCCCTCGGGCGGCATCCGCAACACGTTTGAGGCTCGTGGCTATTCGGCCTGGGACCCCACGTCGCCCGTTTTCATCATGGACGACACGCTCTGCATACCCACCATCTTCATCTCCTATACCGGCGAGGCTCTCGACTACAAGTCGCCGCTGCTGCGCTCGCTGCATGCCGTGAGTGCCGCCGCCACCGATGTGGTGCGCCTGTTCAACCCCGAGGTGAAGAAGGTGCAGGCCAATCTGGGCTGGGAGCAGGAGTATTTCCTGGTGGACGAGGACCTCTACATGGCTCGTCCCGACCTGATGCTCACCGGACGGACACTGATGGGCCACGACGCTGCGAAGAATCAACAGATGGACGACCACTATTTTGGTACTATCCCCGAGCGCGTGCAGGCCTTCATGAAAGACCTGGAGATTCAGGCCTTGGAACTGGGCATTCCCTGCAAGACGCGCCACAACGAGGTGGCCCCCAACCAGTTTGAGCTGGCACCGATATTCGAGGAGTGCAACCTTGCGGTGGATCACAACATGCTGCTCATGAGCATCATGCGCAAGGTGGCCCATAAGCACCGCTTCACCGTGCTGCTCCACGAAAAACCTTTCAAGGGCATCAACGGCTCGGGCAAGCACAACAACTGGAGCCTGGCCACCGACACGGGTATCCTGCTCCATGCGCCGGGCAAGACTCCAGAGGACAATCTGCGCTTCGTGACGTTCATCGTGGAGACGCTCATGGGCGTATATCGCCACAACGGACTGCTCAAGGCGTCGATCATGACGGCCACCAACGCCCATCGCCTGGGAGCCAACGAGGCTCCGCCAGCTGTCATCTCCTCGTTTCTCGGCAAGCAACTCTCCGACCTGCTCGACCATATCCTCAAGGCCGACAAGGATGAACTCTTCGCCTTGAAGGGCAAGCAGGGCATGAAACTCGACATTCCGGAGATACCGGAACTGATGATCGACAACACCGATCGCAACCGAACGTCGCCCTTTGCCTTCACCGGCAACCGCTTTGAATTCCGTGCTGTGGGCTCCGAAGCCAACTGTGCGAGTGCGCTCATCGTGCTCAACACGGCGGTGGCAGAGGCTCTGGCCAGTTTCAAGAAGCGCGTAGACGAGCTCGTGGGCAAGGGTGAGCCTCTCACCGAAGCTATCATCGACATCGTGCGCGAGGACATCAGGACCTGCGCCCCCATCCATTTCGACGGCAATGGCTATAGCGACGAGTGGATTGAGGAAGCCACACGGCGTGGCCTCGACACCGAGGGCTCGTGTCCGTTGACCTACGACCGCTACCTCGATGAGGACAGCATCAAGATGTTCGACGACATGAACGTGATGAAAGAGAATGAGCTTGAGGCTCGCAACGAGGTGAAATGGGAGACCTATACCAAGAAGATTCAGATAGAGGCGCGCGTCATGGGCGACCTCACGATGAACCATATCATCCCCGTGGCTACCCATTATCAGAGCCAGCTGGCCAAGAACGTGCAGAATATGATAGATATCTTCGGCGCCGAGGAGGCTGCACAGCTCACCGCGCGCAACAAGAAGATTATCCGTGAGATAGCCGAGCGCACGCAGATTATCGAGACTGGCGTAGAGGAGTTGGTCAATATGCGCAAGGTGGCCAATAGGATTGAGAGCATGCGCGAGCGCGCCATCGCCTACCATGACACCGTGGCTGGGAAGATGGAAGAGATACGTTACCAGATCGATAAGCTGGAGCTTATCGTCTCTGACGAGCTCTGGACGCTGCCGAAGTATCGCGAGCTGCTGTTTATCAGATAGCTCTGAGGGCTCAGACTGGTCGGACAGGTCAGACTGGTCCGACCAGTCTGATTAACAAAAAAAACAAGCGGGCGCATCTCTTTCGAGGTGCGCCCGCTTCGTTGATGAGGCTTTGCCTTAGAATCGATATACTTCAAACGACTTGGCCGGAATGTTCACCGTGATGCCTTTGCCGCTCACCGTCACCACATTGTCCTTAGGAACGACGTTCATAGGATTGTCGAGAGTGTTGGTGGCCTTCATATCGTCGGCATGAAGTGTGGTCACCGTGCCTGTGCCAAGGACCTTGGCGCCCTTGAAATTGAGCGTGACGGTCTGCGATTTGTCGCCTGTGTTGGCTATCTTCACGATATATTTCTTTGTGTTTTTGTCGTAAACGGCACTCGCATAGAGCCCGTCGTTGCCCTTCACAGGCTGTCCGTTCTCGGTGAGCGAGAGCATGTGGGTGCCCCTGTTGGTGCCATAGAGCATCTGCACATACCAGTTTACGGAGCGCACACTCCGCAGATTGTCAAACCAGATGAGGTCGGGACGCCATTGCCAGCCCTCCACATGGGCAAAGAGCGGGGCATAGGTGGCCTGATAAACCACGTCGGCATTGCGCTCCAATCCGGTCATGAAGGCGGCCTCCGAGAGCGCAGCCTCAAAGTTGTTCATGGCTACTGTGGGCTTATCGCCCATGCCTTTCACGTGACTGGCATACTCGCCGGCAAACACCTTCGGGCCCTTGCGGTCGTAGTTGTCGTAGCGGCCGGCATTCTGCAGGAACCAGTCGGGCGACATATAGTAATGCTCATCCACGAGGTCCACACCCAGTTTGCGCATCTCCTGCCATCCATAGTCGAAGTCCTTGCCGCTGGCCGACGGACCGGAGGAGCCGCAAATCTTAATGTCGGGATACTTGGCCCGGATCTGTTCCATAAACTTCTTCAGGCGCACGGGATAGAGTTCGCCCCACTGTTCGTTGCCCACACCAATCTGCTTCAGGCCAAACGGTTTCGGATGGCCCATGTCGGCGCGCAGCTTTCCCCACTTGGTGGTGGTGGCGCCATTGGCAAACTCGATGAGGTCGAGGGCGTCGTCGATATAGGGTTGCAGTTCGTCCACGGCGCAATGGGCATTCTTCGCGTCGTCCTTGTTTTGGAACTGGCAGGCCAATCCCACCGAGAGGATGGGCAGAGGCTCGGCTCCAATCTTCTCCGAGAGGAGGAAAAACTCATAGAATCCGAGGCCGTAGGTCTGGTAATAGTTGGGGAAGAGGCGGTGCGGGAAGGTATAGTTCCAGCGGTTTTCGTTGAGTGGACGGTTCTCGGCGGGGCCCACGCTGTTCTTCCACTGGTATCTTGTGGCAAGGTCGGTACCCTCTACGATACAGCCGCCAGGGAAGCGGAAGATGCCCGGATGCAGGTCTTCGAGGTCTTTCACGAGGTCGGCACGCAGGCCGTTCCAGTTGTCTTCGGGGAACAGACTCACGTGGTCGAGGTCCACACCATCGGCACTTTCGAGGAAGATACGCAGCAAACCCTTCTCCACAGTCTTCTTCGAAGTGAGTGTCACAGAGTGCTTCTTCCACTGCGAACTGCCTATGGTGATGGTTTGTTTATCCATCGGAACATCCTGGTCGTCTACGATTTCCACACGGATTTTGGCTTCCTTGCCCTGCAGGTTGTGCAGGCGTCCGTAGACCGAGAAATCGTATTTCATGCCCTGCTTGAGGCCCATGCCGAAGAATCCGCGGTTTTCCAGTCCGGTCACCTTCTGGTCGTGGCCCGACGATTCGAGCACCACGTAGTGAGGATTGCGGTCGAACGCAGGCTTCACATCGCTCAACGACACGTTGCCGAAGGTGTTCCAGCCCATGAATCGGGAGGGAAACTCAAAGCTTCTGTTCTCTACCATCTCGGCATAGAGGCCTCCGTCGGCACCGAAGTTGATGTCTTCGAAGAAGATGCCGTACATGGTCGACTGCACAGGAGCACCCGGTTTGGCGTTGATGGTGAACTCACGCTGGGCCAATGCGCCCACCGAGACCATCAGGCTGAGTGCCAGGGCAGATAGGATTTGATGTTGTTTCATAAGTTTTTAGCTATTGTTATGTTTATAATTGGTTTGTCGTCGGTAGATGAATACGTTGCTTTGCAAAGATAGAAAAATTCACCCCGCAGGAGGTGGACTTCTCTAATAATTTAGTGGACAATAGCCATCTTTCCTATTTTGTGACCGGAAGGAAGTGCAAATCGAAGCTCTTGGTGCCGTGCTGGATAAGCAATTGTCCGGGCTTGGGTGTCTGTACGGCCGTGAACGGCTCCTCGCCGATGACCTCAATGCCTGTTCCCGCAGCGTCGCTACGCTTCATCCAGTAGACCCTCGGGCGCGAACCCTGGATGGATGAGAGGTTGGTGTCTTTGCCAAAATCCTGTGCCAGATACTCCGAACGGGTGAGACGCGACGACAAGGTCACCAGAATGTCCTGCTGTCCGCCGGCATCTATGCTCAGCACTCCGTTGCTGGGGATGGTGTAGGTCCATGTGGTGCGACCCTGACCGGCTATGTCGTAGACTGCCGTGACCTTGGTGCCAGTGGCCTTGTTGGGCTTGGTCGAACTGAAACTCACCAGTTGCATCTTGGCGTTGGGCATCACGGTGCCCCCGTCGGAGAACACTGTCACACCGTTTTGAGAGTAGCTTGAGATGAGTCCGGTGTACTTGTCGAAGGTGATGCTGTAGGGTGTGTCCCACACGGTAAGCACCGATTCGCTCTCCTTCACCTTGGGTTTCGACTTCGATACGGCTGCGCTGGCACGGGCTTCCGCGTCGTCAATCTCCTTCTTGAAGTTATAGTTGGCCGTCGGCAGCAGCTTGTAGACCTCCGAAGTATAGTTTCCCTGCGCATCGACCAGCAACTCGTTGGTCACCGGCGAGTCGCTCACCACATCCATTCCCTGCTGTCGGGCATAGGCGATGAACTCAGGATCCGACGACAGTTTGTCGTAGGAGATGGCGCCGATGCCCAACTTCTTCATCTGGTCTATGTCGCTCTGCATGAGCTTCGGGGTATCGAAATATCCCTCCTCTGGGCGGAAACTGTAGCGACTTCCCACCAGAACGCCCGAGCGTGCCTTGCCAATCGACGGCCCGGAAGCCTGCTTCTGCCCGTCTTGCAGCGCATAGATGTAGCAGTGGGAGGTAATACCGCTCTTGCCCGTGGTATTGGTTGCATCTTCTCCCTCATCGTAATGAGGCATGTGAAGCACAAACAAATTGCGCTCTCCAATCCTCAGATAGGGGGTGATGTCGAACTCCGTCTGGGCCCGATCGAGTGCTGTCTGGCCTATCTTCTCGCCGTTGACATAGACCGCAGTCGATGCCGTGGTGAAGCCGATATGCAGGAAAATCTTTCGCCCGGCATAGAAAGAGGGCATCTTGATCCACCCGCGGTAGGTGCCTACATAGTCGCCTTTACTCCAAGCTGTAGGCACACGCCACACTCCCGGGATAGCCTGAAAGCCCCACTGAGAGTCATTAAACTTGGTCGACTGGTAGTTGGCGGGAGACGAAGCCTCGTTCTTGGCAAGCTTGAACAGCCACTTCTCATCGATAGAGAGGGTGTCGCCTTCTGCCGCATGGAGCTGCAAGGCCGACATATAGAGTCCTGCAGCCATCAACAAAAACCTGTTCATCATTGATTCATTGCTATTGTTCCTGGCTCCGTCCGGTGTTTCGGGCGAGGCCATTATCTATTACAAAGAGAGAAATGGATGCCTGCTGCATGAGAGACAGGCACCCACTCTATGGTTTATTTGGAGTTCAACGGACTGATGCGAACCGTGAAACTCATGTCCTTATAGGCCATGCGATGCTGTGGCAACGGTGGTGCGCCCCAGCTGTTTACACCGGCAAGGCCATACTGCACCAGGTCGAAGCAAAGCTCCGTGTACTTGCTCTTGGGCACTTCGGGTGAGTGGCGTTGAGCCTTCTCCTCGCCCTCGTCGAGGTCGGAGATGTTATAGTGCAGGGCGCTGGCATCAAACCATGTGCCCGAAGCCTTGAGACAGATGCCCTTTCCGGCACCGTCGGTCTGCTTCCACCAGCGGATGTCGCTCTTCGTTCCGGTCTCTTGTGGACGGATATAGGGGAAGAACTGCTGGTCGGCACTCTGTCGATAGATGCCCAAAGACTGGCTTTCCTTACGATCGATGTAGTTCTCGATGGGGCCGCGGCCATAGAATTCGCTCTGGTCCATGTTGTAGGGCAGGTCCATCACCATACCGAAGCGCAGCGGACTGCTTACCTTGGCACCCTTGGTGGTGGTGAGCGACTGGGTCAAATCGATGTTGCCGGCTGCGTCGATCACATAGGTCAGCGAGAGCACAGACTTCACCTCGGGCATGTTATACTTAGCCACGACGGTCACCTTGCCACCCTCCTGCTGACTCTTGAGGTCGGCCAGCTCCAGCTTCGGATTGCGCCAGGCAGCGAATTTCTTCTGCAAATTCTGCCCCATATCGTTGTCGGTCACGGCTCTCCAGAAGTTGGGACGGAGCGTTCCACCCTCGGGGAGCACCTGAACGCCACCCACATTGTAGCGCTTCAGCATACCTGAAGTCTTGTCGAACACCAGTTCGAGTCCGCCCTTAGACGTCACATTGATGGTATTAGCCTTCTTGTCTTCCTTCACTTTCAGCTTGGCCTTGCTTGCCTGCTCGGCGTCGAGTTTCGGCTGAGCCTCACGAATGGCCAGCTGACGATAGGCTACGGTCTGTCCCTCGGCCAGCAGAGGCTCGGCCGATTTGAGCTTAAAGGCGATGTTGAGCATCACTTCTCCCGTGGCCGGAACCTTGTAGGGGAGGGTGAGAACAGTCTTCTGATGGGGCTCCACAGCGAGTTCATCCACCTGTCCGCTCTGCACAGCCTTGCCGTCCTGAACCAAAGTCCACTCCATCTTATAGTTGGAAAGGTCGCGGAAGAAATACTCATTGTATACCGAGATCTTCCCCGCATTGAGGTCTACCGGCTCTGCCCAGATGTTCTGATATTCATAGGCAAGGTCGTAGGCGTGGGGGTTGAGCTGGCGGTCGGGACCGATAAGGCCGTTACAATTGAAGTTGTTGTCCGATCCGTCGATCTTGTTGTAGTCGCCACCATAGGTGTAGAGCGGCGACATATTGCCTGTTCCCGGCTCATACTTGGCGGCGATAGCGTCGTAGTCGGCCACGGTGCGGGCAGCGTTGAAATTGGGTTTACGGTGCAGCGCCTGGTCCTCGAAATCCCAGTTGTAGCCGCCCTGGAACTTGGGATACTTACGGATAAGGTCCCAATACTCCTTCAGACCGCCACCCGAGTTGCCCATGGTGTGGTTGTATTCACACTGGATGAGAGGCTTCGGGTGTGTGGCATCGTTGGCATATCTCTCGCAAGCCTCATGCGGATAGTACATCGGACAGAAGATGTCGGTATTGCTTCCGTCGATGCCTGCGCGCTCCCAGTGCACTGGACGGCTAAGGTCCTGGCTCTTGATCCACTGGTAGGCAGCAGCGAAGTTGGGACCGTCGGCAGTCTCATTGCCCAGACTCCATACCACGATACAAGGATGGTTGAAATACATTTCCACGTTGTGCTGGTTGCGTTCCAGTATCTGCTTGGCAAAGATAGGCTTCTTGGCTTCCGACTTATCCTCGTAGCCGAAGGCATGACTCTCCTGATTAGCCTCGGCCGTTACATAGAGACCATACTCGTCGCACAGCTCATACCAGATGGGATCGTTGGGATAATGGCAGGTGCGCACGGCGTTGATGTTGAGGCGCTTCATGATCTTGATGTCCTGAATCATGCGTTCACGCGTCAGCAGATAGCCTCCGTCGGGATCAATCTCGTGGCGGTTGGCACCCTTGATGAGCACAGGCTGACCATTAACAAGGAACTGTGAGTTGCGGATTTCCACCTTGCGGAAGCCCACCTTCTGCGGAATCACCTCCACCACATTGCCCTTGGCATCCTTGACGATGGCGAGCAGCGTATATAAATAAGGTGTCTCGGCGGTCCACTTCTTCACGTTTCGCACCACGAAACGCGACGTGCCGTTGCTCATTTTGTGGAAGTTGCCCACGGTCTTACCCACCAAGGCGTCGTTCTCGTTGAGCAGTTGGAACTCGATGGTGGGGTTGCCCTTCACATCGACATTAATCAACAACTCGCCGTCGCTATAGTTGTTGGTGAGGTCGGGGGTAATGCGGATGTTGCTCACCTGTACCTTCGGGTCCTGCGCAAAGAGGTAGCTGTCGCGTGCTACGCCCGAGAGGCGCCAGAAATCCTGGTCTTCGTGCAGTGAGCCGTCGCTCCAGCGGAAGGTCTGGAAGGCTATCAGGTTCTTGCCGGGACGCACATAGCGGGTGATGTCGTACTCGGCAGCGACCTTGGAATCCTCCGTATAGCCCACATACTGACCGTTGACATAGAGATACATGTTGCTCGTCACGGAGCCGAAATGGGCCACAATCTGCTTGCCGTTCCAGTTGGCGGGAATCTCCACCACGCGGCGATAGCTACCCACGTGGTTGTCCTTGGTGGGCACGTTCTCCGGATTTTTCCAGTCCATCTGGTAGCGCCAGGCCAGTCCCATGTTCACATAGACAGGGTCGCCATAGCCGTTCACCTCCCAGATGCCGGGCAGCTGCATGGTCTTCCACGACGAGTCGTCGAGGTCGGTCTTATAGAAATCGGTGGGACGCTGGTCGGCGTCGTGCACCCAGTTGAACTTCCACGCGCCATGGAGCGACATGAAATTGGACGAGCGCGTCATGTCGCCCTTCAAAGCCAAGTCCTCATTCTCATAGGCAAAGAAGTTGGTATGCAACTTGAATCGGTTCACCTGGTTCACCTGCTGGTCGTTCCATTCGGTCCAGGTGGGCTGCTGATTCACCACAGGGGCTGCTTTCTTGCGCACTCCCGCGGCATTGGTGTTGAGTGCCATGGCTATCATGGCGGCAATCAATAGCGTTTTCTTCATTGTTAGTATAGTGTTGGGTTGATTACTTTTTGATGTATCTGTAGTATTCGCAGCTGGCCAGGAGGAAGGCTCCCACGCCGAAGTTGGCCTGCGAGTTCTGGTCTACCACCTGTCCGGGGATGGCCTTCTCGCCGATGGGCTGCACGTAGCCCACCTTGCCATTGGCCTGCAGGGCAGTCTTGGTGAGGTATTTCCACGCACGGTCCACGGCCTTGGTATAGGTCTTCGACGGCGTGAGCGCGCCATGGTTCAGGCCCCACAGCAGTCCGTAGGTGAAGAAGGCGGTGCCCGAGGTCTCCGGTCCGGGCGCATGCTTCGGGTCGAGCATCGAGCGAGTCCAGTAGCCCTGCTTCTGCTGACAGGCCACCACGGCATCGGCCAGTCGCTGGAATTTCTTCAGGAAAAAGTCGTAGTGCTTGTAGCTGGTGGGCAAATCCTGCAGCACCTTGGCCAGTCCGGCCAGCACCCATCCGTCGCCACGGGCCCAGAAATCCTTCATGCCGTTCACGCTCTTGTGCTTGGGATAGATGTATTTTCCGTCGCGGAAGTAGAGCCCTGTCTCCTCATCGAGCATGATAGAGTCGGCATAGAGCAGGTTCTCATAGAGCTTATCGAGATAGATGGGGTCGCCCGTGAGCTTATACATCTTGGTCATTACTGGCATCACCATGTAGAGGGCGTCGGCCCACCACCAGTAGTCGTGTGCCTTGCCACGGGCCTCATAGCCCATCACCTCCTTGGCACGCTGCACCATCTGCTCGTTGCGGGCAGAGCCACCGCGCGCATTCACTATCCAGTAGAGGTCGATGTAGGTCTGGAAACAAATCTGCCAGTCGCCGAAAAGCACATAGTCTTGCCCCTCGCCATAGTTCTTATATTTCCATTTGGCGGGGTCTTTCTCACGGGCTCCCTGCCACAGATTGTAGTCGGCCCATGCCTGACTGTAGTTGAGCCATGCCTCGTTGCCGAGCAGCTTGTAGGCTTCCATGTTGCCGGTGTGGTAGGCGGCATGGTCCCAGAAGCTACGCACCTGTGACTTGTTGTTCTGTTGCCAGTAGTTGTTCACTTGCGTAATGACAGCAGCCACCTGCTCCTTGGTCCATCCCTTGGCCTGAGAGGCAAGGGCGAAGCAGGCCAGTGCGGCCATGAAGAATAGTTTTTTCATTATGTGTAGGTTTAAAGATTGTCGCCGCCATCAGCTGGCAGCGCTCCTCGTCGTTGATATCATCGTAGAGGCGTCAGACCTGCATCCGCCCGCCTCCTCATCTTTTTTGCTTATCCTATTTACGTTTTTCCTCCTTCCATGCCGTCGTCTATCCGTCTACGGCGCATGCCTCTTTCCTGTCAAAAATAGGGAATATCCATCCTCATCACCACCTTCCACCTTATTTAATATATACTCCCCCGATTTCCATTCCAGCGGAATCCCCATTCCATCAATGCGTTTGTTTATCCCGCTATATACTCCCCTCCCTTCGGGGGAGGGGTTGGGGGAGAGGCTGGGGAGTGGTGTAAGTGAGGCTTAGGGGTGCGTTTGTTGGGCCTTTTAGAACTTATCCTTCGTCCTGATCTCATCCATCCACAGATGGTCCTTCGGGAATGGCTGTCCGCCCCAGGCCTTCACCTGCGTCCAGGGCTGTGCGGCGTCGGTCCAGAAAGGCGCGTTGGCCGGCAGACCGAGGGGCATGAACGCCAGCGAGCACATGTAGAGCGAGCCGTTGTTGGTATACCAGTCGGCCACGTTGGGCTGCGAACCGCAGAAGCCGATGGTGAGATATCCGCCAGCGTTGTAGTTATTTTGCTGGTCCATCATGCGGTGCATCACCTGCGTGAGGGCTGCGCGCACCTGACCGTTGGTCAGATCCTGCGGCAGTTTCTGATACCAAGCCATGAGCGCCAGCGGCTGCATGGCGGCCAGACGATAGGGCGTGGAACGGCCGATGACGGGAAATGTGCCCTCGGGCGAGATGAATCGCTCCAGCACAATGGCAAATTTCTGGGCCCGACGAAGCTCGCGGTCCCAGTATTTCTGATAGTCGAGGCGCGTGTTGGCCTTAGCCTCCACCATGTTCTGAAGCGTCTCCAGATACATCGGGTGGAACACATAGCTGCTGTAATAGTCGAAGGCGAAGTGAGGACCGTCGGCATACCATCCGTCGCCCACATACCATTCCTCCACCTTGCGGCAGGCCGTGTTCACTCGGAACTCATCGTATTCGGCCCCCACCTTGGCCAGGAAGCTCTCGATGGTGGCGCTGAAGAGCAGCCAGTTGGTATAGGGCGGGTCCACGCGGCGCAGCTGGGTGAACTCCTCCACGTAGCGCTTCTTCGTCACGCTGTCGAGCGGAAGCCACAGCGCGTCGTAGGCGCGGATGAAACTCTCGGCCACATAGGCCGCGTCGACGAGTGCCTGTCCGTGTCCGCGCCAGGCCAGATAGTCGGGGCTCTGCGGGTCCACGGCATTCTTGTAGGCTGCCAGCGCCCACGTGCGCAACTGCTTGCGCTGACCGCCCTCCGGCGTGTTGTCGTCGGGGAGCGACAGCCAGGGCGCGATGCCGGCCATGAGTCGGCCGAAGCATTCCATATAGGCCACCTTCTTGTTGCGGCCGTCCCAGTTGGGACTCACCTCCAGCTGCATATTCTTCTGCAGCTCACCCTTGGCCATATTCTCCAGCACCGGACTCGCCATCTTGTAGGCCTGCTGGCACCAATACTCCCTGTCGCCCATCTGAACCCTCTTCTTGGCAGATACGCCACAGGCGGGAATGAGGCACGTCAGTACCACGACCAAAGTCTTATAGAAAGCTGTTCTCATCGTTTTTAGGTTTATTCTATTCATCAGCGTCCATGGCAGAGCATAATGTATCCCACCATGTTTAGTTGCTACAAAGATACGATTTTTTTGCGGAGAGTCAGTGTTTTAAACACTTTTTAAAAGTATAAAGTACAACTATCCACCCTCCTCCCTCCCTCTCCCAATCCCCCTTTCTTCTCCCCTCCCATTCCACGCCTCTGAAATAAGGTAGTAATCGCGTTGCCTTTAGGTAGTAATCGCACGACGATTAGGTAGTAAAGGCACCGCGATTAGTACCTTTTCGCGTCGCGATTAGGTGCTAATGATGATGGGGAAAAGGTGGAGGGGCGAGGGACTGTGGGGTGAGGGGGGACAAAAATAGGCTGGGAAGCCCCATGGAGGGGCTATTTTGGGCTGGAGGAGTTGTCCTTGGAAGATGAATTGTTGGTATAAGAATCTTGATAATCGGAGGACTTATACTTGATATTTCGAGGGTGATGGAGGAGGATTTCCTGGCGCAGCGACTCATCGTCCATGTGGGTATAGATCTCCGTGGTGCCGATGTCGGCATGGCCGAGCAGCACCTGGATGACACGCAGGTCGGCTCCGCCGCGCAGCAGTGCGGTGGCAAACGAATGGCGGAGGGTGTGGGGTGAGATGGTCTTCTTGATACCGGCGAGCTCGGCCTGGCGCTTGATCATGATGAGAATCATGGTGCGGGTGAGATGATGTCCGCGGCGATTGAGAAACACGAAGTCTTCCTCGCCCGGCTTAATCTGCATCTGTTGGCGGTCGTGAAACCAGAGTTCGAGTTCGTGGATGGCGCGCTCGGAGATGGGCACGAGCCGTTCCTTGTTGCCCTTGCCGATGACGCGGATGAACCGCTCATCGAGAAAGAGGTCGGACAGCTTGAGATTGGTGAGCTCGGAGACGCGCAGGCCGCAGGAGAAGAACACCTCGATGATGGCCCGGTTGCGGTGGCCCTCGTTGGCCGAGAGGTCTATGCTCGCCTCGAGGGCGTCCACCTCGTCGGTGGTGAGATACTCGGGCAGGTGCTTGGGCAGGTGGGGCGACTCTAAGAGTTCGGTGGGGTCTACCTCTAAATAGCCGTCGAGCTCGAGGTAACGGTAGAACGAACGCACGCCGCTGAGTATGCGTGCCTGCGACTTGGGGCCTATGCCGCGCTCGTGGAGCGATGCGGCGAAGTGCTCCAGATGGTCGAGCTTGACCTCCAAGGGGCTGAGCTGCTCGGCAGAAAGGTAGTCGAGCAGGCAGTCGAGGTCGTGGAGATAGGCTTCGAGCGTGTTGGGCGAATAGTTGCGCTGAAGCTTGATGTAGCGGGCGTAGCGCTTGCGTAGGTCTTGGTTTTCGGTGATGCTATAGGGCATGATGGGTGGGGTTGGCATGGCACGAAGGACAAATTATCGGGCGTTTTGCTTGTCGTTGTCTTCGTTTTCCACTATCTTTGCATGGAGCAAGACCCCCGTGGGCAGCGCCTGCGAGGTGGTCTGTGATGCAAAATTAGTGGAAATCGCGCAAAAGGCAAACAAAAAATGAAGAAGATTATGATTATCAACGGCCCCAATCTCAATCTGTTGGGCGTGAGGGAACCGGGCATCTATGGCAGCGGTTCGTTTGAGAGCTATCTGCCGCAGCTGCGTGCGCGCTATGCCGACGTGGAGCTCGACTACTACCAGAGCAACATCGAGGGCGAGCTCATCGATAAACTTCAGGAGGTGGGATTCACCTTCGACGGCATCGTGCTCAATGCCGGGGCCTACACCCACACGTCTGTTGCGCTGCTCGATTGCATCCGCTCGCTGAAGTGTCCGGTGGTAGAGGTGCATATCTCCAACGTGCATCAGCGTGAGGAATTCCGCCACCACTCGATGATTTCCGCCGGTTGCAAGGGTGTGATCTGCGGCTTCGGGCTCGACTCCTACCGGCTGGCCATCGAAGGATTGATTCAAAATTCATAATTCAAAATTCAAAATTAACAACAGTCCAGGGCAGAAAACGAATCATTCATCAATCATTATTCATCATTGGCTGCGCGGGGATACCAGGCGGATTTGTATGAGATATGATGCGGATTGGTGTGAGATGCGATATTGCTTGACGTGAGTTGCGATGCAGAATAGGCACATAGCGTTTATTGTTTATTATTGAATGTTTAATATTCTTCGGTCCTTTTAATGATGAATTATGCATTATGAATTATGCATTAGACAATTATATTGAGTGCCACAGTGCTCCCGAGGGCGACTATCTCTATCGACTTTATCGGGCTACGAATATCCATACCATCCACGGGCGCATGGCCAGCGGACACCTGCAAGGGCGACTGCTCAAGATGTTGGTGATGATGCAGCGGCCGAAATATATCCTGGAGGTGGGCACGTTTTCGGGCTATTCGGCCATCTGCTTGGCCGAAGGACTGCAGGCCGTAGGCACGCCCGGGAGCAGACTCTATACCTTTGAGATCAACGATGAGATGGAAGATTTCACCCGACCGTGGATCGAGGGCTCGCCTGTAAGTGAGTTTATCGACTTCCGCATAGGCGATGCGGCGGTCGAAGCGCCCCGGTTGGACGTGAGGTTCGATATGGCCTTCGTAGACGGCGACAAGCGCAACTATGTGGAAACCTACGAGGCGCTGCTGCCACTGATGAATCCCGGCGCCATCATCCTGGCAGACAACACCCTGTGGGACGGCCACGTGGTAGACCCAGCCTACGACCACGACCAGCAGACGCAGGGCATACGCCGGTTCAACGACTATGTGAGCGACGACCGAAGGGTGGAGCAAGTGATTCTCCCCATGCGCGATGGCCTCACCATCATCCGCGTGAAGGCATAGCCATTGCCCCTTTCGCCTTCTATCCCTACCTATCAGTTTTTCTGCTTTCACGCCAGCCTTCTCCAAACAATTATCCCCCGCAACGGCCCTTGAGCAGTTGCGGGGGATGATTCTTTCTGTGGGATGATGGCGGGCTCTACGCCTTCTCGTAGAGGTTTTTGGCAAAGGTCTTCACCGGATACCATACGGCTATCCAGCCCGCCAGTATCACGGTGATGAAGATGAACAGCACATCGATGTAGTGAACGCTCACCGGATAGGCGTTCACCACGAAACTGCCGTCGGCTCCGCCCATCCTCACGAGCCCGTATTGCTGTTGCAGCCAGCAGAGCAGCAGGCCCAGCAAGATGCCCAGCACGGCCCCCATGACACTGATCATGCGGCCTTCGAGGAGGAATATGTTGGTGATCTGGCGGTTGGTTGCGCCCAAGTTGCGCAGCGTAACCACGTCTTTTTTCTTGTCGATGATGAGCATGGAGAGCGAGCCCACGATATTGAAACAGGCCACGATGAGGATGAATGTGAGGAAGATGTAGGCCATGAATTTCTCGATTTGCATGATTTTGAACGTATCGGCCTGCTGTTCAAACCGGTCTTCCACCTTGAATTTGTCGCCCGCCACGGCCCGCATCTCCTTCTTCACAGCCTCTAAGTCGGAGCCCGGCTTGAGCCTGAGCTCCAGCGCCGACACCATGCCGGGCTGGCCAAAGAGGTTTTGGGCAAAGCCCAGACTGGTGATGAGGTAGCTCTTGTCGTATTTGGCCTGGTTCACGGCAAATACCACTCCCGAGGAGATGAGCGAGTCGACGACGAATCCATCCTCGGGTGCCGACATGTCGAGCTGGCCTTCACGCTGCGGCGCATAGACTTTGAGATAGTCTTTCCACTGCGTGCCGGTGCCCAGACTCTCGGCCAGCCGGATGCCCGGCGTACCGTATTGCAGGTTGGCTGTGTGCAGGGAGAACTCGCCGTCGCCATAGAGTATCTCGTCGATATGGGTGAGTTCGTTGAAGTTATCATCTACTCCTTTAATGGTCACCACGGCCTGTTTGCCGTTGTATATGGCCAGCGCGATGTCCTGAACAGTCTCTGTGGCCACTGCCACCTCGGGCATCTGCCTGATCTTGGTGAGTATCGGGTCGTCGGCAGGGGCCGTCTTTCCCCTAACGGGCATCACCTTGAGCTGTGGGTCGAAGTTGGTGAAGAAGCTGGCTACAAGGTCGTGGAAACCATTGAAGACCGACAGCACGATGACCAGGGCCATGGTAGCGACGGCTACACCAATGACCGAAATCAGCGAGATGACGTTGATGGCATGAGTCTTTTTCTTGGAAAAAAGATAGCGACGGGCAATGAAAAAGCCCACTTTGTCCCGTTGCCAAAGTCGGCTATGCGTGGAAAGCTGCTCCTGGGCAGCACCCTTGGTCTGGTCTATTTCGTTCGGTTCCATCTTACAGTATATACATTCTCCCTTCCTTCGCCAGCGATTCTTTCATTCTTTCATGATTTCATCTTTTCATGGAATCATGTTTCCTCCCTTCCCGCTCCTTCCGTCTTTTCATCCTTACATGATTTCATCTTCGCATGATTTCAGGTTTCCTCTCTGTAGGGGAAGGACGGGAAGAGGGCCGTTTACTTCTTCAGCAACTCGTCGATATGGTCTATATAGTCGAGGCTGTCGTCCTTGAAGAATCTCAGTTCCGGAATGATGCGCAGCTGATTGCGCACGCGTTTGCCCAGTTCGAAGCGGATGGTCTTCTCGCTGGCGGATATATTCTCCAGCAATTCCTCGCTCTTTTCCGAGGGAAAGATGCTCAGATAGGCCGAGCAAATGCTCAGGTCGGGACTGATACGAACGCGGGTTACGCTCACCAGCACACCGTTCATGAGTCGTGTCTGGCTCTGGAAAATTTCGGCTAACTCCTTTTGGAGCAGTCGCGATATCTTGTTTTGTCTTGTCTCTTGCATAATGATTATTTATTAAAAACCCTGCTCTCGTTCGGGCAATTCCTACGGCCTATCGCCTCATTCCTCTCATCCGCCGCCGAGTTCCACGTGCTCTACGTTGACGTCCTCGTGGAGGAAGATAGACGCGCACTCCTTAAACCGGTCGGGATTCTCCGTGGTGAAGTATTTCACGGAGCTGCGCTTGGTGATGCGTTGCTCCATGTCGGGATGGCGGTCGAGGTAGTTTTTCAGGCTGTCGGCCACATATTCGCCCTGCGGAACGATGCGGATGCCAGGCGGAACATACTTCAGAATCTTCGGCATGAGGAGCGGGAAATGGGTGCATCCGAGGATAATGGTGTCAATCCGTGGGTCTTTCTGCAGCAGTTGGTCGATGCGCTTCTTCACAAAATAGTCGGCACCAGGAGAGTCTGCCTCATTGTATTCCACCAGCGCCACCCAGAACGGGCAGGCCTGTCCGGTGATCTTGATGTCGGGCCAAAGTTTTGCTGTCTCCAGGTCGTAGCTGTTGCTCCTCACCGTTCCCTCGGTGGCGAGCAGGCCCACATGGTTGTTTCGGGTGAGTTTGCCGATGATTTCGGCCGTGGGCCGGATAATGCCCAGCACACGTCGGTTGGGGTCCCAGTGGGGCAAATCGTTCTGTTGGATGGAGCGCAAGGCTTTGGCCGAGGCCGTGTTGCAACCCAGCACCACCAGCTGGCAGCCCATTTCAAAGAGTTTCTCCACGGCCTGACGGGTGAATTCGTACACCACGTCGAACGAGCGCGGACCGTATGGGGCACGGGCATTGTCGCCAAGATACAGATAATCGTACTGGGGCAGCAGCTGACGAATGCCATGAAGGATGGTCAGCCCACCGTAGCCGGAGTCGAAAACCCCGATGGCGCCAGTCTTCTGATGTGTGAAATCTTGGCTCATGAGATGGGAAATATGATTATTTGAGAGCGTTGGCGATGGCTGCGGAGATGTCTTCGCCCATGGCTGCATCTACGTAGGGCACTGCATTGTCGTCGGTATTGACGATGAAGGCGAGCCCTCTTTCGCGACCTACTTTATGGATGGCCAGTGCCAAGCGCTCCTTCAGGGGCTTGAAGGTGTCGTCCTCGGCCTGTTTGAGGAGTCGCTGAGCCTCCTGCTTGAAAGCCATATTCTTCTGCATCATGTCCTGCAACTCGGCCTGACGCTTCTGCAAAATAGATGGCGCAAAGTCTTTCTGACCTTCCAGAAACTCCTCATACTTCTTGTTAAACTCCGTTTCCACGCGCTTCATCTCCTTGTCGTACTTGCCTTTCAGGTTGTCTAAGCTCTGGCGGGCAGTGGCATAATCGGGCATGGCCTGGAAGGAAGCCTGATAGCTGAAATAGCCAAACTTCATGGCCGCAGCCTTGGGAATGCTGGTGGGGATGGTGTCGGGAACTGATGTTGCCACCTGTGCCTGGATGGGAAGTAAGGCTGCAGACAACAACAGCGAGAGGAAAAATTGTTTCATGGGAAGTGTCTTTTTTGCGATGAAAAATCCTAATAATGATAGGAAGTTAAGCAGACAGAACGGTCAGGACGGCACCATCGCAGTGGATGGCGGACGTAATCCCGGCTCATTCGGCCTCCTTAACTTCCCTAATATCGTCTGGGACGATTATTTAATCTTGCCGATTTCTGCCTGAACCTTTGCGGTTACGTCCTCAACATTGGTACCTGTGTAGACAGCAACACCCTCTTCGAAGATATAGGTGTAGCCGCCGTTCTTACCAACATTGGCAATAGCGGTGCGCACTTTGGCTACCACGGGCTGCATCTTCTCTTGCTGAGCCTTCTGCAAAGCCTGCTGGTTGTCCTGGTAAGTCTGCTGAATCTTCTGGTAGAGCTGCTGGAGTTCCTGCTCCTTCTGCTGTGCGGCAGTAGCGTTCATTGTGCTCTTTCCCTTGTCGTATGCGTCGCTCTGGCGCTGCAACTCGTCCTGCATACTCTTCAAATCGTTCTCATACTGCTTGGCAGTAGCCTCGAGTTCGCCGTTGATTTTAGAGATTTCGGGTAAAGACTGCATGATGGTCTGGGTATTTACCTTGCCGAATTTCTGAGCAAAAGTAGCCAGAGGGGCCATCAGCATCAACATCAAAAATAGTTTTTTCATTTCTCTTTTATTGTTTTAATTATTGTTATTTGATTGCGTTTGAATCTTCTAATGGGTAAGATGAAGGTGGAGCGTGGGTGATTACTTGCTGTAGCCCAGCTTCTCCAGCACCTCATTGGAAATGTCGATCTTGGGCGAACCGAAGATGATGGCAGTGTCGGAGGCACGGTCGAGCACCAAGCTGTATCCGCGAAGATCGGATATTTCCTTCACTGTGTTGTAGACTTCCTCCTGGATGGGGGTCATCAGGCTCTCACGTTTCTTAAAGAGTTCGCCCTCCGGACCGAAGTATTTCTTCTTCAACTCGGATGCTTCCTTCTCCTTTTGCATGATTTGTTCCTGCTTGGTCTTCTTCTGTTCCTGGGAGAGGAACACCACTTCGTTCTGATAGTTCTTATACATCGTGCTGGCCTCGGTGTTGAGAGCCTCCACCTCTGCCTGCCATTTCTTGGAGATTTGGTTCAGCTGTTCGTTGGCGCGCTCATAGGCGGGGATGTTCTTCAAGACATATTCCATGTCGACAAGCGCAAACTTCTGTGCCCTCGTCGTCGTGGGAAGCAAGCTCAGCAGGCAGAAAATCACCAATGCTTTGGCAAGGATTCTGCCATTCAAATGGCTCTTGATACTCATAATCGTCTATTTTAAATATTCGTACGACCATAAAGACGCAGATGCCTGCGCTTTGGTTACATGGTTAAACTTTTTTATGTTTTGACTTAGAACTCCTGTCCGAGCACGAAGTGGAACTGGCTTCCGCCCTTGGTTCCAAATACCTTGTCGAATCCGTAGGCCCAGTCGATACCCATCAATCCCACCATGGGGAGGAAGATGCGGACACCTACACCGGCCGACCGCTTCATGTCGAAGGGGTTGAATTTCTTGGTGTCGGTCCATGCGTTACCACCTTCGAGGAAGGTGAGTCCATAGATAGTGGTGTTGCCCAACATCAGCGGGTAGCGCAATTCGAGTGAGAATCGGTCGTAGGCATAGCCCTCGTAGCCCCACGGAGTGAGCGAGCCGTTCTCGTAACCACGCAGTCCGATGGTCTCCTGTGCATAGCTGGTGGAGTAGCCGCTCATACCGTCGCCACCCATATAGTAGGTTTCAAACGGACTCTTCTTATATTTATTGTAGCTGCCCAGCAATCCCATCTCGATGCGGGTCATCAGCACAAAGCACTTCTGCGCGCTGGAGAGGGCTGTAAAGGTGCGGGCCTTGAACTTCCATTTGTAGTATTCTATCCACTTGTACTTCTCCTGCTGCTCCTTCACATAGTTAGGAGAGTTGGGGTTGGTAGCCAGATGCTGATAGTCCTTGTGGTCCCACTTTGACCATGGCGGAGTGACCGATAGGCTGGTGGAGAACTCTGAACCACGGCGCGGGAAGAGCTGGTTGTCGGTAGACGAGCGGTCGATTGACACGCTAAGGTTCAGGTTATTGGAGTTGCCGGTGGAGAAAAGCTGGAAGTAACGCCAGTTCTTCAGCGTGTAACGAGTGTACGATAGCTGGAGCGACAGCGTGAAATAGTCGTCCGGCCAGCGCAGGCGCTTACCCCAACCGAGGTTTGCTCCGAGCAACTTCACATATTTGTCGGGGTCATAATAGTTCTCGTAGTTGGTGTAGTTGTAGCCATAACTGCTGTAGCCATAGAGGCTTGTCATGTAGCTATTCTGCCATGCCGAGTTGTAATAGTTGCTCGATACGTCGGTCTGCTTGGAGTAGAACACACCGAAAGAGAACTGGATGGGTCGCTTTCCACCAAACCATGAGGTGGAGTAGCTGGCGTTGTAGCTCTGATAATAGGTACCGTTGGTCTGCACGCCAAGCGACAGTTTCTCGCCGTCGCCGATGGGCATGATGCCACGATGCTCCTTATTCTTATTGAAGAGGTTGGCCATCGAGAAGTTGTTGAGCGTGAGTCCCACGCGCCCGATGACACCCGTCTGACCCCAACCGAGTGAGAATTCCACCTGGTCGTTGGACTTCTGGGTGAGGTTCCAGTTCACATCCACCGTACCGTTCTCGGCATTCGGCTTCACGTCGGGCACCACCTTTTCCGGGTCGAAGTGGCCCATGGAGGCGAGCTCGCGTGCCGAACGCATGATGGCCTCCTTGGAGAAGAGGTCGCCCGGCTTCGTGCGCAGCTCACGACGCACTACATTTTCGTAGAGGCGGTCGTTGCCATTGATGCGCACATGGCTAAGATGGGCCTGCGGTCCTTCCTGCACACGCATCTCCAAGTCGATGGAGTCGCCCACGATATTCACCTCGGTGGGCTGTATTCCAGAGAATACATAACCATTATTATAATAGAGATTGCCCACGGCATCGTCGTCGCCGGTGAGGCGTTTGTCCATCAGTTTCTGGTTGTAGACGTCGCCTCCCTTCATGCCCAGCAGGTCGGAGAGGTAGCTGCTGTTATATACTGTGTTGCCCACCCAGTGGATGTTGCGGATATAATACTTCTGTCCCTCGTCCACCTTTATATATACATTCACGTGCTTCGGGTCGTTGTTCCACACGCTATCCTCCAGGATGGTTGCATCGCGATAGCCCAGTTCGTTGTATTTCTCAATGAGTTTCTGCTTGTCTTCCTTCCATCTCTCAGGCGTATATTTCTTTGATTTGAGGAAGGAAGAGAGCTTTCCTGCCTCGTGGGTCTTGGCGAAGGCACCCTTTCTGAACAGTCCACCCTTGATCTTTCCGTCGGAGAGCTGGCTGTTTCCGTCGATGATGATGTTGCGAATCTTCATCTTTTCCTTCTTGTCGATGATGACATCGAGGATCACCTGGTTCTTGGCGGCCACGTCTTCATGCTGCCTAATGTCGATATCTGCGTTCTTGAAGCCCTTGTCGTCGAAGTATTTCTTGGCCAGAATCTTAGCGCGGTCAATCATGTTGGGTGTGATCTGTCCGCCCTTGATCATGCCAAGCTTCTGCTCCATGTCGTCTTTCTCCGACTTTTTCAGGCCTATATAGTTGATCTCTGAAACGCGAGGGCGCGGCTTCAAGGCGATGTTCAGATAGATCTTGTTGCCCACGAGCGAGTCGGCCGAGATCTGAACGTCGGAGAAAAGGCCGTGCTTCCAGTAGCGCTTCACGGCATCTGTAATCTCCGTTCCGGGCAGCGAGATGTGCTGTCCGACCGCCAAGCCCGAGATGCTGGTCAGCATATAGTCTTCGTATCCGTCCATGCCACTCACTCTCATGCCGCCCACAACCACGTCGCGCGGTGTTCCGGCGTAGGTGATGTCGGGGTGGATAATCTTATCCTGGGCTTCGATTGCCGTGCAGCAGGCCATGGCTATGACGGCTGCAAATATCTTGTTCTTGTTATGATGCATCGTTTATCTTTGAACTTTGAACTTTGAACTTTGAACTTTTTGGCTGGCGCCGTAGGTCCAAGAGCCTGAGTCGCCGTTGTTATTCCTTATTTATTATACGCTTTTCATCCTTGACTGCTCATGGAAGAAACTCGTCATTCTTCATTCCAAATGCTTCATTCCTTATTCCACACTCGTCATTCGTCACTCCTCACTCCCCTCTACCTGGGCCTCGGTCTTGCCGAACCGGCGCTGACGGCTCTGGTAGTCGGCGATGGCCTGCTGCAAGTTGGCCTCAGAGAAATCGGGCCAATAGGTGTCGCAGAAGTAGAGCTCCGAGTAGGCTATCTGCCAGAGCAGATAGTTGGAGATGCGCAGTTCGCCACCCGTGCGGATGAGCAGGTCGGGGTCGGGCATGAAGTTGGTGGCCATGTGTCGGCTCAGCGTCTCCTCGTCGATGTCGTCGGGGCTGAGCGTTCCTGCCTTCACCTCGGCGGCGATGTCGCGTGTGGCCTTGGCAATCTCCCATCGAGAGCTGTAGCTCAGGGCCACCACCATGGTCATGGCCGTGTTGTGAGCCGTGTGTTCCATGGTCTCGCGGAGTTTCTGCTGCACCACCTCGGGCAGCCGTTCCATCTCGCCGATGACCTGAAAGCGCACGTTATTCTTCATGAAGATCTCGTCTTCGAGCGACGACAGCACCAATCCCATGAGGGCGGCAATCTCTGTTTCCGGGCGGTTCCAGTTCTCCGTGGAGAAGGTGTAGAGC
This sequence comes from Prevotella sp. UBA1705, assembly GCA_002317385.1. GTDB lineage: Bacteria > Bacteroidota > Bacteroidia > Bacteroidales > Bacteroidaceae > Prevotella. The sequence continues at coordinate 17,285 of DCJH01000006.1, read as the reverse complement.
GTGAGGTATTTCACCCCGAGGCGTGTGCACTCCGAGGTGATGCGTCTCACGGTGTCCACTCCGGCCTGATGGCCGTAGCTTCGCTCCTTGCCCTGCCGGGCAGCCCACCGTCCATTGCCATCCATGATGATGGCAATGTGCTGCGGGATATTATTCTTGTCGAGTTCTATCATATTCTGTTCCATTGAACTTTGAACTTTGAACTTGGGCCTTTGAACATTTAGCACTGAACATTGAACTTTATAGTTACCATGCTCTCTGGTCCTCGCCCATCACCATTTGTCACTTTTCATTCGTCGCTCCCCACATTTCTCACTCCAAAATTCACACTCCACATTCCTCCTTCCCCACCTGTCATTCCTTGTTACAGGTGGCGCATTTGGCCGAGAAGCTGTAGGTGAGCGTGAGCTGGAGGGCCGAGTAGCAGTCGGTGTTCTTAAACAGTCCGCTACTCTTCACGTAGTAGGGATCTTTCGCTCCGTCGAGATAGTCGGTCTGGGCAAAGTGTATGGCCCATTCCACACCGAGGTTCATGCGCTCTGCCAACTTGTATTTCACACCCACGCCGAGGGGCAGGTTGAAGGCGAAGCGGCCTTTCTCAGGCGTCTTGACATAGGTGCCGCCGATGCCGGCAAACACAAACGGCGTGAACCGCTTGGCGCCGCGATAGTCGCGTCCGGTGCCGTAGGGCCAGAAATTATATTCGTAGGTGGCACTCACATCATAGAGTTTGTTCTTGAAGGTGTAGGGCTCAGTGGCGTAGTCGGGATAGAACGTCTCCACATCGGCCGACGAACCCTTCATCGTGCCATAGCCCACATTGAGCCTCACCGCCATATAGGGACTGATGACATACCGTCCCACGGCCGACACCATGGGCTGGAGGTCGTGGGTGGGCTTGCCGTTGAAGTCGCCCAGATAGCCCATCATGCCTGCGCCCACACCAATCTCCATGCGATATTCAGGGTCGTCCTGCGCGCTCAGCGTCATGAACGAGCCCCACATCATCATGAAAATCAGCAGTCGTCTCATTTATTCGGTGAAGGCTTCTTGGTTGGTGGCCCATCCCAGTCGGGCCAGACGGCCCAGCCATACGGCGGTGGAGCCGGCCTTGGAGATGTGCATATAGTTGTTCGAGTCGGCCACCATGGCAAACGGCGAGGCCGCGAGCCCGAAGGCCGAGGTGAGCGCCATGTCGTCGGTGGCTATCCATGTGATGCCCTGGTCTTTGCTCTCGTAGAAGGTAGAGAAGTCTCCGCCGAGGGCGATAAGCCCGTCGTCGTATCCCATCACCTGCAGATTGGCCAGGAAGGGCAGCGCAAGCTTGTTGTAATCGTCCTGAGTATAGAAGGCCCAGGGCTGCGACTGCGCACCCGTGGCGTTCTCCTCCACCTTGCGCCAAATCACGGTTTTGTCGCCGCGCTGGCCCACGAGGATGAGGTTGTTGGTCTGCGCATTGGCCTTGGCGGTCATGCACACGAAGCTCACATTGTCTGTAGGCAGGTTGGCGGCATCGTCGTCGAGGCTCTCTGCGGCCCAGGTAGCGCCGTTGTCGGCCGAGGCCTTGATGCCGTCGGCGGTCAGGGCATAGAGCTTCGCGCTGCCGGCGCCCACCAGCTGGGTGAGCGAGGCGTCGCTACCCATCTGCTGCCACGTGCTGCCATCGGCCGAGCGCATCACGCTGCCGCCGTTGAGCACATAGAGGTATCCGCCCAGGGCCACCGCGCTCTTGTAGGCATCGGCGCCAAAGGTCGGCGCAAGCTGCTCCATGGCCGTGCCGTTCTGGCGGAACACCACGGTCTGTCCGTCTTTCACGCCGAAGAGATAGAGCTCGCTGGCGTTGTAGACCATCTTGCGGGCTCCCACTGTCGAGAGGGTGGCAAACGTGGTGCTGCGCCAGCTCATCTCCTCGCCCGTCTGCTGATGCACATTCACGCGCACCGTGTAGTCGCGGTAGGCGGCATTGCTGTTGCTATAGACGCGCACCTTTCTCGGACTGCTGAAGTCCACCGAGTCGGTGCTCGAGTAGTAGGCCAGACTGTCTTCGCCGGCCTGATTCTTCAGTGTAATCACAGCCGTTCCGCCGTTTTTCGTGGTGAGCGTGCACACAATCTTCGTGGCATCGGTGCCATAGGGCAGGGAGTCGGGGTTATAGATCACGCGTTGCAGCTGGTCGATGTAGAATGTATAGCTGCTTGCCGAATAGCTCACCTTATAAGTACTGTCGGTGACGCCATCCTTGGCCTTGGTTGTTTTATATTGGTTGACGGTGCCAAGCTTAAATGCTGTCACTGCCGTATCATCGTAATAGGTTGTGTTGTCATCCGTGCTTTTCAGACATGAAGCAAACGTGAACATGGCTGAAACCATCATGAGGGAGGACAATAACTTCTTCATCATTGCGCGCAATTTATTGAATTTAGCTGCAAATTTACTTAGAATTCTCCAAACTTAATCGGTTTTTGATTGTTTATTATGCAAAATATTGATTTATAGCACGTTTTTTAAGTTTGTTTATAGTTTATCAAGAGTTGGGGCTTCGCCATGCCGTCCAGCCCTGCCCACACGGGGGTGGGAGTGCGTGTCCATGGGGATTGGCGCTGCCTGACGGGGCAGGGAATGTGAGGTTCAGGCCAGACGGCGAGGAGGCGTAGGCGTCCTCGCCGTGGTGTCCGCCATTTCTTGTCCTCCCCCTTCCCCCCTCTCGTCTTCTCAAAAAATACTGATGAAAAATATTGAAAATAGTCTTCGCCTGCGCGTCATATTCTCTTCTCAAAAATCTTTGGCGGGAAACAGGCGAAAAATCCGCCCTCTGCAATCCATTGCTACATAGCATCTTGTGATTTCTTGACAGTTTTCCGTGCTGCGATAAATACCTTTTCATGGGCAAAAAACAGGTTTCTGCATTCATCATTTCGGCCGGTTTGTCATGAAATAGAATCGATTTCAAGCGGAGGTCCGCACTCGTTCATGCCCTCCATCCGCCCTTCTCACCCTTATTTATCGACCTTTCCGCCCTATCCCAAGGTGCATTTCACCTTGCGAATAGGTACTTACCGCCTCGCCATTAGGTATTCATCGCATTCCCTTTAGGTACTAATCCCCTATCGATTAGGCCCTCCTCGTCGCTCGTCTCCACACTTATCTCCCTGCGCCCTCCCTCTTTTCCTCCCTCCACCTCCATTTTGTCGTGAAAGCATGTGCTACCCATCCTATTTCGATTCAATATCGATCTCCGATTTTTCGGATATTTCTTGACATTCTATGGATATCCAAGCTGAGTATGGGGATAGGGCATAGGCTCAGTAGGGACATGCCCCGTGCATGTCCGCATCGCCGCATGGCGCCGTAAAAGTCCCCTTTCAGCGCCTCGCGATGAAAGGTCCTCTCTGTGGCCTCCCATCATTACTGCAGGCCCAACAGCGCCCGCCTCTGTGCCCTCTGTGGACTCGGTGTGAGAAAAAATCAATCCCTGTGTGAGAAAAAACAACCCTCTAATCAGCAAAACTCAGACTTCATACTCCCTTCCGGCGGTGCGGATATGCACGGGTCATGTCTCTACTGGATGGCCGATTTGCGCCAGCTCTCCGCGCTCTCTGCGCCTCTGCGTGAGACGAAAAACACCCGTTCGCTCCACGACAACCACTCAACGGAAATATAATTCCATCCGTGCGGGCAACCCACTCCGCCTGCGTGCCCTCTCCGCCGACTCCTATCTCTCGACAGATGCCCTCTTTTTTCTCATAATTTGACAATTCTTCCGAAAAAAAATCCTATATTTGCGAAAAGAACATCTAATGATTTAGCCTTATGATGCAAGAACTGATTGACACGCTACATACTGAGCAATGCTCGCTCGTCATCCTCCATGAGGGCAACATCCGCATGTTTGACGGTCATGGCGTGCGCCGTCTATATAACATCTTCAACGATGAGCCGGAGCTCTTCCTCGACGCCAAGTTGGCCGTGAAGGCGGCCGGACGGTCGGCCGCAAGGATGATGGCCGACGGCGGGGTGGCCGAGGTCTATGCCGACGTGATATCGCAACAGGCCTTCGACTTGCTCCACGACTCGGGCGTTGTGGTGAAGTTTGAAAAGAAAGTGGATCATCCCACCTTTCTGAAGATATGGCAAAAGCTTGGTGAGCTGGAGCTTGAAGAAAGGTGATGCCGTCGAGAAGACGTGATTATTTGTATTAAAAGGAATCCCATCGGCAATGGGTTTGCTTCCCGAAAACTGTGGGAAACAGGCCTATCGGCGGTGGGATTGATGATTGTTGGGGGCGCTAAGTCCCTATGCTTCAACGTCAATGTTCCGAGGAATAGTACGAATTGTTCCAGGGAACGGCGTGAAATGCTCCCAAGGGTAGGAGCTTATTTTCCAAGGATCAGATTGTAAATCATCCGCTCCCCAGTCTCACTCGTGCGAACGCTAAAGTTCAATGTTCAATGTTCAAAGTTCAAAGGACTTCAGTTTGCCGCGCTGCTCTGCTTGATACCCATACGCGACTCTACCACGTTGACGATGTAGTCGCCGAGCTTCTCGCACTCCTGGATGATGTCCATATACATCGTTCCCACGGCGTAGCTGTACTCGTGGTTGTTGATGTCGGTGATATTCTCCGAACGAAGTTGGTTGCGATAGTTGTTGATCTCGTTCTCGATGTTGAACGAGCGCGTGGCGTCGAGGTTCTCGCGGTGGCCGGTGAGCAGGGCATCCATCTCGGTGAGGGCATCGTCTGTGAGCTCAAACATCTGCTGGATGTGCTCATACTGCGGCTCAGTGAAGTCCTCCTTGCCGTTGCGTCGGCGGTTGATGGTGCGCCCGAGGTTATTGCATGAGTCGCCGATGCTCTCAATCTCGGAGATCTGTCGCAGCATGGCGCGTATCTTTCCCTTGGTGTCATCGCTCAGGTGGGCGTCGCTCACCTGGTCGAGATACTTGGCAATCTCGATCTCCATATTATCCGAAATATCCTCGTATTTCTCTATACGCTCGTAGAGTTTCTTAAACTTGTCGGCGTCGTTCTCGCGCAACAGCTCCCTCACCATGCTGAACATGCGGTGTATGCGCTCGGCAAAGCTCAGTATTTCCTTCTGTGCTTCGAGCACCGAGAGCTCCGGAGTCTTCATGATGCCCACCTGGATGAAGCGCAGGCGGAAGTCTTCCTCGTCGGCTTTGGCGTTGGGCTTGATAATCATGCACACCACCTTCTCGATCACAGGAATAAACCAAATGAGGAGCCCGGTGTTGCAAACGTTGAAGCCTGTGTGGAAGGCGGCCAGTACGATGGGCAGGATGGCTGCCTTCTGGGCCACGGTATAGTGGGCACCCATGGGGTCGTAGCCCACGATGGAGCATATCAGATTGACGAAGGGATAGAACAGGCAGAGCACCCAGACGACACCAAACACATTGAAAACCAGGTGGGCCAGGGCGGCGCGGCGGGCCTGCGTGTTGGCTCCCAGGGCAGCAAGGTTGGCGGTGGCAGTGGTTCCGATGTTCTCGCCCATCACCAGAGCGATGCCAAGATAGATGGGCAGCACGCCCGTGGAGCATAATAATATGGTGACGGCCATCACTGCAGCCGAGCTCTGCACGATGCAGGTGATGAGCGTTCCGATAAACAGGAAGATGAGGATTGACCAGTGGCTTTGGGTGTCGAAGCTCGAGAAGAAGTTGATGGCGGTGGGGTTGTGGGCCAGGTCGAGAGCTTTGCCGGCGTCGCTCAGCAGCACGAGTGAGAAGAAAAGGAAGGCTATACCGAAAAGGAAATCGCCCACGTAGCGGCTGCGTTTGGTGTAGATGAGGATGATGCCGATGAGGAATGCCGGGAAGACAGCCATCGTGAGATCGACCTTGAAGCCCAAGGACATGATCCAGGCGGTGAGTGTCGTACCGATATTGGCGCCCATGATGACCGAGATAGACTGGGCCAGGGTGAGCAGACCGGCATTGACAAACGATACCGTCATCACGGTCGTGGCAGATGAAGACTGTACCGCACAGGTGATGAATGTACCCGTAAGCATACCTGTAAAACGGTTGGTGGTCATGGCTCCAAGGATGTGTCGCAACTGCGAACCGGCCATTTTTTGAAGTGCTTCGCTCATCACCTTCATTCCATAAATGAGGAGTGCCAGTGACCCGAGGATCTTCATGAAGATAATAATATAGTTTCCGCTCATCAAGAGAAGTCTTTGAAACAGATGATACAAATACGTTGCAAAGATAATAAAAAACCGATTTAATCTTTGAACTTTCCTCTTTTAATTTTAAAAGAGGTTGCAATTTAACTAAAACGGTCTGTTACTACGGGATTTCCAGCGGCCTGATTCCGATGCCGCGGAAGGGGTTCCAGCATCGAAAGGACAAGAAAAAGCCACTCCCCGAGGCCGATGGGGCTTGGGGAGTGGCATGAGAGGTCTGCGGCGCACGTGGGCTAATATTTGAACGAACTGCCGCCGAGGAACTCGCGGAGGAGGCTCGTGGGCGGGATGTCGCGGTTGGGAATGGGCTGGATATACTGCAGAAACTTGCTCAGTCGGTAGGCCTCGGCATGCTCCTCGCAGTTCTCGGGCACCAGTTCCAGCAGCGGTTCGGCCTGCTGACGGATAACGGCCAGTTCGAAGATCATGGCAGAGTTGAACATTGCGTCGGCGTTTTCCTGATAGGGGAAAATCCATTTCTGCTCGCCGGCGCGCACCGACGGCCAGCGATGAATGGTTTCCTGCGCGTTGACGCCGCGGTATTTGTAGTCGCGTATGATGCGCCGCAGCAGACGGTTATCAGTCGTCGGGATGTAGTTGTGGTCGTCGAGCAGGATAGTGGTCAGTGCGGAGACATAGACACGGAACTTCTGAGCCTCGGGTATCTGGGCCGTGAGTTCGGGGTTGAGGGCGTGGATGCCTTCCACCACCAGCACATTGTGCTCGTCCATGCGGAGCTTCTTGCCGCTCGGTTCGCTCTTGCCCGTCTGGAAATTATACTTCGGCAGTTCCACCTCCTCGCCACGGAAGAGAGCGTTGAACTGCTCGTTGATGAGCTCAAGATTAAGGGCATAGATACTCTCATAGTCGTATTCGCCACTCTCATCCTTAGGCGTATGATGGCGGTCTACGAAGTAATCGTCGAGCGATATCTGCAGGGGCTTGATGCCGTTGGCCAGCAACTGGATGCTGAGTCGCTTGCAGGTGGTGGTCTTTCCCGACGACGACGGCCCGGCCAAGAGCACCAGCTTCACGTCCTTACGGCTCGCAATTTCGTCGGCTATCTTAGAGATTTTCTTCTCCTGTAGCGCTTCCGACACGTTGATGAGGTCGGTGGCTTTGCCCGATGCCACTATTTCGTTGAAGTCGCCAACGGTTCTTACGCCCATGATGCTCTGCCAGCGGTGGTGCTCCTGGAATATGTCGAACATCTTTTCCTGGTGCGTCATCTCGGGCAATACGCCCGGATTCTTCAGGTCGGGGATGCGCAGGAGCAGTCCGTCGAAGTATTTCTCCAGACCGAAGAGGTAGATTTTGGAGGTGTTGGTGAGCAGTGCGCCGTAGTAATAGTCCACGTAGTCGTCTATCTGATAATAGGTGGTATAGATGGAACCCTTGCTGCGGAGCAGTTTCACCTTGGCCTCGTCGCCCTTCTCTTCGAACATGCGGATGGCGTCTTCGGTAGGCACTTCGTGCCGGGTGATGGCTATCTTGGCGTCGATGATCTGCTGCATGCGCTCGCGGATGCGGTCGGCGTCGGCCTGCTCCACGGGGTGACCTATCTGCAGGTCTACGTAGTAGCCGTTGCTCACAGGTATGTCTATCGACATCTCGCTGCCCGAATAGAGGTCGTGCACGGCCTTGCAGAGCACGAAGAAAAGTGTCCGGGCGTAGTTGCGTGAGCCCGAACCGGTGGTCATGTCGAGATATTCGATATCCTTGTTATGATACAGACGGAAGTGCATGCCTTCCACCTTGTTGTTCACTTTGGCGCAGATGGGGCCGTATTGCATATCGAGATTGAGCATGCGGAATACTTCCGAAAGGGTGCTTCCGATAGGTACTTCGAGCTTTTGATCGTTGTTTTTGCAACGGATGTGTATGGTTTGTTTCATACGGAGAGTGTTATGTGTTGTCGGTTTACAATGCTCAAAGATAGCCAAAGTTTAGGGAAAAGCCCATGAATCGGCATGATAAATTGATGAATTTCTACACAAATTCTGTTTTCCCTCTACCTGGCGGTTCTGTCATAGGGTGTCGGTCAGAACGCCTTTTGCATGATAATTTGTTTTTAAAAACGATGATTTTCTTTCGATTTTTATAATTTTCAAAGCGTTTTCTTTGCATTCTTGCAAATAATCGGTACCTTTGTAACGAAGAGAAAAATAATTTCCTAAGCCCAAAAGTCTATGATTTGGAATGAGACCATGGAGTGTATGGACCGCGAACAACTGCGCGAAATCCAGAGCCGCCGCCTCAAATCGATGGTGGAATATGTCTACCACAACACGCCATTCTATCGTAAGAAGTTTCAGGAGATGGGTCTCCTGCCCGATGATATCCAGGGAATCGACGATATCGGAAAGCTCCCTTTCACCCAGAAAACCGACCTCCGCGACCACTATCCCTTTGGGTTCGCGGCAGTTCCCATGAGTCAGATAGTGCGCATCCACGCCTCGTCGGGCACCACCGGTAAGCCCGTGGTGGCGCTCTACACACGCAAAGACCTGGCCACCTGGACCGAAAGCCTCTCTCGTGCCTTCACTTCCTTTGGCTGTGGAAAGGAAGATATCTTCCAAATTTCCTATGGTTACGGACTCTTCACCGGCGGACTCGGGGCGCATTCAGGTGCTACCAACATCGGCGCAAGCGTCATTCCCATCTCTTCGGGCAACACCAAGAAGCAGATAACACTGATGCACGACTTCGGCGCTACGGCCCTCTGCTGCACGCCTTCCTACGCCATGTTTCTCGGAGAAGCCCTCAAGGAGTCGCCGTGGCCCAAGGAGGAGTTCAAACTCCGGGTAGGAGCCTTCGGCGCAGAACCATGGACTGAGAACATGCGCCAGACCTTACAAGACACGCTGGGCATCAAGGCCTACGACATCTATGGCCTCAGTGAGATTGCCGGACCGGGCGTGGGATACGAGTGCGAGTGCCAGAACGGTACCCATCTGAGCGAGGATTACTACTATCCCGAGATAGTAGACCCGAAGACGGACGAGCCGCTTCCCGACGGCACGGTGGGCGAACTCTGCTTCACCCACCTCACCAAGGAGGGCATGCCACTGCTCCGTTATCGCACGCACGACCTCACCTCGCTCCACCACGAGCGCTGTGCCTGCGGGCGAACGTTTGTCCGAATGGACCGCATCTTGGGCCGGAGCGACGATATGCTCATCATCCGCGGTGTGAATGTATTCCCTACTCAGATCGAGGCGGTTATCCTAAGCCTGAAAGAATTCGAGCCCCACTATATGCTTACGGTAGGTCGGGTGAACAACACCGATACCGCCGAGCTGAAGGTGGAGGTCAAGGAAGACTACTTCTGCGATGAGATGTCGCAGATGGTCAGGCTGCAGAAGAAATTGGAAGACGAGCTCCGCAGCGTCATCGGACTGGGCTTCAAGGTGAAGTTGGTGGAGCCGAAGAGCATCGAGCGCAGCACCGGAAAGGCCAAACGAGTGGTAGACGAGAGGATGCTCTAAGCCTCCTCCCACCCCCTCCGACAACTCCCGATCCCATTCTATCACCCCCTATAATCTCCTACAACTATGTTAGCAAAGCAGTTATCAATCTTTCTGGAAAACAAATCCGGCCGACTGACTGAGGTCGCCGAGGTCTTAGGCAAGTCAGACATCAACCTCAGCGCCATGAGCATTGCCGACAACAGCGACTTCGGCATCCTGAGATGTATCGTCTCCGACCCCGACAAGGCTTATAGACTCCTCAAGGAAGCCGGCTTCACGGTGAAGATTACGGATGTCATTGGCATGACCGTGCCCAACACGCCCGGCTCTCTCGCCGTTATCCTGAAGCATCTGTCCGACAACGGCGTCTTCATCGAGTACCTCTATTCTTTTGCCAATGGCGATGGCGCCAACGTCATCATCCGCCCCAACGACCTGCAGGTGTGCGAGCAGATCCTACAGGAAAAGAGGGTGGATCTCATTGCGGCGAACGACCTCTACCGCCTGTAGCCTGCGTCATCGGCACCCCTTGTCTCGCCCTGAAACACAAAAAGCATGGCAGAAGCCGTAGCCTCTGCCATGCCCGAAACATCCTGAAACGAATCTTTCTACTCGATTTTCTAAACTTTTATTATACCCACGGCATCGGCGTAAATGGGAAATCGCCCGATGCCCACGACGCTGCGGCTCGCTAACGCCTAACGTCTTGCTTGCTATTGTGCTTGTAAACCTTCTTATATTGAGCCTTCTTGCTGTAACGTTTCTTATTCCTTTTCGACTTGCAGAGGCCTTTCTTCTTGCCCTTGGGGCACTTTTTCTGCGACACTTGGGCCTTCTTCGCTCCCCTGCCTAAGCGTGCTGCCTGACCTTCATCGGCATTCTTGAAGTGGCTCTGACCCTCCACGCCATCATAACCCTTATCTGGAGCAACAGCCTCCACATGGTTGTGGTTCACATCCAGATGCCTGTCGTTGACGGCATTCTTGGCAGATGCAGACACAGCCACCAGTGCGGCGGCCAGTGTAAATGCAATTTTCTTCATTGTTTTCATCATCTTCTACGTTTAAAATTCAGTTTTATATTTTGTTTAATTCACCCTTCAGGCTCGTTAACCTGTTTCTATCTCTTGGATGCTTCCCGCGTCGAAATGTTTAATCGCCCACCTCCCGCTTTCAACCAACCGCCCCATTTCTTCAGCCAACCGGCCGGATGGCTCAATCTATTCCACCTTGAGAAATCAGATTCTGCAGCCATTTTTCACCCCGTCGAAAGTGAAATCTCAACCCGACCGGATAACCATCTGAATCCCATGAAAATAAGATTGGAATAATAAAATGTCCAAATTATTTTGCTATATCCAAAAGTTACCCTATCTTTGCCGCTACAATGCTTGAAATGAAGCAGTTGGATTTATGTCCCGCAAGACGGGGCAGGCCCAAGGAAGAAAATCTAAATCAGAAACCTACATAACTTTAAAATACTATGGCAGAGGAATTAGAAGTGAAAGAACTTGAGGATGTTGTAGTGAGATTCTCAGGTGACTCCGGCGACGGAATGCAGTTGGCCGGAAACATTTTCTCCACAATTTCAGCAACAGTGGGTAACGATATCTCTACGTTCCCCGATTATCCAGCCGACATCCGGGCCCCGCAAGGTTCGCTCACGGGTGTATCGGGCTATCAGGTGCATATCGGAGAGGGCAAGGTATATACCCCGGGTGACAAATGCGACGTGCTGGTGGCCATGAATGCGGCCGCCCTCAAGACGCAGTATCAGTACGCCAAGCCAGGCGCAAGTATCATCATCGACACCGACTCCTTCGGTCCGGCCGACCTGAAGAAGGCCGAATTCAAGAGCGACGACTACCTCGGCGAGATGGGCATCGACCCCGACCGCGTGGTGGCCTGCCCCATAACGCGTATGGTGAAAGACGCTCTGGCCGACGAGGAAATGGACAATAAGGACAAGCTGAAATGCCGCAACATGTTTGCCCTGGGTCTCGTATGCTGGCTCTTCAACCGCGACCTGCAGCTCATGGCCGACTTCCTCCACAAGAAATTCGCCAAGAAACCGGCCATTGCCGAAGCCAATATTAAGGTGGTGAACGCTGGATACGACTACGGAGCCAATACCCATGCCTCCGTGCCCAACTCCTACCGCATCGAGACCAAGCAGAAGAAGGCCGGCCGATATATGGACATCACCGGCAACAAGGCCACGGCCTACGGTCTGATGGCCGCTGCCGAGCGCGCCGGACTGAAGCTCTATCTCGGTTCCTATCCCATCACTCCGGCCACCGATATCCTCCACGAGCTCTCCAAGCACAAGTCTATGGGCGTCATCACCGTGCAGTGTGAAGACGAGATCAGCGCCTGCGCGAGCGCCATCGGAGCCTCTTTTGCCGGTGCGTTGGCTGCCACATCGACCTCTGGCCCGGGCATCTGTCTCAAGAGCGAAGCCCTCAACCTGGCCGTGATCGACGAGCTGCCGCTGGTGGTCATCGACGTTCAGCGTGGTGGTCCGTCCACCGGATTGCCCACCAAGAGCGAGCAGACCGACCTGCTGCAGGTGCTCTATGGCCGCAACGGCGAGAGCCCCATGCCGGTGATTGCCGCCACAAGTCCCACCGATTGCTTTGATGCTGCCTATATGGCTGCTAAGATTGCACTTGAGCATCTCACCCCCGTGGTGCTGCTCAGCGATGCCTTTGCCGCCAACGGATCTGGCGCATGGGCCCTGCCCGACATCAACAAGCTGCCGGAGATCCATCCTCACTATGCCACATCCGCACAGAAATACAAATACACGCCCTACCAGCGAGACCCCGAAACCAAGGTGCGTTTCTGGGCCATCCCCGGTCAGGAGGGCTATGCCCACATCCTCGGCGGACTGGAGAAAGACGGTGAGACCGGCTCCATCTCCAGCGATCCTGAGAACCATCACAAGATGGACCACCTGAGATACGACAAGGTGGCCGCCATCGAAGTGCCCGACCTCGAGGTGGAAGGCGACAAGAAGGATGCCGAACTGCTCATCGTTGGCTTCGGCTCAACCTACGGACACCTCTTCTCGGCCATGACCGAGATGCGACGCAATGGCCATAAGGTGGCCCTGGCCCACTTCAAATACATCAACCCCCTGCCCAAGAACACGGCCAAGGTGCTGATGAAATATAATAAGGTGGTGGTGGCCGAGCAGAACCTCGGACAGCTTGCAGCCCTGTTGCGCATACGCATCAACAACTTCGTACCCTATCAGTACAACCAGGTGAAGGGCCAGCCCTTCGTGGTGGCAGAGCTTGTTCAGGCCTTCGAGAGCCTCATCGGTGCCCCCGACGACCACGACATCGGTCGCTATTTTGAAACCCGTATCCTGCAATAACGTGTGGAACCTTAAAATCAATGATTATGAAGGAAGAAAAGATTCAGACGGAAGCCCCCGTAGAGCAGGCTCCGAAAGAGACATATACTGCCCTCGACTATAAGAAAGGACAGCCCCGCTGGTGCCCCGGTTGCGGCGACCATGCTTTTTTGAATAGCCTGCAGAAGGCCATGGCCGAACTGGGCGTGCCACCCCATGAGACGGCTGTTATCTCTGGCATCGGATGTTCGAGCCGACTGCCCTACTATGTCAATGCCTATGCCATGCAGACCATCCACGGTCGCGCAGCAGCCGTAGCCACTGGCATCAAGATTGTGAACCCCAAGCTCACCGTATGGCAGGTGAGCGGCGACGGCGACGGACTGGCCATCGGTGGAAACCATTTCATCCACACCATGCGCAAGAACGTGAATCTCAACATGATTCTGCTCAACAACCGCATCTACGGACTCACCAAGGGACAGTTCTCCCCAACCAGTCCGCGCGGCTTCGTATCCAAGTCGAGCCCCTTCGGTACGGTCGAGGATCCGTTCCGTCCAGCCGAGCTCTGCTTCGGCGCACGGGGTAAATTCTTCGCCCGTTCGGTGGCCTCCGACGGTGCCCACACCATCGAGATTCTCAAGGCAGCCTATCGCCACGAGGGTGCCGCCGTATGCGAGATTCTGCAAAACTGCATCATCTTCAACAACGGAGCCTACGACCCCGTCTATACCAGCGCTGGCCGAAAAGCCAACGCTATCTATGTGGAAGACGGCAAACCGCTGGTGTTTGGCGACCAGAACCAGTATGGATTGGTGCAGCAGGGCTTCGGCCTGAAGGTGGTGGAGATAGGCAAGGACGGCTATACCATCGACGATATCCTTATCCACGACAGCCACTGCGAGGACGATACGCTGCAGCTGAAGCTCGCCATGATGGACAATGAGCATGGGTTCCCCATCGCCCTTGGCATCATCCGCGATGTAGAGGCCCCCACCTTCGACGGTGCTGTGAATGCTCAGATTGAAGAGGTAAAGAAGAAAAAGCCTTACCACAACTTCATGGAGCTTCTCGAAACCAATGATATCTGGGAGGTGAAGTAATCCTGCTGCGCCTCGGTATCGGCCTGCACAGACTCGGAGAACCCCGCTCGTCATCAGATGAATTCTCCTTTTTGTCGCCCGCTACCGGTCTATGCGCCTTGATCTTCGACTATTTTTCGGGAGTAGAAATCCCTCCCGGCCTTATTTCCCGGCAGTCTTGTCCACCAGCCTTTCGAGGCGCATGGCAAGGCGGCCGTTTTTTTTTGATGATACCCCCTCTTTATTTTTCCATCATCATTTACCCTCTTTCTTAGTTGTTCTCCTTCTCTGCGAGGCATCGCCCCCACAGCCTCCGTACCCTCCCAACTCCCAGCTTGCCCCCATATTCCGCCGCCCTAATAATGGGCTCAACACGCATCACATTTCCCTCCTCTATCTACCCCTTCTGCGATAAGGTACTCATCGCGTCGCCTTTAGGTAGTAATCGCGACGCGAAAAGGTAGTAATCGTGAGGCGAAAAGGTAGTAATCGCAAAGCCATTCGAACTGGAGGTTAAAAGGGTTGGTAAGATGTTGATTATCAAAGGTGTAAGATTTTGTTAAGGAATTGGGCATGATGCAGTCTCTTGCGGTGCGGGCGCTTCGGGGCGACAAGTGGACTTTCGCAGCAATGGGGTGTGATAAGGCTATTATATGTAATATTTATTCCGGCAGAAAGACAATTGTGAGGTGAGACGATAAAATATTTTTGTTTCCTTTCGTTGGTATCAAAATATTTTGTATTTTTGCCACAATTGTTCAAACTAACACATTCATTTTTATTACTATGAAGGTACATGAATATCAGGCAAAGGTCTTCTTTGAGAGCTATGGCGTGCCCGTAGACCGGCATAAGCTGTGTCGCACGGCCGACGAAGCCGTGGCAGCCTACCGCGAACTGGGCGGTGAGAAGGCAGTGGTGAAGGCGCAGGTCCACACGGGCGGGCGCGGCAAGGCCGGCGGTGTGAAGCTCGGCGGCAGTGAAGCAGAAATCCGTAGTCATGCGGAGGCTATCCTCGGCATGGACATCAAGGGGTTCACGGTAGACCGTGTGCTCGTGAGCGAGGCGGTGAGCATCGCCGCAGAGTACTATGTGAGCATCCTGGTGGACCGCCGTTCCAAGTGTCCGATGATGATGCTGAGCCGTTCCGGCGGTATGGACATCGAGCAGGTGGCACGCGAAACGCCCGAGAAGATTGAGAAAATCGTCATCGATCCGCTCGTGGGCATGACCGACTATCTGGCGCGCGAGGCCGCATTCAAGCTCTTCGACGACATGGCGCAGGTGAAACAGGCCGTGAAGATATTCCAGAATCTGTACCGACTGTTTGTGGAGAAAGACGCGTCGCTGGTGGAAATCAACCCATTAGTAAAACTCTCCGACGGCACATTGAAGGCCATCGACGCCAAGATGACGTTTGACGACAATGCTCTTTTCCGTCACGCCGACGTGGCAGAGATGTTCGAACCCACCGAGGAGGAGCGCAAGGAACGTGAGGCCAAGGACAAGGGATTTAGCTATGTGAACCTCGGCGGCACCATCGGTTGTATGGTAAACGGTGCCGGTCTGGCCATGGCCACGATGGATATGATCAAGCTCTATGGCGGCGAGCCGGCCAACTTCCTCGATATCGGCGGCAGCTCGAACCCTGAGAAGATTGTCGATGCCATGAAACTGCTCCTCGCCGACAAGCATGTGAACACCGTATTGATTAATATATTCGGTGGCATCACGCGCTGCGACGACGTGGCCAAGGGTCTCATCGAGGCCTTCAAGCAGATTGAGACCGACATCCCCATCGTGATCCGACTCACCGGAACCAACGAGACCGAGGGTCGCGCGCTGCTCCAGGGCACCCACTTCACTGTGGGCACGAGCATGGCCGACGCCGGACACAAGGCGGTGGAACTCAGTAAACATTGAACTTTGAACATTGAACTTTGAACTTTATGATTACCCTGTGGGGTCAAATCCTGCGGAATCATAACTCTGTTCGGCCTTTGTTCAAAGAGGATTGGGTCTCCATCCCCCAAGCAAATGTCTTAACTTCATAACTTCTTAACTCCTTAACTCCCCAAGCAAAAGTCTTAACTCCATAACTTCTTAACTCCTCAACTCCCCAACAAGAGTCTTAACTCCTCATCTCCATAACTCCCCAACTCCCAGAAAAAATATGAAAGTAGTCATCATCGATAATTACGATAGCTTCACCTACAACCTCGCGCACCTGGTGAAGAGCCTCGGCGCCGACGTCGAGGTGGTGCGCAACGACCAGTTTACCATCGGCCAGCTTGAGCCCTACGACCGCATCATCCTCAGCCCCGGGCCCGGCATTCCGTCGGAGGCCGGCCTGCTCTTGGATGTCATCAAGTCGTATGCCGGGCGCAAACCCATCCTCGGCGTGTGTCTCGGCCATCAGGCCATCGGCGAAGTGTTTGGTGCCAAGCTCCTCAACCTGTCCGAAGTCTACCATGGCGTGGCCACCGAGGGCACGCAGTTTGCCAACGACCCCCTCTTCGACGGGCTGCCCAAGCGCATTATGATGGGCCGCTACCACAGCTGGGTGGTAGACCGCACCGGATTCCCCGAGTGCTTAGAGGTGACCGCCGTGTCCGACGACGGCCAGATAATGGGCCTCCGCCATCGCAGCTACAACATCCACGGCATCCAGTTCCACCCCGAGAGCGTGCTCACCCCGCAGGGCAGCAAGATGGTGGAAAACTGGTTACACCTGTAAGGCATCTGCGTTCATTCCGCCTCCACCCTGCCTCTCTCGCCTTGCCTTCCTATTGAATATCGAGTGCTCTGTAGGGACATGCCCCGTGCATGTCCGCACCGCCGGAGGGCGACAGAGCCTCTGTTTTATGGACATAAACTCCATATACTCCTATTGTTTTTAGGACATAAGGACAGAAATCTTATCATAAGGACATATTATTTTTAAGACATAAAGACAAAAAGACATATTCAGGAAACCACCGTCAGGGTAATCTGCCTGTCATTATGAAACGCGGAGCGTTTCTTTTGTCATAGGTTCATGGGCTGGAAAATATGTCATTATGAAAAGATATTTGTCATTATGTTATCATAAAAAAACAGATATGCCATGCCTGGCAGGATCCCATCCGGCGGTGCGGACATGCACGGGGCATGTCCCTACAGAG
>DCJH01000001.1:68871-90059 GCA_002317385.1 Prevotella sp. UBA1705 | reverse complement strand
TTATGCCCTTCTATGGGTCAAAGCATTACAAATCCCAACCCACGGCAGAGGCTCCGAGCACGGCGGCAGAACTGCCATCGAGGCCGCTCACGAGGAACTTGGCCTTGCCCTTGAATATCTTCAGCACATGCTCGTCGTAGCTGCGCTTGATGGGTTCCATAATCAGGTCGCCGGCCTTGGTCAGTCCTCCGAAGAAGATGAATGCCTCGGGCGATGAGAATGCGGCAAAGTTGGCGCAGGCCTCACCGAGCAGTTCGCCCGTGAAGTCGAAGATCTTTTTGGCCAGTGCATCGCCCTTGCCTGCAGCGATGCTCACGTCGAGCGAGGTGATGGCTGCGGGATCGAGCTCACGCAGCAACGAAGGCTCCTCGGTAGAACTGAGCAATTCGCGGGCCGTGCGGGCCACACCCGTTGCCGAGCAGTAGGCCTCCAGACAGCCCAGACGACCGCATCCGCACGACCGTCCGTTCTCGCGGAACATCGTCACGTGGCCCAGCTCACCAGCAAATCCGTCGCATCCATAGACCACCTTGCCGTCGACCACGATACCCGAGCCCACGCCCGTGCCGAGAGTAATCTCGATGAAATTCTTCATACCGCGGGCAGCGCCATAGATCATCTCACCGATGGCAGCAGCGTTGGCATCGTTGGTCAGTCCCACGGGGATGCCCAGCGCTTTGGAGAACATGTCGGCCAGAGGCACAATGCCATTGTGGCNNNNCCATGTCAGGTTGGGGGCAAACTCAATGGTTCCGCTGTAGAAGTTGCCGTTGGGCGCACCGATACCCATCGCCTTGATCTTGTCGATACCCCCCACTTGGTCGATGATGATCTGCAAAGCCTCTACCGAAGCCTTCACATAGTCGTTCACATCCTCGTAGCCCTGGGTCTTGATGGCAGTGGTTGCCTTTATCTCACCGCGGCTGTCCACGATGCCAAAGACTGAGTTTGTACCGCCGAGGTCCAAACCGATAACATAGGGTTTCAATTCCTGTTCGTTCATTGTCTTGTATTTATAAGTTAGTAATATTTCTCACATCACAGGCATTCGCGCAATCCACTGCCCTGAGAGCGTGCTCCCAGGACGCCGTGCGAGTCCTATATACTGCAAAGTTAGCAAAACATTTGAAATATCTAAGATAAAACCATCTTTTTTCAAATGCAACAGCATTAAAAAATCAAAACGCCGGCATTTCGTTGCGGCGCGGGCATATCGTCATGCACCGTCAAAAGAATTTTACACCCCACGCCATTCCCGCCGCTGCCCAAGGCCTTTGCCACGGCCGGTCAACGCATTGCACGATTTGACCACTAAAAAACACAGGAAACATTTGGGCGATTTATAAAGATTAAGTAACTTTGCGAGGAATTGTATAAAAGATGACACAAGAAGAAGACATCAGGAATGCCGTCGAAGTTCTGAAGAAGGGCGGCGTGATACTGTATCCCACGGATACCGTGTGGGGCATCGGCTGCGATGCCACCAATGCCGAGGCTGTAGCCAAGGTCTATGCCATAAAGCGCAGGGACGACTCCAAGGCGCTCATCTGCCTCGTCGACTCCGACGCGCGCCTCCAGCGCTATGTGCGCAATGTGCCCAACGTGGCCTGGGAGCTGCTCGACGCAGCCGTGAAACCCACCACCGTCATCCTCGACGGTGCCGTGAACCTGGCCCCCAACCTCATTGCCGACGACGGAAGCATAGCCCTGCGCATCACCAAGGAGCCCTTCTCCAAGGAGCTCTGCTACCGATTCCAGAAGGCTCTGGTGAGCACCAGCGCCAACATCAGCGGCGAGCCGGCCGCGCAAAACTACCGCGACATCTCCGAAGAGCTGCTCCAGAGCGTAGACTATGTATGCTGGTCGCGCCGCAACGAGCACAAGCCCCACACCCCGAGCTCTATCATCAAGCTCGGCCCTACGGGCGAAGTGACGGTCATCCGCCCCTAAACCGCCATCCCATGTCATTGGAGCTGCCCTGCCCCGAGCCTCATCCCACTCCATGGCCCGCACGGCGGCTCCCCAGGGTTCCCGCAGCGAAGCCCTGTAATCTCGATGTGTCTGGACATCAGGTCCTTAGTAATTGTTGAAAAAACTCTAAGATAGTGTTAGCCAATATCATAGCTTGGAAAGAGAAAAACCTCACCGATCGGCAGGTGACCTACGCGCTGGCATTCCTCATCGGAATACTCGCGTCGGTGGCAGGTTATATCCTTCATACCCTCATCCACCTCATCCAGCGCCTCCTCACCGAAGACTTCCTCACCAATACAGCCAACTGGCTCTACCTCGTCTTCCCCGTCATCGGCATCTATCTCACCTCGCTCTTTATCAAATATGTGGTGCGCGACAACATCTCGCACGGCATCACGCGTGTGCTCTACGCCATCTCGACCAAGAATTCACAGATCAAACGCCACAACACCTGGTCGTCGGTGCTGGCCTCCGCCATCACCATCGGCTTCGGAGGATCGGTGGGAGCCGAGGCGCCCATCGTGCTCACGGGAGCCGCCATCGGCTCTAACCTGGGACAGATATTCCGGGTCAACAAGCGCACGGTGATGCTCTTGGTGGGCTGTGGCGCCGCTGCGGCCATCTCGGGCATATTCAAAGCCCCCATCGCCGGACTGGTGTTCACGCTCGAAGTGCTGATGATCGACATGACGATGGCATCGCTCGTGCCCATCCTCATTGCCAGCATCACGGCCGACATCCTCTCCTATCTTTTCACCGGAACGGCTACTCTCTTCAGTTTCCACCTCGACAGCGCGTGGGGTGTGGACCGCGTGCCGGCGTCGGTGCTCCTCGGCGTGTTCTGTGGAGCAGTGAGTCTCTACTTCATGCGCACCATGAACTTCTGCGAAGGCAAGTTTGCCAAGATGAAGCAGAACCCCTACGGCAAACTCATCACCGGCGGACTGCTCCTCAGTTCGCTCATCTTCCTCTTCCCGTCGCTCTATGGCGAGGGCTACAACTCCATTTCCCTGCTCATCAACGGACAGACCGAGGCCGACTGGAGTCAGGTGATGGACGGGTCGCTCTTCTACGGCCACTCCGAGCTTCTGGTGGTCTACATCGGACTGGTGATGCTCACCAAGATCGTCGCTACGTCGTCTACCAATGGTGCTGGAGGCTGTGGCGGAACCTTTGCGCCGTCGTTGTTTGTGGGCGGTTTCGCCGGATTCTTCTTCGCCCGACTGTGGAATATGGAGAATGTGGGTACCTATCTACCCGAGAAAAACTTCACCCTGCTGGGCATGGCCGGCGTGATGGCCGGCGTGATGCACGCCCCGCTGACCGGCATCTTCCTCATTGCCGAGATCACCGGAGGCTATGCTCTCTTCGTCCCGCTTATCATTGTGTCGGTGGTGAGCGTCATGGTCATCAGCATTTTTGAGCCCCACAGCATCTACGCCATGCGTCTGGCGCGCGAGGGAAAGCTCCTCACCCACCACACCGACCGTAGTGTGCTCACCCTGATGCACATGGGGGCGCTCATCGAGAAAGAGGTAACCACCGTGCCGCCCGATATGCCTATGGGCAAATTGATTAACGTTTTGACCAGCAGTTCCAACAGTATCATACATGTAGTGGACGAGGACGGTCGACTGTTGGGTCTTATCGACATCACCAAGATACGCCACATCGTGTTCCGCACCGAGCTATACCACCGGTTCCGAGCCAACCAACTCATGAGCCCCGTGCCCGCCATCCTCTACGACAACGAGCCCATGGAAGAGGTGATGGAGGCTTTCGACCGTACCAATGCCGAGGCATTGCCCGTGGTAGACATCAACAATCACCTCAAAGGATATATCACCAAGGCCCGCATGTATAAGGTTTACCGACAGCTGGTGGCCGACTTCTCGGCCGAATAGCGCCCGGTGCCTGTGCCCTGGGGCCTCAGCCCACCCTCCGATGAACGCTCATCTCAGATATTTTTTCCTCTCGCTGACCCTCCTCTGCGCCCTGCCCATCGTGGCCGGGCGACCCAGTCCCACCGAGGGCAGCATCTCTCCCAACTTTGTTTCAGAGGCGGAGATGAAGGCCGACCTGCTGCAAATGCTGGCCAACTTCACCGTCTATATCAAAAACGACTACCTCGCCCTCGACCAATCCAATAGTCTTGGCGAGGCCTGCGGGGCTTTTCGTGGTGAGAACACCATGGGAAGCAACGAGCAGGGGGTGCGCCCCAACGCCGATTTGTCTATGGCCTGCGCCTTCCTGGCCCGCTATGGGCAGGGGCGTGTGGTGCTGCCCGCAGGGGTGTCGTGGCCCGACGTGGAGCAGATGGCCCTGCGTTCGCTCGTCTATGCCTACTCCACCCACAAGGCCAACAGGCTGAAACCTTGCGCCGACGGCAAGTACTGGGGCTCCGTCTCGATGGCCGACCACGTGTGGGAGAGTTCGCTCTGGGCCATGTCGGTGGCCTATTCGGCCTTCTTCCAGTGGGACAAGCTCACGGCAGAACAGCGCCAGCACATCCAGAAACTGCTTGTATCGGAGTGCAACTACGAGCTCGAACGCGACATTCCCACCGGTTTCGACGGCGACACCAAGGCCGAGGAAAACGGATGGGAGGCCGACGTGCTGGCCGCCACACTGGGACTTTTCCCCGACGATGGGCTGGCTCCGCAATGGTTCGACCGCCTACGAGCCTTTGCCATCAACAGCTATTCGCAAGCCGACGATGCCGACAACCACACCATTATCGACCCGCACTACGACACAAAGACCGTGGCCGACTACTTCGTTGGGCCCAATCTCTACGACGACTACACGCTGCAGAACCACCATTTCTTCCACACGAGCTACCAAAACGTGGTGATTCAGGAACTGGGTGAGGCCGCGCTGGCCCTCAAACTCTTCCAGACCACGCTCCACGGAGGGGAGAAATGGCGCACCAACGCCATGATGCACAACAACGACAAGGTGATGAACCAGGTGCTCAAATGGCTTGCGCTGGCCGACGGAGAGCTCGCCATGCCCAACGGCAACGACTGGAGCCTCTTTCTCTACGACCAGATTACCTCCTATTCTACCAATGCCTGCATGCTGCGCGATGCCGACGCGCTGATGCTCGAGAACCTCGCCTACAAGATGATCAAGGCCCGACAGACCACCACCACGGACGGATCGTGGCTGCTCCGGGCCGACGTGGGGGCCCGACGCATGGGCGTGGAGGCCCATCGGGTGCTCATGACTTGGCTCATGCACGAGGCATTCCCCACCCACAACATGGTGCCGACGGTGTGGGACGAATTCAACCGCCGCTACGCCCCGGCCCGACTCTTCGACTCGCAGAACGTGGTGAGGGCCTCGACCGACAGCCGTTTCACCTGCTTCAGCTGGAGCAAGGGCAAGCAGAGCTACACCGGATATATCGCAGCAAATAGCATCGACCGCAACAAAATCATCGTTCCCTACCGCGAGGGCAACACCGGCAACTTCCTCGGAAGCTATGAGGTGAGTGGCCGCAAGACCAATGCGCGGCCCGTGGTGAGCGGCATCTACGACCTGCGCGGCAACAGCTACACCATGAATGGGGAGCTCAACACCAACGACTCGGCCCTGAACCACAGGTTTGCGCTCTATTCTACACCGGGCAATGCGGTGGTCTATCTCGACTATGTGAGCGCCAACACGGCAGGAACCATTACCCGTGAGCGGGGCGCAACGATGGCCATCAGCGTAGACGAGCTCACCAACACCAGCCGACAGCTATGGACTGCCGACTCGTGCAGGCAGCTCGACGGCAGCAAACTGCACACAATGCCCGGTCCATGGGTAAACATCGACCAAGCCGTGGGCATCACGACAGACGGGCAGAAGGCCATGGCCTTCGGTCAGCGGGCCAACAACAACTCCATACTCACGGCCAAGCTATACCCCTGCTACAGCGAGGCGCAGCGCCCGTTTGGGCCGGGCGACATCGTGGACAGGCGCTGCGTGGTGTACTACAGCCGCATAGGTGCCGACGACACGCGCACCATGGCCGGACGACTGCAACCTCTGCGCGACGCGCTGCCCAAGGGATGGAACGGCGCGCTGGTGCCCGACCCCGACGGAACTCACTATCTGCTGCTCTCCAACTTTGGCGGAAGCCGCCGCTGCGAGGTGCGCCACGTGGGCTGCCCGCTGGGCGCGCCGGTCTTCACCGAGCCTACAGCCATCAGCCGCACTGCGTCGACCGCCGTGTTGACGGCCGAGGAGAACCACTCGGTGAGCAACATTCTGAAGTTCTTCCTCACCGCCAACGACATCGTAGCCGTGCAAGACAGGGCCGACTCCACCCTGATTTTCATCACCGCCAAGCGCTCCTCCAAGGTCCGCGTGAACGCCATCGCCGACGGACAGGTGGTGCATGGGCAGGTGAAGATGCGCCGGGGGCAAACCGTGAGCGTGGCGCTCCGCGGAAGAAAGCTCGTGGTGAGCCACATGAAGGCAATGCCCAACTAAATAGAATACTTGATAATTATTTCAAAAAAAATACATCAAGTTCCAACAAATTGCCTATATTTGCAATATAAGGTAGATGATAAGCAAGGAGGACAAGATGGAAAGGTCAAGTATCAAGAGGCTCATGGGCCTCATGTCTATGCTGCTCGCATTCTGGCTGCCGGTCTTGGCGCAGCAAGACTTCTATACCATTACCGGCACGGTGAAGAGTCAGGACACCGGCAAACGCCTGCCCTACGTCAACATCACCGTACCCCACGAACATGTATCGACGGTGACCAACGCCGACGGCCAGTTCCTGTTGAAAACCCATCAACGGCCCGAATCGCTCACGCTTACGCATGTGGGCTACCGCACGCGCAAGTATCCGCTGGGCGACAACCTCGAGAAGCTGGAGATAACGCTATCGCCAACAGTGGTGATGCTGTCGGAAATCATCGTCAATTCGGGCAATCCGCGCGACATCCTCAAGGCCGCCGTAGAGAAGATACCCCACAACTATAGCAACAAACCCGAGCTGTTTCGCGGATTCTACCGCGAGACCACGCAGCGCGGGCGCCGCTACATCTATGTGGGCGAGGCCGCCATCGACCTCTATAAAAGCTCCTACGACAGGCCCATCAGCTACGACCGCGTGCGCATAGACAAGGCGCGTCGGCTCATCAGCACCCGGCAGACCGACACGCTCGGCGCCAAGGTGCAGGGCGGCCCCACCCTGCCGGTGTATGTAGACATGGTGAAAAACGTGAACGAACTGTTCTCCGACACCGAGATGATGCACTACGACTATCAGCTCGAAGACCCTACCTACATTGACGATCGCCCGCAACTGGTCATCGCCATGCGCCCACGCATCACCGTGGACTACCCCCTCTATTTCGGCAAAATATACATCGACCGCGCCACGCTGGCCTTCTCGCGCATTGAACTGGAGCTCGACATGAGCGACCGCGATAAGGCAACGCGTGTGATGCTCGTGCACAAGCCCATCGGCGTAAGGTTCAAGCCCAAGTCGATGCACCTCGTCGCCACCTACTCGCTTGACGAAGGGCTGAGCCGCATCAACTATGTGCAGAGCTCGTCGGAGTTCAACTGCGACTGGAAACGCAAGCTCTTCCACTCCAGCTATCACGTGACGGCCGAGATGGTGGTGACCGACCGCTATCCCGAGGCGCGCTCCATCTCCAGTCGGTCGTCGTTCAACAACCGCGCGTCGCTATACGATAAGGTGGAGCTCTTTGAGGATCCAGACTTCTGGGGCAGCGACAACATCATCGAACCCACCGACAATCTGCTCAAGGCCATCGACAAATTGAAGAAGAAGATAGGCCGCGACCAGCAGCCGTAGGCGCGCCCTCAGACTGCCGAAATCGCTCGGAAACATTCTTACAAAACCCCTCTCATAGCTGCGCTATTGGCCATCGCCCCACACTTGGCTCGCCAATAGCGCATCCTCGTGGGTTTTCCCTATCCGCCTACCCATCAGCATCTTACTCCCGCCACGGCTCCATCCGCCTCCCAAAGTTTTCTTTTCGCCCTGCGATTTCGACCTTCTCACGTCGCCTTTATGCCCTTTTTTCACGCCCATCTCTACCTTTCCGTCTTGCGATTAAGGCCTAATCGCACCACCATCTCTACCTTTTTATGAGCAGAGTCCCACTTTCCGCCTATCAAACCCCATCATTATCACCCTACGTAGGCATACAATTTTCTATTTCGAGAGAATTTAATGGTCAGTTTTTGGTGAAGTATTCCTGACAAACAGCGATATGAACAGCAACTCAAGAGGATGGTGGATGAAGACAGAAAGACATAAAAACAGATGATAAAGAAACGTTAAATTGTTGCATTTTTCCCTGAAATTTAGACTCTATTCTCACAGAATATCGCTAATTTTGAGACGCAAACCCACCCATTCTCCATCCAGTTGCCTGCTGCTCGCTACTGTCATGAGGAAGCAAAGGGCGCAAAAATCGCACCGAATAAATATCTCCAAACTAAAAGATATGATGAAAAACCTGTGGAAATTGATACCTTGTCTTTTCTTTCTCATGTACCGAACAACATGTATTGCGCAGGAGGAAGTAAAGCCGTTCGATGAATTTGAACCCATCGCCTTTTGCAGTTTCAACCAGTATCACCCCTTCGACTACATCCGAATGGATAACAACTGGCAACTTCTCTACGCCCTTCGCACTCCCCAAACTCCCGAGGAGCTGAAGGGGAAAGGATACCATTTCAACTCCAGTCAACTCAATATTCTGCTACTCGGCGGTCTGCTGGAGATGAAAGGACGGCAATGTCACACCACCCTGCCCATCTTCGACCAGCAGCAGACCACAGCTATCAGGGCGCTCAGCCGTCGTTTGGCCGAGCAGACCATGGGCAGCACGGAGCAGGATTACAAGAACTTTGTCAAGGCGCTCGACCGACAAGGCTACCGTGACAACGCTTTCAGCCTGCTATTCTCGTTCCTCCTCGATGGCATGACATGGCGTGCCATCACGCCTCCGATGGACAAAATCAGCCATCAACTCACATGGGACGGCATCGCCTTTGTGCAGTATGAGCCGCGCAAACACATGACCATCGGGACCAATGGCTATGGATTGTTCAACATGACATGGTCGGATAGCCTGGGTGTCTGGCCCAAGAGAGCGACCATCGACCGTTTTACCGAGCAGTTTCAACAGCATGGCCGTGTGGTCGATACGGCATTAATCAGCGAGCTGGAGCCATTGGGGCTGGTCAATCAAAAAGGAGAAGTGAGGATTCCTGTTATCTCCAACTTGAGCGACAAGACTTTCCAGACCCTCACCACCACCATTATCGACAAGAACGCCAAGGGGTTGGCCCAAGGGCTCGAAGACTTTAAACAGATTACAGGAATCACCGACGACAACTACGCCAAGGTGATACTCTTTCACGAAATGATGTGGGACACCCTCGATTTACTGCTTGCCCGGAAAATCGTGACCGAGCCATCGATATTGCTTTCCAAGCATTCGGACAGGCGAGACCTACGCAGAATCTCCTTTTTTCTGAGTCAGTCGATGCCCAAAGAATAGCTAATATTTAATTCAAAAAAATATAATTTTGCGCTTTCCATGACTCTCGAACGGCAGAATTTTAGTAACTTTGCACTCTGAATTATGCCGTTCCCTATACAAATAGACATACTGGCGCTCATCCTCAAGGGCATTCTCATTGGCATCATCGCATCTGCACCAATGGGCCCTGTGGGCATACTGTGCATACAGCGCACCCTGAACAAGGGCCGCTGGTATGGCTTTATCACAGGTATCGGTGCCGCTGCGAGCGACATTATCTATGCCATGATCACCGGATTCGGCATGAGTTTCGTGACCAATCTTATCACCAACCCCACCAATAAGTTCTGGCTGCAGATTTCGGGAAGCGTGCTTCTGCTCATCTTCGGCATCCACTGCTGGCGCAGCAACCCTGTGAGCACCATGCGCAAGAGTGGCAAAAACGGCAAGGGCTCACTGCTCCACAACGGCATCACGGCCTTTCTCGTCACGTTTTCCAATCCCCTCATCATCTTCCTTTTCATGGCATCGTTTGCCCAGTTTGCCTTTGTGCTTCCGGCCCGACCGCTGGAAATGAGCCTCGGCTACCTGAGTATCATCAGCGGTGCGCTGATATGGTGGTTCGGATTGACATGGCTCATCGACAAGGTGCGCGGCAAATTTGACGAGAACGGCATCCAGATCATCAACAAAATCATTGGTTCCCTGGTCATCATCTTCTCTTTGGTGGTGCTGGTAGGAACCGTGTTCAACATCTATACATTCAATTATTAGCTTTGTCCGATAATGTTTGATCAGGCTGGATAGTTATTGGGGCTTCGCCCGCCTCGCCGACTTCCAACCTCTAACTTCATTGAATATGTATATCGCAAGGGAAATACGCAAGACGTCTATCGCCGAATATCTGCTCTATATGTGGCAGATTGAGGACATCATCCGGGCCTACGGCTGCTCGCTGTCGAGGCTCCGCGCCGAGTATATCGATAAGTTCGACTATACCGACGAGCAGAAGGAGGAGGAGACCGACTGGTTTGGCTCCCTCATCCGAATGATGAACGAGGAAGGCTGCCGCGAGAAAGGCCACCTGCAAATCAACAAGATCATCCTGCAGGATATGGCCGATCTGCACAACCAACTGCTCGAATCGCCTAAGTTTCCGTTCTACAACGCCGAGTATTACAAGGTACTTCCGTTCATCGTGGAGCTGCGCAACAAGGGCGACCGCGACGTGAACGAGATAGAAACCTGCCTCGACGCCCTCTACGGCATCATGCTCCTGAAGCTCCAGCAGAAAGAAATCTCACCCGAAACCGACCATGCCGTGAAAGAAATCTCTACCTTCATCGGCATGCTCAGCGACTACTACGTGAAGAATCGCGATGAGGGTTTGGACTTCGGAGAGGAGGGATAGCCTCTGTTTTGATAGGGAGTTAAGGAAGTTAGGGAGGTTATCGCTTCGCTCAGAAGTTAAAGGACAATAGTCCGGCAATACCCAAGAGCACAAGCCATATAGCATAATCCATTGGCAAATGAGCGGCCTCGCAATACGCCAAACAACCCAAGCTTCATCCAACAGGCACCTGTCCCGTGAGTCTTTTAACTCCAAAGACCCCATCAGACTATTGTCTTTAACTTCTCTAACTCCCCTCACTTCTCTAACTTCAAATAAACACCAAGCAGACATTTGCCCTTTAACTTCTGAGTGAAGCGATAACTTCTTTAACTCCTTTAACTCCAAAGAAAGAACTATGAACGAAATATCCCGCAGGCGAACCTTCGCCATCATCTCACACCCCGATGCCGGTAAGACCACCCTTACCGAGAAATTCCTGCTCTTCGGTGGTCAGATTCAGGTGGCAGGAGCCGTGAAGAGTAACAAAATACGCAAGACAGCCACGTCCGACTGGATGGACATCGAGAAGCAGCGTGGTATCTCCGTGTCGACCTCGGTAATGGAATTCGACTATCTGCCCGACGGCCACGAGGGCGAACCCTATAAGGTTAACATACTCGATACACCCGGACACCAGGACTTTGCCGAGGATACCTACCGCACGCTGACCGCCGTAGACTCGGCCATCATCGTGGTAGACTCGGCCAAGGGTGTGGAGGCGCAGACCCGAAAACTCATGGAAGTGTGCCGCATGCGCAACACGCCGGTCATCATTTTCATCAACAAGATGGACCGCGAAGGCCGCGACCCGTTCGACCTCTTGGACGAACTGGAGGAGGAACTGCAGATACACGTGCGCCCGTTGTCATGGCCCATCGGTCAGGGACAGAAGTTCAAGGGCGTCTACAACATCTTTGAGCAGCAGCTCAACCTGTTTACTCCCAACAAGCAGAGGGTGACAGAGAAGGTCGCCGTAGACATTGAGAGCGACGAATTGGACCGCACCGTGGGCGAGGTGGAGGCCCAGCGCCTGCGCGACGACCTTGAGCTCATCGACGGCGTATATCCCGAATTCAACGTCGACGAGTATCTGCAGGCCGAGGTGGCGCCCGTGTTCTTCGGTTCGGCACTCAACAATTTCGGTGTGCAAGAGCTGCTCGACTGCTTCGTGGAGATAGCCCCGAGCCCACGTCCCACCAAAGCCGAGGAGCGCATGGTGGAGCCAAAGGAAGACAAGTTCACCGGATTCGTGTTCAAGATTACAGCTAACATCGACCCCAACCACCGCTCGTGCATCGCCTTCTGCAAGGTGTGCTCGGGCAAATTCGTGCGCAACCAGCCCTACCAGCACATCCGATTGGGCAAGACCGTGCGCTTCTCCTCGCCCACACAGTTTATGGCTCAGCGCAAGAGCACGGTCGATGAGGCATGGCCCGGCGACATCATCGGACTGCCCGACAACGGCATTTTCAAGATCGGCGACACGCTCACCGAGGGCGAGGACCTGCATTTCCGTGGCTTGCCATCGTTCTCTCCCGAACTCTTCAAGTATATCGAGAACGACGATCCCATGAAGTCGAAGCAGTTTGCCAAGGGACTTGAGCAGCTGATGAACGAGGGTGTGGCCCAGCTTTTCGTCAACCAGTTCAACGGGCGCCGCATCGTCGGCACCGTGGGTCAGCTGCAGTTTGAGGTCATCCAATACCGCCTCGAGCACGAATACAACGCCAAATGTCGCTGGGAACCGGTGCATCTCTACAAGGCCTGCTGGATAGAGGCCGAGAACAACGATGAACTCGACAACTTCAAGAAGCGCAAATACCAGTATATGGCCAAGGACATCGAAGACCGCGACGTATTCCTTGCCGACTCCGGCTATGTGCTGAGCATGGCCCAGGAAGATTTCAAGGGCATCAAGTTCCACTTCACCAGCGAGTTTTAACCGCCCTCTTCCCTCCCCCATCCCTAAGCCTTGGACGCCCATTCCGGCCTGTCCAAGGCTTTTTCAATGCCAGCATCCGCCACCCATGCGGGGACATGCCCCGTGCATGTCCCCACCGCCGGAGGGCGAGACACACCTGTTCTTTCTGACATAACTACAAAATCTCTTGGCGTAAAAACATATTTTTCTATCCTATTTTTATAATATAAGGACAGAAATCTTATCATAAGGACATAATGTTTTTTAGACATAAAGACATAAAAACATATTAAGCCCTCCTCCAACAGGCTAACCTACATGTCATTATGAAACGCAGAGCGTTTCTTTTGTCATGGAATCTAAGGCTGGAAAATATGTCATTATGAAAAGGTATTTGTCCTTATGTTATCAAGAGAGAAAGGGGTTAATAAACAGGGAAGATTTCCATCCAGCGGTGCGGACATGCACGGGGCATGTCCCTACTGAGCAGTTGTATAACTCGATGTAACTCGTTGATAATTAGGGTGGATAGATATGCCACCGAAATAAGGTACTAATCGCATAGTCTTTAGGTACTAATCGCGAGACGATTAGGTACTAAAGCCATGGCGATTAGTACCTGATCATGAGGCGACGAGGTAGAGGTGGGAAAAGGAGCGGATGGAGCTATAGGAGCTTGGAGAGGGAATGGCCGACAACAACGGCTACGAAACCGAGCAGGAGACTGGCCACGATGTAGAGCGATAGGGTGGTGATGTTGCCGTCTTTGAGCAGGGAGGTGTTCTCGCTCATGAAGGTGGAGAAGGTGGTGAAGCCACCACAGAAACCGGTGGTGAGCAGCAGACGCGCGGAGGGCGACATGATACCGCCAGAGAAATTGAGCCCGGAGAAGAATCCGATGAGCAGACACCCGAGAATGTTGACGGTGAAGGTGCCGAAGGGAAAGGGCACCACGGCTATGGCAGCCATGCCTTTAGAAACGAGGAACCGCAGGCCTCCACCCAGGAAACTGCCTGCGCCGACAATGAGAAAATCCTTGAACATGATGGGGAAAAACTATTCGGCGACCTACTCGCCGAGCTTGGTCATGTGATAGCCCATGCGCCACAGCTGCATGGCGGCACCCATGAGATACATCTCATGGAGCGCAGCGACAAACGCGCGGAAGGCCGATTCGGTGCCCGGCTCCACGGGCAGATGGCGCAGCTGGGTGTAGACGCGGGCCGAACTCTCGCTCACCACATGCTGCAGGCGGTCGGCCTCATCGGCGCTGAGCAGCAGCACCTTCTCGCGAACATAGTCGTCGAGATGGTCGAAATCTATCTTGTCGCGCAGGTAATGATACAGGTCGTCGACCTTGGAATAGAGTTCCCAGTCCTCGTCCCAGTATTTGGCGATGGCCATGCCCACATACATGATCCAGCCGAAGGCCACCGTGGGATACTCGTTGAACTCGCGCATGGCATCGGGCAGGTAGGATTCGCCTACCCTGGCCCACAGATTCTCAATGTCGGGAGCCTCGGGCAAATGGGCATCCACCTCGTTCAGCCCCTGGAGATAAGCGGCAAGATTGTCGCGAAACAATACCTCAAAATCGCTGGTTGTATTCATTCGTGCGTGTAAGAAAGGGTTTAATCGACCGCAAAATTACTCATTTTATTTGGGCTGACAGCCTATTTCACGATGTTTTTGCCCACCACATAGCCGGTGGTCCATGCCGCCTGGAGATTGAATCCGCCGGTGATGGCGTCGATGTCGAGCACCTCTCCGGCAAAGAACAGGTGGGGACAGCGCTTGCTCTCCATCGTGTGGGGATTGACATCGCTGAGCGACACGCCCCCGCAGGTGACGAATTCCTCTCGAAACGCGCCCTTGCCCTGCACCTGATAGCTGTCGTTGGTGAGCGTCTCGATGAGCCGGTTGATGCTCTTCTGCCCGAGTTCGGCCCAGCGATGGTCCTCCGAGAGCCCTGTTTTGGCCAGGATGTATTGCCAGAGTCGGGCCGGAAGGTTATACGGTCGCACCGAAAGCAACTGTTTCTGAGGGTTGGCGATGGCTATTTCGGCCAGTCGGCGGGCCACTTCCTCGCGGTTGGTCTGGTTGATCCAGTTCACGGCGAGCGGCACGTTGTACTGCCGTTCCTGCAGGTAGCGGGCAGCGTGCGACGAGAGTTTGAGTATGGCCGGACCGCTCATGCCCCAATGGGTGACGAGCAGCGGGCCCTCGGCCTTGAGCTTGGTCGACGGGATGGCCACGATGACCGGCGTGACCACTGTGCCCATGAGGGCGAGGAAGGCTTTGTCTTTGATGTTGAACGTGAAGAGCGAGGGTATAGGCGGCTCCACGCCATGGCCCAGCTGCTGGAGCGAGAGGTGGTCGCCCGAACGGGGCATACCGCCTGTGGTGATGGCCACGCGGTCGAAAGTCTCGTGCGAGCCATCCTTGAAGATGAGCTCAAAACAGCCCGTCTCCCGCTGTTCGAGGCCCTGCAGATGGCGCCCCGTGAGCACCACGACGTCGAGCCGACGGGCTTCTCCGGTGAGGCAACGGATGATGGAGCCCGAGTCTTGCGACTTGGGGAATACGCATTGGTCATCTTGCGTCACCAAGGGCACGCCACGGTCTTCAAACCATTGGTAGAGGTCTCTGTGGTCGAACTGCTTGAACAGTCGGGTCATGAGCCTGTGGCCACGGGGATAAGCCTGCTTCAGGTCGCTGATTTCGCTAAAGCTATTGGTCACGTTGCAGCGCCCGCCACCGGTGATGGCCACCTTGGCGAGCACTTTCGGCCCCCGTTCAAAGATGGTGACTTCGGCTTCGGGGTTCTCCTCCTTGGCAGCGATGGCGGCAAAAAATCCGGCCGCTCCGCCACCGACAATGGCTATTCTCAAGGTGTTCATACGGGAGATATGGGGTTGGGATGATACGAAAACGGCGGAAACCTCATGGAGATTTCCGCCATTATAGCTAACGTCGATGATGCGAAAACTTGATTCGCGGTTATCGAAGATGGTCTTCAGACCATGGGAACATTAATAGTTCTCGGCATGAATCTCGAAGAAACTCTGCGGATGGTCGCACACAGGGCAGAACTCGGGAGCCTCCTTGCCCACCACGATGTGGCCACAGTTGCGGCACTTCCAGATGGCATCGCCGTCCTTAGAGAACACCAGCTTATCCTCGATATTAGCCAAGAGCTTGCGATAGCGGGCCTCGTGGCGCTTCTCTACGGCTGCAACACCGCGGAATTTGGCAGCAATGCCGAGGAAACCTTCCTCTTTAGCCACCTTGGCCATCTCTACATACATGTCGGTCCACTCGTAGTTCTCACCGGCAGCAGCGTCTGCGAGGTTTACGGTTGTGGTGGGGATGGCACCTCCGTGCAACAACTTGAACCAAGCCTTAGCATGCTCTTTCTCGTTGAGAGAGGTCTCCAGGAACAGCGCACTGATCTGCTCGAAACCTTCTTTCTTAGCCTTTGAAGCATAATACTCATATTTGGTATGGGCCTGGCTCTCACCAGCGAAGGCAGCCATAAGGTTTGCCTCTGTCTTGGTTCCCTTCAATGCCTCAGCATCAAAGGCCTGGAACTTCTCAGACTTGGCGTGACATGCGGGGCACTCAGCAGGTGCCTCTTCGCCTTCGTAAACGTAACCGCAAACGGTGCAGATAAATTTCTTCTTCATAATGTTCTTAATTAGTTGTATGGTGCTACAAAGATAGGGAAAAAATTGTTACGTTCAAAAAGAATTTAAACTATTTAATCATGTCACCTTGTAATTTATACAGATTATAAAATCAGCATTTTTCGTGGAGTTCTGAGCACCAAAGCGTTTAGCCCCATCGCAGGCGAAATGATAAAAATGTGATAGTTTTCACCTTATTATATATAACAATCTATCAGTATGTGGGCAGCTATACTTTCAAATACAAATATAGCCTGATTGATGGATGCAGTGGGATTGATGCCGTAGACAGACATGGTGGAAGTCCTAAAACTATATAATGTACAAATTATCAGATAGTTCTCACATTATATTTGTATCTTTGCAGAGGATTTATAACAAAGCGAATGAATAAGAAACATATACTCCTCATGATATTTCTATGTGTCGCCTCCATCGTCGCGGCACAGCAGTTGCCCACCGACGGACCGCTGACCATCGACCCGAAACTACAGGCGCTGGGTGAGCGTCTGCTGCAAAACAAGCAGGGAAGCATTGTGGCCATAGAGCCTGCAACGGGCAGAATACTGGCGTTGGTGAGCATCGACAAGATACAGGACGGCGTGAACCGTGCCATTTCCATGGAATATTCGCCCGGATCGACGTTCAAGACGGCCCAGACTCTGGAGATGCTCTCCGAGGGAACGCTTAGGCCCGAGAAGACCTTCCCGTGTCGCAAGGGGTTCTATTTCAACGGCATCCACATCGGATGCCACCCCCACAAGGCGCCGTTGGCACTGGTTCAGGCCATCGGACAGTCGTGCAACTCCTACTTCTGCAAGGTATTCCAGGAGATGATAGATAACCGTCAGGCCTATCTCACGAAGTATCGCGCCATCAATCGGTGGGCCGACTACATGCATAGCATGGGATTGGGCAAGCCGCTGGGTGTGGATCTGCCCGACGAGGCATCGGGACTCATCCCCGACTCGGCCTTCCTGCAGCGCAAACACCGCTCTTGGAACGGCACCACCATCATGTGGGTGGGCATGGGACAGGGTGAGGTGAACACCACGCCGATACAGCTTTGCAATCTCGCTGCCATGATTGGCAACCGAGGATACTACATCACACCCCACATCCACGAGGCTACCGCCGAGAGGCCTTTGGCCGAAAAGTACACCGTTCAACACAAGTCGATGGCGTCGCAGAGTGCGCTCGACATCGTGATTCAGGGCATGCGGGCCTGCATTGTCAACGGGACGGCAGCCAGCATCAACACCCCCGAGTATAAGATTTGCGGCAAGACGGGCACCGCCGAGAACAAGGGCGAGGACCATTCCATATTCATGGGCTTTGCCCCGATGGAGCAACCCAAGATCGCCGTGAGCGTCTACGTGGAGAACGGAGGCTTCGGAGCCGACCTCGCCGCACCCTTGGCATCGCTCATCATCGAGCAATATCTCACCGGAAAACTGTCGGAGAAGTCGGAGCTTCGCGCTTCACGATGGGAGTCTAAGAAGGTGAAGATCACCCCGGTAGAGGTTCCTGTCAACTTCGACGACCTGTAGAGCGACGCCCTCGGGCACCGCTCCATACGCAGAGCGCCCCCTCCGCTCTTCTCGTCTTCTCCTTTAAGTTCCCATGATTTCTCCATCTATTATTCCCCTATTACCCTCCCTCAACCAATGAACAACCTGATAGACTGCTTCGTCACCATGGTCAACGAAGAGGAAACCAGCGCCAACGCTCAGGCCCTCGACGCCCTCAGCATTGTCAAAGACGTGACCATCGTTGAGATTCCGCTAAGCGATCTCGACACCCTACGCATGATTTCCGACATCATCAAGGCACCCTACGCGCTCTTTCTGCTGAGCCATGGCTCTATCAGCATCGGTCAATCGGCCTTGGAGCACATGGTGCAGGCTGCTGAAGAAAACGCTGCAGGCATGGTCTACTCCGACTATTTCGCCATCCCACTCGACGGTAAGCGCAAAGAAATGATCTCTCCCGACTATTCCAAAAGTGCGCCAGGCAAGGAGTTTCAGCTCTGTCCTGCCATCCTTTTCCGCACCGAAACCCTGAAAAACTCTCTCTCGGGTCTGTCCGAGAACGATGAAACGGATGCCCTTCAGAGACTTTTGCGCCATTTCGTCGAACACGAAAACCAGGTGCATCTCCACGAATTTCTCTATGAAATAGTAGCCTCTTCGCAGTCTGCAGCGCACTAATCGCCTCGCCGCCAACTGCCTGCAACTGTTCAACAGCCTTGTTTTTGATAGAAAATAGCGGTTTTTCAAAACATTAACAGGGCTTTCCCGATTCTTTCATGGAGATTGTTTAATTTTACCATGAAATAGCGGAAACACACGCACCACCTAATTTTCAATACAATGAAGCATATCCATCTTTTGCTTTTTCTTACCCTGTTGTTGGCGAGCAACCTCCTGTCGGGCTGTTCTTCTCATGAAGATTTGCAGAGCCATGCGGCCGATTCAGACACTCAGCAGGTGCTCGACCAAGGCGCATTGAACTTCGATGCCAACCACACACAGTTCACGTTCCATCTCAAAAACACCGGTCAGCCATGGAGTGCCAAGCTTCAAGGCGCCAGCGGTGCAGCCACATCGTGGTGCGATGTGAGCATCGAGGAGTACGACCAGACTACAGATGTGACGCTCCACACCCGCTCCAACCCCAGTCTGAACCGCCGAAACATCGTGCTTCTGCTCAGCAACGGCGATCAGCGAAAGCAGATTAACATCACGCAGAAGGCCAATCCCCGCATGTATGCCGATAGGAATCACATGGACGCTCTGGCCGAAGGTGGCGACGTCTACGTGCAGCTCCACACCAATGTCTTACCTCGTGTAGACCTGCAGAAGACCGCGCCATGGCTCCATTTCGTCGACATGCAGCGCATAGACAGGCATCCCGACGCCAACAAAGACTCTCTGTTGCTGGCCTTCCACTTCACCACCGACGCCAATACAGACCTTGGCCGGCTCACCACCGTGGCCTTTGCCAACGATTCTGCCGGCTCCACGGAGGTGACAATCCACCAATGGGGCAGGAAACTGAAGTCCACAGAGCGAATCCATCTCGCCGAGCCGGGCCTGCTGTGGACACTCATCGGCGGCAACGGACACGACTGGACCGGGCTCGATTCGCTCATCCTCTCGGGCCAGATCAATACCGCCGACATGCAGGCCATACGCACTTTGCTCTGCCCCTACATCCGCGTGGCCCTCACCAATCCGTGGGGAAACCTCACCGTAGACACCGAATGCTATCTCCATCTGCGCCACCTCGACCTGTCGCAGTGTAGCATCGTGGGTGGCGGCAACGACTACACGGAGTCCAGCATCCACACCAACCTGCCAGATACCTACCTCAACGACCAGAGCAATACCCTCGCCGACTGTGCCTTCAAGATAACGCGCACCCATCTGGAAAGCATCATCCTGCCCCAGAACCTGGTGTCGATAGGCGGCTGGGCCTTCTATTTCTGCGACCATCTGCGGCGCATAGACCTCCCCGCCACCGTGCGCAACATCGGTGCCTACGCCTTTGCCAACTGCACATCGTTGGCAGAATTCAACATCCCCAATACCTCACAGCTGGAGCATCTCGGCGTTTATGCGCTCAATTCGGGTAGTAATATTTCCGAAATCCGGCTGCCCTCATCCTTAAAAATAGACGAGAGCGAAGGCCCGATACTGGGCTCTGCGTCCACGCAGAATATCCATCTGAGCTGGCCTGTGCCGCCCGTGCTCAAGAAATATGGCGTTGGAAAAAAGACCATTATCTACGTGCCGCAAGGCTCGGGCGATGCTTACCGGGC
Organism: Prevotella sp. UBA1705; assembly: GCA_002317385.1. Taxonomy (GTDB): domain Bacteria; phylum Bacteroidota; class Bacteroidia; order Bacteroidales; family Bacteroidaceae; genus Prevotella. The sequence goes on along the minus strand of DCJH01000001.1, from coordinate 69,727 downwards.
CGCGCAAGGCTGGAACCGCGCCCAAGAAATTATCGAGGAATAAAGCGGAGAAGTCTTGCCCAAGTCCGACAAAATGAGTAATTTTGTAGCCAGTTAGAACAATTTATCACACATGGAGAAACTAATTATCAACTCTTACGAGGAATTTGCCAGCTACTTAGGCAAGGAATTGGGCACGTCGGAATGGCTTCTGGTAGACCAGGACCGCATCAACCGTTTTGCCGACGCTACGCTCGACCACCAGTGGATACATGTAGACGTGGAGCGTGCTCAGGCCGAAAGTGCCTACAAGAGTACCATTGCGCACGGCTATCTCACGCTCTCGCTGCTGCCACACATGTGGAACGAGATCATCGAAGTGAACAATCTCAAGATGATGGTGAACTATGGCATGGACAATATGCGCTTCGGCGTGCCTGTCATCACGGGCAGTCGCATCCGCCTCGTGGCCAAACTCGCCAACATCGAGAACCTGCGGGGCATCTGCAAGGCCCATATCGACTTTGCCATCGAGATTGAAGGCCAGCGCAAACCGGCCCTGAAGGGTGAGGCGCAGTTCCTCTATTACTTCGAATAGACTGTCTTATCGCTGCCTCAAATCATGTTCAAAAGTCCCATAGAATGGGGCTAAAGCGTCCATCTACAGCCTATTAAGGCCCTATAAGACACAACAATAACAATTATTGTAAGGCATTGATATAGGTCAAAGAATGCCATGCTTTCATCTTTTTTTATATGAATTAATGGTGGTGGAAACACCAAATCGCATATCTTTGTGACTGTTATTCAAGTAAAAAGATTGTAGCATTATGGACAAGTTAGTAACAATGAATGCCCAGGCTGAGTTGCAAACGAA
>DCJH01000001.1:0-68848 GCA_002317385.1 Prevotella sp. UBA1705 | reverse complement strand
AGCCGCCTGGAAAAGATTCTTGGCGATCGACGTGCCATACTGGCGCAGAAAGAAAGCAAGAAATGATAAGCATAGGAGCCCCGCTCAAGCCGAATGGCATGAGCGGGGCTCTTCGTTGGAGGGGGAGGGGGAAGAAAAGGAGTTAAGAAGTTATAGACGTTAAAGAGTGAAGACAACACCAAGGAGTTAAGAAGTTAAAGGAGTTAAGGAGTTAAGACATATCTCTGCTGGTAGGTTCCTACATAGATTCAACCACCAAGCAATTGTCTTAACTCCTTAACTTCTTTAACTCCTCATCTCCTCAACCCATCCTCTCCTCTGCCAGCTTTTCGCCATTGAGCGTGTATATCGTGATAACGCCATGCTCCATGATGCCGAGCGTGGGCGGATTGCCACCCTTGGGAAAGGTGATAGAGCCTGTGTTGCACCACAGCGGACCATCGGGTTCGCGCGTCAACTCCCAGAGATGCGTATGCCCCGTGATCACCGCATCGTAATGGCCACGGGGAAGATTACCTTTATTATAGATGTGTCCATGGGTCAGGAGAATGCGACGCCCCTCGTCCACGAGCAACGCATAGTCGTGGAGGATGGGGAAGGGCAGCAGCATCTGGTCTACCTCCGAGTCGCAATTGCCACGCACGGCCACAATATCGTCGGCCAGCGGACCAAGTGCCGCCACAATGCCCGGCGCGTCGAGACCCTCGGGCACCCCGTTGCGCGGACCATAATTGATAATGTCTCCACCGAGGAGCAGCATGTCGCAATGCTGCTCGCGATAGAACCTGAGCGCTTCGTTGAGCCGTGGCAATGAGCCGTGGATGTCTGAAACCAACAAATATCTCATCGGCTCAGCTCTTCAGATAGTCTCTCAGGTCGGAGTTTTTCGTGCGTTTGCAGATGGCCCTGATGGCCTTGTCGCGAATCTGACGCACCCGCTCCCGCTTCAGACCCATCACGATGGCCACCTGCATCATGGTCTTCGGCTCACCGTCGAGCCCATAGACGCTGCGCACCACCTGCTGCTCACGCGGTTCAAGCATGTCGACCAGCTGCCGCAGTTCGAACAGCAAGGTCTCGTCTTCGAGTTTCTCTCCGGGCACCGTGGCGTTCTGGTCGGGGATAACATGGCCCAGGCTCAGCTCATGACTGCCACCCACCGGCGCATCGATGGAGAGCGCATGACTGCGCTTCTTCTCCAGTTTGGTGTCGGTCACATTGCGCGGAACGCGGTAGAGTCCGGCCTGCTGCTCGATGGCCTGCTCCATAGCCTCACGGATATAAGGTGCGGCAAAGGTCACGAAGCGCTTGCCCTGCGAACTGCTAAACTTCGTTGCGGCGCGGAGCATACCGATGTTTCCCTCGCTCACAAGGTCTTCCATGGCCAGTCCGCGGTCCTCATACTGACGGGCGAGCGATACCACATAGGTGAGGTTGGCCGACGTGAGCCGGTCTATCGCCTTGCTGTCGCCGCTCTGAATGCGGTCGGCCAGCAGGCGTTCCTCCTCGTCGGAGAGGAGTTTTTCACGCCCAATCTCATTGAGATAGGTGTTGAGAGATTTCTTGTCCTTATCCATAACTGTATGATTACAAACCAGATTCCATCAGCAGCTGGGCCACCTCCTCGGGCGTGTTGAATAGCATTCCGTCCGTGAGTTCCTCGTCGGAGAGCTCGTCGGAGAGCTTCCGGGCCTGCACTTCGGTGAGCCGGGGGTTGCCGTCGGCATCTTTCATGTCGCACAACGCCTGTAAAATCTGGGCACGATAGGTTGCTGTTTCTTCCATTGTTCCGGTATTATTTTCGGTAAAGTTACACATAAAAAACGAAACTCCAAGTGTTTTTTAAGCATCATTCACGGCCGCAGGTGAGTTTTTTTGCTTAATTTTGCCTGCAAATTTTCAGTGGAATGATCAACAAAGACCGTGAGCAAGTGGAATCCTACAGGCAGAAGGCTGCCGAGGGCGACCTCATGGCGATGAACAATCTGGGCGTGTGCTACCATGTGGGGCGCGGCGTGAAAGAGGACCATCGCTTGGCCTTCGAGTGGTATATGCGGGCTGCGGTCGAGGGCGACGTGTACGGATGTTTCAACGTGGCCGAGTGTTATTACAAGGGCGACGGTGTGGAACAAGACCGCGCGAAGGCGTTCCCGTGGTATCTGCGGGCGGCCAAGCGGGGCGACATGCAGTCGCAGGTGAACGTGGCCAATGCCTACTATCTCGGCGAGGGCATCGAGGAAGACCACGCCAAGGCCCATGCCTGGTGGCAGGAGGCGGCGTTTCAGGGCCACGTGCAGAGCCAGAAGAATCTCGGAGCCAACTATTGGAACGGCGACGGCGTGGAGCGAAGCGAGGCCGATGCGGCCTTCTGGTATGAGCTGGCGGCACAGAGCGGCGATGCCCACGCACAGTATTGCACGGGCTGGTTCTATTTCACGGGCCACGGCGTGAGCATCAACAAGGCGCTGGCACGCAAGTGGATGCACCGCGCCATGTACCAGAGTTTCCAGCCGGCAGTAGATTTCTGCAAGGAAAACAAGTTCTGATTCCGCCACCATCCCATCATATTACCTCACCCTCAGCACCCCATTCCACCCCACAAAAACCCACACACAGATGATCAGCAAAGACAGCATCGAACAGACCTACGCATTCTTTCATCAGAAATGGCGCATCTATTCGCAGTCTGCCAACCCCACGCAGCGCGACGAAATAGAGTATGCCATCTCCTCCTACGTGCAGGAGATGAACCCCGAGCTCTATGCCGAGTTGGCGCAGGGCCGCGCAGACTATCTCCTCTCTCACTCCTCTTTTGCCTCCGACATCTCCGAATCCGTGGATTGGTTAGAGGCCAGACTCTGACCAACAGATAGGCTCCCGAGACTATACCTTATATATATAGCACCCACCCAGCGGAGCAACGAAAACACGACGAAGCAGGAAAAAACCTCGCATTCTTTCCGGATTTTCGGGCGAAGATTCATTTCTTTATCGTATTTTTGCATCAACCAAAACTCACGTTATGCTCACATTCCCCTGTGCCAAAATCAATCTCGGACTCAATATCACGTCCGAACGCGAAGACGGCTACCACAATCTTGAAACCGTATTCTACCCCATCCCCCTCACCGACGCGCTTGAAATCAAGCACATGGACCCCGCATTCCCCGTGCCCACAGACTGCGACCTGAAGGTGTCGGGCAACAGCGTGGACTGCGATGAGCAGCGCAACCTCGTGGTGAAGGCCTACAACCTGCTGGCCCAAGACTTCGACCTGCCCCACATCCATGCCCATCTCGTGAAGCGCATCCCCTCGCAAGCCGGACTCGGAGGCGGGTCGGCCGACGGCGCATTCATGATCCGACTGCTCGACGAGCGCTTCAGGCTCAACATCGGCATAGCCGAAATGGAGCGCTATGCGGCCCAGCTGGGGTCCGACTGCGCCTTCTTCATCACCGCCGAACCCGCGTTTGCCACGGGTCGGGGCGAGATATTGGAGCCGGTAGACGGTCCGCAGGGCAATCTCGGCGGCTATCATATCGGCGTGGTGAAGCCCCACGTGGCGGTCTCCACGGCCGAGGCCTACGCCCGCATCACCTGCCGCGAGCCGCAGAAGAGCTGCCGCGACATTGTGCGCCAGCCCATCGACACATGGAAAGACGAGCTCGTCAACGACTTCGAGGCACCGGTGTTCGAGGCCCATCCAGTGCTGGCCGACATTAAGCGCCGCCTCTACGCCATGGGCGCGGTATATGCCGCCATGTCGGGCAGCGGCAGCGCGCTGTTTGGCATCTTCCGCAGCGAGCCCACGCTACTCAAAGAGATGTTCCCCGACTGCTTCACTTTCAGCGCCAAACTCTGATGACCGACAACGCCAACGAACTCTTTCCTGTGGTCGACGACCATGGCCGCGTCATAGGGCAGACCACCCGCGGCCATGCCCACGACGGCTCCAAACTGCTCCATCCCGTGGTGCATCTCCACCTGTTCAACTCGCGCGGCGAGCTCTACTTGCAGCGCCGGCCGCTGTGGAAAGACATCCAGCCGGGCAAATGGGATACGGCTTGCGGCGGCCACATAGACTATGGCGAGACCGTGGAGCAAGCCCTGCGCCGCGAGGTGGGCGAGGAACTGGGCGTCACCGCCTACGAGCCCCACGCCATGGGCCACTATGTCTTTGAGAGTCGGCGCGAGAAAGAGCTGGTATGGGCCTTTGCCACGATCTACAACGGCCCCGTCTGTCCCAGTGCGCAGGAGCTCGACGGCGGTCGCTTCTGGACTCAGGCGGAGATAGAATCCAGCCTCGGTCACGACGTTTTCACCCCCAATTTCGAAAACGAATACCGCCAGTTGCTCGCCGCCCACCCCTTCTTCCACCCTTAACCGCCATCCCTCCGCCTCCCCTCACCACCCCTCCGCTGTAAGGATGATTCCTAAAATTTATTTTTCTAATAGTTCGTCGCTCCTCGTTTTTCCCTCGTTTTTCGCTTGAAAAAGAGGGAAAATGGGGGTAAAAACGGGGAGGAGAAGCTCGAAAACCACCTTTTTCATCATTCTATTTCTACTTTTTCGTGTCACCCCGAGGCCTTTGTCGTGGTACGATAAGGTACTAATGGCTATGCGAAAAGGTAGCAACGGCGAGGCGAGAAACACGTTAATTTTATAACCTTCTGGTCTACAGACTATTGCAACAGGCTTAGATTGAGACAAAAATCCGCCCGTGAGGCCACTCGATGGGCTGGAGGCGCACCATGGATGAGAGTGTTCAAGATATTTCATCTGCAATTAATTTCTGTCCCCGTCCAACCGAGAAAAACATAAGAAGAAAACTTTTTTTGAAAAAAATAGGATTTGCAGTAGGGGTATTTGCATCATGGTGAGTTATAGAAGCAAATGACAACAAGATTTATACCGTATGCAACGAAGCACTAAACTCAAGTCCATCGCCATGGCATGTCTGCTCATGGCCTCTTCCGAAGCTATGGCCCAGAACGACGCCCGATTCCACATGGAGCTCGACTATGGCTATCAACTCGGAATCTCGGAGGCCCTGCACAGCTACGACTACCATGCTACATCGGGCATGAGCGGACACGCGCTCACCATCAACGCGCTCTACAATATCCGCCCCGACATGACGGTGGGAGCAGGCTTCGGACTGAACCGATACACGACAAAGGGTAATGGCGGCGTCAACACCATGCCGCTCTATGCCACATTCCGCTATCGTCCCCTTGCCACTCACCGCGGGGCCTACATCTATACCGATGCTGGCTACGGACTGCTGAGCAAGAAAGAAGGGTCGACCTTTGCCGCAGGATTTCTCGGAGGCATCGGCGTGGGCTATCAACTGATGCTCCGACGCCACTTCGGATTGAACTTCAAGCTGGGCTACGACCTCCATCAGTTCAAGCAAACTAAGGTGTTTCTGCACAGCAGTACCCATTCCGACGAACAGGGCCAGCACTCCACCACGCAGTGGAGCTATGACGAAGCCAGCCTATGGCGCCACTCGGTGCTGTTCGGTTTCGGTCTGGTGTTCTGACCCTCGGGTCGTCATCGCACGGATGTAAACACATCAACATACCATCCAACCGTAATGCCGCGCCTCAAAGCGAACCCCGGATGCGCTCTTTCGAGTGTCTTCCGGCACCATGATAAAACACATAGGCGGCCGCCACACGGCGCCACCGCCACAGACCTTTATAGGCTCAACGTTCATTAACCTAATCCATGAAAGACACAAAGTAGGTTATAAGTCTTAGTGCCTCCTTGCCGTAGCGACGGTAAGGAGGATTTTTTTTGCCCCCGATGGCATGAGACATGGTCTACCTTTCGTGACGGATGAGTCTGGCCCGACATCCAAAAAAATCCTGAAAAAAATGTTTTAGGATAGGGGAAAACCTGCGGTTTGACGTTTATAGGGCAGAATATGTTCTGTGGTCAGGAACATGCGGCTCATGTGCCGGCTTGTCTTGACACCTTGCAGACCTAACTATTCATCATGATGCAGCACCTACTCGCAACACTTTTCCTGAGCTTCGCCCTACCCATCGCGACCTATCCACAAATAGTTTCTACCCCCAACACGTCGACCCGACATGGTGATGTGGGTCAGGCCAAGCCGCAGCCCATGCGTCGCCACACGCTGAGCGGATATGTGAAGGATGCCGATGGCGAGACGCTCATTAACGCCACCGTCTTCGACAAAACCACCGGGCAGGGCACGATGACCAATGCCTACGGCTACTTCTCCATCACCCTGCCCGAGGGACAGCACCAGCTGCGGTTCAGCTATGTGGGCTACGACGACCACATGGAACCCGTGGACCTGCGCGCTGATCGCCTGCTCAACATCAGCATGAGCCGCAATGCCCGCATCGGCGAGGTGGTGGTGACCGGCAACCTCAACTCGCCGCTCATCAATACGCAGACCGGCAAGCGCTCGCTCAGTGCGCGCGACATCCAGACGGAGTATGCACTGCTGAGCAGTCCCGACGTGGTGAAGACGCTGCAGCGCGTGAGCGGTGTGGCCGAGGGCGTGGAACTGGCCAGCGGCCTCTATGTGCATGGGGGCAGTAATGACGAGAATCTCTTCCTACTCGACGGTACGCCGCTCTATCAGATCAACCATACTATGGGGCTGTTCTCGGCTTTCAACACCGACGTGGTGAAGAATGTGGACTTCTACAAGAGCGGTTTCCCAGCCCGCTACGGCGGCAGGCTCTCGTCAGTGGTAGACGTGCGCACCGACGACGGCGACTTCAACCATACCCATGGAAGCTATCGCATCGGACTGCTCGACGGCAGTTTCCACCTCGAAGGCCCCATTCGCAAGGGCCGGACATCCTATAATCTCGGACTGCGCCGTAGCTGGTTGGACCTCCTCACACGTCCGGCGGCACTCATCGCCAATGCCATCAACAAGGAAGAAAAGATTGCGTTCAACTATTTCTTCCACGACCTCAATGCCAAAATCACCCACATTGCCAGCGACCGCTCGCGCCTGTCGCTGAGCCTCTACTCCGGGCAGGACAAGCTGTTTGTCAAGGACGAATGGCACGACGACTACAATAATTCCCTGAACGATGACCTGACAAAGAACACATTCGACTGGGGCAACATCAATGCTGCACTCAACTGGAACTATCTCTTCACCCCAAAACTCTTCGCAAACTTTACGGCAGTCTACACCTACAACCGCTCAAAGCTCCACACCCTCAATGATGACCGCTACTATCACGGCCGCCAACTGAGCACCGTGGAGCACACCGAGCACGACTACCGCTCCACCATCCACGACCTGGGATACCGCATGGCCTTCGACTTCAGGCCCTCACCCCATCATCATATCCGCTTCGGCCACGATTATACATGGCATACTTTCAGTCCGCAGTCGCAGTCGCAGTCCAACTATTGGGGCAACGGCACCAAGACCGACAGCCTCCATACATCGAGCCGAAACCGTCACACGGCCCACGAGTGGAACCTCTATGCCGAGGATGAGCTCACCATCGACAGACACTGGAGCATCAACGGGGGCGTCAATGCCACGCTGTTCCGCATCGGGCAGAAGACCTTTGCCGCCGCCGATCCACGCTTCGCCATGAAATATCAGCCTTCCACGGCGCTGTCGTTCAAAGCCTCCTATACCATGATGACGCAGTATGTGCACAAGATTTCCAACTCTGTGCTGGAGCTTCCCACCGACTATTGGGTGCCCACCACCGAGCGCTTGCAGCCCATGCGCTCGTGGCAGGTGGCAGCGGGTGCCTACTATCAGCCCAACCGCCACTGGTTGCTGTCGCTCGAAGGCTACTACAAGCAGAGCCGCCACCTGCTGCAATTCACCAGCTGGGCGAGCCTGGAGCCGCCAGCCGAGAACTGGGACCTGCTCGTCATGGATGGTCGGGGCCGATTCTATGGCATGGAACTCGATGCTACCTACACCGCCGGGCGCCTGGAGATGCAGGGTTCCTACACCCTCTCGTGGAACAAACGGAAATACGATGAGTTCTACAAGGACTGGTATTTCGACAAGTTTGACAACCGCCATAAGCTCAATCTCTCGGCCCGTTGCAAGCTCACCGACAAGATTTCGGCATTTGCCGCCTGGAGCTTCCACACCGGGAACCACATCACAGTGCCCACGCAGCTCACCGATACACCGGTTGTTCCAGGTGGCCAGACGGGAGAGAGGGGCAGCGGCACGGCCTACGTCTACGAGCGGCCCAATAATATGAGCCTGCCCGCCTACCACCGATTGGACCTCGGTTTCGATTTCCACCATGTCACCAAGCACGGACATGAGCGCATCTGGAACCTCAGCTTCTACAACGCCTACTGCCATCTCAACTCGCTTTGGATAGAGGTGAAGCAGAAGAACAACGGCAGGTTTGTGATGAAAAACCATGCCTACATCCCCGTTGTGCCATCGTTCAGCTATACCATCAAATTCTAAGCGCCATGCGTCTCCATACCATTCACCAACCCCACATACCCTCCATGAAAAGAATCGCCTATCTCCTCCCGCTCCTGCTCCTGCTTGTCGGCTGTAAAGACAATATCGACTTCGACTCCATTTCCGGCCGTAGCAAGCTCGTGGTCTACTGTATGCCCACCGCCTCGGACACCACCTATCTCCGCGTGAGCCGCAGCATCCCGGTGAAAGCCTACGCCGATTCGGTGAGGCTCACCTACGTAGACAATGCCCAGGTGACCTATTCGGTCAATGGACAGCCGCACGAAGCGCAGCCTATAGGTAGTGGATTCTATCGTGTGGCCGCCCCGCAGAAAGCCGGCGACCGCATCGATCTCAGAGTCTCGGCACCGGACGAGGCAGAGGTTAACGCTTCGGCGGTCATTCCCGAACCCGTGCCTGTCACCGCCGTTGCGGTGAAGGAGGTGAGCCTCTACGTGCGCGAATATTCTACCACGAGGACCTTCGACCAGCTCACTGCCACCTTCACCGACGATGCCCCGCGCTCCGACTACTATGCGGTGAGGGTTCGAGTGAAGCATTATCAGGGACAGGCCATAGGCTATGCCGACCACGGCAGGACTACATGGCTGTTTGCCGATTATGCCGACTACTTGCAAAATCGCCATCGCATGGACTGGGACTCCCTCCGCGTGGAGTTCACCGACTCGGCCTACTCCTATCCGCAGGTGTTCACGGAAAGCGAGCCGCTGCTCATGCCGGTAACCGAACTCGACGAGAACTTCGGCTTCTCTAACGACTTCTACGGCAATCTCTACATCTTCAACGATAGGCTTATCAGTGGCAAAACCTATACGCTCCACCTCAATATCAACAGGAATCCCGGTATTTTCGGCTACGGCGACTGGGAGGGGAGGGGCGAAGACTACCACTTTGCCTATGCCTACCAGGTGGAACTGCTGCGCATCTCACCCGAATACTACGGGTTTCTCCGTGCCCTCAACGACATCAACAACAACGAGTTGGCCAACGCCGGCCTCTCCCTCATCCGTCCGCTTAACTCCAACATCGCCAATGGGCTGGGGCTTTTAGGCACCTGGAGCCCATCGTCTACCGCATGGATGATGAAAGATGTGGTGGAAACACCCTCAAAATAGTTGTTAAAATGATAGGGGAAAAATAGGAATACGAAATTGCCATGCGTCAAATCCTACCCCCAATCATATCATAATTATCAATTCTCAATTATCAATTCTCCATTCCCGCCCGGCATTTCCATCCCCCAAACATATCATTATTTATCATTTCTACTTGCTAATTTCTCCCTCTCTTCCCCACCGGCACGCCCCGAGTATTCTTGATTTCGCCGATGACGAACACCGAGTGAAGGCTGCCCACACACTCGATCGTGCCGAGAGTATTGAGCATAAAGTCTTGATAAGCCTTCATATCGCGGGCGTAGACCTTGATGAGGAAGTCGTAATCACCACTCGTATTGAAGCACTCCGTTATCTCGTCTATCTGTTGCACGGCATCCATAAACTCCTGGATGAGCCGCTGCGTGTGCTGTTTCAGCCGGATGTTGCAGAGCACAATAATGCCATTGCCCACCTTGGCAGCATTCACCACCGCCATGTAGCGCTCGATATAGCCCTCGCGCTCGAGCCGCTTCTGTCGCTCAAACGTGGGCGACGGCGAAAGGTTCACGCGCGAGGCGAGCTCCTTCACCGTGAGATGGGCATCGCGCTGCAGCTGTCGCAGGATTCTGATGTCGATGTCGTCGAGTTTCTCTTCGTTAGCCATTTCCTTAGAATTGTTGTTTTGCAGAATAATATTCTGCCATTAATCATTTTACATGGCAAATGTAGTATAATTTACCGAAGATAGCAAAATATTTGTCGATAAAATATATTCCTCCTACCTTTGCGCTCAGAAATCAACACCGACAAAGAATAATCATTATTGGAAAGGGAGAGAATATGAGCAACCCAACGATTCAAACAGCATTCCGTGCCGACCATGTCGGCAGTTTCCTGCGCCCTGCAGAGTTGAAAGAAGCACGCGCCGCATTCGGTCGAGGAGACCTCGATGCCGACCAACTGAAGGCTACCGAAGATAGCCTCATTACCCAACTCATCAACCAGCAAAAGGCCCACGGCCTACATGCGCTCACCGATGGCGAGTTTCGCCGCAGCTACTGGCATCTCGATTTCATGTGGGGATTTGGAGGAGTGGAGCACATCGAACTCGACCATGGCTACCAGTTCCACGGCGAGGAGACCACCAAGGGCTCGATAAGACTCACCGGGAAGATTTCGGGCGAGCACCATCCCATCGTGGAACACTACAAATTTGTGAAGCAATTTGAGGAGCCCGGCTTCATCGCCAAGCAGACCATCCCCGCCCCCGCGCAGCTTCTCGCCGAGCTGTTTCGTGGCGACAACACGCTCAACACCAAGCGCGTCTACCCCGACCTCAACGAGCTGGAGCACGATATTGCCGTGGCTTACCAGACCGTGATCCGCGATTTGCGTGCCGCCGGATGCCACAACATCCAACTGGACGACTGCACCTGGGGCATGATTGTGGACGATGGCTACTGGCGACAGAAGCTATCCTCCGAGTTTTCGCTGCGCACCGAGGCCGAGCGCTACCTGAGAATCAACAACCTCGCCCTTGATAATCGCCCCGAAGACGTGGACATCAACACCCACATCTGCCGCGGCAACTACCATTCCACCTATGCCAGCCAAGGGCCATACGACCGCGTGGCGCCCTACGTCTTTGCCCAGGAGAATGTGGATGGCTACTTTCTGGAGTACGATGACGAGCGTTCGGGCGGCTTCGAACCGCTGCGCGAGGTGACCGATGGCAAGCGTGTTGTGCTCGGATTGGTCACCACCAAGTCGCCCGTTCTGGAGCAGCGCGACGTGCTGCTGCGTCGCATCGACGAGGCCTCGAAGTACATACCGCTCGACCGCCTCTCCCTCAGTCCGCAGTGTGGATTTGCGTCTTGCGAAATCGGCAACAAGCTCACGGAGGCCGAGCAGTGGGAGAAGGTCGACCTGGTGCGGCAAGTGGCCCAGGAGGTGTGGGGATAGCGCCCCATGCCTTCCCTCGCAGAAAGCCCCTGCGCAGACAGCCGCCGCATGGTTGATACCCAGTAGAAACAAGTCCTCTGCATGGCTCTATGACTGGATCAAAATCCCCCTCTCCCAGCCATCCCTATCTCCACCCTTGGCGATCTCTACCTTATCGTCCCGCCTTAAGGTACTTATCGCGACGCGTTTAGGTACTAATCCTCGCACGATTAGTACCTTTTTTCAGCGCCATATCTATCTGCCCTGATTATCAAAGAGCTATGTCGAGTTACACAACCGCTCAGTAGGGACATGCCCCGTGCATGTCCGCACCTCCGGAGGGCATAATACCAGGCATGGCATATCCTATTTTTTATGATAACATAAGGACAAATATCTTATCATAATGACATATTGTCCTGCCTCTCCTCCCATGACAAAAGAAACGCTCCGCGTTTCACAATGACATGCAGATTACCCTGTTGGTGATTTTATTAATATGTTTTTATGTCTTTATGTCTTAAAAATCATATGTCCTTATGATAAGGTTTCTGTCCTTATGTCCTAAAGATAGGATAGAAAAATATGTTGTTATGACAAAGGATTCTGTTGTTATGTCAGAAAGAACAGGTGTGTCTTGCCCTCCGGCGGTGCGGACATGCACGGGGCATGTCCCTACTATGCACCCGCCATGCGGGATGGGACAGAGGGTGATTCGGTCATATTACTCCCCTCCCTTCGGGGGAGGGGCAAGGGGGAGAGGCTGTGAGAGCCAGAAGAACAGGCTGTTATTTTCTCTTCTCCCCCACCCATTTCTAAGATTTAATCACTACCTTTGTACATCACAAAACCGCATAAACACAGATTCGCCGCATGCCCATCGTCTCTATTTCTACCCTCGACCATCCCGGTGTGGAGGTGTTCAGCCGCCTCACCGACCACCAGTTGCGCAACCGACTCCATCCCGACGAGGGCGTGATCATCGTGGAAAGCCCCAAGGTTATCCGCGTGGCCATGGCCTCGGGATACGCTCCTCTGTCGCTGCTCTGTGAGCGACGCCACATCGAGGGCGACGCTGCCGACATCATTGCGCAGTGTGGCGACATTCCCGTCTACACCGGCGAGCGCGACCTGCTGGCCCAGCTCACGGGCTATACCCTCACGCGAGGAGTGCTCTGCGCCATGCGCAGGCCACAGCTGCCCACGGTTGAGGAGGTGTGCGACAAGGCCTCACGGGTGGTCGTGATCGATGGCGTGGTCGACACAACCAATATCGGCGCCATCTTCCGCTCGGCCGCCGCACTGGGCATCGACGGCGTGCTCGTCACCCGAAACGCCTGCGACCCGCTGAACCGCAGGGCCATCCGTGTGTCGATGGGCAGTGTGTTTCTCGTGCCATGGACGTGGCTCGATGCGCCCGATAACGCCCCCGGCGACCCATTCGGCCACCTCCGCAACCTCGGATTCCGCACCGTGGCCATGGCGCTCACCGACAAATCCATTCCTCTCGACGCGCCCGAGCTGAAGCGTGAACCGCGCCTGGCCCTCGTGATGGGCACCGAGGGCGACGGCCTCCCCCACGACACCATCGCCTCGACCGACTATGTGGTACGCATCCCGATGGCCCACGGCGTCGACTCACTCAATGTGGCGGCAGCCGCAGCGGTAGCCTTCTGGGAATTGAGAAAATAGAGTGGAGCTACCCGGCTCGTAGAGTTCTTGCTCAAATCTCCACCTTTTTTGATGACTTTCCCCACGCAGAGCCGCAGGGCAAAAGGAGTTTTCCTATGGCCATCGCTCAGTAGGGACATGCCCCGTGCATGTCCGCCCCGCCGAATGGGAGCAGGCACGAGTGATGGTTCTCATCAAGAAGATCGATTCATTCCACACACTGCCTAAGTGTTTCGGGAGTCTTTCCCGTGCGTTTTTCATACCATCCGAAAGAAGAAAAACGCTCTTCTCTCCTCATTTCATCTCTTCTTTTTCAACGAATCACTCCAAATTCGTCATTCCATCAGCCCCCCATTCGTCACTCCACACTCCCCATTCATCATTCAAAATTCCCCATTCTTCCCACCCTCATCGTCCTCCTCGGTCAGCTAATGGTACTGCAAATTGCGATGTGCATCATGCGACGTGCGGTAGATATGCTGGGTCTTGCACCGTAAAGGAATGGCGATTTGAACGCCGTCAGGACCCCGACACTGACTACCGCAATAGTTTTTAGCTCACACCCGAAGCGGAACGACTACACCTTAGACTCTCTCTTACTCCTCCAGATCGGTAGAGAAGTTCAAGGCCTGGATGCGGATGTCGAGCTCGCGGAGCTGCTTCGACCACCCGTCTATCTCCCTACCGAGGGCCTTAATGTCTACGGTCGTCACCACTTTAATCTCTGATCGGCTATAGCGCTCCTGCGATTCCGACGCCCTGTTGAATACATCGCGCAGGGCAGCGATGCGCAGCGACAGCACGTCGCGCTCGGCCATGAGCTCCGTGAGAGTCTTGCCCTCGCTCTCAGTGTGCATGTTTGTGCGGTTGATCTGGTAGATGAGCCGCTCCAACTGGGTGAGGCAGCCGTTGAGTTCCTGCATCAGTTCCTGCGGGTGCTCGGCCGGCTCGTCACCCTCCTGCACCCTTACGTTGTTCACCAGTCGGCCTCTCAGCTGCTCTATCTTCTTCTGCACATCCTTCCGGATGGCCAATGCTTCTGCAAGTTTCATGTATATGATATGATGAAATGGTTGTTAAATATAGTCTATTCTCAACGCATCGCTCACCCCGAAATGGGGTTCCGACGGGCCGTCGGGC
This sequence comes from Prevotella sp. UBA1705, assembly GCA_002317385.1. Lineage (GTDB taxonomy): Bacteria > Bacteroidota > Bacteroidia > Bacteroidales > Bacteroidaceae > Prevotella. The sequence goes on along the minus strand of DCJH01000001.1, from coordinate 54,517 downwards.
ACATAGACAATGCGCAGTCCCTGCCAGTCGTGGGGCACTTTGAGCGACTGCTGGCTGTCGATGAGCCACTCCCACATCGGCTCTCCGAAGTCGTAAGACCGACCGCTGAGCACCAGCCGCATCGACACGGGGTCGAAACGCCAGAATCCGCCGCCCATGCACTGGTCGCCATGCTGTAGCAAATCGCGGTGCATCGCCACGTTGCCCAGCCGCAAGATGCCCCGACGAGTGATGATAAACTTCTGTGCCATCAGGCTAATCAATCCTTTCGCCCACCTTCAGTCGGTCGCCGCTGAGGTCAATCCGGAACAGATGGGGCACGCGAATATACACTCCGTTCACGTCCTTATGGCTGTGGACCGACATGAGCAGCCGCCCGCTGAAATCGCGGAAAAGCATGCCATGCCCGTAGTTAGGCGGCGTGATGGGCTCCGCCTGCTGTTCCCACGGCCCGTCGAGTGTGCCACTTGTCGAGTAGGCCACACCCTGCGTGTAGACATTGTAGACCCACGACGTCCAGATCATGCCCAGCCTTCCAGTGGCGGTGCGGAAGAGATAAGGCCCGTCGGTCACCTTGTTGGGCCCCACCTTGCCGTTTTCGCGTTCCCGGCTCCAGGGCGAATCGAACGCACGGAACAGCACCTTCGGCTCACCGATGGTACCGCTCAGGTCGTCTTTCAATCTGATTTTCTCCATCGTTCCGTTCCAGTTGGCCAGCCATTCGCCGCAAAACACCATGTAGGGCCGGCGGTCGCGGTCAATCCAGAACGTGCCGTCGAGCGTTGGACGGTTGACCGGAAGATAGGTGGCATCGCCGAAAAGCCGATACGGCCCATCGGGAAAGTCGCTCACCAGCACCTGCGAAGCACGTCGCTCAATGACGTTGCCGCGCACCGTGTCTATCTTCACCGCCTGATTGGTAAACGTTGCAAAATAATAGTATCTGCCCTTGTACGGGTGCAGCTCAGCCGCCCAGATCATCGGCTTCGGTCCCATCCACGAGGTAGAATCGATGTCCACCACGTCATACGGCCCCGTCCACATCTTCAGGTCGCGACTTTTCCACATCCGTCCGCCGGTGCCCGTCATATAATATTGGTGCGTCACCGAGTCGGCCAGAATAAACGGATCGCTCAGCCTGATGGAGTCCATCGGCAGCGTGCGTACCTTCATGGGTCGCTCGGCATGCAGTCCTATCGCGGCCATGAGCGCCACGCCCGTCATCAAGAGTCTCATGCTTATCATGCGTTCAAATATTGTTTTGTTCTTCATCAATATCCTCAAATTTACGCCTTTTTACCCATTCCACCAAACATCCTCCCTCTTTTTTCTTCTCCCCCTCCCCCCGTCCCCCTTCCCTCTCCCCTTCCCCTCTCTGCCATAAGGTACTAATCGTCGCGTGTTTAGGTACTAATCCTCCCGTGATTATTACCTTATCGCAAGTGGATTAGGTAGTTATTGCAAAACGTATCAATATTGATAGAAAACTGTCTCCATCTCCCCTGCTTTTACCTTATATTGCGTCCTATCCGACATTGTCCCTCCTACGCAGGACCATGGTGCTGCTATACAATCGCCATACAGCGCGGGAAATCCTGATATTCAGTCATTATTCTCCCCCCTCTTCGAGGGAGGGGCATGGGGAGAGGCCGCCCAGCCCTCGCCAACGAGCACGAAAATCCCTGCCTATCGAGCGGTGTTATCCGCAAGATGGGCAGGGAAGGATTGAAGGAACACCGGGGCCGACGCCCCGAAGTGCTATGGATTATCCTGAATTACTGGGTTACGTCTTCGTCGGCAACGGCATCCTGCCAGTTGTCCCACATGGCGATGCTTGCGTCGTAACCGTCGTAACCGAAGTTCTGGCGCAGCTGACCACGGTTGTTGGCCGTAATGGCAGAGTTGGGGATGGGCCAGAACAGGTTGTGCTTATTAATCTTATACTCGAAGGTCTGATTACCCTGCTGACCCTTTCCGTAAGGATGATTGAACACGTTATAGGTGACGCAGCGACGATACCAGTAGCTACCGCCCTGGAGGTCGGTACCCTCCTGCTTATCCCAAGTGTTGAGATCATAGTGGTTGCCCCACTCGTCGGTCTTGCCACTGCGGGCCAGACACCAAGAGACTCGGGCCATCTCGGCCTGGCGGAACTCCTCGAGGTAGAGCTCACGGGCACGCTCGGCCATGATGTCGCCGATGGTTACGGTGGTAAACATCTTCTTGGCATTGGCACGACGGCGCACGGCATTCACGTCTTCGGCTGCGCCGGCTGCATTGCCCTGATAGAACTTGGCCTCAGCACGAAGCAGGTAGGTCTCGGCCAGACGGAACAGATACATGTCGCCATTGGCGCCCTTGCCAGAAGCTCCCTGGAACTGATTGGCACCGAGGTTGTCCTCATTGGGCTGGTCGAGGATGTAGAGCTGATAGAGTGGCGTGGGATACCAGCTGCGAATGGTATCTGAGCAGAGGATGTCGCCCTTGTGAACGAGCACTTTACCGTTGGCGTCTGTGTAGTCTTGAGCGGCATAGAGCTGATAGTTCTGACCGTAGCAGGTTGACTTCGGGTTATTATACTTGAAGTCCTCCATCTCCATCCAGTTGCCCACCTCGCGGTTATGGCGCAGGTCTTGCCAGTCGGTCTCACCGTCGTAGTTCCATATAGTCTTGTTGTAGAAGTATGAAGTGCGGTTCAGTGCAATACCTCGTCCGGCCACACGCACCCAGTCGAGGGTGTCGTTGTAGCTACCATTGTTGCGGGCGATATTATTACCCGGGGTTGCCATGCCGTGAGGATCACGGATAACGCTGTTGCTCCAATGGGGGAAGCAGGCACGCATCACGTTGTAGGTTGCGAAGTCCTGGTCGTTGGAGTTCACAATCATCATGATGGTTTCCTTGTTGACGGGATTGGCGATGTTGGGCGTGCGGTGCAGGTCCCACACCACGTTGCGGGTCACTTTCCAAGTCTTTTCGTTGCCCGACGGCTGCCAGGTGCCGAAAGGATCGGTCATCAATTTCAGACCATGGTTACTGATCAGGTCGGTAGCCATATCCTCAGCCTTCTTGTAATCGCCGATAGCGAGGTAGCATTTGATCAGCAAATGCTCGCAGGCCTCCTGGTTCACCTGACCCACATACTGCATCTTGCTCTGTGCGGGAACATGAGCCACGGCAAACTCCAGGTCGTGAACCAGCATGCTGAAGATGGCATCCTTGCTGGTGGAACTATAGTTGCGCTTAGGCACGGTGAGCAGTTTGGTTACCAAAGGGATATCGCCAAACTGCAGACAGAGGTTGTAATAGGCATAGGCACGGTGGAAATAGGCGCGCCCTTTGTAGGCATCGCGTGTCTCCTCAGAGAGTCCCTTCACCTGGTCTACATAGGAGAGGATGGAGTTGGCATACTTCACCATCTGATAGCCCTGGTCCCAGAAGCGTTGCATATAGTTGCCGTCTCCGCCGCCTGCCATACCCGAGGTAGGTGTAAGCTTAGCGTCGAAGTTGTCTTGGAAGCCACCGCCCATATCGGTCTTGGCATACATGCCTACGTCAGACATGAGGTAGTTGGTGGAGATTCCCACGTTGTTCCAGTTGCCATCGATACGATAGGTCTTCAATTGCTTATCACACTGTGCCAGAGCGGCCTGCAAACCCGACTCTGTGGTATAGGTGGTAGCCGGCTCATAGAACGACAGCGGATCCTGCTCCAGGAACTCGCTGGAGCATCCGGTCATGGTGCCTGCAAGGGCAAGAAGCAGCCCGCTACGGAATATTTTATTGATATTTGTCTTCATTGTGTATTGTCTTTTCTTAAAGTGTTACATTCAAACCAAACTGAACCTGGCGATTAGAGAAGCCGCCGGTCTCGGGGTCTCCATACTCCCAGTTGTCAATTGTGAAGGCATTGCGCACGCCTACCGTTACATGAACACGCTCCAGATTGAGCTTGCTGATCCATGCCTTAGGCAGAGTGTAGCCCAAAGTGATGTTGTCTACACGCAGGAAGTTACGGTTGTAGAGCTTCTGGATGCCGGTCACACCCGACGGACCCTGTGCGTTCAGGCGTCCATAGTCGTTGGTGGGGTTATCGGGCGTCCAATATTCCTTGGCGTATGTGTTGCAGGTATTGGTGAACATAGAGCCGGAGTTGTCGCCATTGAGCCATGCTCCCGACAGACTCTTGTGACCCATATAGGAGTACATGGAGAACGAGAACGTGAAGTTCTTGAAGAAAGTAAAGTCGTTTCGCATGTTCCAATAGATGGGAGGCTGAGTGGTTCCGAGGTAAACGCGGTCCTTATCGTTGTAGACCGGAGTGCGATTACCGTCTGCATCCACCTTGTCGTCCTCGGTATAGACATTGACAACCTTCGGATCGCCGGGCTTCTGATTCACCTTAGCAGCTTCGTCGGCCTCGTTAGCCTGCCAGATTCCATCGGTCTTCCAATACCATATCTCGCCGATGGGCTTACCAATGAACCATCCGTTGCTGGTGTCGTCTACCTCCTTGCCGTTCTCATCGTATTCATAATAGAGATGCTTGATACGGTTTTTGTTGTAAGAGAAGCCCAGAGTGGTGTTCCACGTGAAGTTCTGGGTATCAATGTTGCGCGAGTTCAGCGTGATTTCGAAACCGCTGTTGTTCACCTCTCCGAGGTTGGTGGTGATGCTTCCGAAACCAGTGAAGCTGGGCAGACGCTGGGCCATGATCATATCATGGGTGCGCTTGTAATACCACTCGACGCTACCGGTGAGGCGCTGGCCAAGAACTGCGAAGTCGAGACCTATGTTCCAAGAGGTGGTTTTCTCCCACTCCAGGTTGGGGTTACCCAGACGGTTGATGCTGAGTGCGTTGAGCACGTCTTGTGTGGTCGTACCATATTTATAATAGCTATACAGTCCACCGTTAGCCAAGTCGGAGAGGGCAAGGTAGGTATCGCTCAGCGAGCGGTTACCATTGGTACCATACGACACTCTCAGCTTACCGAAGTCGAGCCAAGGCATGGCCTTCTTCACGGGCTCTTCCTCAGAGAATACCCAGCTGCCACCCACCGACCAGAAGTTGGCCCAGGGGTTGTTGGTTCCGAAAGCAGAGTATCCGTCGCGGCGCAATGTACCGGTAAACATATACCGATCCTTGTAACCGTAGAACAGACGACCCAGATAGGCAGCTGCCGTAGAGTGGGTGTCGTAGGTAGAGAACGAACTCTGTTCCTTGTTGGCACCGGCAGTATAGTGGAAGCCCAGCACGTCGGTCGGCGTGATATTGCGGGCACTGATGTTGTCGCTCCAGTAGCGATTCTCCTCAGCCTCCTGCACAAGGGTCACCGTGAAGTGGTGCACGCGGTCGTAGGTGCGGTCCCAGGTCAGGGTGTTGTTGAGCGAATAGTTGAAACTCTTCGATGAGTTGCGATTCACACCACGGGTAGAAGGCACACTGTTGGGCAGCTCTGCCGACATGAAATAGCGGTCGTAGAACCACTGATAGCGAGGTGCGATGTTGAACTGATAGGTGAAACCGTAGGGCAGGGTCACCTTGGCGTTGAACATGGTGTTAAGCACTGTGTAGCCCTTTTCCAGGTCGATGTACTGCTGATCGAAGTGATAGTTGTAGCCTCCATTAGTCGGATTGCCACTGCGCGGATACTGAAGTTCGTTGCCATTCTCGTCCCAGCGCAGCTCATAGGGTGATTCTCGCAACTGGTTGGCATCCCAATAGTTTCCACCCAGAGGCACAGGCTGCGACGTATCGCTACGGTCCTGGAAGTTGACATTGACGCCCATCTGCAGCCAGTCGGTAATGTCGGCAGTCACTTTCATGTTCGAACGATAGGCGTGGTAGTCGTCACCCTGAATGGCTCCCTGGTTATTCAGATAGCCAAAGCTCAGATAATAGTTCACTTTCTGGTTGGCACCCGATACGCTGGCGTTGTAGTCCTGGTTGAAACCGGTGCGATACACGGCATCCTCCCAGTTGTACGACTTGCCGTCGAGATAGTTTTGCATCACGAGTGCGGCATCTGCGTCGAGTCCCATGCGGCGTGCATAGAGCGACTGCAGGCTCTCATTGCTCTGCAAAGTCTTGGCACCCATGGTCGACCACTGGTCTGTTGTCAATCCATATTTGGCCAGATTGTCATATCGGTCGTAGTATCCGGCGGGCACACCGCTCTTCACGCCATAGTAACCCCAGTTGCCATTAGCATCATAACCGTAGGTCTGAGCCTTGAACCAGTCCTCGCGATACTTCATGTAAGCATCGGCACCGAAGACCGGACGGTATTGGGCTTTGGAGTCGGCGGCAAGGTTGGCGCTCACATTGATTACCGGTTTGCCTTCCTTACCCTTCTTGGTGGTGATGATAATCACACCGCTGGCAGCCTTCGCACCATATACAGCGGCCGAAGAAGCATCCTTCAGCACGTCGATCTGAGCAATATCATCGGGGTTGATCTCAGACAATTCACCGTTAAACTGCATACCGTCGAGGATGATGAGCGGTGAGTTGTGGTCACCACTGGTATAGAGAGAGTTCTGACCACGCAGCTGGATGGAACCGCCGCCCTTGGCCGAGGTGTTGTAACCAATCTGCAAACCCGGTGTGCCGCGCAGCACATCCTGCACGCTGGCAGGGTTTTGGTCGGCAATCTTACTGGGGTCAATCTGTACCACCGAGCCGGTGAGGTCTTTCTTGCGCATCGTACCGTAACCCACAACCACTACGTCGCCGAGGGTCTTGGAGTCTTCCTGGATGGTTACGCGCACGCCAGAGGTGAGGCGGGCCGTCTGTGGAGTGTAGCCCACATAGGAGATTTCCACGGTCGATCCCTCGGGGGCAGAGAGCGAAAAGTTACCATCAATATCGGTGATGGTGGCAATCTTCGTACCCTTTACGCGCACCGTGGCGCCAATGATTGGCTCGCCATTGGCATCAACCACCTTGCCCGTGATACTTTTCTGCTGCTGAACCGTCTGAACGGCAGGCTCAGCCAACGATGTCTGTGGCATGAGGCTTGCGCCGGTTGCCATCGCCATCATCAGGAGCATACGCCTTGAGGATGATTTCTTGTAACTGATCTTCATGTACCTTTAAGTTTTTAGTTATTATTAGTATTGCAATTTTTTAGCTTTAAGGACTTTCTTGCGCTGCAAAGATAGGTTAACTTCTTTTAATTTAAGGTACACAAATTAATAATTTTTGGGATACAAATCGTGAAATTGCGATATAATGGGCGTTTCAGCCCAAAAAGGTGTTAATGATTCCATACCCTACTCCTGCCGTCTGCATCCCGCAGGCAAGGGCGCGCCAGTCCTGCTCCATGGGTCAAAGACAGAGACGAGGAGCCTCTGCGGAGGGGGTAGAAAATGAGAATCGGGGCATGGAAAAAGGAAAAAAGGACATGCGAGTTTTCTCCGCGTAAGCACCATCTGACTACCGACATTCCCTCTCCAATGAAACACAACGAGGCCGGACACGACCAACAAAAGCCATGCTCCTGTAGACCTGTCCGGCCCGAAAATGATGCTCGCCCCACGCCGGAGCCGAAGCTAAGAAGTAGGTTTCAATCGGTCTTCGCGTCTCGCCTATTCGAGCACAAGGAGGAAAAGGTTGCCCACATTCTGCTTGGTGATGACATGCTCACCGGGAGCAAGTGCATCGATGGTGTAGGTGCTGCCCGTGCCTACGGTCTTCGCCCCGTCGAGTTTGAAGCTGATGGTCTCGGTGTCGCCGAAGACCAGGGTGAGCTTCATGGTCGAGGTGGTGGTGAAGGTGATGCTTGTGGTCGACTCCATCTTGAGGCAAGTGTCATAGGTGGTGCCGTTGTAGGTGGCCGAACCCTTGGTGTTCGACCCATTGCCCACCACGGTGAAGAGGTTTGACGAGGGTGTGCCGCTCTTGTCGAAGCTGCACATCACGGCTCCCTCCACCACCGGTTTACCGGTCTGTGTGGTGTCGGTCTGGGTAGAATCGGTGGGTGTGGTGCTGCCGCCCGTCCCACTGCCGCCACTCGTCGAGCCTGCCCCGGCATAGCTGTCGAGGAGCGCGGCCAAGGCCGTGTTCACGCCATAGTCGGTGTCGTCGGCCGCATGGTTGAACACAAACTGCAGATCTCCGTGGTTCAACCGGCCCGCGCCGTAGTATCCCGTCACCTTAGCGGGCACGTCGGCAGCGGCGTCGGGCGTGTAGCTATACATGAGCGAGGCGTTGGTATCGAAGTTGTTGTAGGGCGTATTGCCCGACAGCGTGACCACGGTCGAGGGCACCACGTCGGCCGCGCTGCCCACTTCGTAGCAGTCGAAACTCGTTGCGCTCTGTGCCCAGGTGATGGGCTGATAGCTCGATGCCGACCCGGTCTCGGCGTAGATGTTGCCATAGGCCTTGATCATGCCGCCCGGCTCGCCCGAGAAAGTGCCCGACCCCTTGGCGTCGGTGCCCTGAAGCGAGATGAGCAGCGGGTCGTGGGTGTGGCGGAAGTAGTTGCTCTCGGCAAAGATGCTCGACCCCGAGGTGGCACCGATACCATATTTCGACACGCCGTCGAAATAGTTGTTCCACATGTGTACCGACATGGTGCGCACGCGGGCATGGCGCGAATCGCTGTGGTCGAACCAGTTGTGGTGATAGGTGATGTAGTTGGGACCGCTCTCGCTGGTCATTCCACACATCGTCGATTTGCCCGTATCCCAGAAGTGGCAGTAGGCCACGGTGACAAACTTCGAGTCGGATTTCACGTCGATGGCGCCGTCGCCCTTGATGTGGTCGTCCGAGCCGGAGACGCCGTAGAATACATCAATGTTGTGAATCCACACGTGGCTGTTGTCGGTGTCGAGCGATATGCCGTCGTCCATCTGGCGCATGATGCCCAGATTGCGTATCTCCACGCTCTTGCCATTGCGCACGAGGAAGCCGAATCCCTTGACGCAAGCGTCCTCGCCGATGCCCTCGACGGTGATGTTGAGCTCGCTGTCGGCGGTGCGTCCCTTCACCTGTATGCCCTCGGCGCTACTGCCGAAATAGTCTACGTCGGCCGCCTGGAGCATGCCGATGATGCGTATGGCGAGCGGCTCCTTCACGTTGCCTTTCTGATAGGCGTCGAGAATGGCCTGCAGTCCGGTAAACGTTCCCGACGACAGCTGCACGCTCACGGTCTTGGCCGTGGCCGCAGACACATAGATAACCTTGGCTCCGGGCTTCAGCGTGCCGTCGTCCTGATAGGCGCCCACGCCCTGAAAGTCTTTGTGGGCAAAGCCCTGCCGGTCGTAGGCCGTCACGGTGAGCGTGCCGGTCTCGGCTGCCGCGGCGGCCTGCTCCGTGTCGTCTACCACGGGCACCACGCGCAGCCTGTAGCTGCCTGGGCGCAGCCCCACCACGTCTACCCGGCCATAGTCGGGATAGAGTCTCACCAGTTCGCCGTCTACAGCCGTCCAGTCGGCCATCGCGCCGCCCTTCACATACACCTTGTAGGTGGCTCCCTCGGTCAGCGTCCACTCGGCGAAGGCCGACTCCTGCCAGCCCTGCGCGCGCAGGATGGGGCCCGATTTCTGAAAACTGATGGTGCTCACGTCGCCCTGATGCACCACTGCTGCCTGGCCTGTGGGGTTTACCGTAACCTGCGAACCGCTGAAATCGATGCTGCTCAGCGCCGCGGTCTCATACGATTCGGTCGTTCCATTCTGCAAGAGAATGTTCACTTTGTTTTGCGCCGTGGCCATCTGGGCCGTCAGCGCAAGTAGTATCATGGAGTAGAGGTGTCTCATTTCTTCGCAAATTTAATGATTTTCTCGCCAGCCCTCACGATATACACTCCCCGGCTGAGCCCCTCGAGCGGGAGCGTCTGCACGCTGCCCGATGCCGTGGTCTGCATCATGCGGCGACCATTGGCGTCGTAGATGGCTATGCGCTCGCCACGGCCGATGCCGCCGAGCATGAGCTGGTCGCCCACAAGCTGGGTCACCGTGAAAGTCTGGGCAAGGTCGATTCCGGTGGCGGCCGACAGGCTCACCGCCACCACACTCATGTCTTCGGTCTGATTGGCCGTGCCGTCGGCAAAGTGGAGCACCACGTTGTCGCCCTCGAAAGTGATCTGCGCCAGTGCCCGGCTCACCTCTTGTCCGTTCACCGTCACCACCGCATTTCCGGTCTGAGCCGCCGTCGCCATGCTCATCATCACTGCCACGAGCAGCGCAAGAAAGTGTTTGGTCTTCATGTCATCGTGTTTTGATTTCATGTGAAAAGTAGATGTAACATATCTTTAAAGTAGTTGGAAATCATATTGCAAGTAGTTGTTTTGGCAAAGATAGCACATTTATCGCTCATCTCCAACCTCTCTCTCCAATTCTTTTCCGTAATCGTTTACATCGGCTCTCCGTCGCCCTTCGCCGACCCTTCCCATCCGCCCTTTTTCGCCTCTCTATCCACCCCTATTATAATAAGGTAGTAATCGCCCTGCGATTACTACCGAATCGTCTCGCGATTAGGTAGTAAAGGCGAGGCGATTAGGTAGGAATCGCGGAGGCCAATAGCAGCCTCTCCCCCAGCCCCTCCCCCGGAGGGAGGGGAGTATAATGACCGAAAGCTGGGATTCCCCACGCCGCATAGCGAGTGCACGGTAGGGACATGCCCCGTGCAATGGCCGAAAGCTGGGATTCCTCACACCGCATGGCGAGTGCACGGTAGGGACATGCCCCGTGCATGTCCGCCACGCCGGAAGGCATAAGAGGGATAGGACGGGATAAAATGAAATAGGCATGAGGGACAATGGCGATGAAACCCTCCGGCGGTGCGGACATGCACGGGGCATGTCCCTACTGAGCCTTCGCAATAATCCCCCCAAATATCACCCCCCAAGCATATCACTCCCCTCCCTACGGGGGAGGGGTAAGGGGGAGAGGCTACCCCTGCCCCCTATACTCCAGTGGGGTGCAGCCGAGGTGGTCGCGCACATATTTGCCGAAGAACGAGGTGTTGGGGAACCCCAGGCGGTTGCTGATTTCCTTCACGCTGCGCGTGGTGTTGCGCAGCTCGTAGGTGATGTCGGCCAGCGTGTACTCGCGAATCCAGTCGTTGGCAGTCTTTCCCGAGTTCTTCTTGCATATCATGGTGAGGTATTTCGGCGATATGCAGAGCTGCGAAGCATAGTGCTCCACCGACCGGTGCTTCACCTGCTGGCGCTGCAAGAGGTCGAGAAACTGGTTGAAAAGAGATATGTTCTGCTTCGGCGCGGGCACCTCGAGCTCGGTGTGCCGCTGCAAGAGGTTGCACAGACCAACGAGCGATGCGCTGAGGAATCCCTGCAGCACCTCGCGCCGGTAGCCGCGGTCGGCCTCCTCGCCGGGATATTCGAGGCAGAGCCTGATGAGGTCGTAGATCTTCTCGTAGAACCTGAGGTCGAGCTCGGTCATCTCAAACTGCCGCTGTTTCTGCACGTAGACTATCTCGTTCCACACGCTGATGTAGCCGCGCAGAAAGAGTTGCAGTGCGCGCGAAGTGATGCAGAGCGCCACATATTCGAAGTCGGGACTCACCATGAGCTCGCCTATCGTGGTCTCGGCGGGGCAGACAAACACCTGCCGCTCGCGCACCACGATGGGCTCTCCGTTCATCGTCGACTGCAGTTTGCCACGCATACAGATGGCGATAATGTTCATATTGGGCCTGATTCCACCTGGCACGCCGAGTATTTTGATATTGTCGATAATCATCAGGTCGTCGTCCAGATAGTCAGGGCTCACCATGTCGGGAGTCTCGGTCATACTGATGAGTTTCTCCGCTTCGGTCAAATTCTTTCGTTCCATGTATCTTTTATGTCTTAGATGAGGCAAATTTAACATATTTATTCCATATAGAATGTTTTATTCCGGAATAATTATGGTTTTTAGAGGAATATATGCCGAAACACGCTATATTAGTTGTCGTTTCAGACATTCAATATTGATTATCAGACCGTAATTTTGCATCCGTAATCGGAAACGACAGCATTCGAAATATGAAGAAGCAGAATATACTATGGTTGTTTGCGGCCGCGGCACTCTCGCTCGCGGCCTGCAGCGAGAAGAAGGAGTCCGCCCACAACGTGGTGGAAGTGAAGACCGCGCCGGCAAGCGCCACGAGTGTGGTGGGCCAGCAGAGCTACTCGGGCACCATCGAGGAGATGAGCGGCACGTCGCTGAGCTTTGCCGGAGCCGGCACGGTGAGGTCGCTCAGCGTGGGCGAGGGCCAGCACGTGGCGGCCGGCCAGCTCATCGGCGTGCTCGACGCGCAGACCACGGGCAACGCCGTGCAGATGGCGCGCGCCACAACTCAGCAGGCGCTGGAGTCGCTCAGGCAGGCCGAGGATGCCTACAGCCGCATGAAACTGCTGCACGACAATGGCTCGCTGCCCGAAATCAAGTGGGTGGAGGTGGAGACCAAGGTGGCGCAGGCCCGCCAGCTGGTGGCGCAGGCCCGGGCCTCCGAGCAGATAGCGCGCAAGGGCCTCACCGACACGCGCCTCACCGCACCCTACAGCGGCTACATCGCCAAGAGGCAGGCCGAGGTGGGACAGAACGTGGTGCCGGGCCAGCCGGTGGCCTATCTGGTGAAGATAGACCAGGTGAAGGTGAAGGTGAGCGTGCCCGAAGACGAGATTTCGAAGCTCCGCGTGGGTCAGAAACTCATGTTCCGCGTGTCGTCGCTGGGCGATGCCACGTTCTTTGCCACGGTGAGCGAGAAGAGCGTCGAGGCCGACCCCATCTCGCGTTCCTACACGGTCAAGGCGCTGTTGCCCAATCCCGGCCACCGCTTGCTGCCGGGCATGGTGTGCGACGTCTATGCGTCGGTGGCCTCGGCGGCGCTCGGCATTGCCCTGCCCGCCAACCTCATCCAGATCGATATAGACAATCAGCCGTTCGTATGGACCGTGCGCGATGGCAAGGCGCATAAGGTGCGCGTAGTCCTCGGCGACAACGTGGGCGACAATGTGCTTATCCGCAGCGGCCTCAGCGAGGGCCAGCAGGTCATCGTGGAGGGCCAGCAGAAGGTGAGTGAAGGGACAAAAATCAAAGAGATGAGGAGTTAAGGAGATGAGGAGTTGTGGAGAATGGAAGTGAAGAAGTGAAGGAGTGAAGACAAATGATTTGAAGGAAAGAAAATATGCACAAGAAACGCAATATCATAGAATGGGCCATGCACTATCGCCAAATCGTGATTCTCATCACGGCCGTGCTGGTGGCCTTCGGCGTGTTTGCCCTCGTGAAGATGAACAAGAACGAGTTTCCCAACTTCACCATCCGTCAGGGCGTGGCCGTAGCCGTCTACCCCGGTGCATCATCGGCAGAGATCGAGGAACAGGTTACCAAACCGCTCGAAAACTATATCTTCACCTTCAAGGAAGTGAAGAAGGAGAAGACCAAGTCGTATAGTCGCAACGGCCTGAGCATCGTACAGATAGAGCTCAACGACGATGTGGACGGGGCCGACAAGGAGAATTTCTGGAGCCGGTTCAAGCTCGGCGTGCAGCAGTTCAAGCTGCAGCTGCCCTCGGGCGTGGCCGCCGTGGTGGTGAACGACGACTTCGGCGACGCCTCATCGCTGCTCATCACCATGGAGAGCCGCGACAAAACCTATCGCGAACTGGCCGACTATATGGACCGGCTGAAGGCTCGCCTGCGCACCATCGAGAGCGTGGGGCGCCTCTCCGTGACCGGCAACCAGCAGGAACAGATAGCCATCGAGGTCGACACGCGCAAGCTGTCGCAGTATGGCATCGGCCAGAGCGTGGTGACCGCCGCGCTCATGGCCCAGGGCTTCAACACCACCGCCGGCACCCAGCGCACACCCGCCTACGAGGCGCCGATACACGTGGCCTCGTCGCTCAATATGGTGAACGACGTGGAGCAGATGGTGGTCTACTCCGGTCCCGACGGCCATGTGTTGCGCGTCAAGGACATTGCGTCGGTGCGCAGGGAGTATGCCGAGCCCACAAGCTATGTCACCAACAATGGCAAGAAGTGCCTGGTGCTGAGCGTCGAGATCAAGAAGGGGCGCTCCATCACCGAGATGGGCAGCGACATCAAGGCCGTGCTGGCCGATTTCCAGCGCTCGCTGCCCGAGGAAGTATCTATGTTTACCATCACCGACCAGAGCCAGGTGGTGGGCGATTCGGTGGTCGACTTCCTCAAGGAACTGCTCATTGCCATCGTCGCCGTCATCATCGTGGTGGTGCTTCTGCTCCCGCTGCGCGTGGCGTTGGTGGCCGCCAGCACCATCCCCATCTCCATCTTCATCTCGCTCGGCCTGTTCTACGCCTTCGGCATAGAGCTCAACACCGTGACGCTCGCGGCGCTCATCGTGACGCTCGGCATGATTGTCGACAACTCTATCGTGATCATCGACAACTACGTGGAGCTGCTCGGCGAGGGCAAGACACGCTGGGAGGCGAGCATCCAGAGTGCCACCCATTTCTTCAAGTCGATTCTCACGGCCACGCTCGCCATATCGGTCACGTTCTTTCCGCTGCTCCTCACCATGAAGGGCATGTACAAAGACTTCCTCCTGCTCTTCCCCTGGGGCATGACGATTGTGCTCATGGTGTCGCTCGCCGTGGCCGAGCTGGTGGTTCCGTTCCTGCAGTTTTATTTCATCAAGGGGCCTGCGGGAGTTTCTTCTCAGACTGGTCAAACCTGTCCGACAGGTCCGACAAGTCAGACCCCTCCCCCTTCTCCCTCCATCCTCTCGCGCCTCCAGCACCTCTACGACCGGTTCATCGACCTCTGCTTCCGCCATCCCTACGGCGTGGTGGGCATAGCCGTGGCCTCGGTAGCCATCGGTGTTCTGCTCATGGCGCGGCTGCCGCAGAAGATGATGCCCACCGCCGAGCGCAACCAGTTTGCCGTGGAAATCTATCTCCCCACCGGCTCCTCGCTCCAGCGCACGGTGGCCATCGCCGACTCTCTGGAACACATCCTGCGCAAGGATAGCCGCGTGGTGTCTATCGCTTCGTTCAAGGGCACGGCCTCGCCACGCTTCCAAACCTCCTACGCGCCGCAGTTCGGCGGCAAGAACTATGCCCAGTTCATTGTCAACACGCGCGACAACGAGGCCACGCTCGGGGTGCTCGCCGACTACCGCATGCGCTACGCCAACGCCTTCCCCGGTGCCTACGTGAGGTTCAAGCAACTCTCCTACAGTGGCGAGGGCAACTCCGTGGAGATACGCCTCAGCGGCGACAACTGGACGCGCCTCAAGCAGACGGCCGACAGCATCACCGCCATCATGCGGCAGAACGACTCGCTTATCCTCGTGCGCAACGACGTCTACGAGCCCCTGCTCACCACCGACATCCATCTCAATCAGCTTCGGGCCAACCGCTTGGGGGTGACCAATGCCCAGGTGGAGCTCGCCATGGCCACCCGATATGCCTCCGGCGGCATTCCCGTCACCACCGTATGGAACGGCGACTACGGCATTCCGGTGGTGCTCAAGACCACCCGTTCTGCCCTCGCCACCACCGCCGACATCGGCGATGAGCCCATTCCCGTGGCCGGCGGACTGCGCTCTGTGCCCCTCCGGCAGATTGCAACGGTGAAGCCCGCGTGGGAAGACGGACAGATAGCACACCTCAACGGCCAGCGCACCATCACCATCATGGCCGACGTGGCCGATGGACCCAACGTCATGGCCGTTACTTCCGACCTGCAGAAGCGGCTCCGCCAAGACCGCATGCCCACCGGCATCACGATGGCGTGGGGTGGCGAATACGAGCAGGCCAACGAGGCCACGCCACAGATTGTGGGCGGACTGATGATCAGTATCGTGATTATCTTCTTCCTCATGCTGGCCCATTTCCGCCGCATCAAGACCGCCACGATGCTGCTCTTCTCGCTCTCTCTCGTGGTGTTCGGCACCGCGATGGGCGTGCTCATCCCCGGCAGCGCGTTCTCGCTCACCTGCTATCTCGGTGTCATCTCGCTCATGGGCATCCTCGTGCGCAACGTCATCATCATGTATGATTATGCCGAAGAGCTCCGCGAAAACGAGTCGCTCACCGCCCACGAAGCCATCTTCCTCAGTGCCAAGCGCCGCATGCGCCCCATCTTCCTCACCTCGGCGGCCGCCTCTATGGGTGTCATCCCCATGATTCTCGGGGGCTCCGGGCTCTGGCAACCCATGGGAAACGTGATCTTCTTCGGCACCATCATCACCATGTTGTTTATCCTTACCGTCATGCCCATTGCCTACTGGCTCCTCGAAAGCGGCTCCACCGCGCGCCGCCTGCGTAGCGAAGACCTGGAGAAGCAGTAGTCCCGCATGGGGGTCTGGTAGGCCGCCATACCATGGCGGCTTCCTCCTCCCCTCCCATCCATCCCTCCATTCTAAACCCATCAACAAATGAAAGCATTCCCATCCCTCCTCCTTGCGCTGGCCCTCTCGCTCCCGGCCTCCGCCCAGACCACCCTCACACTCTCTCAGGTGCGCAGCCGAGCCGTGGCCCACAACATCGCCACGCGCACCGCCGACAACGCCATCCTCCAGGCCCGAGAGCAGCAGCGGCAAGCCTTCACCAACTATTTCCCACAGGTTTCGGCCACAGGCGCGGGCTTCAAGGCCTCGCGCGACATGCTCAAGACCAGTGTCGCCACCGCCGACCTGGTGCCCCCGTCCATCGCCCAGCTCATCCCGACCGAGGTAGCCATGCTCTTTCCCACCAGCTTCTCGGCGAGCCTCATCGACCGCGGCCTCACCACGGGCGTCACAGCCCTGCAGCCTGTGTTCGTGGGTGGGCAGATTGTCAACGGCAACCGCCTGGCCAAGGTCAACGTAGAAGCCAAGCAACTGCAGGCCGAGACCTCGCGCAACACCGTGCTCCTCACCGCCGAACAATACTATTGGCAGATTATCGCCCTCAAGGAGAAGCAGAAGACCCTCGACGCCGTGGCCGCCATGCTCTCCCGGCTGGAGCACGATGCCACCGTGGCTGTGCAGGCCGGGGTGGCCATGCGCAACGACCTGCTGGCCGTACAACTCAAGCAAAACGAGGTGGAGAGCAGTCGGGTGAAGCTCGACAATGGCCTCGGCCTCGCGCGGATAGTGCTCGCCCAATACATCGGCATGGGCGATTCGACCATCGACATCGTGGCCGACATCGACCCGCAGCAGCTTCCGGCCTATCCCACCATCAAGACCGACCCCTCGCAGGCCGTGCCCGCCACGCCCGAATACCGACTCCTGCAGAAGCAGGTGGAGGCCTCCACGCTCCAGCGCAAGATGGAGGTGGGCAAGCTGTTGCCCTCGCTCGGCATCGGCGCGGGCTACACCTATTATAATATGGGCAAGCACATGGACAACCATTTCGGCATGGTCTTCGCCACGGTGAGCATCCCCATCTCGAGCTGGTGGGGCGGAACGCATGCCGTGAAGCGCAGCCGTCTCGCCGAGGCCAACGCCCGCGAACAACTCGCCGACCACACGCAGCTGCTCAAGATACGTATGCAAAAAGAATGGAACGACGTGGACGACGCCTACAAGCAGCTGCAGCTGGCCCGCAAAAGCATAGACCAGAGCGAGGAGAACCTGCGCCTGAACCGTGACTACTACCATGCCGGCACCGTGACGATGAACGACCTTCTCAACGCCCAGCAGCAGTATCAGCAGTGCCGCGACCACTACACCGATGCCTTCGCCCAGCTCCAAGTCAAACTCGTGGAGTATCGCCAGAGCATCGGCCAGCAGTAAACCTCCCCTTCCTCCAGCCACATTATCCTGCTCCTCCGCACCCCTTCATATACCCCCAACATCCCCAACATCATCCGATGGACAGGAATTCTGCCCATCGGATGATGCTGTAGTTAGGGTTGATTGATAGCCATTTAACTAAAAATATACCGAAAAACCACGCTAAAGCCTTAATAAAGGTTAATCGGTTGAATATTTTTCAGTTTATAATTATTATTCCGAATAAATACAATTAACTTTGCATCGCAAATATAGATGATTGCATTCAGAACGTTGACATCACGATACGGTTATAGCTCAAGATAATCGAATTTCAACATTGACAGGCAAAAAAGTTATCACATTACATCAGAAAATGAGAATTAAAACAATTATCAGTAAGGGGATTTTGTCCTTACTCATGACCTTTGCGGCTACACAGGTTCACGCGCAGCAGTTCACCGATTGGGCGGGCAACGACATCAGCACCGTGCTCAGCACTTCCACAGACCAAACTGCTGGTTCCCCGGTGGTGTTTCTCTACAATGTGGGCACTCACCGTTTCCTGACGGCAGGAAGCGACCACGGCACAAGTATCGTGGCCCAGGAGCATGGTCTGCCTGTGTATCTCTACAAGGCTACTGATGCCGCAAGTATCGTTTATTACAACATCCTCTCGAAGACGACAGGTACCAACAATGGAAACTTTTTTGGGCAGCAGTACTATGACAAGAGTTTGAATGTAATCCAAGCATACCAAATCTTCACGGACACAAATACTGGTGTTAGCACGCCAATGCAAACCAAATTCTCGTTTGAGTTGGTGGATGCGACCAAAAAGACCTATCGTATTGTGACCTACAAGTCGGATCCTCGGAATACGACAATAGACACCAGTACTGGCAGATATGTGGTGGCCAACAGTAGCAACACACACAAGGACTACACCAAGACTACCAACGGAATAGACTATGTCACTTCATCGGGTCTTGCCACCTACGGTGACAATGCACTCTGGAAGATTGTGACACGTCAGGATGCCATAGACCGTATCAAGACTGAGTATTCCAGTTCGGAAGCCCCTGCCGACGTGACGTTCCTTATCAAGGACGAGGAATTCTTCAGAGCCACGCTTACCATTACACAGAAGTCATGGTCAGAATCTGTTACTGGTTTATATAATATAGGTTGGGGTGTAAACAGTGATTATAAAAATTCAAATGGAGACATACCTTACGGCGACGACCAGCTGCCGTATGGAAAATATAGTAATGCCTTCATCAAATATGACAGTCCCAAACCTAACGTTGCCTCAGATGCTGATATGGTGACCAAGAAGAACGGCGACGTATATCAGGACATCACATTGCCTGCGGCCGGATGGTATAGGCTCTCCTGCAGTGGATTTGTCAGAAAAGGTGCCGGCAGCACCATCCACTCAGAGCTTTTTGCCACATACAATGGAAAGACCCGCACAGCCGACCTGCCGGACATGACCGACAACACCATTACTACTCCGAAAGAAGCTGGCATAGCCTTTGCCGCAGACCGATTTGCCGACAACACCGTGCTCATTTATGTGCCTCAGACAGACTTTGCAACCACCCAGACGATGCGCGTAGGCATTAGGGTTGAAAACTCCAATAAGTTGGACGACTGGACAGCTTTCGACAAGTTCTCGCTGCAATATGTGGGCAATGTGACGCTCTTCCTCGATGATACCAACGAAAGTCTCGATGCCATCAACGGTCAGGTAAACACCAATTTGGCCAAGACGCTCATCATGAAACGCGACTTCTTAGAAAACAAATGGAACTCACTGGTGTCGCCCGTGGAGTTCAACAAACTGCAATTTAAGGCAGCCTTCGGTTCCGATGCCCAGGTCTATGAGTTGAAAGGACCGTCGGCAGACATCAAGACGCAGATAGATTTCACTAAGGTGGACATTGAGGCTCTGGCAGACAATGGTATCGCCATCCAGAAGAATAAACTCTATATTATATATCCCACCAATGAGCCGATATTAGCAGACAATTCCACCATCAGCATACAGGATGGGGCAAATGGAACCAAGCAGGTGACCTTCTCCGGAAAGTATGTCACGGCCCAGCTCATCTCGCTCAAGGAGAGTGTGAATGACCCCATCGTCGAGGCCGCTAAGACAAGCAGCCTGGGCAATACCACCATTCAGTTCAAGGGCACATATATCAATCACACCGCTGCAGATGTGCCCGCCGGCTCCTACGTGGTGGCCACCGACGGCCGCTGGCACTACACCTCCACGGCTCATACCATCAAGGGCTTCCGTGCGTGGATAGCAACAGCATCGCCGGCCCCCGCCAAGGATTTGACATTCTCCTTTGACGGCGTGGTGGAGGATGTGGCACTCGACATCGACGGCTTGACCATCTCCAACAACCGGGAGGCCGACCGCCGCGTCTACAACCTGCAGGGACAGATGGTGGCCGAGGATGCCACGCAGCTGTCCACCCTGCCCAAGGGCATCTATATCGTTGGTAACAAGAAAATCATGAACCCCTAAACCCCCGATGCAAATGAAAAGAAACTATAAAGCTCCCGAGACCCAGGTGATTTATGTTTATGCGGAGTGCGCTTTGCCTGAATACAGTCAGACGAAGATGGGCAGCAATTCCGCAGAGAAAATCGTTGTTGGCGGCGACACAGATCCCGGATTTGAAATCAACGGCAAGAAGAGCGACGCTTGGGGCAATTCGGATGACCAGGGCTACGAATATTAAAATGTAAGTGATAATACATTGCCTGAGAGAGGGAGCAGAAGTGATTCTGCCTCCCTCTCTCTATTTTTTATAAAGCCTCTCCCCCCTCGCCCCTCCCCCGTAGGGAGGGGAGTGATATGCTTGGAGGTTGAAGATTCTGAGGGATGAAGGCGATGGCTCAGTAGGGACATGCCCCGTGCATGTCCGCGCCGCCGGAGGGTTCCATCCCCCTTGTCCTTTATTACTATTTCATTTTATCCCGTTCTCTCCCTCTTATGCCTTCCGTCGTGGCGGACATGCACGGGGCATGTCCCTACTGTGCGCTCGCCATACATCGATAAACAATGGGTGTTTCGAGCACTTTACTCCCCTCCTTTCGGGGGAGGAGCAAGGGGAGAGAGGCTGGTTGTTTCCGCCATCAGGTACTAATCGCCGCGCGATTACTACCTAATCGGTAAACGAAAAGGTAGTAATCATCGGGCGATTAGTACCTCTTTTCATTTTGATAGCTACTCCCCCGTTTTGCCCTTCATGTAGGGAGATGGTGGAGTGCGACCGATTCTACGGATGGAACACGCAGTTGGGCCCTGGCATGCGCCTCATGGACAAGCTGGAATAGACAGCATGGGGTATCAAAAAAAAGAAGCCGTGTCACTCGCGACACGACTTCTTGATATCTTTTGAAAGAATTTTCTCGTTTGAGCTTGATTGGAGGTTCCCGCCTCACGGCGTTCACCAACGATCTCGCATCAATAGTTACCTGAATCTTTTTACACCTTAAAAACTAAAACCTATCTCACTGAACAATCTTAATGTTCTACCTAATGAAAACTAAAAACCTAATTATACTACTAACCTATAACCTAAATGATTTATCAATTTTGATAGTGCAAAGATAGGGAGTATTTGGGCTCGCTCCAAACATTTGGCCTTAGTTTTAACCAAATTAAACGTTTTGTGTCCGCGCACAATATCTCTTAACGTTTGCGGTTACTATTTTTGCGTCATTTTAATAAATGGTATTGGGGATGAAACAAGACTGTCATGAATTTGTCACATGCCTGGTGTTGGCTCGCATCAGCCGTATAATCAGGCGAATAGGGCTAATTAATTTGACATTTGCATCTTCCTTGTTCAGCTATTGGTGACACAAAATGGTATCAAGAATGGAAATAGGTGTATCAACGGGTAGCTGACATTGTGTTATAAAAAGAGCCGTTTTTATACTTATATGAAGATTTTGGCTCTGTTAAAACACAAAACAATGCCTCATAAAAATGACACTATAACAATTTTCAAGTTGATGAGATACCCGAATAAAATGTCCCATTTGCTACCCCTGAATCAACAAATCGGGGGTATAATCCGGGTAGAATGCACATGGAAAGTTAAAAACATCGGTCTCGGATAAAATTTTTATGGTAAAAACATATTAGTATTAAGAAAAATACATTATATTTGCCTCATTAATACCTTGTTACTACTAACTAAACTATAAATCGACATGGAAAATATCCCTTTGGTATTTTGGCTTATCCCGCTGGCATCTGTCAGCGCACTCGGGATGGCGTGGTATTTCTTTCATAGCATGATGAAAGAGGACGAGGGCACACCTCGGATGAAAGAAATTGCATTGTATGTGCGTCATGGTGCGATGGCCTACCTCAAGCAACAGTACAAGATTGTGCTGATTGTGTTTATTGTGCTGGCTGGCATCTTCGCCGTGATGGCCTACGGTTTCAATGCGCAGAACCGCTGGGTGCCGTTCGCATTCCTCACTGGCGGATTCTTTAGCGGACTGGCTGGATTCTTCGGTATGAAGACCGCTACCTACGCCAGCGCCCGCACGGCCAATGCTGCGCGCCAGTCGCTGGACAAGGGTCTGAGGGTGGCCTTCCGCTCGGGTGCCGTGATGGGACTCGTGGTGGTGGGTCTCGGACTGCTCGACATTGCCATCTGGTTCCTCATTCTCACCCATTATATCCATGGCGACCATACGGCACTGATTACCATCACCACCACGATGCTTACCTTCGGCATGGGTGCCTCGACGCAGGCGCTGTTTGCCCGTGTGGGTGGAGGTATCTATACCAAGGCTGCCGACGTGGGTGCCGACCTCGTGGGCAAGGTGGAAGCCAATATCCCGGAGGATGACCCGCGCAACCCGGCTACCATCGCCGACAACGTGGGCGACAACGTAGGCGATGTGGCAGGCATGGGTGCCGACCTCTATGAGAGCTATTGCGGCTCCATCCTGAGTACGGCTGCGCTCGGTGCAACGGCTTTCGCCGCATCGGCCGGCGACATGCAGATGCGTGCCGTGGTGGCCCCGATGCTCATTGCTGCCGTAGGCGTGTTCCTCAGTTTGCTGGGCATCTACCTGGTGCGCACCAAGGAAGGAGCGTCGATGAAAGACCTGCTCCACTCGCTCGGACTCGGCACCAACACCGCTGCCGTGCTCATTGCAGTAGCCACATTCTTTATCCTCTACCTGCTGAGGATAGACAACTGGGTGGGTATCTCGTTCTCTGTGATTAGCGGATTGGCAGCCGGCGTTATCATCGGACAGGCCACCGAATACTATACCTCGCAGAGCTACAAGCCTACCCAGGCCATTTCGGAGGCATCAAACACGGGTTCGGCCACGGTTATCATCAAGGGCATCGGCACTGGAATGATCTCCACCTGTGTGCCTGTGCTCACCATCTCGGTGGCCATCATGATGAGTTATCTTTGCGCCAACGGTTTCGATATGAGCATGAGCGCCCATAGTATCCAGATTGGTCTCTATGGTATCGGCATCGCAGCCGTGGGCATGCTGTCTACACTGGGCATCACACTGGCCACCGACGCCTATGGTCCGATAGCCGACAATGCCGGCGGCAACGCCGAGATGTGCGAGCTGGGCGAGGAGGTGCGCCATCGTACCGACGCTCTCGACGCCCTCGGCAACACCACAGCCGCTACGGGCAAGGGATTCGCCATCGGTTCGGCAGCCCTCACCGCACTGGCTCTGCTGGCCTCCTATATCGAGGAAGTGAAGATTGCCATGCACCGAGTAGGTGAGACTATGACCAACGTAGCCGGCCAGACCATCGACGCCACCAATGCCACGATACCCGATTTCATGAACTATTTCCAGGTGAATCTGATGAACCCGAAGGTGCTCGTAGGCGCATTTATCGGTGCCATGGCCGCCTTCTTGTTCTGCGGTCTGACCATGGGCGCTGTGGGTCGCGCTGCTGCCAAGATGGTGGAAGAGGTGCGCCGCCAGTTCCGTGAGATCAAGGGAATACTCGAAGGAACGGGCACGCCCGACTATGGTCGGTGCGTAGAAATCTCTACGCTGAGTGCTCAGAAAGAGATGATTTTCCCATCGTTGCTCGCCATCATCATCCCCATCGTGGTGGGTGCCGTGCTGGGCGTGGCTGGCGTGCTGGGTCTGCTGGTAGGCGGATTGTCTGCCGGATTCACCCTCGCCGTATTCATGGCCAACGCTGGTGGTGCGTGGGACAACGCGAAGAAATATGTGGAGGAAGGCAACTTTGGCGGCAAGGGCTCCGATTGTCATAAGGCCACGATTGTGGGCGACACCGTGGGCGACCCCTTCAAAGATACCTCTGGTCCTTCTCTCAATATCCTCATCAAACTCATGTCGATGGTGAGCATCGTCATGGCCGGCCTCACAGTGGCGTTTGGAGGATGAAAATTTGAGGAGTTAAGAAGTTAACCTTCAGAAGATAAGGGATTATCTTTGAGGAGTTAAGGAGTTAAGAAGTTAAGGAGTTAAGACAAATGCTTGTGCGATGGTCAAACTATCGTATGGACAAATGTCTTAACTCCTTAACTTCTTAACTCCTTAACTCCCCATCAAAAACTCCTTAACTCCCCATCAAAACTCCTCCCCCTGAAACACAAAGCTCGTCATCGCCATGGTTCCGAGGTTGCACACCTTATTATATATAGTGGGCTTTTCGCCCTCGGAGGCGCCGAGGATATAGAGCAGGGGTAGGAAATGATCGGGTGTGGGCACCGCATAGCGTCCGAGAGGATGCTGCGCAAAGTTCACTACCGCCTCGTCGTCGCGACGCTCCACGGCCTGCACGATAAAATCGTTGAATGCCTCGGCCTGGGGCGTTCCATGGGCATTTTCCCATTCCACCTCCCTCAGGTTGTGTACCACATTGCCCGATCCCATGATTAGGAATCCTTGGTCGCGCAATTGGGACAACTGCTTGCCGATCTCGTAGCACTGCTTCGGCCCAATCACACCGTTGACCGACAACTGCACAATGGGGATATCGGCATCGGGAAACAGGTGGATGAGCGGCGTCCACGTGCCGTGGTCTATGCCCCAGGTGTTGTCTATCTTGGCGTCAAGAGCCTGCATCGCCAGCACGGCATCACTGAGTTCGTCGCAGCCCTCCGGCTCATATTTCACCTCGTAGAGCTCTCGCGGGAAACCGTACATGTCGAACACCTGCTTGGGATGCGGCGACTTCTGGATGAGGTTCGCGGCCTTATACCAATGGGCCGACACCATGAGGATGGCCTTCGGCTTGCCAAACTTGTCGAGAATTTGTCGTCCCATTTGGGCTAACGTGCGTGTCACGCTACTGTCTTCGAGCGCCAGCATCGGACTGCCATGGCCCACAAAGATGGCTGGCATGCGCTGGGGTGAGTGGTCTTGTTGCATAGTTATTGTTCCTTTCTGTGGGATAAATATACCAAAAAGGGCGGCCGGACTGGCGGTCGCCCCATGAATTCTGATGCGCGAAGCGTTAAGCTACTTCAATCTTGCGCTGGGTTTTCTGCTCTTCGGCCTTGCGGGGAAGCACCACATGCAGCACTCCGTCTTCCACTTTAGCCTCAATTTTCTCCACCTCCACATCGTTGGGCAGAGCCAAAGCCTGCTGGTAGCTGGTGTAAGAGAACTCCCGACGCAGATAGTGTTCCTCCTTGTTTTCCTCCTTCTGCTCGTTCTTGTGCTCCATTTTAATCACCAGGCACCCCTCGTCGCTGATGTTCAGGCTGAAGTCATCCTTGGTCATGCCAGGGGCAGCAACCTCTACTTGATATTCGTGCTCATTTTCTTTGACATTGATAGAAGGAGCCGTGGCACGGGCCTTAGCCATCCAACCATCGTTGAAGAAATCGTTAAACGAATTGTCTAACCAATTGTTTGCTGAACGTAATACTGGAAACAACATCATTTTTACCTCCTAATTTTATTTTTAATTGTTTGACTTTCAAATGTTTGTAACCCTTTCCTGCCTTTCGGCGAGGTTCCGGTTTCCACTGAAGTAAGATACAACTTCCGTGCCCTTGCATCTGAAAGTTAATGAGGTTTAATATTGCAGACAGTTTGGCAGAATAGCCATCAAAAGAGGAATTAAATACTGACAAAAAGGCATTTCTATGCTCTGTTATTTCAACAAAACAGTAATGTGCTACGGTTGCCCACCTATCGTGCGCTGCAGGAAATTGAGCACGAGTTGCTGATCCATCTTGTTGCACTCATGCGGCTGGTCCAACAGGCGAGTCTCCAAGGCCTCGGGCACTCCCGCATCAGTCCATACGCCGTGCATCAAACGGAATGAAGCCTCGACACCGGGCACTGGAAATAGCTTGTCGCGCGTGCCATTGATGAGCAGCATAGGGCGCGGAGCCGATAGAGAGGCTATGTCGGGGTAGTCCATATAGTTGCGCAAGCCCGGGATGCAATTGGCAAATCCGCCGTTCTCCCGGCGTCCGTAGCGGGTGGAAAGCTGCGCCTCAGTGGTGGTCATCCAGCACACGGCGGCAGTGGATTTCACCCTGTCGCTGAGGGCCGCGAGCATCCATGCCCGATAGGCCCCCATCGAACAGCCTACCGCCGCGATGCGTGTGGAGTCGACGTTGGGCAGTGAGGCCAGGAAGTCGGTACTGAGCACGTCGTCCCAGTGCATCTGCGCACAGAGGCTTCGTCCCAGCATCATCATATTGCCGGCAATGATATCGTATTTCTTCCGGTCCACCCCCTCCTGCCGTCCGCGGTCGCCCCACAGCGGCGCGTCCATCGAAAGCACCACGAATCCGTGGCGAGCCAGATAGTCGCCCATATACTGCCCCTCATAGAGCAGGGCCGCCCAGCGGTCGGCATCGTTGATGACAGCAGTGTCTGTGGCAAACGGTCGAATCATCTTCTCCTTGCCGATAAAGAGGTGTGCGCCGTGGTCGTGGAGCAGATTCACGGCCGGAAGCCGGCCCTTGCCATGCGGCACGAGCAGGTATCCCTTCACCCTGTACCAGCGAGTGAGCTGTACTGAGATGCGCATGGCGTCGTAGCCCTGTCGCCGCTCGCGGGCCTCGACCTGCATATCGAAGCCATAACTGCGCGGCGGGAGGGGTCCCATGAGTTCCCAAATCTTGGACCTCGCCGCCTTGCGCCATACCGAAAGGTCGCGCACGGGGTAGTTGCGCCAGGCCAACGGATAGGTCAGCGACTGCTGGATGGAGTCTACATAGACCGGGATGTCCATGTAGAACTCATGCTCAGAACGCGTCTGGCCCGAGGCGCCGAGTGCGCACAGCCAGACCAGAAACAAGAGAGGCAAGGACTTCCCGAGCCTTGCCTTTCCATGGTGATGATAATTCATTGTTTCGATGGTTGCTTCACCTTATTATATATAGGTGGTGACAGTCGCCCGCTGGGGTGCGACCATATGGGCCTACGACACCGCTATCGGTTGATGGGCTTGCCCGAATCGGCCCACTCCATGATACCCCCGCGCAGGTTCACCACCTTGAATCCGGCTTCAGCCAGGATATTTGCGGCCATCATCGAGCGTTTGCCGCTGCGGCAGTAGACATAGGCGGGTTTGTCTTTCTTCAGTGTCTGCAGGGCCTTGTCCTTGAATCCGGACTGCTGCACGTCGTTGTTCACGGCGTAGGCAATATGTCCGTCGGCATACTCCTCGGGCGTACGCACGTCTACCAACTGCACCGAGTCGGCCACAATCGACTGTTCAAACTGGTCGGCACCTACCGACGTGATGTTCTCATTCTGTGCGCAGGAACTCATTCCGAGGCCCAGCGCTGCAAGTATTGATACCATATATTTTTTCATCTGTTGTCTCCTTCTCCATGAATCTGATGGCGGTTTTTCCGCGAATTCACCTTGTCGATGTTCATCCGGGCTATCTCTTCGAGCGAGAAGCCCAGGTCACGGGCCATCGCTGCGATATACCACATCACGTCGCCAAGCTCTTTGGCTATCTCCACCCGCGACTCGGGGGAGAACGCGGCGGCACGGTCGCGCACCTCTTTCTTCACCTTATCGGCCACCTCACCGGTCTCTCCAGCCAGTCCGAGGGCCGGATAGACAATGCGCATGGCCTGCGGATAGATGGCCGTAGACATGGCTTTTTCCTGATACTCGTTCATTTCCATAGCAGAAAAAATCTAATATGCCACAAATATACGAAACAAAACCTATGCCGCCAAATTATCGGCGACAAAAAAACGAGCACCTGCACCCAGCTGGATGCAAGCGCCCGAAGATATAGATATCGAGGTATCGACCAATTAGTCGAGCCACTTCACGTAGCAGAAGTCCTGACGATGGGGCAGTTCCTTGTTCTTGGGGAACATGCGCACACAGCTGCGGAACGAGCCGGCATTGTCGGGCTCTACGGTCAATTCGAACGTATAGTTGTTGCCCTCGTGGCCCACCTGCTTGAACTCGTGCACCTTGAACACCTTGTAATCCGACGGATCGGTCTCGGGCTTGAGCACCACGAGCTCCAGCCCCACAGCGTCGTCGAGACCCTGTTCGTCGATCACGTACTTCAAAGTATAGGTTACTCCCGTCTCGCCGCCATTGTCGAAGAGACTCGTATCCTTGCTTACCACGCGGATGGCATCCCAGCGCTCGGCCACCGTTTCCTTCCAGAGGGCGATGTCCTTAGCCAGTTTGTTGTTGCCGGCAGCGAGCTTCTTGAAGCGGGCAGCCTCCTTGATGTAGAACTTATCGTAGTAATCATCCAGCTGTCGCTTCATGGTATAGTGAGGCGCAATGGTAGCGATAGAGTTCTTGATGACCTTGATCCAGTTCTCGCTGAAGCCCTTCTTGTTGCGTGCATAGTAGAGCGGGATGATCTCGTTCTCCAGCAGCGAGTAGATGGTAGCGGCGTCGAGCTGGTCTTGATAGCTCTGGTTGTCGTAGGTGCGCTCCTGCGGAAGTGCCCATCCGGCATCCTTGCGGTAGCCCTCAACCCACCATCCGTCGAGCACGGAGAGATTTACCACACCGTTCATCTCGGCCTTCTCGCCCGACGTACCCGATGCTTCGAGCGGACGGGTCGGGGTGTTCATCCAGATGTCTACACCCGACACGAGGCGGCGGGCAAGCTGCATGTCGTAGTCCTCAAGGAAGATAATCTTGCCGAGGAACTCCGGACGCTGACTGATTTCGTAGATTCTCTTGATAAGACCCTGGCCGGCACCGTCGGCGGGGTGGGCCTTGCCTGAGAACAAGAAGATAACGGGGCACTCGGGATTGTTCACGATCTTGTCGAGACGAGCCAGGTCGGTGAACAGCAGATGCGCACGCTTGTAGGTGGCAAATCGACGGCAGAAACCAATCATCAGCGCGTTGGGGTTGATGCGGCCCAGCAGCGAAACCACACGGGCGGGGTCGCCCTGGTTGCGCAGCCACGACTGGGTGAACTTCTCGCGGATATAGTCTACGAGCTTCTTCTTCAGTGCGAGGCGGGTGCTCCAGATCTCATCGTCGGGTACATTATATATAGCATGCCAGATGCTCTCGTTGCTCTGGTCGCCCAGGAACGACGCATCGAAATACTTGTCATACACCTTACGCCATTCGTTGGCAGTCCAGGTGGGGAAGTGTACGCCGTTGGTCACGTAGCCCACATGGTTCTCTTCGGGAAAATAGCCCGACCAGATGGGGGCAAACATCTTCTGGCTCACCCAGCCGTGGAGCTTACTTACACCGTTTACCTCCTGGCAAGTGTTGCAGGCGAAGGTGCTCATGCAGAAGCGCTCTCCGTGGTCGGCGGGGTTCTGACGGCCCATGCCGATGAACTCATCCCAGGAGATGCCCAGACGGGCAGGGTAATTGCCCATATACTTGCCGAAGAGAGCCTCGTCGAAATAGTCGTGACCGGCAGGCACAGGAGTATGTACGGTATAGAGCGAAGAGGCGCGCACGAGCTCCATGGCCTGGTTGAACGTCAGGCCCTCGTCGATGTAATCGCACAGGCGCTGCAGGTTGCAGAGGGCAGCATGACCCTCGTTGCAGTGGTAGATATCCTTCTTGATGCCGAGCTTCTTCAGTGTGAGGATACCACCGATACCCAGCAGAATCTCCTGCTTCAGGCGGTTCTCCCAGTCGCCACCGTAGAGAGAGTGGGTGATGGGCTTGTCGAACTCGGAGTTCATATCGTTGTCGGTATCGAGCAGATACAGTTTGATTCGACCCACATTGGCACACCATACGAGGGCGTGAACCTGGTAGTTCATATAGGGAACGTCTACCACAACCTGGTTGCCATTCTCGTCGAGCACACGCTCAATGGGCAGCGAGTTGAAGTTCTGAGCATCATACTGGGCAATCTGCTGGCCGTCCATCGAGAGGGTCTGCGTGAAGTATCCATAGCGATAGAGGAATCCCACGGCACACAGGTCGACGTTGGAGTCGGAGGCTTCCTTGAGGTAATCGCCGGCAAGCATACCCAGACCGCCAGAGTAGATCTTCAGCACCTGGTTCAAACCATACTCCATCGAGAAATAGGCCACCGACGGACGCTTCTCGTTGGGCTTCTCATCCATATAGGCGCGGAACTCTGCATACACGTCCTTCACCTTCTTCATCAGGGCCTTATCCTTCACGATGGCCTCCTTGCGGTCATAGCCAAGACGTTCCAGAAGCAGCACAGGGTTGTAGCCCACCTCCTCGTAGAGCTGTTCGTCGAGACTCTTAAACAGGTTACGGGCGTTGAAACTCCAGGCCCACCAGAGGTTGTGGGCGATTTCGTCCAGACAATTCAGCTGCTCCGGAAGGCGTGACTTTACCGACAGTTCCTTCCATTTCGGAGCTTCACTATAATCTGCTTTAATTTTCATAACTACTTAATAATTTTATTTTAGGTTTTTAATTCTCATTCTTCCTCACTTCGGCCTTGCGCAGGGCAACGTCGTAGGCCTGCTCATAATATGTGATGAAATGCTGCCACAGGGCTTTCTTCGACAAGCGGAAAGCCTTCTCGCGCGCCTTTGCCGTGGCCTTCTCGTCCATCGAGGCATACTCCACCACGGTGTCTCTGATGGCGTCGGCCACCTCGGCATAGTTGTAATCCGTGCGGCGAATCACCTTCACGCCATCTGCAATCTCGCCCTCGTGGCCCAGCTCCTTGTTCACCCAGAGGCCGAAACCGGCCAGGTCTGTGGTGATGGCGGGCACCTTGAAGGCCACCGATTCGAGCGGGGTGTAGCCCCACGGCTCATAGTATGACGGATAGACCGAGAGGTCGTTGCCGGGTATCACATCGTAGTAAGGCATGTTGATGATGCCGTCGTCGCCGGTGAGATAGCAGGGCACGAAGATCACCTTCACATGGTCTTCGGGCCGATTGCGCATGTCGAGCCAGTTCATCATGCCCATCACACGGTCGTCGCCGGCATTGTGCAGCCAGTGGGTCACCATGGGCTGGGCCAGCGGCTCGGCATAGGTCTGGCCCGAAGCCAACCGCTCCTGCAGGTCCTGGCGGGCGTCGCCCACCCATCCCGGCACCTCGATGAAGGCCACCACGGGGCGGCAGAGCCGGTCGTCGTGGTTCAGTCGGTTCATGGCTTCGATAAACACGTCGATACCTTTGTTGCGGAATTCGTAGCGACCGCTGGTGGCCACGAGCAGCGTGTCGTCGCCCAGCTGGGTGCCGAGCAGCGCATTGGCCACGCCCAGCAGGCGCTGACGGGCCTTGCAGCGCTTGGCCGTGAAGGCGGCTCCCTTAGCCACGAAGTTGTCTTCAAAACCGTTGGGCAGCACCACGTCGCAGGGCTTGTCCAGCAGTTCGGCACATTCGCGCGCCGTGATGTCGCTCACGGTGGTGAAACAATCCACGTGGTGGGCCGTCTGTTTCTCTATCGAATGCTTGCTCTCCATGTTGAGTTCGCCGGCCATCTGGTCGCCGTTGTAGGCAAAGAGATAGTCGTATAGCGGTTTGTTGTTGCCCGCGATGCTGCGGCCGATGCTCGTGGCGTGGGTCGTAAAGACGGTGGCAATCTCTGGCACATGCTTCTGGATGTAGAGCAGTCCGAGGCCCGTCATCCACTCATTGCCGTGATACACCACGCGCTTCCCGGCGTCGAGGTAGAAGCGATAGAAGCTCTCCACCACGCGTGCAGCCGCATACGAGAACATCGACGCCTCATCGTAGTCGCCGTAGGCGTGCAGGCTGTCCACCTGATAGTCGTTCCACAAATCGGTATAGAGCTCGGCTTTCTTCGCAAAAAATGGCGCGAAGTCCACCAAAATGGCGATAGGCTGCCCCGGAATGTCCCATCGGCCAATCCTGAGGTTCAGTCCTTCTTCGGCTGCCCGCAACTTCCAGTCGGCAAAAAGGGCAGCGTCTTCTATCAAATATTTACACGCTTGCTGTTGCCAACAGTCCGGGCCGATGAAGATAATCCTATCTTTAATCCTGTCCTGCAAGGTCTTAGCCCGGGTAGACAACACCGCATATATTCCTCCAACCTTATTGCAAACTTCCCAACTCGACTCAAAAATGTAGTCGGGAAATAGCATTCGTCCTGTCATACTTAAAACTAATCTTTGGTTGCAAAGGTAATATAATTAATATTAAATCCAAATTTTATGTGATATATTTTAGTTAAATTACGCGTCTTCTTGACATAAACCATTAACTTTGCAACATTCAATCAGTTAGAGCATGAGAAAAATTATAATGGCCCTCTTGGGGCTGCTGATGACCACCATGGCCTTCGCCCAGCAGGTTTCCTGCACCGACACCACCACCTTCCGGGGTCTATATAACAATAAGGAATACAACGTCTACATCCGTCTGAACGCCTACCGGAGCGACATCACCGTGCCCGGCCAGGAACTCTACGGCGAGTTGCCGGGCTTCCTCGGCGACAATCAGGATGGTCGCAAGTGGCTCTTTACCTCGGTCGAGGTGTCGAGTGCCACACAGGTCATGCTTCAGGTCATCAACGACTATGGCAGCGAGGATCTCGAAGCCACCCTCACGCTCCTTCCCGACGGCACCTTCCGCCTCACCCAGGGCTCCGGCAGCACCATCAAGATTGCCCGTAATCGCAAGTGGGTGAAGCTCCCCAAAACCCTCATCTTCACCAAGCAGCCTACGCTGCCGTAGCAGACAATGCTATCATCCATGGCTGGAGGGCTCATCCCTCCGGCCCCTTCTTTTTTAACAACAGATTAAACAGATTTCCCGGAGCCCTCCGTCCCACGTTGATTCCACAGAGAATCCGCCCATCAACCTGCGGATTCCCCAGATAGAGTACCCGTGAAAATGATGGTGAGCATAGCAGGGACATGCCCCGTGCATGTCAGCGCCCCGCTCTTTTTTCCATCTCTCGCCCTCTCATTCCTCTTAAATTCCACATCATCCTATCCCTCTTACGCCCTCCGACGGTGCGGACATGCACGGGGCATGTCCCTACTCTGCACTCGCCATCCACCGATAAACAATGGGTGTACCCCACCACACACCTTCTCGCCTCATGCGCTATTCGCATGAGACAAGAAGTCTACAATCTACTCCCGGCCACCTGTCGCGACCGAGGCTACCTTATCATATGTGGGAATGATCAGCTGGCGAGCCTCACCTCCTTGTCTTCATCGACGATGATGCCGCGACCACGGGCCATGCCATAGAGGTAGAGCGCCTCTTTCTGCGTGCAGTTCAGGATCTGTTTGAGCTTGTAGATAAAATCTTTTTTGGATAACTGGCGCAGACCGGTCTCACGGAATATGCGCTCGATAGCAGTTCTCAGTCGTCCCTCATCGAAGGTGAATCGATGGTTGTGACGGTAGTTCAGATAGACGAGTGCTAAGCACAGCACCACGCCGATTACAATATACAATAAAGCATTCATACTACTGACATTTAAGTTAGAAGGTATAAGTATGATAAAGTCTCAGAGTCGTTCCATCGGCCGCACGCCTGCACCGGATGAGGGATGATATCGCATCAGAACCTCCCTCTATATTGCAAAAATAGGTTTTTCCCTGAGAAATAGCCGTTTAGAAGTGTGAAAAAATGCTAAATGCCAATATTTTTCCGAATATTTACCAGCGTGAATCGATTTAATTCCTACTTTTGAGACAAAATTACTACTACTTAAACCTTAATTTTATGAACGACGCTAAACTCACTCCCGAGACCTCCGGGCAAGAACAAGACCAGGCGAACCAGGATTCGTCATTCGACCGTAAGCGTAGGATTATTGGCGCCATCTTCGGCCCTATCTGCGCCATCCTTGTTTGGATCACGCCCATTGCCGGGCTCACGCCCGAGGCTCACAAGCTGCTTGCCATCATGACGTTGGTGGCGCTGTGGTGGATTACCGAGCCGGTGCCTATTCCCGTCACCTCGCTCATCGGCCCCACGCTCTGCGTAGTATTTGATGTTGTGAAGATGAAGGAGGCCTTTGCCGCCTTCGCCAACCCCATGATCTTCCTCTTCATGGGCGGATTTATCATTGCCAAGGCCATGATGGTGAACGGCGTGGACAAGCGTATAGCCTATGGTATCATGTCGATGAAGTGGGTGGGCGACAACCCGCGGCGCATCTTCCTCGCCATTGGATTGGCGTGTATGCTCTGCTCGGGCTGGATCAGCAACACTGCCACCGCCGCCATGATGTTCCCCATCGCCCTCGGATTGCTTGAGGCTATCCGCGAGATGATGGCCGCCAAGGGCAAGGTAATCAACCTCAGCTCGTATAAGTATGCCACCGGACTGATGCTCATGACCGCCTATGCCTGCTCCATCGGCGGCGTGCTCACGCCCATCGGTACCCCTCCCAACATCATCATGCTGGGTTTTCTCAACGAGATGTGCAACCTCCACGTGTCGTTCTTCCAATGGATGGTATGGGGCTTCGTGGCCATGGTGGCCTATTTCATCATTGCCTACGTGGTGCTCACCCGCATGTTCCCCTCGGACGTGGAGCACATTGAGGGTGCCCAGAGCTTCATTGCCGAGAAGGTGAACGCACTGGGTCACTGGACGCGCGCGCAGAAAAACACCATGGTGGCCTTCATCGTGGCTGTCATTCTGTGGGTCACTCCGGGTATCCTCAGTATTTTTTTTGGTACCGAGAGCGACATCCTCAACCGATACAACAAGCTCTTTCCCGAGGCCATCGCGGCCATGGTGGGTGCGCTGTTGCTGTTCTTCCTGCCGGTAGACCTTAAGCGCCACAAGATGACGCTGGAGTGGAAAGAGGCCGTGGCCGGCGTCGAGTGGGGCACGCTGCTGCTCTTCGGCGGTGGACTCGCCATGGGTGGAATGATGTATTCCACCGGACTGTCTAAATGGATAGGCGACCAAATCATCTTCATGATGGGCGGCAACCCGTCTGAGATGCTCCTCGTGGCTGTGTTCTGCGTCATGTCTCTGCTCCTCTCCGAGCTCACCTCGCACACTGCCGCCACCAACATGATTGGCCCGTTGGCCATCGGTGCAGCCCTCTCGGCCGGCTTCAGTCCCGTGCCCGTGGCCGTGGGCGTAGCCCTCTCCGCATCGCTCGGATTCATGCTCCCCGTGTCTACGCCGCCCAACGCCATTGTCTACGCCAGTGGCTACGTGCCCATTACCAAGATGATCAAGAGTGGTGTCTACATCGATTTCATCGGCATCGCCATCGTTACCATACCTGTGGTGCTCTATTTGGTGAAGATAATTGTAGGCTAATCGCAGCAATCTCACATCGTAAGATGATGATGATTTGATACAGAAACTACAAAATGATGATAGCATCGTAGGGACATGCCCCGTGCATGTCCCTACGATGCCATTGCGGTTTCTCTGAATCAAACCGAGCTCCCCTGCATATTCCGTCCCTCTCTCTAAGGGAGGGGCAAGGGGGAGAGGCTGCTAAACAAAAATGCCTAAGACCTATCGGTACTCCGAGAAACCCATCACTTAAAAAATATAACGCTCCATCTCTGTGAAAATCTGTGCGGTCTGTGTGAGATTTCCCCACTATTTCTGTGTGGAAGATAGCGATTGATGGCATTGATAGCGAGAGAAAGCCTACGAGACAAGTCCTGCCCACCCCATTGGCAGAACCGAAAGCATCTGTGAGCACGGAGCGGATTCAGGCAGCAAAAGAGGTTGGCGCAGGATGCTACCAACCTCGAGGGATTGATTTCGCTAACAAAAAATATCGCGAAATCATCGAAAAACTGTAGCAAATATAGGTTTTCTTTTTCAAAGAAGCAAATATTTTAGCCTGAAAATGAGATTTTTAACAATTGCCTCCCCCTATTATGGATTTTCTTTCTTAACTTTGTCGGATAATAAATGATTAGGGGCATTTGCCCTTATTGTTTAGTAGTAATGCTGGCAGGTCTTGTCTGTGAAGATTGCAGGCCTGTCTTTCTGATTAAAAACTGAATACGAAACAAATTCATAAAACTATCTTACATGAAGAGACAACTATCGACTTTACTGGCAGTTTTCCTTCTGCCTCTACTCGTTGCGGCCCAGTCATGGGATGCGGCGATGTACCAACAGATTGAACAGAGCGTGCGCATGCCGCAGTTTGCCCAGCGCGACTACCGCATCACGGACTACGGCGCATCGACGAAGGCCACCGCCGCCCAAAACCAGAAAGCCATCAACCGCGCCATCGCCACCTGCTCGCGACAGGGCGGCGGCCGCGTCGTGGTGCC
The DNA here is from genome assembly GCA_002317385.1 of Prevotella sp. UBA1705. Lineage (GTDB taxonomy): Bacteria > Bacteroidota > Bacteroidia > Bacteroidales > Bacteroidaceae > Prevotella. The sequence goes on along the minus strand of DCJH01000001.1, from coordinate 18,129 downwards.
CGCAGGCCAGTGGCTCACGGGTGCGCTGCGGCTGCAGAGTGGCGTGAACCTCGTGGTAGACGAGGGCGCAACGCTCAGGTTTGCCTTCGAGCCGAAGCTCTATCCGTTGGTCAAGACCTCGTGGGAGGGACTGGCCTGCTGGAACTATTCGCCCTGCATCTATGCCTACCAGTGCAAGGATGTGGCCGTGACGGGACGCGGAACCATAGACGGCAACGGCAGCAACGCCACCTGGTGGCCCATGTGCGGCAAGGAAGAGTTTGGCTTTGTGAAGGGCCAGACGAAGGAAGCACAGTCGCTCGGCTCGCGCGCCCGACTGCTGAAATATGCCGAAGACGACGTGCCCGCCGACCAAAGACGATTTGGGATGGGGCAGGGCCTGCGCCCGCAGCTCGTGAATTTCAACGAGTGCGACGGCGTGTTGGTCAAAGATGTGACGCTCATGAACTCGCCGTTCTGGGTGATCCACCCGCTGCTGTCTAAGAATATCACCGTCGACGGCGTGACGGTCTACAACGAAGGCCCCAACGGCGACGGCTGCGACCCGGAGGCGTGCGACGGAGTAATCATCCAGAACTGCACCTTCCACACCGGCGACGACTGCATCGCCATCAAGAGCGGGCGCAACAACGACGGTCGGTTGTGGAACCAGCCGTCGCAGAATATCATCATCCGCCACTGCAAGATGGAGGATGGTCACGGCGGCGTGGTTATCGGATCGGAGATCTCGGGCGGCTGCCGCAACGTGTTTACAGAGGATTGTTACATGGACTCGCCCCACCTGGACCGAGTGCTCCGCATCAAGACCAACAACTGCCGAGGCGGAGTGATCGAGAACATCTGCATGAGAAACGTGACCGTGGGCCAGTGCAACGAGGCCGTGCTTCGCATCAACCTCGACTACGAGCCCAACGAACAGTGCTACCGAGGCTTCGAGCCGACGGTGCGCAAGGTGTATATGGAGAACGTGACGAGCCGCGAGAGCAAGTATGGCGTGCAGGTCATCGGACTGCAGAACATAGAGAACGTGTCGGACGTGACGGTGAGAAACTGCCGCTTCGACGGCGTGTCGAAAGAGCCCGTGAGCATCACCGGCAAGACGCGCAATATCCGTTTCGACAACCTCACGGTCAACGGCTCGCTCGTGCTCAGCGAGGCCGACCGCCCCTATCAGGAATATTCGCGCTGGATGGTGGCCTCGGAGATGAAGCGTGTGCCCCAGAGCTACCTGCTCGACTTCTCTAAGAAGCCCAAATGGAGCTACGTGATGGGCATCGAACTGGAGAGTATGCTCGACACCTACCTGCGCTACCAAGACCCCGACGTGCTGGCTTACCTGCAGCAATACCCCGCCAAGATGATCGACCAGAAGGGCAATATCACCGGCTACGACCTCAAAGACTACAACCTCGACAATGTGCGCACGGCCCGGTTCATCTATCGTCTGAACCAGATCGCGCCGCAGCCGGGCGTGGACCAGGCGCTGAAGACGCTCTTCAAACAGCTGGAGAAGCAGCCGCGCACGCAGGAAGGCGTGTGGTGGCACAAGGCCATCTATGCCAATCAGGTGTGGCTCGACGGCATTTTTATGGGATTGCCTTATTACACGCTGGCCGCCCCCGCGCTCAAGGGACAGAAGAAGGCCGAGAAGAAATACTGGCCCGACGCCGTAGACCAGATTACGAAGACCGACCGTCGCACCTACGACGGGAAGACGGGACTGTGGAAACACGCGTGGGACGAGACCCACACCGCCTTCTGGGCCGATAGCCTCACCGGCCAGAGCCGGCACACCTGGGGGCGCGCCCTCGGCTGGTATACCATGGCGATGATAGAGGTGCTCGACGCGCTGCCGGCTGATTATGCCCGCCGCGGAGAGATTGTAGACCTCTTTCGCAAGGCCATGACGGCCGTGATGAAGCATCAGGACAAGGCCACGGGCGTGTGGTATGACGTGCTCGACGTGCAAGACCCGCGCAACTACCTGGAGGCAACCTGCTCGTCGATGTTCGCCTACTGCCTGCTCAAGGGTGCGCGCCTGGGCTATCTCGACGCCAGTTTCAAGGCCGCCGGTATCCGCGCCTACAACGGAATAGTAAAGCAGTTTGTGCGGGTGAACCCCGACAAGACCATCTCGCTCACCCGTTGCTGTTCGGTGAGCGGGCTCGGTCCGGCGCCCGGCCCATTCGTCAAGACCCCCAACTACAAGCGCGACGGGTCGTTCGACTATTATATGAGCGAGCCCATCCGCGACAACGACGCCAAGGGCGTGGGCCCGTTTGTGTGGGCGAGCTTGGAGATGGAGAACATGAAATAGGGAATCTTCAGGGCGGGCGTCCCCCGCTCTGTTCATGATATTCACCCCATAATAATATGGAGGGATGGGCCACGTGCCCGTCTCTCTATTTTTTTCTTATTCCTTGCAGTTCTCTTTATTCTCCTTTCGCGCCGAGCCGCAGAGCAAGACGGAATCTGGGCACAACCGCACAGTAGGGACCTGCCCCGTGCATGTCCCTACTATTTCACATCCATTCCACAGCGCACATAGGGTGCTTCGGTCATATCACTCCCCTCCCTCCGGGGGAGGGGCTGGGGGAGAGGCTCCTCTTGCTTTTGCCTTCAGGCCCTAATCGCATCACGATTTGGTACTAATCGCGGCAGGATTCGGTACTAATCGCGAAACGATTCGATAGTAATCTCAAACCCATGGGATAGCGACGGCTGTTAGCGCACACCGCAGAGGAAAAGAGGGCAGATGCCATCGAGAATGCCACGCCGCTGGGCCGATGGAATCAGGAATGCCACAGGCAAAAGGCGATAAATACAGATTTCTTAAAAAAATGCAAAAAAAGTTTTGGCCGTTCACATATTTTGTATTAACTTTGCTCTATCTTAAAAACATTACTACAATACCGTAAGCACAGCTACGCGACAATCAAAAATAGAACTTTTACTAATCTATCTAATAATTAAAAAGTATGTCTGAGTATTTGAAGCACTTTCGAATGGCGCTGCTCGCTATGCTACTCTTCGTAGTTGGCAACGTGCAGGCGCAGACAGTAAAGGGTAACGTGAAAGACGCTACCGGCGAACCCATTATCGGTGCCACCATCATGGAACAAGGTGTGGCTGGTAATGGCACCGTAACCGATATCGACGGAAACTTTACCCTGCAACTGAAAGGTAAATCTAAAAAGGTCAACGTTTCATACGTGGGTATGAAGCCTCAGACCGTCGACGCCTCATCGGGCACCATTAACGTGTCGATGCAGGACGAGGCTCACAGCCTGAACGACGTCGTAGTCATCGGCTACGGCTCGGTGAAGCGCAAGGACCTCACGGGATCGGTAGCCACCGTAGACAGCAAAGCCCTCACCGAGGTGCCCGTTGCCTCTGCTTCCGAAGCCCTCACCGGTAAGCTCGCCGGTGTGCAGGTGTCCACCTCTGAGGGCTCGCCCGACGCAACGGTGAAGATTCGCGTGCGTGGCGGTGGCTCCATCACACAGAGCAACGACCCGCTGTTCATCGTAGACGGATTTCCCGTAGACGATATCAGCAACATTCCAGCCACCGACATCCAAGACATCACCGTGCTGAAGGATGCCTCCTCGACCGCCATCTATGGTAGCCGCGGTGCCAACGGCGTTATCCTCGTGACCACCAAGAGCGGTCAGGCCGGCAAGGTGAACGTGAGCTACAATGCTTACTATGGCTGGAAGAAGATGGCCAAGACCATGAATGTGCTCGCGCCGGGCGACTATGCCAAGTGGCAATATGAGCTCGCGCTGCTCCGCGACAACGTGGATAAGTTCTCAGAGATCTTCGGAAACTACCAGGACCTCGACCTATATAATAATGTACAGGCCAACGACTGGCAGAATATGACCTACGGCCGCACCGGAAACACGTTTAATCACAACGTGAACGTGACCGGCGGAACGGATGCCGTGAAGTACGCTTTCAGCTATGCGCACATGAACGACAAGGCGATCATGGTGGGCAGCAGCTACAAACGCGACAACTTCTCGCTCAAGCTGAACACCAAGCCGACCAAGAACACCACGTTCGACCTGCAGGCTCGCTACAGCTCCACGGATATCTGGGGAGGCGGCGCCAACGAGGCCACAGGTGTGTATAATACCGACAAGCGCCTGAAGGACGCCATGATCTATCCTCCTATCCCACTGTCGGGTCTGGCCTCGGCCAACTCTTCGTTCCAGGACGACGAGCTGAACATCTACGATCCGCTTACCTCTACGGCCGACAACGACCGCAAGCGCACCCGCACCAACATGAACCTCGCCGGTGGATTCGGCTGGGAAATCTTCAAGAATTTTAAGGCGCGCACTGAGTTTGGCTACGACCTCTATCGCCAGTATGAGAAGCGTTTCTGGGGCCTCACCACCTATTATGTGAAGAATGTGCCCACGGGAACCAACCAGAATCATCCCGCCATCCGCTTCACCGACGCCAACAACCACACCTTCCGCAACACCAACACGCTGAGTTACGACTTCAGCAAGTTGCTGGCCAGCAAGGACCATCACCTCGACGTGATGGTGGGCGAGGAGTATATCATTACCAAGGCCCGTGAGAATACGGACGAGGTGCACGGCTTCCCCACCGACTACAATGCTGCCACCGCATGGCGTCTCTCCTCACAGGGCACGCCCTACACCATCGACGACCGCTATGCCGCCGACGACAAGCTGTGGTCTTTCTTTGGCCGCGCCAACTATGCCTACGCCGACAAGTATCTGGCCTCTGTCACCTTCCGTGCCGACGCCAGCTCGAAGTTCAACAAGCAGAACCGTTGGGGCTACTTCCCCTCTGTGGCTCTGGCATGGCGCATCTCCTCGGAGAAGTTCATGGCAGGCACCCGTGGATGGCTCGACGACCTGAAGCTGCGCCTGTCTTACGGTACAGCTGGTAACAACAACATCCCCACGGGCCAGCTCGTGCAGATGTATATCAACTCTGCCACCACATGGATCAACGGATTCCCCAGCTACTGGGCACCCTCGAAGACCATGGCCAACCCCGACCTGAAGTGGGAAACGACCATCACCCGCAACGTGGGTCTGGACTGGACACTCTTTGGCGGCAAGCTCAACGGTAGCTTCGAATACTATCTCAACACCACCAAAGACCTGCTCATCGAGTTCCCCGTGAGCGGAACCGGATATGAAACGCAGTATCGCAACATGGGCGAGACGCAGAACAAGGGTTTCGAGGCCACCTTCACATGGCACATGGTGAACAAGAAAGACTGGGGAATCGACCTCAACGGCAACATCGGCTTCAACAAAAGCAAGATCAACAGCCTCGGACAGATGGCCGACTACGGCATGAACTCCTACTGGGCCTCTACCGAGATTGGCAACGACTACTGGATTGCCAAGGGCGGTCGCGTAGGTCAGATTCGTGGCTATCAGCTCGACGGCAACGGCCGTTACGAGGTTTCCGACTTCGTAGGATATGACGAATCCACCAAGAAATGGGTGCTCAAGGAGGGCGTGGTCGACGATTCCGGCATCATCGGAACCGTGCGTCCGGGCTCGTTGAAGCTTAAAGACCAGCCCACCGTGGACACTAACGGCGATGGTGTGGCCGATGCCGGCGACGGAAAGATTACCGACGACGACAACACTATCATCGGCGACGTGAACCCCGATGCCTATGGCGGATTCGGACTCAATGTGCGTGCCTTTGGCTTCGACCTCTCGGCACAGTTCAGTTTCGAGCTGGGCAACCAGGAATACAATGCCAACAAGATTGAGTACACCTCGACCAGCAAGTACTATTACCGCAACATGATCGACCTGATGGCCGACGGTAAGCGCTGGACCAACCTCGATCCGGCCACCGGCGAGCTCTGCAACGATGCCGCCCGACTGGCTGAACTCAATGCCAACACCACCATGTGGAGCCCCTATATGAGCAAGATGGTGCTCACAGACTGGGCCATCGAGGATGCCTCGTTCCTGCGTCTCAACACCCTGACGCTGGGCTACACCCTGCCTACGAGCCTCACCAAGCGCGCCGGAATCAACAGCCTGCGCTTCTATGCTACGGCCTACAACGTGTTCTGCCTCACCAACTACAGCGGTTTCGACCCGGAGTCAGACTGTATCACCAAGACAGCCCTCACCCCCAGCGTCGACTACTCGGGCTATCCCCGCAGCCGCTCATTTGTTATTGGCCTGAATTTGAACTTCTAAAGACTAAAAGAACACTACGATGAAAAATTATATCAAATTATCTATATTAGCTCTCGCTGTAACCGGCTTGACTTCCTGCGATATGGAAGCACCCTCCGTTTCCAGCCTTGACGGCTCTTCTATCTACTCGGTCTACTCGTTGGCCGAGGCCGAGGTGATGTCTATCAACCAGTCGTTTGGTGAGACCAACTCCTATCGCGGACGCTTCTTGCCCTACTATGGCATCAACAGCGACCTCGAAACCATGAGCGCCGGTACGCTGTTCTCCAAGAGTTCAGACGACAAGGTGAGCCTCTGCAACTATAACACACTGGCCAACAACCAGCAGATGAACGAGCCGAAGAACGCCTATGCCAAGTTTTACGAGGGCATTGAGCGTGCCAACCTCGCCATCGAGGGACTGAAGCAGTATGGCGATATCGACAACCGTCCGGAGATGGGACAGCTCTATGGCGAAGCCCTCACGATGCGCGCCGTGATCTACAACGACCTCATCAAGGCATGGGGCGATGTTCCCGCGCGTTTCTCGCCCAACAACAACGACAACATCTACATGCCGCGCACCAGCAAAGACTCTATCTACCGAGTGCTGCTGGCCGACCTCAAGGAGGCCGAGAAATACCTCTACTGGCCCAATCAGAACAATATCACCACGTCAGTGGAGCGCTGCAGCAAGGCCTTTGCCAAGGGTCTACGTGCCCGCATCGCCCTCTATGCCTGTGGCTACAAGCTCTATGGCGACGGCTATCGCCGCTCCAACGACAAGGCTTTGAGCCGGGATAGCATGATGCTCATCGTGAAGCAGGAGTGCGAAGACGTGATCAACAGCGGATACAACAAGCTCGGAGGCTTCAAGGACAACTTCGTGAAGCTCTGCCAGGACAACACCGGCGCAGGTGCAGAGAGCCTCTGGGAGATTCCCTTCAGCGACGGACGCGGCCGCGTGCTCTACACCTTCGGCGTGAAGCACAACAGCAAAGACCAGTACACCGAACAGTCTCAGGGTGGCGCCAACGGCCCCATGCCCACACTGTTCTATGATTATGATGCCCAGGATGTGCGCCGCGACATCACCTGTGTGCCCTACGAGTGGAGCAAAGACCGCATCGAGGGTAGCACCGATATGCCCACCATCGACGGCAAGAGCACCAAGATCCACGCCTATCAGACACTGCGCAGCATCAGCAAGTGGTGCTTCGGCAAGCTCCGCTACGAGTGGATGACACGCACCGTAACCTCTACCAATGACGACGGAGTGAACTGGCAGTACATGCGTCTGGCCGATGTCTACCTCATGGCAGCCGAGGCAGAGAACTACCTCAGCGGTCCGGCAGCAGCCTGGCCCTACATGAAGCCGGTGCTCAGCCGCGTGCTTCCCGCCGACAAGGTGGCCGCACTGCAGGCCAAATACACCGCCAGCAAGGACGCTTTCTTCAATGGAATCGTGGAGCAGCGCGGCTTGGAGTTTGCCGGAGAGATGCTGCGCAAGGCCGACCTCGTGCGCTGGGGACTCATCGACAAGAAGATGGAGGAGTGCAAGGCCAAGCTCACCCAGCTCGCCAACCGTGAAGGCGCCTACGCCGACCTGCCTCTGAAGCTCTATTATAAGATGTATGACGGCGACGGCGACGGACTTGCTGAGAGCATCAACATCTATGGATTGAACCATGGCGACACCGACGAAGCCGGAAAAGACATGGCCGACTACAGCTCCAAGGAGTGGTTTGTAGACAGCAAGACAGGCACTAACCTGCTCGCAGACGACTACATCAACGGCATCTACGTGGTGCAGCCCAGCACCCATTGCCTCTGGCCCATCTGGCAAACCTTTATCGATGCAAGCAACGGAATGCTCAACAACGAAGGCATGCTCGGCCAGCTGAACAAGTAAAATCCTAAAGAAACACGACAATGAAAAATTCAATCATAGCAACATGTATGCTGGGACTCACCTTGGCCCTGACATCTTGCGGCGACGTGATGGACGAGATTACATCGCTGGCCCTCGACCGAAACCTCTCGCCCATTAACCTCAGCGCCAGCGTGCAGGAGCGAACCAATGTGAAACTCACATGGACCACGGTCAACGGCGCTACCGGATATGTCGTTGAACAATACGACAACGATAGCCTCAGCTTCGACGGAAAGACGCCCTCGGCCACCTATTCGGTATCGCCCGACAACGTGCCCTACGTCATATCAGGCCTCGATGGCGAGACCCAATACTCCTTCCGCGTCATGTCGGTAACCAGTGGCGACGACAGCCGCAACTCCAAATGGAGCAGCGTCTACGCCAAGACCGGAACCGAACAGATATTCTATTCACTCAGCGAAAGTGACGTGAAAGCCCGCTCAGTCACCATTTCCTGGCCCGCCGGACAGGCTGCCCAGCGCATCGTGATTACCGATGCTTCGGGCAGCATGGTGGTAGACCATGCGCTAACAACCGACGAAATAGCTGCCGGACAGGCCACCATCGACGGCCTCACGCCCGAGACGGCCTACACCGCAACCATGCTCCGCGCCAACGGAAAGACCCGCGGCACGGTCTCTTTCACCACAGCCATTGAGCTTGCAGCCAATGATATCCTCGTGAAGGCAGGCGAAGACCTCGCCGCTGTCATTGCCAGCGCAGCCGACGGCTCACGTCTCGTGGTGATGCCCGGCACCTATACGCTGCCCGATCCCGACGGCGTGGTGGCTGCAGGAGCCGTAGACATCAGCAAGAATCTCACCATCAAGGGCCTCCGCCAGAACGACCATCCGGTCATCATCGGCCGATTCACCATCTCCGGCGGCTCGGATATCGCTTTCGACCAGGTGACGCTCGACGGCACCGGAACCTCTGGCGACCAGGCCATCGTGTTCAAGAGCGCCGGCGACTACAACAGTCTCTCGGTGACCAACAGTGAGATCAAGAACTACAGCAAGGGCTTCTACTACATCAACGTAGCTGCCAACGTGAAGACCATCACCATCGACAACAATGTCATCTCAAGCATTGAGTGCAATGGTGGCGACTTCTTCGACTGCCGCGCAGGTGCCATCCAGAACCTCGTGATTACCAACAACACCGTCTACAACAGCTGCGCCGAGCGCGATTTCATCCGCTTCGACGACGCTTCAGGCAGCTTCCCCGGCGTGACGCCGGTCATCACCGTAGACCACAACACCCTCGACGCCGTGTCGGCGAAGGCCGATGGCTCCAAGCGCCTGCTCTACATCCGCTTTGCCGGTAACGCCACGACATTCACCAACAACCTCGTGACCAACACCGCCGCCAACTTCTCTAACCAGAGCAAGACCAATCCCGCAACATTCAAGGGCAACTATTATTTCAACGCCCCCAACCTGTTGCCCGGCGGAATCAACGGCAAGTTCTTCGATAACGATGGTAAAGTGGCCGACCCGACCTACAAAGATGCCGCCAAGGGCGACTTCACCGTAGGCAACGACGTCATCATTGCTGCCGGCGCTGGTGCTCCCCGTTGGCTGAAATAGCACATTCTTGAGGGGCCTCACCCCCCTCCTATTCCCCCCAAACACCCATCCCCCGCCAAGCCTTGCCTGGTGGGGGATGTTGTTTTCAGCCTCAGCCTACCGCTCCGCAGCGCGCTCCCTCTCTCACGTTTCCACCTATCTATATATAAAGGGAGGGCTACATCAATTCACATTGACGTAGCCCCCAATCATAGAGAAATTATAACTTACTATATAAATAGTACTTAAGAGAGAACAATATTCATTATTCCAGACCCTTGAACGGGCCGTATTCCGGTTCCTGCTCCTTGCTTTCGTCCACCCGTTCGAGCACAGGCCGGATGGCAATGCCCTGAGAAGCAACACCCGGACCATAGTGCAGGCTCACCGTCGGGCCGAAATACAGACAGCGATTGGTGCCCGACAAAACAGAATAAGACGTCATATATTGGGCGTAGGCCCCTGCGTATGCCATGTCGCGGAACCCAATGACCGAGCTTCCCACGTTGCGCTTACCGGTGATAGGCAGGAACAGTCCCTTCTGCGCCCTCACCAGAGCCGTCACGTCGTTGTATTTATACAGGCGGCGGGCACCGGTCGGGAAGCCCAATATACGGGTAGTGCCGGGTCTACATGTATAGAAATAGGCACCATAGACCTTGTTTCCCTTGTCGGTGTAGCAGTAGGCAGGATAGGCGTGCGACTTGTCGATTATTTTTTTAACCTCCTCATATCTTGGCAGTCTATATACATGACGATGGTCCATCGTGTGGAAATAGGGAAGGTCACCGGTTGTTGCCTTCGACTTATCTGTGGTCTCACCACTCAATTCCGTATATCCCTTCCAGAATCGCATCGCAATATCTTTCGCTGTACCGGAGAAATAATGCGAGCCATTATACAAGGCGTCAGTGATATATCCAAATCCAAACACATCCTGGTCTTCCTCACGCTTGCTGTAGCTCTTCGTAAACTGTGAGCCCGGGGAGCGGTTCTGCAAGGTATTGTCGCAGGCATAGTCGGCTATCCACCACTGCGTGGGAGCAATGCCCCAATATTCTCCGGCCGCGGGTGTCTCGTAATGGATGAAGTTTCCGGTGGCCCACTTCACGCCCTGAACATCTACGAAACCTGCATTGGGGTCTACGGGCTTCAACTTGATGATGTCATCGCGATAGACACCGTTTTCCTTGAACTCACAAGTTGCCAGAGTCTGCTCATACATCTGCTTGCCCACAAAGACAATAATGGTCACCTCGCTATATTTTCCAGGCAATACTGCCGCATAGGTGTACTTGCCTCCCTGAGAAGAAAGCTTGCCCATGGTCTTATTGGGAACCAGTTTCAGCCCATAGCTACGATCTTCGTCGGTGCCAACATACTTGCCTTTCTCCAGGTCGAGAATATCCACCGATGTTACATTGGCTATGAGCACAGAATCAATGTCGGTAAGAATCTGCTTGTTTTGGTCGGCAAATCGCAGGCCCCAGAAGGCCACCAGTCTTTTCAATTTGCCCACTTCCACCGATACACGCTTACCTTTGATGGCCTTCGGTTTAGCCGAAGCCCACTGATAATCAAACTTTTTGCCAATGGTCGCGATGGTTCCATCCTGACGCTGCAGGTTCACCTCCACAGTGCTTTTGATAGTTGTCTGCGGCATATAGCCCTTTACAGTTCTCTTTTCGCCGTCGTCGTCTTTTATCGTATATGAGCCATACTCCGTGGGACGCACCAGCAATGTGTCGGTTGAAGCACCACCGGGATAGAAGAAGCAGAGTTCGTCGCTCATTTTCAGTGGATTCAGAGAGACTATCGAACCATTGAAATTGGCCTCCTTACCCTTGCTGCCACTCTTCAAAAAATTATACTGTTCTGCCGTGCTCTTGTTGCCGTCGCTCAGGTTAAACAGCATCAGCGTGTCGCCCTGATGCCACAGCGAGTTGACGAGGCTCGTCGCATCTTCCTCCAAAGAGCGTGTGCCGGCACCGACAGCCTGGTCGGAAGTGGAAACCACACTCTCTATCTGATAAGTGAAATTCTGTGTCTGTGTATCTTCGCTCGGCGCTTCAATCTTGTCCGAGCAGGCCATCAGGCCCAATGTGAGGGTCACGCCCGCAGCCAAAGTGATAAGACTCTTGTGTTTTATGTTGCTTAAATTCTTCATACTAAAAGTCATTGTCATGATCCGATGCCCACATGGAGCGTTTACTGTGAAATGCGCTGAATGGATTGTCTCCGGGGGTAGGAGTCTCGCCTGTGGCACTTCCTTTCTCTGTTGGGTTCCCGGTTCCTGCTGTAATCGAGTGTGCAAGTGGAGTGCAGGCCTCCAGATGAATACGTGTGATTTCTGGTTTCTGATAGCGTTTCTTTGTCATCACTTAAAACTTATACAATTAATTACATGTGTTTTTTCTGTTCATCATCTTTTCATGGTTCGCTCATTGGATTCAAGCCACACAATGGAAAATCGAGAATTTCGTGTTTTTGTGCTTTCCAAGTATCACCGAATAGCTTCACCTTAGGCCTTGTGCACACACCTCAACATCTGGTGCAATGCGTCGTAGACCACTTCTTAAACAAGGATTACGACCTATGTCATACATGTTACAATACTGTTACACGGCTGCAAAGTTATAAATTTTGCCATGAATATGCAAGAAACTTTCTAATTTTAAAGTTTATTTAATCTTTCTCCTATAACGCAAAGCATCCGAAATACCCCTATTATCTGACTCAACTTCCTCTCAATATTTCGCCTTATATCCTCCATCACATGAATATAGTTGCACAACCCCACCATCAGTCCACTATCCCACCGTTTGGTAATTGGGTAGTAATCGTACTATGATTAGTACCAAATCGATACACAATTAGTACCTAATCGCACAACGATTTGGTACTAATCTCAAACCGGTTAGCATTGGGCGTAGAAATCAGAGGAGGGAGAGGAGAGTTTAAGTTGGAGGATGAAGCGGGGAAAAGCGCCCGAAACGCAAATCCACACCCGGCAATATAGCCGATTTGTTTTTATAGTGCAAGTAAGTTTTGGAATATTAAATTAATCTATCATTTTTTCAACATTATAGGATGTAAGCACCATCATATTATATTGATGGGAATAGCGTCCAAAGCACTACTTGGACGTATTAACATGAGAAATTGGTGAGTTAGCCTACTCTTATCGGCAGGTTGTCATCAATAGCGAGGCTCTTTGAAAAATAAAATGCAATATATCGGGAACAAATAAAATATTTTGCTTATTTTTGAAAACATAAAAATTAAAGGCGAGGCCCCTTGGAAGGAACCCCAGCCTTGAATGTTTTCACAACGGAATTATCCTTATTGTGATTTACTTGAAAATTCTTGTTGCAAATATAGGAATTTAAAATATAATAACCAAATAAATCTATCAAAATTTTAATGAAAAAGATTTTAGGATTTGACTTAGGAGTCGCTTCTATAGGATGGTGTTTAATCCTCACTACAGATGAAGGTGAAATCGTAGATATTCTGGCTTTGGGAACACGCAAAATACCCATTGACAACCCTACCGCCAATGACTTTGCCTCGGGGAAGGCCTTCACCAAGAATCAGGACGCTACCAAGAAAAGGAGTGGACGTAGGAACTACGACAGGTATCAACTAAGACGTCATGACCTCACTGAAAAACTGAGAGAATTGGGGATGCTACCCGACGAGCACCTGATTAAGCTCCCCGTGTTTGAGTTGTGGAGCCTCAGAGCTCGGGCGGCAACAAAAGGAAAAAAACTCAGTTTGCCGGAAATAGGCAGAGTTTTGTATCACATCAATCAGCGAAGGGGATACAAGCATGGAAAGAAAGACTATTCGGCAGACTCGAAGCAGCGCGAGTATGTAAAGGCGGTGTACGAGAGATACGGCATCATTCAAAACGAGAAACTGACCATCGGCCAGTTTTTTGCGAAGAAATTGGATGAGACGGCTGTAGACGGAGAGCACGGTAGATTTTATGTCTATAGAATCAAGGAGCAAGTCTTCCCCCGTGAGGCTTATGAGGAGGAGTTTGACCAAATCATGGAGTGCCAACGGGAATTTTATCCTGAGGTGCTGACAGACAGAACGATTGATTATCTGAGAAATCATGTCATTTTCTTTCAGCGAGACCTAAAGTCTTGCAAGCATTTGGTCTCAACATGTGAGTTTGAAAAGAGAGAGCATCGTATCAAAGATGGCCATGTTGTCATTGCAGGACCTAAGGTGGCTGCCAAGTCTAATCCTCTGTCCCAGTTGGATAAGATATGGGAGGAAGTCAATAATATCAGCTTATTCAACAAAAGCGGAGACGAACTCTATATCTCAAACGAACAAAAGCAGAAACTCGTCGATTATCTGAATCAGAATGAGGTGTTGAAGGCGACTGCCCTCTATAAAATCCTTGGTGTTTCGAAGCGGGATGGCTGGTATCTGAATAAGTCTTTGGCCAAAGGACTGAAGGGCAACACTACATTGGTTCAGCTCCGTGAGGCATTGAGCGGGCTCGACAATAGCGAGGAGTTGCTGAGGTTTTCCCTGGAATATGAGGAATCGAAGAAAGTAGATGAGGAAACAGGCGAGATACTCAAAGTTATCAGTCCCAAGTGCATCCATCAACCCCTGTATCGGTTGTGGCATGCCGTATATTCCATTGAAGACGAACAGAATTTAAGGAAGACCTTGATCTCCAATTTCGGGATAGAAAATGAGGAGGTGATAGAAAAGCTATTTAAGCTGGACTTCACCAAGGAAGGTTATGGCAACAAGTCGGTCAAGGCCATTCGAGAGATACTGCCCTATCTGCAGGAAGGCTTGAAATATAGTGATGCCTGTGAGTATGCCGGTTTCAGACATTCTGATTATCTGACAAAGGATGAAAACCAGTCGCGACAATTATTGGATAAGTTGCCGCAGATTGAGAAAAATGAACTGAGGCAGCCCATAGTCGAGAAGGTGCTGAATCAGATGATCAATATCGTCAATGCCATCATGGCTCGTCCAGACTTGGGCAGACCTGATGTCATCAGGGTGGAACTTGCCCGTGAGCTCAAGATGAGTATTGGCGAAAGAGATAGCATTTCGAAGATGCAATATAAAAGGCGCAAGGAGAATGATAGAATTGAGAAAATATTGGAGGAACAAGGAGTAAGGGCTACCAGAAACAGCATTGAGCGGTACCGATTATGGAACGAATCCAGCAAATGTTGCTTCTACTGTGGCAAAGTCATTGGCGAGACTGAATATTTAAGTGGTCTCGGGGTGGAAACCGAGCACATCATTCCTAAGTCCTTATTGTTTGACAATAGTTATTCCAACAAGGTTTGTGCTTGCAAAAAATGTAATAAGGAGAAGGACAATACTACTGCCTATGACTACATGTGTACCAAAGGACAAGCCTATCTGGAGGATTACTTGACCCGAGTGGACGATTTGTTTACTAACGGTGTCATCAGCAAAACCAAACGCGACCGCTTGCTGATGAAGGCTGAAGATATTCCGCAGGATTTCATCAATCGAGATTTGCGCCTCACACAGTATATTTCCAGAAAAGCAATGGAGATACTGAGACAGGTTTGCAGAGATGTGACAGCGAGCTCGGGCAGTGTCACCGACTTTATCAGGCATACCTGGGGGTATGACCAGATACTTGAGAATATCAATTTTGAAAGATACAAGACTGGTGACCTTACAGAGTTTAGAGAGTATGTGCATAAAGGTCAGACGCATAAAAAGGAGGTTATTAAAGATTGGACCAAGCGCAATGACCATCGCCATCATGCCATCGATGCTTTTGTGGTGGCCATGACCACACCTTCTATCATTCAGCGACTCAACACGTTGAACACAAGCCGAGATGCCATGTTTAAGGAAGTAGAGGCACAGAGGGAAAGTTGGAAGAATGATTATTCCTTGCTTGAGCAATGGCTGAGAGAAAAAAAGCATCTCAGGGTGGATGAGGTGCAACGTGCCGTAGAGGGAATACTGGTGTCTGCCCGACCCGGCGTGAAGATTGCTTCCACCGGAACCGCAGCGACCTATTCTAATGGCAAACGGAAGATTGTGCAGCGAGGAGTAATCGTTCCGAGAGGTGCGCTCCATGAAGAATCTGTTTATGGTAAGATTCAGTTGAATGGGAAAAATGAAATAGTCATCAAATACAAGTTGGGAGTAGGAAATTCTGGTTTCCTTTTTACCGGGAAGGAGGACTATAAGGCAGAGTCTGTAAAAAACAAAAAGACCGGCCTTGTGGAGATAAAGGTAATCGATAAAATCAAAAATGTGCTTGATACTATCGTTGATGGAAATATCAGAAAGCGGGTATTGGATAGATTGAACGAAGGTTTTGCTAACGGACAAGATTATCGAAATGATCCTAAAAAGGCTTTGGAGAATCTAAGAAATTTGGAAGAAAAACCGGTTTATGCCGACGACAGCAAGCATATTCAGATAAAGTCTATACGTTGTACGACTGGGAAAACCGCCGTAGTTCCATTGAAATTTGGGGAGCATGGAGAGCCTGTCAGCTTTGTAGTTCCTGGGAACAATCATCATGTCTCGTTTTACAAAGACGAGGCTGGACATTACCAGGAGTCTATCATCACATTGTGGCAAGCCGTTGAACGAAGAAGATTTCATGTTCCTGTTATCATAGAGAATCCTGCGGAATTATGGGATAGTATTCAAGATAAGGAACTTCCAGATACACTTTTGGAGTCTTTGCCTGGTTATCAATGGAAGCATGTGCTGAGTCTGCAACGCAACGAATTGGTTGTTTTGGGAATGGATGAGGCCGATTATCAAGAAGCAATACGCAAGAAAGATAAGGTGGCACTGAACAAGTATCTATACTCCGTACAGAATTTGTCTCACTTTACCTATCGTTTTTGTCTGGCCACAGCAGTGGGATTCGATTTAAAATTAGCGTCTAAAAAAGACAAGAGATTTCTGAATATTTCGAGCATTGCGACTTTATTTAACTTAAATCCCCATAAGGTGCATATAGATATACTGGGAGAAATTATAACGGAATAAGACTATGATCAAGAAAACATTATGCTTCACCAATCCCATGTACCTCAGTCTGCGCAATAATCAATTGGTATTGCATCTTCCGGATGTAGAAGCCAATGAGACATTGCCTGAGGTGATGAAGAAGGAGGCCGAACGTACGATTCCTATAGAAGATATAGGGGTAATAGTTCTCGATAATAAGCGCATCACAATTACCACAGGCGCATTGGAGGCGCTGTTGGAGAATAATTGTGCGGTGGTGACTTGTGATAAAAGGAGTATGCCCGTCGGGCTACTCCTTCCGTTATCGGGTAATACAGTTCAAAACGAACGTTTCCGGCATCAGATAGAGTCTTCCTTGCCGCTGCGAAAGCAACTTTGGCAGCAGACCGTGAGACAGAAGATACTGAATCAAGAGCATGTGTTGGCTGCTAACACATCGCAGGAAACCCACTGCATGAAGGTGTGGGCTACAGAAGTGAGAAGTGGCGACCCTGTGAATATGGAAGCCTATGCGGCTGCGTATTACTGGCGCAATTTGTTTCCACAGGTTGTAGGGTTTACTCGCGACAGAGAAGGCATCCCTCCCAACAATCTCTTGAATTACGGTTATGCTATCCTTCGTGCGGTGATAGCCAGAGCCTTGGTCAGTAGTGGTTTATTGCCCACTCTTGGTATTCATCACCACAATCGTTACAATGCTTATTGTCTGGCGGATGATATTATGGAACCTTATCGTCCGTATGTAGACCAATTGGTTATTGATACAATGAAGCGGGTAGAGGATTATTCCGATTTAACGAAGGAGATAAAGATGCAACTTCTCGGGATTCCGATGATTGATGTGGTGGTCGGTGGAAAGCGTAGTCCGTTGATGGTAGCTGCGCAGCAGACCACGGCATCACTTTACAAGTGTTTCTCTGGAGAGTTACGACATATCAATTATCCAGAAATGTAGAAGGCATGAGTAGTTTTGACCGATTTAGTGAATATCGCATTATGTGGATACTCGTATTCTTTGATCTTCCCACGGAAACGAAAAAGGACAAGAAGGCCTATATAGACTTTCGCAAGTCCTTACAGCGGGATGGATTCACAATGTTCCAATTCTCCATCTATGTCCGTCATTGTGCGAGCATGGAGAATGCCGATGCTCACATCAAGCGTGTCAAGGGATTCCTTCCCAAATTCGGGAAGGTGGGGATTATGTGTATTACCGACAAACAGTTTTCTAACATTCAACTATTCTATGGAACTGCTCCTCAACGACCCAATGCCCCTTATCAGCAGTTGGAATTATTTTAGAGAACGCATGGCATTGGCGTGGGGGGTATACCTTAGTAACAGTAGGGCGTAACACAGATACCATCCTCAATCCGTTGTGATTTGCTTGAAAATTCTT
>DCJH01000059.1:80852-88898 GCA_002317385.1 Prevotella sp. UBA1705 | reverse complement strand
TGTAACAATGTAACAAAATGGATGCGAATGACGAATGTTGAGTGACGAACGATCATTGACGAACGACCTCTGCGCCGGCCCATTTTTTTTGAATCCTCTCCTTCGCCGCAGGGCAATGCTCCAATTCTCCATCTTCGATTATCAATCGAATGCCACAATATAGCAAATTGACCCGGCGGAAACCCTACCCCATGGTTTAACCCCCGCAAACCATAGGCGGGGCAAGAGGCGACTTGGAACCGTCGGAGCTTTAATATTCGTTAACACATCTGAAAGCCCCATTTTCGGCATTTTCTCGGGAATGTTTTGTAACTTTGCGTCTATAGGAAACACACACACCCACACCCCTATTTTCACCCAACAGCAAACCCGGTTTTTATGGATAAGAAAGAAAGGATGCAGCAACTGGTTGAGGAGCTCAACCGCGCATCGGACGCATATTATAATGGTCGCGAGGAACTGATGACCGACTACGAATGGGACGCGAGGTTCGACGAGCTGAAGCGCCTGGAGCAGGAGACAGGCGAGACGCTGCCCCACTCGCCCACGGCCAAGGTGTCGGAAGACAGCATCGTCGGACAGAAGGAGGAGCACGAGTTTCCGGCCCTCTCGCTGGCCAAGACCAAGCTCGTGGCCGACCTGGCCAAATGGGCCGAGGGAAGACCCATCTGGATATCGTGGAAGCTCGACGGACTGACGCTCGTGGTGACCTACGACGGCGGGCGCCTCTCCAAGGTGGTGACGCGAGGCAACGGCCACATCGGCACCAACATCACCCACCTCGCGGGGAGCATAGCCGGCATACCCAAGACCATCGCCCACAAGGGCCACGTGGTGGTGCGCGGAGAGGCCATCATCAGCTACGACGATTTCGAGCGGTTCAACATGGAGAGCGAGGAGGAATATGCCAACCCCCGCAACCTCGCCTCGGGGTCGCTCACGCTCAAAGACCCCGCCGAAGTGGCCCAGCGAAGCATCAGGTGGATGCCGTTCACGCTGGTATATACCGACCAGGAGCTCACGTCGTGGGGCGCACGCATGGATTTCCTCGCCCACAATGGCATGACCTGCGTAGACCATGAGCTCGTGGACGAGCCCTCGGAAGACCACATCCGGCAGGTGATAGACCGATGGACGCTGCGGGTGACCCACCGCGAGAACCCCTACCCCGTAGACGGACTGGTCATTGCCTACGACGACACGGAATACGCGTCTACAGGGTCGGTGACCGGCCACCACGCCACCCGTGCGGGCTACGCCTTCAAATGGCAAGATGAGAGTGCCTCCACCGAGCTCGAGACGGTGGAATGGAGCTGCGCAGCCTCTACCATATCGCCCGTGGCCGTGTTCAGGCCCGTGGAGCTGGAGGGCACCACCGTGAAGCGCGCCTCGCTCTGCAACATCAGCGAGTGTGAGCGACTGGGCATCGGCGCCAAGGGCACACGCCTCGAGGTGATCAAGGCCAACAAGATTATCCCGAAGGTGATCAGGGTGAGCGAGCGCGTGGGCGAGCTGCTGATTCCCCACAAGTGCCCCGTGTGCGGGTCGAAGACCGAGGTGGTGGAGAGCGAGGCCAGCGGCACCAAGACGCTCCACTGCACCAACGGCGCCTGCCCCGCCAAGCAGCTCAAGAAGTTTGCCCGATTCGTCTCGAAGGAAGGCATCAACGTGGATGGCATCTCCGAGCAGACCCTGGCCCGATTCATCAACCTGGGATGGGTGAGCGAGTATGCCGACATCCTGCGCCTGCCCCAGCACTCGGCCGACATTGCCCGGCTGGAGGGCTTCGGCCAGAAGTCGGCCTCCAACATCGTGCGCTCGGTGGAGCGTGCCCGCCAGGTGGAGGCGCGCCGGCTGCTCTATGCGCTCACCATCCCGATGGTGGGTCACGACGTGTGCAACCGGCTGCTCTCGGCCCACCCCTTAGACGAGCTCGTGGCCATCGCCTCGGGCAGGGCATCGGACGGCGACCTCTTCCAGGCCTCGCCCCAGGAGCGCCTGGGCACCATTCCGGGCATCGGTCCGGAGAAGTCGGCCTCGCTGGTGGCATGGTTCTCCAATGCCGACAACCTCGCCATGTTTGAGCGTCTGCGGGCCGAGCTCACGGTGGAGCAGGCGTCGGGAGCGCCCACGGGCAACCGCTGCGAGGGCCTCACGTTTGTGGTGACGGGCGATGTGGCCCACTACAAGAATCGCAATGAGCTCAAGGCCTACATCGAGAGCCAGGGGGGCAAGGTGACGGGGTCGGTGAGCAAATCGACCGATTATCTCATCAACAACGACGTGGCCTCTACCAGTGGCAAGAATCAGAAGGCCCAGCAGCTCAGCATCCCCATCATCTCGGAGGAGGAGTTTATCGAGAGGTTCGGAAATAATTTGGAATAAAAGAATAAGAGAATACTCTCTCATTCTATTATTCTCTTATTCAAAAAACAAAACACGTGCTCAAATTCTCCTTTTTACTCCGGTTGCTTGCAAATGTTAATATTTTTAGCTAATTTTGCACGAAATATTTGCATCAGATGAAACGCATTCTTGCCTCTATGGCCCTCGTGGCCTGCACCTGCTCGATGGGCGCTCAGAACGTCCAATTGCACTATGACCTCGGTCACTCGCTCTACAAAGACCTCTCCAACCGGCCCAGCATGACCACCACCGTCGAGATGTTCAAGCCCGACAGCTGGGGTAGCACGTTCATGTTTACCGACATCGACTATCAGCGCGATGGCGTGGCGGGCGCCTATTGGGAGATTGCCCGCGAGTTCAACGTGACGAAAGACAAGCAGTGGGCCGCCCACGTGGAGTACAACGGCGGACTGACGAGCGACGAGGACACCTGGGCAGCCACTCGATTCCAGCACGCCCTGCTCGCCGGACCGGCGTGGAACTGGCACAGCGCCGATTTCAGTCGCACGTTGAGCATCCAGGCCATGTATAAATACTATTTCAAGAACCGTCATTGGAACGTAGGCGCCTTCAGTTCGTTTCAGCTCACCGAGGTATGGGGGCTCACCTTCGCCCAAGGCCTGTGCACGTTCAGTGGCTTCTGCGACCTGTGGTACGACCCCTCGGCCAAAGGCAACTGGATACTCGTGAGCGAGCCTCAGTTCTGGTTTAACCTCAACACGTTGAAAGGTTGGGATAAAGTGAACCTTAGCCTGGGGTCGGAGGTGGAAGTGAGCCACAACTTCGTTTGGAACGAGCGTGGAGAGCACCATGGATTCTATGCCATCCCCACCATCGCCGCGAAGTGGACGTTCTGAGAATGACGAGTTTGGAATGACGAGTTTGGAATGACAAATTTGGAATGACGAGTTTGGAATGATGAGCCGGATGGCTAATTATCAATTATCAATTATCAATTGACAAAGACGGCCCGGATGGCCAATTCTCAATTCTCAATTATCAATTATCAAATCACATAGATTGCATGCGAATAGACATTATCACCGTATTGCCTGAGATGATAGAGGGATTCGTACACGAGTCCATCCTCGCTCGGGCTCAGAAGAAGGGACTGGCCGAGATACACCTGCACAACCTGCGCGACTACACGCTCGACAAATGGCGCCGGGTGGACGACTATCCCTACGGAGGATTTGCGGGCATGGTGATGCAGATAGAGCCCATCGACCGATGTATCTCCGCCCTGAAGGCCGAGCGCGACTACGACGACGTGATCTATGTCACACCCGACGGCGAGCGCTTCGACCAGCATGTGGCCAACGAGATGAGCCTCCAGCAGAACCTCATCATCCTCTGCGGGCACTACAAAGGCATAGACCAGCGCGTGCGCGACCATTTCATCACACGCGAGATCAGCGTGGGCGACTTTGTGCTCACCGGTGGAGAGCTGGCCGCTGCCATCATCGCCGATGCCGTGGTGAGACTCGTGCCCGGAGCCATGAGCGACGACCAGAGCGCCCTCTCCGACTGCTTCCAAGACGACCTCCTCGCTGCCCCCATCTACACCCGCCCGGCCGACTACAAGGGATGGAAGGTGCCCGACATCCTCCTCAGTGGCAATGAGGCCAAAATCAAGCAATGGGAAATGGATCAGGCCATGGAACGCACCAAGCGTCTGAGACCAGACCTGCTGAAGTAGGTTAGAATAAGAGAATAAAAGAATAAAAGAATAAAAGAATAAAAGCCATTACTCCATAGGTTGCGCACCTTCCGGAGTAATGGCTTTTATTCTGAGCCAAGCGATAATTCTTTTATTCTTTTATTCTCTAAAAAAAACTCTGTTCCTCGCAAAACCGCTCCCCCTCCATGAATCCTTCTTCGTAGAGACGCTCGAGCTTGCGCGTGTCTTTCTCGATGCGATGCACCTCCATGGGGCGCCGCGGACGAATACAGATGATGTCGCCCTTCGCCTCCAAATCCTCGACAAGTTGGAGCTGACGATTGTAGGCCTCGATGCGATGGCTCAGGGCCACACGCAAGCGAGGATAGTTCTTGTAGACGAAATGAGGCGTCTTGCGATCCTTGCCCGTCTCCCGAAACCCAAGGTTGCGCGTGGAGATCACCACGTTGGTCTTATGCCCCGTCTCGATGGCGCGCATCACCGGAATGGAGTCTACGATGCCTCCGTCGAGCATAGGCTCGCCATCCACCTCCACAATCTTGCTCACGTAGGGCAGACTGCTCGACGCCTTCACGATGTCGCTCGCCCGCTGCCGGTCTTGCGTCTCCGAGAGATATTCCGCACGCCCCGTGCGACAATTGGTCGTCACCATCTCAAATCCCCGCGCATGGCGGAAATACTCCTCATAGTCGAAGGGCACGAGCTCGTTGGGAAACCTGTCGTAGAGCAGCTCCCGGTCGAAGAGACACCCTTGGGTCACCAGGTGGCGAAGTCCGATATAGTCGTATCGGGCCAGCATGTCGATGTTGGAAATACGGGCACGCCGGGGTTGGCGCGAGATGTAGCTCATGCCATTGCAGGCACCGGCAGACACAGCCACCACATAGCCGAAATAGAGATGATGCTTCATGAAAGCGTCCAAGACACCACTCGTAAACACACCTCTCATACCCCCGCCTTCGAGCACCAAACCCGTATTTCTCTCCAAACGCATAAAAAACTTGTAAAATTTACTTGCAAAGATAACCATTATTAATGTATCTTTTGTATCTTTGCAAGGTAAAGTTTCAAAAAAGATTACATTATTATGTTTAGCAAAGAGACCTATGTTAACCGACGCGCTGAACTGAGGAAACTGGTCAAGACAGGCATCATTGTCCTTTTTGGCAACAACGATTCACCCGCCAACTGCCCTGCCAACGGCTATCACCCCTTCCGCCAGGACTCCTCGTTCCTCTATTACTTCGGACAAAACCGAGACGGATTAGTAGGTGTCATCGACATTGACCATGGCACCGAGACCCTCGTGGGCGACGACATCTCCATCGAAGACATCGTGTGGTTTGGCTCTGTAGACAGTGTTCACGACATGGCCGAGCAGGTGGGCGTGGCCCATTCGGCCCCCATGAAGACCCTCTCCACCATCTGCCACGATGCCCTGCGCCAGAAACGCCCCATCCACTTTCTTCCGCCCTATCGCTCCGACATCAAGATTCAGATTTTCGACCTTCTCGGAATCCATCCCAACCAGCAGAAGGAGAGCGCCTCCATGCCTCTCATCCAGGCCGTTGTGAAGATGCGCTCCACCAAGACAGCAGAGGAGATAGAAGAGCTGGAGCGGGCTGCCATCATTGGCTACAAGATGCACACCACCGCCATGAAACTATGCAGGCCAGGCGTCACCGAGAAGGAGATAGCCGGTGTGCTCGATGGCATTGCCAATGGGCTGGGCTCCATGGTGAGCTTCCCCACGATTCTCACCCAGCACGCCGAGATCATGCATGGCACACCCTCGATGGCCCAGCTCCAGGAGGGCAAGCTCATGCTCTGCGATGCAGGAGCCGAGAACATCAACGGCTATTGCTCCGACAACACACGAACCTCTCCGGTGAGCGGACGTTTCGACCAGCGCCAGCTCGAGATCTACTCCATCGTCGAGGAATGTCACGACTACGCCCTGAGCGTGGCCAAGCCGGGCATGAAATATGCCGACGTGCACTTTGCCATCTGCCGGCTCATGTTCGACCGTCTGAAGGAGCTTGGACTCACCAAGGGCGACACCCAGGAGGCTGTGGCTGCCGGTGCACACGCCATGTTCCTGCCTCACGGACTGGGACACATGATGGGTATGGACGTGCACGACATGGAGAGCCTCGACCAGATCAACGTGGGCTTCGACGAGGAGGTGCGCCCCAACCTCGAACAGTTTGGCACCAACTGCCTGCGCATGGGCCGACGACTGCAAGAGGGATTCGTGGTGACCGACGAGCCGGGCATCTATTTCATCCCCGCCCTCATCGACGACTGGAAGGCCAGCGGACATTGTCAGGAGTTCCTCAACTTCGACAAGCTCGAGACCTACAAAGACTTCGGAGGCATACGCATCGAAGACGACCTGCTCATCACCAAGGACGGGTGCAGGTTCATCGGAAAAGACCGCATACCCTATCATCCCAAGGATGTGGAGGCCTACATGGCAGAAAACAGACAATAATCCTATACATAGTATAACAACAAACAAAAGTAAGAGTATAATGAAAAAAACGTTAAGCCTGGCTCTGTTAGCATTGTGTGCATTAGGAGCCAATGCCGCTGATGGCAAAGAAAACCCCAACAAACCAGTGTTCACCGTTGTGAAGCAGAACCCCATTACCAGCGTGAAAGACCAGAACCGCTCTGGCACGTGCTGGGACTACTCCACCCTGAGCTTCTTCGAGGCCGAGATTCTCAAGGCCACCGGAAAGACCTATGACCTCTGCGAGAGCTTCGTGGCCAACAAGACCTACATGGACCGTGCCGTTCAGGTGGTGCGCCTCCACGGAGACGCCCAGTTTGCACAGGGCGGAAGTTGCTATGACCCCCTCTACGCTATCCAGCACTATGGCATCTGCCCCGAGGATGCCATGCCCTTCCCCGGAAGCCTCTATGGCGACTCACTGAACAACTACAATGAGTTCTTCTCTGTGATGAGCCCCTATGTAGAGAGCGTGGCCAAGAGCACTGCCAAGAAAATCTCCAACCAGTGGAAGGTGGGACTCCAGGGCATTATCGACGCCTATCTGGGCAAGTGCCCCGAGAACTTCACCTATCAGGGCAAGAGCTATACCCCGCAGAGCTTCGCATCGAGCCTCGGACTCGACTGGAACAACTACACCACCTTTACATCCTACACCCACCATCCCTTCTGGACAGCCTTTGCCGTGGAGGTTCAGGACAACTGGCGCAATCCCCACTCCTGGAATGTGCCCATCGACGAACTGAGCAAGATCATCGACAATGCCATCATGAACGGCTACACCGTGGCTTGGGGTGGCGACGTGAGCGAGGACGGATTTACACGTCAGGGACTGGCCTACATGTACGACACCAAGAAGATAGAGGGCATGGAAGGCAGCGACATGGCCCACTGGCTCAAGCTCTCTACGGCCAAGAAGAAGAGCATCGTAGACTCTCTTGGCGTGAACGTACCCGAGGTAACTCCTACCCAGAAGATGCGCCAGGAGCGCTTCGACAACTGGGAACTCACCGACGACCATGGCATGCTCATCTATGGCATCGCCAAGGATCAGAACGGCAAGGAATACTACATGGTGAAGAACTCATGGGGTGAGACCGGCGAATACAAAGGCACCTGGTACATGACCAAGAACTTTATCGTGGCCAACACCATGGACTTCATGGTCAACAAGAACGCCGTACCCAAGGATATCCGCAAGAAGCTCAACTTCTAATCATTTTTCCACAAATCCCTATCTCTCAGCCCCGGACATCCCCCTATGCCCGGGGCTGACTGCATGATGTACTTCCGGCGAAGCTAATTGACAATTGACAATTGGTAATTACCCTACGGCGAAGGAGAGGATTCAAAAATGGGCCGGCGCATAGGTCATTTATCAATCATCATTCATCAATTATCATTCATCAATTATCATTCATCAATTATCATTCGTCAATTATCA
>DCJH01000059.1:0-80757 GCA_002317385.1 Prevotella sp. UBA1705 | reverse complement strand
ATTCGTCAATTATCATTCGTCAATCCTTTTGTTACATTGTTACAAAATTACATGTTACAATAAGGTCGATGCAACATGCGGACACGCAAGGGCATGTCTCTACGGAGTGCTGACAGAGGAGCGCAGATAGGAGATTATCCATGAATCTGTAGAGTTTTTAACTTTTAACTAAAGATTGTTAACTTTCTCATTGAAAATTCGTAACTTTGAAGCAGAATAAAAAGACTCTCAAATGCATTTTAAATGGAAATATGACCCACCGACAACCCAAGATATCCAGCAGGCTAAGGAGTTAGGCGAAAAACTCAACATCAATCCCATCTTGGCCCAATTGCTCATCCGTCGTGGCATCACCACGGAGAGTGCCGCCAAGAGATTTTTCCGCCCGCAGCTGGCCGACCTCATCAATCCGTTTTTGATGAAGGATATGGACGTGGCCGTAGACCGCCTCAACGACGCCATGGGGCGCAAGGAGCGCATCTTGGTCTATGGTGACTACGATGTCGACGGGTGTACGGCCGTGGCCTTGGTCTATAAGTTCCTGCAACAGTTCTACTCCAACATCGACTACTATATCCCCAACCGCTATGAGGAGGGATATGGCGTGAGCATGAAGGGCGTGGACTATGCCAAGGAGACCGGCGTGAAGCTCATCATCATACTCGACTGTGGCATCAAGGCCTTCGACGAGATTACCTATGCCAAGAACCTTGGCATAGACTTCATCATCTGCGACCATCATGTGCCCGACGAGGTGATGCCCCCCGCAGTGGCCATCCTCAACCCCAAGCGCCCCGACGATGCCTATCCCTTCAAGCAGTTGTGTGGTTGTGGCGTGGGCTTCAAGTTTATGCAGGCCTTCGCCAAGAACAACGGCATACCTTTCTCACGCCTCATCCCCCTACTCGACTTCTGCGCCGTGAGCATCGCAGCAGATATCGTGCCGGTGGTCGACGAGAATCGCATCCTGGCCTTCCATGGCCTGAAGCAACTCAATCAGAACCCCAGCGTGGGCCTGAAATCGATTATCGACATCTGCGGACTGAATGGGCGCGAGCTCACCATGAGCGACATCATCTTCAAGATTGGGCCGCGCATCAACGCCTCCGGACGTATGGAGAACGGCAAGGAGAGCGTAGACCTGCTCGTGGAGAAGGATTTCCGCACGGCCCTCGAAGAGGCCAAGCGCATCAACGAATACAACGAGCAGCGCAAGGATATCGACAAGCAGATGACCGAAGAGGCCAACATGATCGTGTCGAAGCTCGAAAGTCAGAAGCATCATTCGAGCATCGTGCTCTACGACGAGCATTGGAAGAAAGGCGTGATAGGTATCGTGGCATCGCGACTCACGGAAATCTATTTCCGCCCGACCGTGGTACTCACGCGCGATGGAGACCTTGCTACGGGCTCCGCACGCTCGGTGATGGGCTTCGACGTGTATTCGGCCATCAAGAGTTGTCGCGACCTGCTGATGAACTTCGGTGGGCATACCTACGCTGCCGGACTCACGCTGAAGTGGGCCGACATCCCCGAGTTCCGCCAGCGATTCCAGCACTATGTGGAGGAGCACATCATGCCCGAGCAGACCGAGGCCTTCCTCGATATCGACGCAGATATAGATTTCAAGGACATCTCGAAGCGCCTACACAACGATTTGAAGCGCTTCTCCCCGTTCGGGCCGGGCAACTCCAAGCCCGTGTTCTGCACCAAGGGTGTCTACGACTATGGCACGAGCAAGGTGGTGGGCCGCGAGCAGGAGCACATCAAGCTCGAACTGGTCGACTCCATCTCAGGCACAGTGGTCAACGGCATAGCGTTCGGACAGAGTGCCTCGGCCCGATACATCAAATCGAAGCGCGCATTCGACATAGCCTATACCATCGAGGACAACGTCTTCAAGCGCAATCAGGTGCAACTCCAGATAGAAGATATCCGACCCGCCGAAGACGACGTTTAGACCATCAACCACAGAGAAGTGAAGCCTGACCGCTATCAGGAGATACTTACACAACACTGGGGGTATGCCGATTTCCGTGGCATTCAGCGTGAAATCATCGAGAGCATCGGCTCTGGTAAGGATACCCTCGGACTGATGCCTACGGGAGGTGGGAAGTCTATCACCTTCCAAGTGCCGGCATTGGCCCAGGAGGGCGTGTGCATCGTCATCAGTCCGCTCATCGCCTTGATGAAAGACCAAGTGCAGCACCTGCGCGAGCAAGGCATCCTCGCGTCGGCCATCTATTCGGGACTGTCGCGCTCGGAGATTGTCCGCACACTCGAGAACTGCATTCTGGGACACGTCAAACTCCTCTATGTCTCGCCCGAGCGCATTGGCTCGGCCATCTTCCAAACCAAACTCAAGCACATGAAAGTGAGCTTCATCACTGTGGATGAAGCTCATTGCATCAGTCAGTGGGGCTATGATTTCCGTCCCTCTTACCTCCGCATTGCCGACATCCGCAAGCTCGTGCCTCAGGCACCGGTGCTCGCCCTCACGGCCACGGCCACTCCACAGGTCATCGACGACATCCAGCAGCAGTTGGGATTTGCCGAGAAGAATGTGTTCCGCATGAGCTTTGAGCGCAAGAACCTGACCTATGTCGTGAGAGAGACCATCGACAAAGAGGCCGAGCTCCTCCACATCCTGAGTACCGTCAGTGGTACGGCGATTGTCTATGTGAGGAGTCGGAAACGCTGCAAGGAAATCGCCACCATACTCAACCAGCAGGACATCAGTGCCACCTTCTATCATGCCGGACTTGAGCCGTCGGTCAAGGACGACCGACAGAAGCAATGGCAAGCCGATAAAGTGCGCGTGATGGTGGCTACCAATGCCTTTGGCATGGGCATCGATAAGCCCGATGTGAGGATGGTAGTCCACATCGACTGTCCCGACTCTATCGAGGCCTACTTCCAGGAGGCCGGACGTGGAGGGCGCGATGGCAAGAAGGCCTACGCCGTGCTGCTATGGAACAACAGCGACCATCGCAAACTCATCAAGCGCATTGCCGACAACTTCCCGGAGAAAGACTATATCAAAGATGTCTACGACCATCTGGCCTACTATTACACGATTGGCGTGGGAAGCGGAGGCGAGCACACCTTCTCATTCGAGATCGACAAGTTTTGCGTCACCTATCGCTATTTCCCCATCGTTGTCCATTCGGCTCTGAAACTCCTGGAAAATGCCGGCTACATTGTCTACGAGGAAGACCCCGACGCCAATGCACGCATGATGTTTCTATTGGGGCGCAACGAACTCTACCGACTCAACCAGCTGACCAAGCACGAGGAAAACGTCATCGTGACCATCCTGAGAAACTATGGTGGACTGTTCACCGACTACGGATTCATAGACGAGGCTCTCATTGCCCGACAGGCCGAGATGAGTCGTGACCAGGTCTATCAAATATTGAAGACACTAAGCCAGCGCCACATCCTCCATTTCATTCCTCAGCGCAAGACACCCTTCATCACCTACACCCGCGACCGGGTAGACTCCGAACTGATGGTCATCCCGCCCTCGGTCTACGAGGAACGCAAGGAACAGTTCACCAAGCGCATCAACGCGATGATTGAGTATGCCACCAACGGGAGTGTCTGTCGGAGCAGGCAGTTGCTCAGGTACTTTGGAGAGACCGACTCGGAAGATTGCGGGGTGTGCGACGTGTGCCTGTCGAGTCGAGGAGAAAGAGTAGCCAAGCCCACCCAAGACAGCGCCCGGCAAGCCATCCTCTCGCTTTTGGAAGATGGCAATCCCCACCCCATCACCCAGCTGCGGAGCCTCCATCTGCCCCAATCGCTGTTAGACCAGTCGCTGCAATATCTCATCAATGAAGAAATGATCCACATTGATGGCACCAACCTGACCATGGCCGAGGATTAATTCTCAGCACTTATCGTGGCAGGCTTCTTAGACCGATTGGAAAAGATATACATCGGTATGGCAACCAATTGGGCCAGTACCGAGACGATAATCATGGCCGTGAGATTCCAGTCATAGAGCACTCCCAACAGCCAACTCCCTAAGAACCAAAACAATCCAAACGACAATTCGAATATGCCATAGCCTGTGGCCCTGCTCTGCTTAGGCACCATGGTGGCTACAGCTGCTTTGAGTATAGACTCCTGTGCGCCCATGCCCACGCCCCACATGGCAATGCCGAGGAGTACGGGGAATGTGGTGTGAAATCCAAATACCAACACGGGAAACGACACCGAGAGTAGCGTAGACAACACCAAGGCCAGCGTGCCCTTATTATCGAACATCCATCCAAAGATAAGCGCACTGATGGCATCTACGATCATGGCACCCGAATAGACCAACGGAATGGTCTCTATGGTGAACAATGTCTCACGGGAAAGGTGCATCACGATCAGCGAATAGTCGATAAAGCCAAAGGCAAACAGGCTGATTCCACCGATATAGAACATAAACTGCCGCTGCATCTTGAAGGGAACATAGACCTTGGGGGTGGGCTCAAACTGCTCGGGATGGGGAAACTTTCGCTTGGTAACAAGGAGCATTGTCATCGTGATGAGGGCAGGGACTACAAGCATGCCCAAGCAGAACGAATAGCGCTCAAAGGTGGTGCCACTGGTCTTGAAGAGCATGATGAGATAGAGCAATATCGGGCCAAGGAATGCTCCCAACTGGTCGAGGAGTTCCAAAATAGCAAAGCTCTTGCCCTGCCCTATCTGAAACGAGGCAAACGACATCACTGTATTCTTAGCCGGCTTCTTGATGGCCTTACCCATGCGTTGCACCACCAGCAGCACGCAGGCTGCAATCCAACCATGCTCGCCCACCAAGGCCAAAGCCGGGACAGCAGCCAGTTCGAGAGCATAGCCCAGGATAACCATAGGCCAATATTTGCCTGTACGGTCGGTGATGCGCCCAAATACATAGCGCATGCCATAGCCGATGAGCTCACCCAATCCTGAAATAAAACCGATAGTAGCTGCCGAAGCCCCCACAATCGACAGGAAAACACCACGGATGCTGCTCACGCTCTCATGGGTCATGTCGGAAAACATACTCACAATTCCAAACAGAATGATGAATACCATGGCCTGAGACATGCCGGCTTTTCTCGAAAAAATCTGTTTCATAACTGGGTTATGATATCTATTTTAGAATGCGATATGGCTTGCCCGAGGTAAGTCAGACGGCCCTATACCCTCTCACCCTCATACCTATCGTGAAACAAACGGGCACAAGATGCTGGCCATCGGATGCAAAATTACACATTTCCAAGCACATAGAAATGGCAAAGGCATGAAAAAACAAACAGGCCACAAACTTCTCGCGAAGCCTATGACCTGTCATATTCAAATCGTCGTAATAATCTTACGAATAATCCTTAATTGTTTTCCGGACGGAGCTGGCGTACCGTCTCAGCAGCGCGCCACATCTCCATGTCGTGCATAGCCTTGAGCTCTTCGTTGAGTTTCTCACGATAGTCAGGCTGAGAGTTCTTGTCGATGGAGATCTGAGCCTCAGTGCCATTCTCCACGCTCAGGTACAACCACTCCATCACCGGCTTGATGGCAGCCTTGAAACGAGGACGCCAGTCGAGCGCACCACGTTGGGCTGTGGTAGAGCAGTTGGCATACATCCAGTCCATACCATTGTCGCCAAACAACGGGCCAAGGCTCTGGGTGAGTTCCTCAACGGTCTCGTTGAAAGCCTCCGAGGGAGAGTGTCCGTGAGAACGCAGCACCTCATACTGAGCTTCGAGCAATCCCTCGATAGCACCCATCAGCGAGCCACGCTCACCGGTGAGGTCTGAAGTGGCCTCCTTATGGAAGGTAGTCTTAAACATATATCCTGCACCAATGCCAATACCAAAGGCGATGGTCTTCTCCTCAGCCTTGCCAGAGGCATCCTGATATACTGCGTAAGAGCAGTTCAGACCACGACCCTCCAGGAACATGGTACGGAGAGATGTACCTGAACCCTTAGGAGCAACCATGATAACATCAATATCCTTGGGGGGAACTACGCCCGTACGATCCTGCCAGTTGATGGCAAAACCATGAGAGTAGTACAGTGTCTTGCCCGGAGTGAGATTCTCCTTGATCTTGGGCCATACGGCAATCTGACCTGCGTCAGACAGCAACATACAGATAATCGTGCCTTTCTGGACAGCCTCATCAATAGAGAACAGAGTCTTACCAGGAACCCAACCATCTTCTACAGCCTTGTCATAGGTCTTGCCCTCACGCTGACCCACGATAACATTGAAACCATTATCGCGAAGGTTGCCAGCCTGACCCGGACCCTGAATGCCATAACCGATTACTGCAATTGTCTCGTTTTTCAGCACCTCACGTGCCTTTTCCAAAGTAAACTCCTTGTTGGTGACAACATTTTCTACAACGCCACCAAAATTCATCTCTGCCATAATATATTAGTTTAATTACGTGAAAAATCTATCTCCTGAATCCTATGAATTCTTGATTTGACTTTGTTGACTGCAAAGGTAACAAAATAATAGAAAATAGACAAATATTCTTTCAGTTATTTACAAATTTAACCAAACTTCTTACAACTTCCGTCTCTTCAGAGGTTCCTTTAGTGATTCTGACGCTAAATTCACCCTCTCCAGACTGCTCCTTGTAGAAATTGAGCCGGTCGCCGGGATAACTCTCTGCCACATACGCTATTTCAAATCGTTTCAGCAGGTGCGAGCGAAACCAGTCTACCGTGAAAAGGTCGAGAATATGTTCAATGTATTTTACCGAGTTGACATGTCCGTTGACATCCGCATCGCTATAAAACGTATCTATGCTCCTCACGGGCTGGGCGTCTTTTTCCATCTTCACGCGTCCCGGTTTGGCTATCGGACAAGGCTTCTCGGTCTCTACATAGTCCTGTATGAGACCTCCGCGCACATCCAGCAAGTTCACCGGCTGACGTGAGTCAGTGTCAATCATAGCCCAGATGCTGCGCCCATAGCCATAGACCTTCGACCCATCGGTGCTCGAAACGGCAAAGTTTCGACTTGTAAACGACTTCATCACAGCCTCCACCCAGGTCTCAATCGCTATACGGTCGTAAGCTCTGGGCATCTCGTCCATCTCTATAGACAGGCGCGACAGCACCCAGGTCTTCTTGATGGTGTTGAGATAGTGCATGCCATAACCACGCTCATTGCTATGGAAATCGGCAGCATTGAGCATCGCATTTCCCAGATGACCCATGAACAGATGGTCGTTGAAATCGCAATGGAAAGGCTCCGCCAGAAACTCATAGCGCCCTACTTTGGGCAACATGGGCTCTTTTTGTTTTTGTTCACTCATCTTATTTGTCTCTTGTTTCACTCTGCTTCCTGCTCGTTCAAGAAGTCGGTGATGGGCTCCTCGAAACTTCTTGTCACCGCAATACGACCCGAACGGGAGTACTGCAACAGACAGTTGAATCCATTGAGAAGGTTGTAAAGGTCAGCAATATCTTCTGTCAGTCCGGCCAACAGCACGGTGGAGTATTTGGGATTCACCTCCATCATGCGAGCATCGTGACGACGAATGACACGCGACACCTCTGGATTGTCGAGCAGAATAGGTGTCGAAATCTTATAGAGTGCCACCTCATGGATGAACAGTTCATCGTCGGTGTAATAGTTGGCCTTAATGACATCTATCTTCTTCTCTATCTGCTTGGTGATTTTCTCTATCTGGTCGGCATCACTCCAACACGTGATGGTGTATTTGTGAATGCCCTGAATGCTCGACGCCGACACGTTGAGGCTTTCGATATTCACCTGTCGACGGGTGAACACCGCAGTGACCTGGTTCAGGATGCCGGCCACATTCTCACTATATACTAATAAGGTATAAAACTTCTGTTCCATGTCTTTAAATATCCAAATGCAACTTCATTTCGTCTATAGCACTGCCTGGGGTAACCATCGGCTGTACATTCTCATCTTCCTTCACCGCACACTCCAGGATGTAAGGACCGTCTGTGGCCAGCATCTTGGCCACTTTGGCTTGCAGGTCTTCACGCTCAATCACCACGTCGTAGGGGATGTGATAGCCACGGGCTATGTCCTCATAGCAGGGGTTCACCATGCGGGTGAAGGAATGACGATGGTCAAACATGAGGTCTTGCCACTGGCGCACGTTGCCCAGGTAGTTGTTATTGAGCACAATCATCTTGACCGGAACCTGATGTTCCATGATGGTTCCAAGTTCCTGAATGCTCATCTGGAAACCGCCGTCGCCCATAAATAGGCAGATGGTGCGGTCGGGAGCACCGAAGGCAGCGCCCATGGCAGCTGGCAATCCGAATCCCATGGTGCCCAGACCACCACTCGTCACAATGCTCCTCAACTGGTTGAACTTGAAATATCGGCTGGAGAACATCTGGTTGAGACCCACGTCGTTCACCAGCACGGCATCGCCCTTGGTCTCCTCGGCCACCGCATTGACCACCTCGCCCATGAGCAGAGGACCGGCGGTAGGATGCAAGTCACGGTCTATCACCTCTCTCTGCTCCTGCTCGTCGAGTGGCTTGAAAGACTCGCGCCAGTCTGTATGACTCGTCTTCTTTACCAACTTGTTGAGGGCAGTGAGGCTCTCCTTGCAGTCGCCAATGACTGCCACGTCGGTCTTCACGTTCTTATCAATCTCGCAAGGGTCTATGTCCAAATGGATAATCTTGGCCTGCTTGGCATATTTGTCGAGGTTTCCCGTCACACGATCGTCAAATCGCATGCCAATGGCAATGAGCACATCGCACTCCTGCTGCTTCAGGTTGGCCGAGTATCTTCCGTGCATACCGAGCATGCCCACATTCAGCGGGTAGTCTGTGGGGAG
Source organism: Prevotella sp. UBA1705 (assembly GCA_002317385.1). Classification (GTDB taxonomy): domain Bacteria; phylum Bacteroidota; class Bacteroidia; order Bacteroidales; family Bacteroidaceae; genus Prevotella. The sequence goes on along the minus strand of DCJH01000059.1, from coordinate 71,931 downwards.
CACAGAGAGACCCAGAAGCGTGAGTCCGGCAGGAATGTCGGCAGTCTCCAACAACTGCTTCAACTCCTCCTGAGCCTGACTGATCTCCACGCCGTGTCCCACGAGGGCCATCGGCTTCTTGGCGCTGTTGATGAGTTCGGCGGCCTGCTTCACAGCTTCCTCGTTGATTTTGGGATAAGGAATATACGACTTCACCTTGTCGGCCTTGCCGGGCAGCCACTTGGCCTTACCCACCTGGGCATTCTTTGGGAAATCGAGCACCACCGGACCAGGGCGCCCACTCTTGGCAATGTAGAACGCACGGTTCACGGCCCATGCCACATCCTCAGGCCTTCTGATCTGGTAGCTCCACTTCGAGATGGGCTGAGCCATATTCACCAAGTCTACCTCCTGGAAGGCATCAGTGCCCAGAGCACCCACGCCCACCTGTCCGGCAATCACCACCATCGGAATAGAGTCCATCATGGCGTCGGCCACACCGGTCAGAGTGTTGGTCACACCCGGACCAGAGGTCACAATCACCACACCCACTTCGCCCGACACCCGGGCATATCCCTCAGCTGCGTGAGCCGCTGCCTGCTCATGGCGCACCAAGATATGGTCGAACCAGGGCGAGCTTTTCTGGGTATAGGTGTAGAGCTTGTCGTAGACCGGGATGATGGCACCGCCGGGATAGCCGAATACGGTACGCACGTTTTCCTGATAAAGCGCGCGCATCAATATCTCTGCACCAGTGCATTCCTCTCCTATATGTATGCCTGCCCACGGAGCCTCTGTGGCTTGTGTCTTGCCCGAGGCCATGGGGGCGTTCTTGTCTTTGTTTGTGTCCATTGTTGCTTGTATTATTATCCTTACTTCCGTGATTAATCTATGATTCTGATGCCTCCCTTGTCGGCTGAACTAACGCTTTGGGCATAAGCTCGCAACGCCTTGCTCACCACTCGGTTGCGTTTCAGTGGCTGCTGAGGCCTTGAGGCCAGTTCTTCGTCGCTCAACTTCACGTTGATAGAGCGACTGGGGATATCAATCTCGATGATATCGCCATCCTTGATCTTACCGATGTTGCCTCCGGCAGCAGCCTCGGGTGAGACATGTCCGATGCTCAGTCCGCTCGTTCCACCCGAGAAGCGACCGTCGGTGATGAGCGCACACTCTTTGCCGAGGTGACGACTCTTGAGATAAGAGGTGGGATAGAGCATCTCCTGCATGCCCGGACCACCCTTGGGGCCCTCGTGGGTGATGACCACGCAGTCGCCACTCTTCACCTTTCCACCGAGTATTCCTTCGCAGGCATCGTCCTGAGAGTCGAACACCACAGCCGGTCCGGCAAAGTGCCAAAGCGCTTCGTCCACCCCGGCAGTCTTCACCACGCAGCCGTCTTGGGCAATATTGCCAAAGAGAACAGCCAGTCCACCATCCTTTGTATAGGCGTGCTCCATATCGCGTATGCACCCATTCTCACGGTCTACATCGAGCGACGGCCACTGAGAATTCTGGCTTCCCATCTTGGTGGAGAACTGATAACCCGGCGCACTGTGGTAGATGCGGTCGGCCTCAGTCGAGATTTCTTCTTTCGTAATATCGTATTCGCTCATGGCCTGTCCCAGCGACAGTCCGTCTACACGGCTTACGTCGGGGATGATCAGCCCCCCCTTGTTCAATTCGTTGAGGATACCCAGGATACCTCCGGCACGATTGCACTCCTGCACCGAATATTTCTGGGTGTTGGGGGCCAGTTTGCAGAGGCATGGAACCTTACGGCTCAGTCTGTCGATATCAGCCATGGTGAAGTCTACTTCGCCCTCCTGAGCCACAGCCAGAAGGTGGAGCACGGTGTTGGTGCTGCCTCCCATGGCAATGTCAAGCGTCATGGCATTGAGAAAAGCATCGCGTGTTGCTATGCTGCGGGGCAGCACACTCTCGTCCCCATCCTCGTAGTAGGCCAGCGCATTCTTCACAATCTGATGGGCGGCCTGCTTGAAAAGTTCTACACGATTGGCATGAGTGGCCAGGATCGTACCATTGCCGGGAAGTGACAGACCTATGGCTTCTGTGAGCGAGTTCATCGAGTTGGCGGTAAACATGCCCGAGCAGCTACCGCAGCCGGGACACGCCGTCTGCTCTATCTGTTGCACCTCCTCGTCGCTCACCTCTGGATCGGCGCCCTTGACCATAGCTGTAATGAGGTCGGCATTCTCGCCGCGCCAGCGCCCTGCCTCCATGGGGCCACCCGAGCAGAACACTGTCGGGATGTTGAGGCGCATGGTGGCCATGAGCATGCCCGGCGTCACCTTGTCGCAATTGGATATACAGATCATGGCGTCGGCCTTGTGAGCGTTGACCATATATTCTACAGAGTCGGCAATAATATCTCGTGATGGCAGAGAATACAGCATTCCGTCGTGACCCATGGCGATACCATCGTCGATAGCAATCGTATTGAACTCGGCGGCATAACAGCCCATACTCTCTATTTCCTGCTTAACAATCTGACCAATTTCGTGGAGATGGGTATGACCAGGGACAAATTGTGTGAACGAGTTGACGACTGCAATAATCGGCTTTCCATATTGTTCACGCTTCATACCTGCGGCAGTCCAAAGTGCACGGGCGCCTGCCATACGTCTTCCTTCTGTACAAACAGAACTTCTCAACTGATGTTTCATAAACCACAAATTATAATATTATGCAAAGGTACGCATTTTATTTATAAAACCATCAAATCATAGTTATAAAATTACTATTTTGATGTAAAGCGTAAGAAAAATAGCTTTTATTCTTTTAAATTGATATTACAAGGTCATAACAATGGGTTTATATACATACGAAAGATGAATAAAAAAAATCCCGTTGCCTTGTCGGGCAACGGGATTCTCATTATATTGCTAATTCGAATTACTTCACGTAAACTACAGCAAGACGGTTTGAAGTAGTGCCCTGAACACCCTTGCCACTTGCCTCGTCAATAATGACACCATTATTAGAGAGATACTTGGCAACCTCATCGGCACGAGCCTGAGACAACTTGTCGTTGAGTTCCTTAGAACCCTCGGGGGAAGCTGTACCCACAATCTGTACGTGCTTGCCGGCCTTCACGCCGTCGAGAGCCTTCTTAGCCTCCTTGGTCAGCACCGACTTACCCTGAGCGAAGGTCACGAATACGAGGTTCTCCACCTTCACTACCTGCGGCTGAACAGCAGGAGCCTCCTTGACAACTTCCTTCACAACCTCCTTAGGCTTCTTGGCCAGCTCGCTGCGCAGGTCGTTGATGGTAGCGTTCAGAGCGTCGATCTCGGCCTGATCGCGGAGCTGAGCAATGGTGAAGTTGTGCGTACCGTTAGAGTTCTTGAACTTGTAAATGACACCTGCGTTCAGCTGAACAAACGACTTGTTGATGTTATACTCCACGCCCTCATAGCCTAAGCCATTGAGTCCCCAGATAATAGCAGGCTCAATATAGAACTGCCAAGCCTTCTTCTCACCCAGATTGAATGTGAAGTCGAGACCGGCTTTAGAGGTCAGTCCATCGGTCTTGATGATATTCTGGTTGCCGGCAGCAGCATTCTCTGCCAAGGTAGCCTTGGGATCAGAACCCACATATCTGTCGGCCTGGCCAAATACGTGACCCCAACCGAGACCGAAGAAGGCTGTCACCTCGAATGCACGGGGCTCACCCTTGTAGCCACCAAACCAGTTGCTGAGGTTCACAGTACCGAGCAGGCTGGTGTTCAAAGCGCGAACGGTAGTACCTACCGACTCCCAAGGCTTGTTGCCGAAGTAGGCGTTGCTCTCCACTGCCAGACCGAAGACCGGAGTGAAGTTGCGGCCAATACGAAGACCAGCGTTGGGATTCAGATTCTTCAGCCATGCGTGGCCAGTGGTCTTGGTAGCTACGCCACCATTGATGCCAATGTAAAAGTTGTCGAAAGTCTGACTTTCTGTAACTGTCTGAGCATTCATTGAAGCTGCAACCAAACCGGCAGCCATCAAAGTAAACAATTTTTTCATACTCTCTGTAATTAATATTATGTGTTTAATCTGTTATTCTAAAACTGGGTGCAAAATAAGAAAAAAAACTTGATAAATCCAAAACTTTATCCTAAAAAAACATATTTTACACCGGAATTGAACATTTATTCACTACAGTTTCCGTTTTTTATTGAATAAATATAGGGTTATTAACAAAAAAAAGACCATGCTAAAAACTTACATCAGCATGGTCTTCGATAGGTCCATTTATAGCCCAATAATTCTTACACTATAGGGCGGAAGCTCCATTTCGGGGCCTGAAACAGAGATTATTTCCACCTCCACACGCTTGTCGCCAACCTTTCCGCTGAACTCCTCGCCCACGGCTCCGACTGGAATATCGAGCCCCTTCACAGTGAGTTTGAGTTGGGCCGGCAGGGCATTGACGAGCTTGAGATAAGTCTTTCCGCTACGACTGTCCTTCACCACACTGGCTGCCACGCGATAGCGCAGGCCGTCGGCAATATCCCAACGCGACTCCACATACTGGTTGCCACCGCTGTTTCCCCACAGCCGCTGGGTCTCATAGCTGGGCGTGAGGGCCGTGATGGTGTCGTTGTTGAAATAGATCATGTCGGGATTCCAGTTGGAATGCTTCTCCTTGCAGAGCAGCGGGGCATAGCTCGACATGACCACTACGTCGCCGTTGCGCTCCAGCGCACAGAGGTGCATGGCCTCTACCAGCGCGCTCTCGTGGGTCGTGGAGCGCGAGGCCCACTCGCCAAGATACACTTTCGGGCCCTGACGGTCGTAGTTGTCGTAGTAGTCCTGATGGTGCATAAACCATCCGGTAGACTCGTAATAGTGCTCATCCACCATGTCGATGATGTCTTTGTGGGCCTTGGCAAACTTCCATCCCTCAATGTAGTCGGCCGATGGATCGTGGAACGGCCCCACCGTGCCGCAGACAATGATATTGGGATATTTCTGCTTGATGGCCTTGCAAATCATCTCATAGCGCTCCTCGAACACCGTAGAGATAATGTCTTCATTGCCTATACCTATATATTTCAGGTTGAACGGAGCCGGATGTCCGGCGTCGGCACGCATCTTGGCCCAGCGTGAGGTGGCGGGATCGCCATTGGCCCACTCTATCATGTTGAGCAGTTCCTGGCAATAGGCTGGCATGTCGGCCATCGGGATGCCACACTGCTGTCCGCCCATACCATCCTTATCGGGGGCAGAGTTCTGGCAGGGCACACCGGCAGCCAATACTGGCAGCGGCTCAGCGCCGATGTCTTCGCAGAACTGGAAATACTCGTAGAAGCCCAGTCCGCGTGTCTGATGGTAGCCCCAGATGTTGGGCGCAGGCTTGCGGTCCTGCCACGGGCCCACCGTCTCGTTCCACCGATAGATGTTGTCTACTCCCTGACCATGGCTCATGCAACCTCCGGGGAAGCGCACAAACCGGGGCTTCAGGGCAGCGATGGCCTCGGCCAGGTCGCGGCGAAGCCCATGCCCCTTGTAGGTATCGTTGGGGAAGAGGCTCAACATATCCACGTCTACCGACCCTCTCTTCAGCGGCGTGAGTGCCACGCGCACATTGCCCTTCAGTGCCTTCTTGTCTACCACGAGCTGTGCCGTGTAGCGGTTCCAGCCCTGTCCCTCAGTCTTGAGCTTGGCCGAGGCGACGGCCAGACCCTGGTCTGAGACGAGCGACACCATCACCTGATTCTTCTCGGCGGTCTCATTGCGCAGATAGACCGACAGCTGGAACGTGTCGGTGGGGGCGGCCGTGATGCCGTTCCACCCTATATTATATAAGGTGTCGCGCTCAGCCAGCACGGCATAGTGGGGATTGTTTTTGCTCAGGGGGATATCGGTCTTGATGACCAGCGGCTTGTTAGAGCCCCAGGCCGTGGTGGCATTCCACTCCTTGCGGTCGGCCGAGGTGTATTCAAAATCACGGTTCTGCACCAGTTCGGCATAGAGTCCGCCGTCGGCCGCATAGCTGATGTCTTCGAAGAACACGCCCACGAGCTTGTCGCTGATGGCCTTGGTGCGCTGGGGGTTCACCGTCAGCGTAGCACTCACCCGATTGCCGATGGAGGCAAATCGCTTGGCATCGTCGCGCATGGTCTCCTTGTTGAGCTCGGCCTCATGGGCCAGAGCCTGGAAGTAGCGGCGTATGTAGTCGAGATGAAGCTTAGGCACGTCAAACTGGTTGCCCTCAAATCGCTTGCCGGCCACGGTCGCCGTGTCGCGCATCCACGCCACATCCTCGATGGTGCTGGGGTCGGGCGACTCGGTGAACTTGCGGAAATCTTCGCTTGCCTGCACGTAGCGGCGCGTGCCGTCCTTGGCTTTGAAATAGATGTCGAAGGTTCCATCGTCCATCTGAAACATGATGGGCTCACTCACGCCCTGCTCCATCATCTTCGGATAGTCTTGCGGGCGCCAGGTGATCAGGTCCTCACTGTATGCCGCCGCAAAGCACGGCGAGTAGTTGTTCACGCCGAACACTAAGCGCCACGTGCCGTCGTTGGCATGGAGCACATAGGGGTGATACATCTTTTTCTCGGCTCCCCACTGGGCATAGTCGGATGCGCAGAGCTGGGCCACATCGTTCCAAGTCTCGTCGTCGGAGAGGTAAGCCAGGTGCAGCCCGCTCTTCTCGCCGGGCGAATAGACAAAAATCTGACAGGTGGTATCCTTGCCCAGAATCTGATAGGAAGGCTCCTTGGTCTGGGCCTGCGCCGACAAGGCCATGGCCAAAGCGGGCAGCAACAAATAGGTTTTCTTCATGAATCAGGTTTAATATTATGATTTACAAAGATAGCACATTCCGCTTAAAAAGCAAAGATTCAGTGGCGTTTTAACAACCATAAGCACTCCTTTCCCCTCGCCAACCCTTTCCACGTGTCAAGATTCTTCTGAAAAATCAGGGCCTTGGCGGCGGTATGAAATAGAAATGACAGTGCCCCGAAATCGCCTTTCTGGCTCTGTTTTGATTTGATACCATGGAGTTTTGGGGGGCGTTTCGGCCCATATTCCCCGCCATTCAGCCCTTATCCGCTCATGATTCGAACTGATTCTGACTCCCATCAAGTGCTTTTCGCCTCGCGAAAAAGTACTATTCGCAATGCGAAAAGGTACTACTCGCAGGGCCGTTTTTCACTCATTTTCCCATCGTCCTTATTATCAACCAGTTACAAAACGCCCCATTTCTCGCGTATTCCGCACCAAAGTTTTCCCGTTTCAGAATACGCGATTCTCACGAGGGCTATGTTCAAGATCTTTGGTCAGCATTTCAATATGTCATGATGATGCACTGGAGCTTCTTTTGTCATGGCCTGAAAAGCCCAGGTTTGCCAATTTATTCTACTTTCATGTCATTCTGTGTGAAGAGGAACCAACCCATTGACCCCATCGTTCTCACCCTAAAAGTAGCCCATCCCAACACCGATCCTGCTCCCCCGGCAAACCTTTTCATCAGGCCAAAAACAAAAAAAGACAGGTCGCATCACTGCGACCTGCCTTCAAATTAGAGAGTTATAAAAAATCAAGTTATCACTAATGTACTATTGATAGAATTCTTTTTTTCCTGCCGAGAGGGTGTTCTTCATCAGCGAGCAGATGGTCATGGGACCAACGCCTCCGGGTACCGGAGTGATGAAGGAGCATTGCTCTGCCACCTCGTCGAACTTTACGTCACCGTTCAAACGGAATCCACTCTTGCGGGTGGCATCCTCCACGCGGGTCGTGCCCACGTCGATGATCACGGCTCCTGGCTTCACCATGTCAGCCGTCACAAAGTCGGGCCGACCGATGGCGGCTATGATGATATCGGCCTCGCGGCACTCCTGCTTCAGCGTTGCCGAGTGGGAGTGGCACACGGTGACCGTTGCGTCGCCGAATTGCTTCTGCATCATGAGCTGCGCCATGGGCTTACCCACGATGTTGCTGCGCCCCAGCACCACGCATTTCTTACCCGACGTCTGCACGCCATAGTGCTGCAGCAGTGTCAAGATACCCAATGGCGTGGCCGAAATGAAGCAAGGCAGGCCGATGGCCATGCGCCCTACGTTGATGGGATGGAACCCGTCCACATCCTTGCGATAGTCGATAGCCATGATGATTTTCTGCTCATCGATGTGCTTCGGCAACGGCAACTGGACGATAAATCCGTCTACATCCTCGTTCTTATTCAGGTCATCCACACACTTCAGGAGCTCTTCCTCGGTCACATCTGCCTCATAGCGGATGAGCGTCGACTTAAAACCACACTGCTCGCAGGCAATGACCTTGTTCTTGACATAGGTCTCCGAGCCACCGTCGTGGCCCACCAGCACTGCTGCCAAATGGGGTTGCTTGCCTCCGTTGGCGATGATTTCCTTCACTTCGGCCGCAATCTGCTCCTTGATGGCCGCAGCTGTTGCCTTTCCGTCGATTAATGTGTAAGCCATGTATGTATTGGGATTGATATTCTGTTGGAGCGTGGAGTATCAGACTTCAGCAAGACTCATGTCTCCAGTCCTTATCTCTTTCACTTCCTTACTCCTAAACTTCTCATCTCCTTAACTCCTCATTTCCTCCTCTCCTCGCCTTCTAAACAGGCATTCCAGGCATTCCACCCTTCATGTCCTTCATGCGGGCCATCATCGATTTCATCTGATTGCCGGTGACCATCTTCATCATTTTGCGCGTCTGGTCGAACTGTTTCACCAGTCGGTTCACCTCTTGGATGCTCGTACCCGAGCCTTTGGCAATGCGCATCTTGCGGCTCTGGTTGAGCAGTTCGGGATTGGTGCGCTCTTTGGGAGTCATGCTTCGGATGATGGCCTCAATGCCATTGAAGGCGTTGTCGTCAATATCCACATCCTTGATGGCCTTGCCCACGCCCGGAATCATAGATGCCAAGTCCTTGAGGTTGCCCATCTTCTTGATCTGCTGAATCTGCGAGATGAAGTCGTTGAAGTTGAACTGGTTTTTGACCAGTTTCTTTTTGAGCTTGCGGGCCTCCTCCTCGTCGAACTGCTCCTGNNTGAGGAAGTCGTTGAAGTCGAACTTATTCTTCTGTATCTTCTTCTGGAGACGCTTGGCCTCCTCTTCGTCAAACTGTTCCTGTGCGCGTTCCACCAGCGAAACCACGTCGCCCATGCCCAATATACGGTCGGCCATACGCTCAGGATGGAATACATCGAGTGCTTCCATCTTCTCGCCAGTACCGATAAACTTGATAGGCTTGGTCACCACGGTGCGGATAGATAGAGCCGCACCACCGCGGGTATCGCCGTCGAGCTTGGTGAGGATCACGCCGTCGAAGTCGAGTCGGTCGTTGAACTCCTTGGCGGTATTCACCGCATCCTGGCCGGTCATGGAGTCAACCACGAACAATGTCTCGTCGGGCTGTACGGTCTGCTTGAGCGATGCTATCTCGTTCATCATGTCCTCGTCTACGGCCAGTCGGCCGGCGGTATCGATGATGACCACGTCATAGCTCTTGGCCTTGGCCTCCTGGATGGCGTGAAGGGCTATCTCGTTGACGTTCTTATTGCCCTCCTCGGTATAGACGGGCACGCCAACCTGCTCTCCCACAACCTTCAACTGGTCGATGGCAGCAGGACGATAGACGTCGCAGGCAACGAGCAAGGGATTCTTCTTCTGTTTGTTTTTCAGCAGGTTGGCCAGCTTTCCACTAAAGGTGGTCTTACCGGAACCCTGCAAACCCGACATCAGGATGATGGACGGGCGGCCGTTCAAGTGCAGTTCGGAGGCTTCGCCACCCATGAGCTTAGCCAGCTCATCGTGGACAATCTTCACCATCAACTGCCCAGGCTTCACGGCAGTGAGTACGTTCATACCCATGGCCTTCTGCTTGACGGTATCTGTAAAACTCTTGGCAACCTTGAAATTAACATCGGCATCCAGCAAGGCGCGGCGAACATCCTTCAAAGTTTCGGCAACATTGATTTCGGTAATCTTACCCTCTCCTTTGAGGATCTTGAAGGAGCGTTCCAGACGGTCTGTTAAGTTTTCAAACATAAATGACGATAATAGCTACTATTTAGAAAAAAGATTCTCTCTCGTGCGCATGCACAAGAAAAGAACCTTACATATTTGTGTTGCAAAGTTAACGATTTATCGTCTGAAAAAAGAACAAAGAACCGTTTTTTTATGAAAATTAATTCTTGAGCGAATAAGTTACCGTTGTCACCACCCTCACCTTCTTGATATAGGGCGTACTCTGGTTGCGGTTTTCAATAGAAAACTGTCCTTGGTCGGCGCTCACTATCTTATTGATCTCCGAATGGGAGTTCTCAGCAAACTGTTTGGCCGTGGTCTCGGCGTTTTTGATAGCTTCTTCCATCATCTTGGGCTTCATGCTCTGGAACGACACGTACTCATACATAATCTGAGATTCATAGTCTCCCACCACGATAGCGATGCCCTTCTTCAGCAGTTCGCCCTGACGGGCTATGATAGAGCGTATCAGTTTCACGTTGCGCGAAGTGACAGTGAGCGTGGAAGTGATGTTATAGCGATAGGGTTGCTTATTCACCGAATACTGGTCGGCATTCATATCCACCACCTTCGGGGCATTGGTCTCTATCTCGTTGGCCTTCACGCCATTCTGCATGAGAAACGTCTTGATTTGCTGTTGCTTGTCGGCGATGCGGTCGTAGAGCTCGGGCAGGTTGTCGCCCATCTCCTTGAAAGCCACCGGCCACGTCACCTTGTCGGCCTCAACTTCCTTTTCGGCCAGTCCCTTCACGGTCACCTTGCGGTCTTTATTGGCAAAGTCGTCGATGCCCCAACGGATACACAAACCCAAAACGATGATGCCAAACGCAATAACAACAGCCTCGTAAATCCTGGAATCTTTCATAGTTTTTACCTTTAGGAATGAATATTATCCCAAAGATAAGGTAAAAATCCCACGACAAGGCCGTTGTTATTGATTTTTAACGAGATTTGAATTCTGCTCACTTATTCAAATACATTCTTGCGGATTTTGGTCAGATACGCCTTCATGCCGTCGGCATCCTTGTTATCGATAATCGCCAACAGCTCCTTCAGCTCGTCCCTGATCTGCGACACTTGGTCGTGGGTGTAGGGGTTGAAGAGCACCTCCTGCAACAGGTAGTCGTCCTCGGAGAGCACACCTCTGGCTATCTTCATATGGCGTTTGAATGTGGTTCCGGGAGCATCCTGGTGGTGCATCACGGCCGCAAACACGAAAGTCGACACGAAAGGAATACTCAACGAGTAGGCCACGGTCTTGTCGTGCTCCTCGAAGGTGTACTCATAGATGTTCAGTCCAAGCTTCTGATAGAGGTCCTTGAAGAAGATGCGGCCCATGTAGTCGCCCTCAGAGATGATGATAGCATTCTCCTCAGACAACTGGTTGAGGTTGGCAAACGTCGGTCCGAACATGGGATGGGTAGACACATAAGGATGACCGGCCTGCTCGTAAAATTCCTTAAGATTGGTCTTCACCGAGGCAATGTCTGAGATGATGCAGTCTTGCGGCAGCACAGGGAGCACCTCCTCGAAAGCCGGCAAGGTGTATTTCACCGTCACTGCATTAATCACCAGCTGCGGCTCAAAGCCCCGCACCTCCTCCAAAGAGGTGAAACGCTGACAGTTGTAGGTGAATCTCAGACGCTTGGCATCCTTTTCAAACACGGCCACCTCATGGTCGAAACTCAACAAATCGATAAAGAAGGAGCCCATTTTTCCAGCTCCCATGATCAGTATTTTCATGTCTTCTCGTCCGGTTTACCGCCTATTGGTTCACAATTTCAATCTGCTGTCTCACACTTTCCTGATGAATCAGCTCGAAGATATGGGCCGCACACTCGGGGTCTATGCCACAGAGGCTGGCCTGAGCACCGCGCTTTTCGAGTATCTCGTTATAGCGATTGGCCTGGAAAACGGTCATGTTGTGTTCCTTCTTATATTGTCCAATCTCCCGACAAACGCGCATACGCTTGGCCAAAAGCTCCAGCAACTGATTGTCGAAATCGTCTATCTGCCGGCGCAACAGGCTGATGCCCTCGGTCGTCGTGGCCTCATCGCGCACCACAAGGATACTCAATATGTAGTCGAGCACGTCGGGAGTCACCTGCTGGCGGGCATCGCTCCAGGCGCAATCAGGATTGCAATGGCTCTCCACAATGAGTCCGTCGAATCCCATATCCAGTGCTTGCTGGCACAGCGGAGCTACGAGTTCGCGGCGCCCTCCGATATGGCTCGGGTCGCAAATGAGTGGCAGATCGGGCACGCGGCGGTGCAGTTCCATCGGAATCTGCCACATGGGAAGATTGCGATAAATCTTCTTATCGTAGCTGGAGAAGCCGCGATGGATGGCCGCCATGCGCTTCACGCCAGCCTGATTGATACGCTCCAGCGCTCCCATCCAGAGCTCCAGGTCGGGATTCACGGGGTTTTTCACGAACACAGGAATATCCACTCCCTTCAGACTGTCGGCCACATCCTGCATGGCAAAGGGGTTGGCAGCCGTGCGGGCACCTACCCAAAGGATGTCGACATCGTATTTCAGACAGAGCTCCACATGCTCAGGCTTGGCCACTTCGGTAGCGGTGAGCATGCCGGTCTCGTCCTTCACCTGCTTCAGCCACGGCAAGGCCATCTCGCCATTGCCCTCAAACCCTCCGGGCTTGGTGCGCGGCTTCCAGATGCCTGCACGGAACATGTGGCAGCCCTTCTCCTTTAATTGTCGGGCGGTAGTCATCACTTGTTCTTCCGTCTCGGCGCTGCAAGGGCCGGCAATGACGATAGGACGTTCGTTGTCACTCGGTAAATTCAATGGTTCTAAGTCCAGTTCCATATCTCGATTCTTTGATAATTCACTCATAATTTTATTGTTTATTTCTCTTCCAAGCATTGATTCTTTCTAATGCCTCCTGCATCTTCTCGTCCTTGGCACACAGAGAGATGCGGATGTATCGCTTGCCGTTCTGGCCGAAAATGAATCCCGGGGTGATGAAGACGCGTGCCTCGTGCAGCACCTTCTCGGTGAGATCCTCCACCTCGGCGTAGCTGTCGGGGATGCGACCCCACAGGAACATGCCCACCTGCTGTGGGTCGAAGGTGCAGTCGAGGGTCGTCATGATCTGCTCGGCAATAGCCCGACGCCGCCCGTAGTTCTCGATATTGTTCACCCGATGCCACTCCTCGCTGTTGGTGTTGAATGCTTCTGCCGCAGCCAACTGTATGCCACGGAACGTACCATTCTCTATATTGCTCTGTATTTTGAACATCCAAGAGATATACTCCGCATTGCTCACCATCATCGCCATGCGCCATCCGGGCATGTTATGACTCTTCGACATGGAGTTGAACTCGATACAGCAGTCCTTCGCTCCGGCCACCTGCATGATGCTCATGGGATGCTGGTTGAGGATGAGCGAGTAGGGATTGTCGTTCACCACCACAATATTGTGGCTGCGGGCAAAGCTCACCAACCGTTCGAATGTCTCCATCCGGGCATTGCCACCGGTAGGCATGTTGGGATAATTGGTCCACATCACCTTCACCCGCGAGAGGTCCATCTGCTCCAATTCGTCGAAATCGGGCTGCCAACCATTGTCTTCGCGCAGGTTGTAATTGATGATTTTGGTGCCGAATATGTTGTTGATGGCCGTATAGGTGGGGTATCCCGGATCGGGGATGAGCACCTCGTCGCCAGGGTTGCAGAAGGCCAACGTAGCATACATAATGCCTTCCTTCGAGCCGATGATGGGCTGCAGCTCGGTCTTCCAGTCGAGCGTCACATCATATGTGCGCTGATAGAATCCAGCCATGGCCTGCCGCAGTTCGGGAATTCCCGACGTGGGCTGGTAGCCGTGAGCCTTCTCGTCGTGGGCTACCTCACACAGTTTGTCGATAGTCTGGGGGGAGGGCGGCATGTCGGGCGACCCGATAGCCAACGAAATGATGTCTTGGCCTGCAGCGTTGAGCTGGGCCACCTCCTTGAGTTTCCTACTGAAATAATATTCCTGAACGGAATGAACTCTGTCTGCTGGTTGTATCATCTTCCTACTGTCTTTATGTTTACACTGCTACGTCTGCCGTCTGTCCGGTTGTGGGCGTGGCGGCCTCCTGATATTCGCCGATAATCCTGATGTCCTTGGTGAGGGGCGTAATGGCATCGATAGACTGCCGATAGCGCACCAAATCGTTGAAGGTGACGTCCACATAGAACAGGTATTCCCATTCATGGCCTATGATAGGCAGCGACTGTATCTTGGTCAGGTTGATGTCGTAGAAGCTCAATATGGTGAGAACCTTGGAGAGAGAGCCCTCCGAATGGGGCAGGGAGAATACCAGACTGGCCTTTTTCGACCGGTCGAGCGGGCGCAGGAAGTCGGCCTTGCGGGGGTTGCTCACCACAAGAAACCGCGTGAAGTTGTGCTTGTTGTCCTCGATATGGTTTTCCAAAACCTTGAGGCCATACATCTTTGCGGCATCAGCGTGGCAGATAGCTGCCCATCCACGGCACTTGTGGCGACTGATATACTCGGCGCTTCCGGCCGTGTCCTCGCCCTCCACGGCCTTCATCATGGGATGGTTGGCCAGGAAATGGCGACACTGCATGAGCGCTACGGGATGGGAATGCACCTCCTGGATGGTGCTCCAGTCGTCTTCGGGCAGGCAACAGATGGAGTGACAGATGTGCAGTTTGTGCTCCCCGACGATGGTCGTATCGCTTGCCCGCAGCAAATCGTAGTTGTGGAGCAGCGACCCGGCAATGGTATTCTCTATGGCCAGGATGCCTATCGTAGTGGGGTCGCGCTTGATATTCTCGAACACTTCCTCAAAAGTGGCACAGCAGATGAGTTGTATCTGTTCGTCCTTGAAATACTGATGTGCCGCAATATCGTGGAAGGAGCCTGGCAGACCCTGTATGGCTATTCTCTTCATCTCTTCGTTCTATTTACCCTGTTGGTATATGAAAAATCCCGCCTCATATCTATGAAGCGGGACTTGACGTATACATTACTTGTTGTATATCTTAGTCTTAAGTTGAAATCTACACGCAACTTCCCGCTTCACAATCGCTTGCAAAGTAAAAATACCAATACAGATAAGATGCGTAAAACTTCATAATCTTGTTCTATCGAATTATTTCACTGCAAAAGTATAACATTTTTTGGAAACAGGCAAACGTTTTGAAAGAAAATGTTCAAAATAACTTTCACGTTAACAATTGGGAGGAATTACCTCTTTATATATAGGAGCGAAGGGAGGGGCAGCGCATTCATGGATTGGGAGGGGCGAGGAGAAGCTGGCTTTCTCACGTGGGGATGGCTATTTTCCCACGCAGAGACGCAGAGTGAAAGGAGGTTGCGCGCAGGCGAGGACACAGTAGGGACATGCCCCGTGCATGTCCGCACCACCGGATGGCAATCAGTGTTTTAGACCATCATCTCACGAATATTATCATAATAACTTGCAGCCATGAGAGGCCCTTAGGAACAAGAAATCTATTAGAATCATAGAATATGAACAGATGAAAGCATAGCCGAGGCACAGCCCTTGGTCTCCCATGACTCCTCAACTCTGTGTGGGGAAAACCTCTTGGGGCACCCTATTTCTCGCAGACTCTGTATGAAAAAAGCAGGCAAACGATGGATTGACAATAACGATCCACCATTTGCCATCCGGCAGTGCGGGCATGCACGGGGCATGTCCCTACTGTGTCCTCGCCTGCGCGCAGCCTCCTTTCACTCTGCGTCTCTGCGTGGGAAAACAGCCATCCCTGCGTGAGAAAAGGTCAAGACCTGCGTGAGAACACACTCGCCTCCACACAGCAACAAGCTCATCTCGGCTCTCTCCCCTACCCAAAGGGATTGATAGACTTGTAGGCCTCCTCGGTCTGGCGGGCGATATCGGCATCCTCACCATCCTCATCTCCACTTGCAGGCGACTGCGCAGCCAGTTCCTCGGCCGCACGACGGTCCTCCGCTGCACCATCGACATCGCCCATCGACTCACGGATGGCGGCACGCTCGCGAAACGCATCCACCGAGAATGGGTCGGCCTCAACCACCCTTCCATAGACCTCCAGCGCCCCGGCATAGTCGCCGTCGGCCTTCCGACAGCGGGCCTTGAGCAACAGAATGTCCTCGTTGTCGGCGATATGCTCCAGCAGATAGTCGGCATCGCGCTCGGCCAGAGGCACATCGCTCATCTTCAACAGGGTCTGACCGCGCAGCAGATAGGCGTCCCAAAACGGCGTCTCCTTAGACACCGCAATGGCCTTAGACAGCAGGGCGATGGCATTCACGAAGTCGACCTTGCCAATTCTGGCCCGGGCGTAGGAATAGTTCACCATCGCATTCTCGCTGTCGATGGCATTGGCACGCTCACACACGTCGGTCATGGCGTCGTAATCCTCCATCATATAGGCCACGTCGGCCATGCGAAGCAGTATGCGCACGTTGTCGGGCTCAGTCTCCGAGAGCTTTTCCAACTGGGCGAAAGCCTCGGGCATCTCGTTGTTTCGGATGAGCGCCTGGGCCAGATAGTCACGAGTTTCGGCATCCTCCTGCAGGTCGAGTGCATGGTTGAAGCACTTGATGGCATAGTCGAACGCATTCTGGCGGAGTGCCGCCACGCCGTCATATTTCAGCACATCAAAGTCGCGTGCCTCCTGTTCCCTCTTCTCTTCCTCGGGTGCCTCCGGCGTCGAGCCGAAGAGCTTTCTTAAGAAATTCATCGCCCTTAGTGTTTGTTGAGTTTAGAAAAATGTATGTTCGGTATAGCGTCGGCACGCTCAAATCCGGGCCAACTGCTCGCGGGGCTCACCCATCGGTTGCCGGGTTTGCGTTGCTGGCGGAACACATAGCGGGCGTTGATATACCCATCGGCCCCGTCGCGACCCAGCACATAGCAGTAAGCCGTGCGCTTGTAGGCCGTGATGCGCTTGTTCTCCTTGACCACAGTCTCCGTCCATGTCTCCTGCGGAATGGCCACAGAGAGGATGGTGGCCCGTGGATAGCGACGGGCAAAGTCAGTCCGACAGCGCTCAATCATGCCCGTGGAGTCGGCATAGAACACGTTGACCGTGTGGAGAGGCATATACCTCACGCCGTCGACCTCCACCTCGTCGGTCTCAGTCTTCGAGTTGATGCCGAGGAAATCGCCGATGGTCTTGCCCGCCTTCTTCATGCCTTGCTCGGTCTCTCCGAGGAAATCGTCGAGGCGTTCCTTGGGCGTCTTGTCCACGTCCTTATACACCTGAGCCTGCAGGGGCATACCCATCGCAAGCAGCAACAATGCCGATGATATGATCTTTTTCATAAGTTGTCAAATTTAGATTACACTGTAAACCTGCCTTTCCAACAAGAATGACGCAAAGATAGCAATATTAAGCAGGACCGACGGGCTACTTTAGTCTTTTTTAAACAAAAGTATAATAAAAAACACTAAACATCAATCGCCCTGTCGCCAACAATCATTATATTTGCAACGTCTTGCCGAAGGCACGACCATGCTTATCAGGATATGACTATGATCATCAGAACCTACGTCTTCACGGCGCTCTCTCTTGCCCTCGCCGCCACGGCCAACGCTCAGTCTGACCGTGCTTCGGCCTATGGCAGCCCGTCACGCTCCATCCCCGGATCGTCGGCGGTGGCCTTCCAATCACCGTCAATGCTCCAGGCCAAACCCATGGAACCATCGTTCACCATGGCCCCAATGACCTCGTCTGCCCAGCCCTCTGCGCTCGGCAGAAGCACGTCGCAGGCCTCTGCCGTGGCCCACAACGACACCACGTTCTACGGTCATGAGGGCCGCCTGCCCGACTCGTCGGCCGACCCCTCCTACCCTGCCCCATGGTCTGCCTACCGCAGCTACGGCTGGCTCCACCCCGGACTCAACGTGAGTCTCGACCTGAGCGTCTTTGCCCAGTTTGGCAAAAACGCCCGCAAGGGGGCCGGATTCACCCAGAGTCTCACCGCCACTTACCTCCAGCCGCTCGGCAAGAAGGCATGGATGGCCGTGGGAGGCTATGTGGACCACACCAACTGGAACGGCGACAACTACACCTCGGGCGGACTCTATGGCGAACTGGGCTACCAGTTCAACGAGCACTGGGCCGCCTACGTCTATGGCAAGAAATCGATTGTGAGCACCGGACTGCAGGCCTACGGCTATCCCTATGCCGGCGGCTACTATGGCATGGGCTACCCCTACCTATACAACAATCTGGGCGACAAGCTCGGAGCAGCCGTGCGATGGACCCCCAACCACAATTTCTCTATGGAACTTTCGGTCGAGAAAAACTGGTATCCGTCGTCTGCCTTCGGCTATTCCGATGCCTACAAATACAACTATCCCACCCCGCAGAAGTAGCCCTTGCCGCCCCTTCTCCATCCCCAGTAAATACGGGCATCACGGCATGCCCTCACAATCAGGTACTAATCGCCCGACGATTCGGTAGTAATCGTCTCCCGATTAGGTAGTAATCTCCGCGCGATTAGTACCTGATCTCAGCGGCCTCACGCCGCCACCCCAAAACCTACCTCACCCCACCCCCAAGACACCGGACCCCCATCGCCCCAAAATCGCATGGCGACCCACTGTTTTTATCTATCAAACCACGTGAACATATTGAAGTATTCATCCTCATCCATCACTATTGAGGACGCCTTGAGACTGGCCATCGATGCCCACGACGGACTGGAAGACCTCGATGGGAATCCTGCCATCCTGCACCCACTGACTGTGGGCCTGATGGGAACGACACGCGAAGAGCAGATAGCTGGATTCCTGCACGACGTAGTGGAAGATTCCGACCTATCGTTTGAAGACCTGCAGACGGTAGGCATCGACGCCCCCATCATCGAGTCGCAGCGTATGCTGACCCGTCCTGAAGGTATGGATTATTTCGACTATGTGCAACGAATCGTCGACTCTGGAAATAAGATTGCACTTCGAGTGAAGCGCCACGACCTGGAGCATAATCTACTAAGAGGGCGCGCTGGAAACCATACCCGTCAGGTTAAGAAATACGAACGGGCTTGGGAAATGATGAAAGGCCGATGACCCTTTGACGGGTTATCAAGGGGCATGACACAAAAGATGCTATTCCCCAAGATGGGGAATAGCATCCTACAAAACTTTGATTAACCGGATACCCCTACCCTGACACCGGGCCTACGATTATGGGATGGGGCACCACGTGGCAGGGGCATGCTCACGAAGAGCGGCGATGGATTACAAGGGATACTCCTCGAAAGCGTAGAGCACCGTAGAGAGATAGCGCTCGCCAGTGTCGGGAAGCAGGGCTACAATCTTCTTGTGCTCATTGCCCGGGCGCTTGGCCACCTGTTCGGCAGCCACGAGAGCCGCACCCGAAGAGATGCCCACCAACACGCCATCCTGCTGAGCCACCTCACGGCTGGCCAGAATCACGTCGTCGTTGTCTACCTGCAGAATCTCGTCTACCACGCTGGCGTCGTAGTTCTGCGGCACGAATCCGGCTCCGATGCCCTGTATCTTATGAGGTCCGGGAGTGCCACCGCTCAGCACCGGAGAGCCTGTGGGCTCCACGGCAATGATCTGGACGTTGGGATTTCTCTCCTTGAGCTTCTTGCCGATACCCGACACCGTTCCGCCCGTTCCTACGCCGGCGATAAAGATGTCTACCTGTCCGTCGGTGTCGTCCCATATCTCCTGACCCGTGGTCTCATAGTGACGCTGGGGGTTTGCGGGGTTGTCAAACTGTCCGAGGATTACCGCGCCGGGAATGCCATCGCGCAATTCCTCGGCAAGCTTGATGGAACCCTTCATGCCTTCGGCTCCCGGGGTGAGGCGAACCTCAGCTCCATAAGCTTTCACCAGGTTGCGACGCTCCACGCTCATGGTCTCGGGCATAGTAAGAATGAGCTTATAGCCGCGCACGGCAGATACCAAGGCCAGGCCCACGCCGGTGTTGCCGCTGGTTGGCTCGATGATGGTGGCGCCGGGCTTGAGTATGCCCCGCTGCTCGGCATCCTGCACCATGGCCAGTGCAGCGCGGTCTTTCACACTTCCACCAGGATTGAAAAACTCTACCTTGGCAATGATCGGGGTCTTCAAACCGCGCGAACTCGAAAACTTATTCAACTCTACCAGTGGGGTGTGTCCCACCAATTCTGTGATTTTGCTATATATTTTTGACATGATGTTTTTATTTATTTAATTCATAATGCTCAATGCATAATGCATAATTCCAAATGCTCTTGCTATCTGTTCATAGCCATAGTGCCAGCCAATTGTGAATTTTGAATTTTGAATTTTGAATTATATAATTCCTTTCACCGCCTCGAACGCCTGATCGAGGTCGGCGATGATGTCCTCGTAATGCTCCGTGCCGATGCTCAGGCGGATGGTGTTCGGGAAGATGCCTTGGTCGGCAGCCTCCTCCACACTCAGCTCAGAGTGGGTGGTGCTCAGCGGATGAACGACCAGGCTCTTCACGTCGGCGACATTGGCCAACAGCGAGAATATCTTGAGATGGTCTATGAATTCGAAAGCCTTCTGCTCGCTTCCGTCAATCTCGAAGGTGAAGATGGAACCTGCACCATTGGGGAAATAGCGCTCGTAGAGGTCGTGGTTGGGGTGAGAAGCCTCTACCGGATGGTTGATTTTCTTTACCTGTGGCTGACGCTCCAAGTATTCCACCACTTTCAAAGTGTTGAAGACGTGACGCTCCACACGTAACGACAGGGTCTCCAAGCCCTGCAAGAGCACCCACGCATTGAACGGGGAGATGGCGGCCCCCTCATCGCGAAGCAGCAAAGCACGTACGCGGGTGGCAAACGGTGCGGGCACTTCGCCGAATTTCACTCCATGATATGATTCGTCGGGCTCGGTGAAACCGGGGAACTTATCGCTCTTCATCCAGTTGAACGTACCACCGTCTACGATGACGCCACCGAGCGAACTGCCGTGTCCACCAATAAACTTTGTGGCAGAATGAACCACGATGTCGGCTCCATGCTCGATGGGACGGATAAGGAACGGCGTGCCAAAGGTGTTGTCGATGAGCAATGGAATGCCATGGCGATGGGCAATATCGGCACTGCGCTCAATATCCGAAATGTTGGAATTAGGGTTGCCGAGCGTCTCGATATACACCATCTTGGTGTTAGGACGGATAGCAGCCTCTATTTCTTCATAGTTGTCGGGGTCTACGAAAGTGGACTCTATGCCATACTTGGTCAAGGTGTGAGCCAGCAGGTTGTAGGTGCCACCATAGATGGTCTTGCTCGCCACCACATGGTCTCCGGCAAAGGCAATGTTGGTGATGGCATAGGTCACGGCAGCTGCACCGGAGGCTACAGCCAAGGCTCCCACACCGCCTTCCAAGGCAGCCACGCGGTCCTCGAACACACCCTGCGTGGAGTTGGTGAGGCGACCGTAGATGTTTCCGGCGTCCTTCAGATGGAAACGGTCGGAGGCATGCTGCGAGTTGTGGAACACATAGGAGGTTGTCTGGTAGATAGGCACGGCCCTCGCGTCTGTCGTAGGGTCGGCCTTCTCTTGGCCTACGTGGAGTTGCAATGTCTCGAAATGAAGTTTCTGTTCTTTTCCCATAATCGTAAAGTTTTAATTGTTACTAATCATGTTGCAAAGTTACAGTATATTCTCCTACCATCAAATCGCACATTTAGGGCATATCGCATACCACGATTGTGGTATTTTCGCATGTCCGAGCCATCCGCATTGTATTCCCATGGGCTGCAGGGGCCTATCTATTGACGATTCGGCCCCACTGCCAAACATAGCTGACAAAGGGGCCGACGGGGATTATTCCTCCACGATAGGATAGATCTCGATGAACTCGCCCTGATGACTCAAGCCATCATCGAGCAAGTCAACAATCTTTCCACCCACGTCGTCGGGCATGTGGAAGCCAGGCAGACTCATATTGCCGTTGAGGTCAGTGGTAGTGGGTCCGGGGTGGACACAGTAAGTCTCCACCGGAATATTGTTCTTCTTGAAATCAAAAGCCAGGTGCTCCGTCATGCAATTCTGGGCCGCCTTGCTCGCCTTGTAGGCCAGCGGATTCCAATAAGGATTGGTGCTTGTAGGAACGGTTACGCTCACAATCTTGCCGCGGTTGGCCGCAATCACGGGCACAAGAGCCTTGGTGAGATAGAACGTTCCGAAGAAATTGACCTGCGTGGTCTCCATAATGTCCTTGATGTCAGTATCATAACTGGCGCACGCCATATCGCCAGGGATGCCCGCATTGTTGATCAACAACTCCAAATCAGGGTACTGCTCCTTGATGAGGGCCTCTGTCCGGTCTATCGAAGCGAAGTCGGAGAGGTTCACCTCTACCCATTCTGCCCGGCCCATTCCCAGACCATTGAGTTTCTCTGCGGCCTCCTCGCCACGTCGTTGGTCTCTGGCGCCCACGAGAACATGCCATCCTTTTCTCATCAGATGCTCGGCAATGGCATAGCCTATGCCCTTGTTGGCACCCGTTACTAATGCTTTCTTCATATCGTTAACATAAATAATGGTTATACATGATACCCGCAAAGATACACATTTTCAACACCAATGGAAGCCTTCTACCCAATAATTCGTGAATAATCACGCGATTATCCGCATAATTCTGTATCTTTGCCGCAAAACCATGATGATGATGCCAAATGCCGATGGTGGACCAACGCCACTGACATCTATACATTAACCTGCGACTCTAAACGAGAATAATATGAAAAAACAAACGCTCATCCTTGCCCTGGCAGCATGCCTAATGGGCATCGCCGTGACCATTTTCCTGCTGTTCAACACCTCTGGGCCTGATGCTTCAAGGATGAAAATCATCTACATCGCGCTGATTATCCTCCTGCTCCATGGCTGCTACCGCGCCGCAAAACATATCAAGAGCGGTGGGCGGAAGCCGGAAATCATAGACACCAAGAAGCGATTGGAAGAATGCTACAGCACCCGGCAGGTGGTCGTGAGGTTCTTTGACCCGCGCGACATGCACTTCCGCACCTCGCTCAACCTGTTTATCCTCGTTGCGGCGGCATTGCTGGCGAGTCCCGTAGTGTTCCAGTTACTGCTGGCACTCACTATTCTTGTCAAGGCATTGCTGCTGTGGAAGGAGATAAAATATGCAAACATCTATCAGGAAGCAATAGTGAAAATAATGAACTCCAACATCGAAGACGAGAAGCAAGAGATAGACGAAGTCAGGGTGAACGATATTGTAGATATGCTCACACAGAACAAACGCCAGTGCATCTATTATGCGTTCACGCCTCAAAACACCTCTCCCCTGCCCATCGGGAGTTCCAAATTCGGCGGACAACCCGACGTGCCCGACACGTTCCGATGGCCCACCGACAAATCCGGCAGGCCGCTTTCGCTGCTGCTGCAGATAGACTGCGCCGACACGGCACCCCACGACGAGGAGCACCTGCTACCCTCGTCGGGACACCTCTACTTCTTCTACGAATTGGGAGAGATGGACTGGGAAAGCAAGAATGGCAACGTGCGCGTGATCTACCACGACTCCACCGCTGGCCCACTCCACCGCTGCGACTTCCCCGACACACTGGCGGCGGAATACCGACTCAAGGAATGCGCCTTGCAGTTCAGCCGCCACGACAGCTACATCTCGTTCGAAGATCTATGCGATCTCAGCCTGCAGTGCAACTATGATGACTGTGACAATTACTATGAAGCGATAGAACGGCTCAAGATAGAGCATCCCAACGAAGACGAATGTATTGGTAGTATGCTGGGCTATGCCGACTTGGTGCAAAATGCTATCGTAGACAATCTGGACGAACAGGTACTCCTCTTGCAGCTATTCTCTATCGAGGCCCACGGGGATAAGGAGCTAATGTTTGGCGATTGCGGTACCATCTACTTCTACATGTCACGCGAAGCGTTGCAGAAAAAGGATTTCGACCAGCTCACATTTGAACTGCAATGCTTCTAAATATTTAGCAGTTAGGGGCTGTTTCGATACCCTCGGCCATAACGACAACATTTCCCAGGCAGAAAATATCCCATAGAGAGGATGAGGCAGAAGATACCGAATTGACGAGACAATGCCCGCTTGCGTAGTCACAGATAGACTTGGGGCCAAATAATTTTACGTGCAATCAAATAAAACATAAAACCACAAGCACTCATCAAGGAGGCTTGTGGTTTTACTATTTAAACAGGGTTATTGCTATTCGAAACTTGAATCCGAAGTGTCTTCCCAAAGATTTATATTGCTATTCTTCTTGGAAAGCTGCTGCCCCTCGGTAACTGTCTGATCACCAGGCTGCGTCTTTATAGGCAGACTATTGGCAGCCATGAGTTCCATTTCCATAGCGCGACATTTGATGTGCGGCTCTAAATATATAGCTTTTTTCATAAGTTATTGTTCTTGAATGATACATTTGTATAAAACGTATGGCGATGTAAGCCCCCTGCTTAGCGCACTACCATCTTCTTGCCATTGACGATATAGATGCCCTTGGGGAGGCGCTTGCCTTGCATCTTGGCACCCGTGAGGCTATAGATGGCATCCTGCTCTGAGTCTTTGCTTACGGTAATCTTATCCACTGCAGTAGTGGTGTCGAAAGGAATAAACTCCTTCGCAGCTGTGGTACCCGTGTAAACGAGGTAAGCCTTGTTGGCATACACCTTATTATTATCAGCCAACTTATAGAAGCCGGTGCCCGTTTCTGCCACATTGGCCAGCACATAGAATGTGCCATCTGTAGTTACTTCTCCAGTCAGCGAGGTGGCCTTGAGCAGATTATCGGACACATCCTCCGTTGCATCGGAAGTGGGAACGAGCGTATAGATACCTTGGTTGCCCTGCAGCACCACTCCTGTGTTGGCCGGAACCGCACTCACCTGCTTCAGGTGGACAGATGCTCCGTCGTTGCTCGTCACCGTGTAAGCCGTAATTCCGCTGGTTTGCGAGAAATCGATAGCCTGGCTGTAGCTATAGGTGGCATAGCCCACCGAGGAGATGGTAACCGTTGGAGCACTCACGGTATAGAGTAATCCCTTCACATTGTAGTATCCTCCATTGGTGAAACTAAGATTCCCAGTCTGGTTGGTACCATCGTTAAAGATGATCGATGCGGGCTGCGTGGTGAGCGAACCATCGTATGTCCAGCGATAAACCTTGTTGCCATTGGAAGCCGTACCTACCTGGACGATGGCTGTTCCGGGCCAGGTTCCGCCAGTGTAATTATCTCCACCATCAGTCCAGGCCCAGGCATTGACGCTGCCCCATGAGGCCGGAGCCTCAAAATAAGCGTAGGTCTTTCCAATCTGCTCGGTAGCACATCCTGGATGGTTATAGGCAGAGGTTACATCGTTGTAGTCGAAAATATTGCCAGACAAGGTTGCAGGGTCAATGGTATAGTAACGCTCCCCGCTCACACCAACAATGTTGTTAGTCTGGGGCTGACCATTGCCCGAATTAAAGATAATATTGATGGGAGTCACCGTCGATGTCCAGTCGTACCAAGTCTTGCCATCTGCCGTAGTGCTTGTAGAGGTGGGCTGAGTGCCCGGCCATGCTCCATTATAAGTTGTGTTGGCTGAATCCCAAGCATAGAGATAGGGTGCAGTAGAGGACGTGGTGTTCACATGAATCTTCACTTCGCCCGCGGTCGACGATGTCTGACCATCGTTCAGAATGGCTGTTGCATCGATGTTGTTGCTCAGATAGTAGGCAAAGTTGTTGCCGCTGGCAATGCAAGTATATCCGGTTGTATCAAAATTATTGGGATATCCGCTCAGCACCATCACGCTACCAGCAGTGCCCTGCACCACGGTGACATAGCCACCGGTCAGCGCCTCCTGCCGGGTGATGCTACTCTGATTGGTCACTCCGGCAGCCTTGCGGGCCAGAATCATCTTGCCAATCTCGCTCTTATATTGCTGCCAGTGAGGCAAGAAGATACAAGGCGTACCTGGCAACGCCAGAATAAAGGCATTGGCGGCCAGCACATTGTTGGAGAGCTTATCGCTGTTGCGATAGGTATCGTGGTTATCTACGAAGGTTACCGAGTATCGGCTCATGCCGCTGGCTGCCAAACCCTTGTTGGAAATATCCCAGTTGCCACTGCCAAAGGTGGAATTGATGCCATATTTCAAGGGGAAATCGAAGGCTGCCGACTGGATGCTGCCATTGTTGGTTGTGCCATTGATCCAGTTCACTACGTTGTCATAGCTGCTATCCCAATACTCACCCACGGAGTAGGTTGGGTTGGAACTATTGTTGTAGATACCGGTATAAGTGGGCGAATAGCCTTTCACCATGTCATAACGGAAACCCGAATAGCCCAAGTCTTTGAGCAGGAAATCGAGGTAATATTCAATGTTCTGCTGCACGTTGGCACTGGTATGGTCGAGGTCTCGGCTACCGCCAAAGTCGTCGCCCGTATCATTGGCCCCCGAGACCGCATAACCTTGGGTTTGGGTATATCCGCCGTCATCACCATTGCAGATGTCAGCCAAACTCCAAGTCATGGTATGACCATTCCATGTTTCCGTAGGAAAGTCGCACCAGTTGGTGTTGCCCGAGCGGTGATTAATCACCACGTCCTCAATAATTCCCACATTCTTAGCCTTGTAAGCGCTGATCATTGAGCGCAGTTCGGCCTCAGTTCCAAATGCGCTTTTATGATCAAACCACCATATCGGGGCATAGCCCATCTGGTTGGTCAAGGTGTTGCAATAGCCCGATTGTGGCACCCATATCAGGTTGAAATACTTAGAAAGCTCGTCGGCCTGACTTTCAAGGTTGCTCCATTGCGTATCGGTGTAGGAGTCCCAGTAGAAACCCTGAAGCATCACGCCACCATAATTTTGCGGCCATCCCTGCGCCCTTCCGATGAGAGGGAGCATGAGTAACCCTATCAAAAAGTAAAACTTCTTCATGTATAGTTGATTGAAATGTTAGTAATTGCTGCAAATATACAAGTATTTTCTATCTCCTAACCCACTCTATATCATTTATTTGCGATTATCTCATGCAAACGATTGCATAGAATTTAACATGAAAACTCATTACCATTCCTGCGTCACTACGCTCTTATTCTCCTTCTCTCATCATTTTAACCATCCTCGCCTCTCTACTCCCTCCATTCGTCTCCAAAACTTGGGAACAACAGAAAAGCCTCCCATCAATCCTAAAATCCACATACCATGAAAGGTCCTCTGTTTTGGAACACAACCCCTGGAAGATTATAACCCTCCCACAAATTTGACCTATTGTAGGTAGATAACAATAAAGAGGATGTGCTAACCAATAAGCACATCCTCTTAGTTTATATAAATAATAGGTGCAAGGCTGTCGGAATCGAACCGACCAAGGGATAGCCCAGCTTGAAGTTATCGCGCCTCCGTTCTGCAGTTGGATAAGCCCTGCGCCCTAAGTTTTTACTTCACTTCCTCAAAGTCGGCATCCTGAATGTCGTCCTTGGAAGACTGAGACTGGGAGCCCTGAGCACCAGCACCACCCTGGAAGCCCTGTCCACCGTTGAAGCCCTGGCCTGCACCGGGCTGAGGACCAGCCTGACCACCCTGATACATCTGAGCGCTGGCAGCCTGAACGGCCTGGTTGAGGGCTGCGGTAGCGGTATCGATGGCGGCTACGTCGCCCGACTTGTGAGCATCCTTGAGCTGCTGGAGGGCTGTCTCGATGGCCGGCTTCTGATCGGCCGGAATCTTGTCGGCGTTGTCCTTCAGGAAGTTCTCGGTGGTGAAAATCATAGAGTCTGCCTGGTTCAGCTTGTCCACTTTCTCACGCTCCTTCTTATCAGCGTCCTCGTTGGCCTTAGCCTCATTGCGCATGCGCTCAATCTCGGCATCGCTCAATCCGGACGAAGCCTCGATGCGAATTTGCTGTTCCTTGCCTGTGGCCTTGTCCTTAGCACTCACGTTGAGAATACCGTTAGCGTCGATGTCGAAGGTTACCTCAATCTGAGGCACACCGCGACGGGCAGGAGCAATGCCCTCCAGGTTGAACTGGCCAATGCTCTTGTTCTGAGCAGCCATGGGGCGCTCGCCCTGAAGCACGTGGATGGTCACGGCCGTCTGGTTGTCTACTGCAGTAGAGAATGTCTCGCTCTTCTTGCAGGGGATGGTGCTGTTGGCATCGATGAGCTTGGTCATCACGCCACCCATCGTCTCGATACCGAGGGTCAACGGGGTCACGTCGAGCAACACGATGTTGCCTGCACCGCTCTCCTTGTTGAGGATAGCACCCTGGATAGAGGCACCCACAGCCACTACCTCATCGGGGTTCACACCCTTGGAAGGCTCTTTGCCAAAGTAGTTCTTCACCAATGTCTGCACAGCAGGAATACGACTCGAACCACCCACGAGAATCACCTCGTCGATCTCTGATGTAGACAGACCGGCATCACGCATAGCGTTCTGGCAGGGAATGAGGCACTTCTGGATGAGCTCATGAGCCAGCTGCTCAAACTGAGCACGTGTCAGAGTCTTCACCAAGTGCTTGGGCACACCACCCTCTGCAGAGATATAAGGCAGGTTGATCTCGGTCGTTGTGGTAGACGACAACTCGATCTTGGCCTTCTCGGCAGCCTCCTTCAGGCGCTGCATAGCCATCGGGTCCTTGCGCAGGTCGATGCCCTCGTCGCTCTGGAAACCATTGGCCAGCCAGTCGATGATAACCTGGTCGAAGTCGTCGCCACCAAGATGGGTGTCACCATTGGTAGAGAGCACCTCGAACACGCCGCCGCCAAACTCGAGAATGGAGATATCGAATGTACCACCACCGAGGTCGAACACGGCAATCTTCATGTCCTTATTGGCCTTATCCACACCGTAAGCCAGAGCAGCTGCGGTAGGCTCGTTCACAATACGCTGTACGTTGAGACCAGCAATCTGACCGGCCTCCTTGGTGGCCTGACGCTGCGAGTCGGAGAAATAGGCGGGCACCGTGATCACGGCGTCGGTCACCTCCTGACCGAGATAGTCCTCGGCGGTCTTCTTCATCTTCTGCAGCACCATGGCCGAAATCTCCTGCGGGGTGTAAGGATGGGCTGCACCCTCAATCTGTACCTTAGGATATCCGTTGTCGTTGATCACGGTGTAAGGCACGCGCTCGGCCTCCTTGCGGCTCTGCTCGTAGGTCTCTCCCATGAAACGCTTGATGGAGTAAACGGTGTTCTTCGGGTTGGTCACAGCCTGACGCTTGGCAGGATCGCCCACCTTGCGCTCGCCGTCTTTCACAAAACCAATGACAGACGGAGTGGTGCGCTTACCCTCAGAGTTTGTAATCACTACCGGCTCGTTGCCTTCGAACACGGCAACGCAGCTGTTTGTAGTACCTAAATCGATTCCAATAATCTTTCCCATAATAGTATATATTTTAAATTATTTTTTCGTGTTGATGTAGCTCAGCCATTCTGTTGCAGCCTTGGCCACGGGTCTTCCGACCTGCCCTTGTACTAACAAATGGCGTGCCGAGGGGCAGACAAATGATACAATTGTGACAAGTTGTCATAACACAAGCCCTGTCACCCCACCCCATGGCTGTCAAGATTACTTCACCAAAAACTTGTCCCCAAATCCTTGTATTCTACAATTTTGTGGCTCGAAATCAAGCCCCAAGCCCCTCTCCGAAGCGCCTAAAGCGCCCCATCCACCTGCCATCTCTACCCATTCGCCAATCGATTAAGCCCTTTTCGCCCAGCCATCCGGCCTTTTTCGCAGTCCGATTCAGGCCCAATACAGACATCAAAACATAGTAATCGCAGGACAAATGGAAAACTACGATATGTTCTAAAAATATCCACCTGTCTAATATCCCATCTGATAGCCACATACAGAAAACCCGTCATTTCTCAATATTCCGAAGCAAAATAAATGCGATGAGGAATTTTTGAAATACAGACAAGGGTTTGTAATAAAATATCATGCCATCTCCACGCTCCCCTCCTCCTTATCACCCTATGACAAAAAGGGAGCAGAAGGGAAAGAAACGCAAGGGGATTTAAGGAGAAAGAAGCGTTGGCAGGGGAGAAATATTAGGATGGAAAAAGCCACAAAGAAATGATGACATGATATGGAAAGGAGCCACAGAGAATCATCAAGAGGAGGTCATGAACTATAATCCAACAAGGAATCAACCTCCCGCAAAATAACAATCCCTCCCATATTTTCTACGAATAGCGGCGGAGTTAAACCAAAATTTATAGTATCTTTGCAATTATTAAGTAGATGGCGATGGGCAATAATGGGCAGCAGCAGAGGTTTGAGCAGTTGTTTCGGGAACAATATTCCCGACTGTTCTACTATGCCCTGCAGATAACCCACGACCGGGAGGCAAGCCGAGACATCGTGAGCGAGACCTTCTCGCGCGTGTGGAGCCAGTGGGAGACCGTCGATGCAGACAAGGCCCCCACCCTGCTTCTGGTCTCGGTGAAGCGCCGCTGCGTGGACCATCTGCGCCATCTCAAGGTGCTCAACCGCTATTCCGACTATTACCTGCACGCCGTAGACGAGTGCTACATCGACGACCATGAGGCCGAGCAGCGCCAGCAATCTGTCGACATGCTCATGGCACAGCTGGAAGAACCCACCAAGACCATTCTCACCCTATGCTTTCTCGAACACCGGAAATATGACGAGGTGGCAGAGCAACTCCACATTCACCATGACACCGTAAAGCGTCATGTGATGAAGGCGCTGAAGTTGCTCCGCGGCAAATTCGCCCCAAAAAATGTCTATCCTCCTGCAACCGAAACTGTATCATAAACGTATCTATATGTGAAATGACAACACATCAATCAGATATGGACATGAGACGCATGGAAGCCGCCATCAAGGCCATGCGGTCTACAACGGAAGACACCAGCCTGTCTGCCGAGGAAGAGACATGGCTTGCCCACGATGAGGAGACCCAGCAATCGCTGAAGCTGTTGGCCTCGGCCGAGCGCTCGCTCATGGAAGAACAGGTGGCTGTGCCCGACGTAGACCTTGAGCTCAAGCGCGTGCTGGCCTCCTTGCCTACCCCAAGCCACGGCATGAAACAAGCATCGGGATTCCGCACCTATTTTATAGGAGGCCTCATTGGGGCAGCAGCCATGCTCGCTCTGGTGGCTGGAATTGGCATCTACAAGAACCTCACACCCGAACGCCAGATGCTCAGCCAGGTGACCGAATCGGCCGGAGCATCCAATGTGGCAACCATCACTACCGCCGATGGTGAGACCATGACCCTGAACATGGCCGATGGAACCACCATCACGCTCAACAACAACAGCAGACTCGACTATCCGCGCCACTTCGAGGGACCCACCCGTACCGTGCATCTCGAGGGCGAAGCGCTCTTCAAGGTGAGCAAAGACCGCCAGCACCCCTTTGTCGTGCTGACTAAAACGATGACCACCACCGTGCACGGTACCACCTTCGACGTGAAGGCCTATCCCTCACAGCCCACCACCGTGGCACTGGTAGAGGGTAGCGTGGAGGTGAAACCCGTGGGCAACTCTGTATCACAGTTCATCAAACCGGGCCAAAGGGCTGAGGTGAGCGAGCAGGGCATGACCGTTTCGCAGGTGAATACCGCCGAGGAGACGGCTTGGAGCGAGGGCCAGCTCTATTACGACGACCGCAGATTGGAGGATGTGGCCAACGACTTGGGCCGATGGTATCATCTGCCCGTGGTCTTCAAGGATTCCGCCCTGAAGGACCTGCGCCTCAATTTCGCCATCCAAAGACGTCAGCCTGCGAGCGAGACCATCGACATGCTGAACAGCCTGAACAGGTTTAAGGCATCCCTTGAAAACAACCAGATTGTTATCGAACCATAGAGAAAAAGAGAGAAATCCTAAAAAAATCTCTTTTTCTCCTTTCTATTTGCCACCATTCCAACCTCCTCCCCGTACCTATTATTAGATTCTTTAATTATATGATATAAAAGTATGAGAGATTGTTTGAAACACGGAGCGTGGCTTCTCATTGCCATGCTCGCCCTTGCGCCACAACCTTCGCAAGCCCAGACAACTTCCAAGCCTACGGTGACTCTCCAGCTCAAAGGGGTGCCACTGAGTCAGGCATTGAAGAAAGTGCAGAATCTGTCGGGATACAAAATCCTGTTTGTCGTCGACGATGTCAAGGGCTATACGATCAACGAAAACATCGTCAAGGCATCGGCCCAGCAGGCCGTGGCCCAGCTGTTGGAGGGCAAGCCGTTCAGCTATTCGGTCAACGGCAACTTCATCAGCATATCGCGCAAAGCCACTCCCAAGGCCGCCCCGCAGACTGGCAATGGCGAATCTAAGGAGCTGCTGAAGCGCATTACGGGCACCATCACCGACGAACAGGGCGAGCCGCTCATCGGTGCGGCAGTCAATGTGCCGGGTTCTCCCTACGGCACCATTACCAATGTGGACGGCAGGTTCGAGCTCCTCATTCCCGAAAACTGCCAAGCCGTGCAGGTGAGCTATGTGGGCATGAAGACCACCAACATGCCCGTGGGCAAAAAAGAGAATATCACTTTCGCCATGGGCGAGGACAAAGCACTGCTCGACGAGGTGATTGTCACCGGTTATCAGACACTCTCCAAGGAGCGTGCCACGGGTTCGTTTGCCAAGGTCACCACCAAGGAGCTGGAGACCAAACGCATGAACAATCTCACGTCGGTGCTCGAAGGTGAGGTGGCGGGCTACAACAACGGTTCCATCCGCGGCCTCTCCACCATGTATGGAGAGACCTCTCCACTCTATGTCATCGACGGGTTCCCCATCGAGAACCAGACCATGGACGAGCAGGGACGGGTGACCACCAACCTGCCCGACCTCAACATGGACGACATTCAAGACATCACCGTGCTCAAAGATGCCGCTGCAGCCAGCATCTATGGCGCGCGGGCGGCCAACGGTGTCATCGTGATCACCACGAAGAAAGGCTCGCAGAACGACAAACTGGAGGTGGGGTTCAACACCTCGCTGGCCTGGAAGCCCTACGGTCTCTATACCGGCAACCTGGCATCGAGTGCCGACATGGTGGCGCTGGAGAAGGAATGGGCCCAGAGCAACACCTCACTGCAGGGTGCCGGCGCACAGGCTTACGCTCAGAAAGCACTGGCGGAGAACTATTATCCCAATGCCGGCATCAACGCCATACTCAACTATTATGCCGGCAACACCTCCGAGGCACAGATGAACAGCACGCTCAGCGCCCTGGCCGACAAGGGTTACAACTACTACGATCAGGTGGCCCAATATGCCAAGCGCGACCAGTTTGAGCAGCAATACAACCTCAACCTGGCCAAGACCACGGGCAAAAATATGTTCAAAGCCTCGGCAACCTATAAGCATAATGCCTACGAAGACAAGTATTCCAAAGACCAGTCGATAGGCATCAACCTTAACAATGTGACCAAGCTCACCCCGTGGATGACCTTCGAAGTGGGCTCCTACATGCAGTTTGGCGATGAGGATGTGCAGACCTACAACCCGCTGTCGCCAGGCTACACGGTGCTGCCCTACGACGATTTGGTGAATGCCGACGGCAGTTACTACACCCGTCCGGCCTCCCTGCTCTACAACTCCACCAAGCAGCAGGCACTCGCCAAATACGGCATGTATAGCGAAGACATCACTCCCATGGCCAATCTCGACAAGGGAATAGCCAACACCAAGTCGATCAGCCTGCGCGCCTATGCCCGCCTCAACATCGACATCAACTCATGGTTGAAGTATTCGGCCTCGTTCCAATACGAGCGCGGCTCCAACAAGTTCCGCCAGATTCAGGAGGCAGGCTCATTGGGGACCAACGCCCTTGTCAACAGTTTTGCCACCGTAGACAATGGCAGCCTCACCTATAACCTGCCCTACGGCAACGTGCTCTACACGCGCGACCAGTATCGCAAGTCGTATAACTTCCGCCAGCAGCTGTCGTTCGACTACACCATCTCCAGCCTGCACAACATCACCGCCATCCTCGGCACTGAGACAAGAGAGAACAAACTGGAGATGCACCGCGACACCTACTACAACTACAACGACCAGGCGCTCACCTCGGGAGCTATCAACGAGGCCATGCTCATAGACGGCGTGACCAATGCTTTCAGCAATTATGCCACACTGAGCCAGCCTGCCCAGTTCTACGAGACCAAGAACCGCTACGTATCTATCTATGGCAACGCGGCCTATACCTACGACACGCGCTACACCCTCTCGGCCTCCATGCGCTGGGACCGCTCCAACCTCTGGGGCACAAGCAACCAGTATCAGAACAAGCCGATATGGTCGGTGGGCTTGTCTTGGAACGCTTCCAACGAGAAATTCATCAAGGATATCCATTGGATCAACATGCTCAAGGTGCGCGCCACCTACGGTATCACGGGTAATGTGAACCCTACCTACTCGCCCTATCTGGTGACCTACTCGGGCACCAACTACAACATCGGTGAGCCTCAGCAGTATGTCTCCTCTCGCCCCAACAGCGACCTCTCGTGGGAGAAGACCAAGGTGACCAACATCGGAGCCGACTTCTCGCTGCTCAAGAATCGTCTGCGTGGTACCATCGACTACTATAATAAATATGGTGAGCGCCTGCTGGCCACCAGTCAGGGCGTGCCCACCGAGGGCTACGGCTATTCGAGCTACGCCATCAACAATGGCGAGATGAGCAACCGAGGCCTGGAGCTCACGCTTGCAGGCGACGTTGTGCGCACGGGCGACCTCACATGGACGCTCAACGGCATGCTCTCGCTCAACAAGAACAAGGTGGAATATGTCAACGTGAAGGCTCCGGTCTATTTCCTCGCCCTCGACTACTCCACAGCCTATCCTACCATCGGCGACCAGTATGGTGCCATCTATGGTTATGAATGGGCCGGACTGAGCGACAAGGGAATGCCGCAGGTCTATGATGAGAATGGCGAAATATCTACCACCGCGCCGACATCGCTCGACGCCATCAAGTGCATCGGCAACGCCCGACCCACCTACAGCGGTTCGTTTGGCACCACGCTCTCATGGCGCAACTTCGATTTCTCCATGCTCTTCACCTACGAGGGCAACTACAAGATGCGTAACGCCAACATGCCTTTCCTCAATTACGCCTACGTAAGTGGCATTGGCTATGTGTCGAAGATGGGCGGACTGAGCAGCGATATTGCCAACCGATGGATGCAAGCGGGCGACGAGGCCACCACATCCGTACCTCGTGCCGCCTTCATCGAGGCTGGTCTGCCGCTCACGAGCATGTACTCCACCTACTATTACTCCTCGGCCAACCTGCTCGACGCGTCTCATGTCAAGCTGAGCAACGTGTCTTTGGCCTACCATCTGCCCTCTGCGCTCATCCGCAAGGCCTATCTCACTAATGCCCGGGTACAGCTCAACGTGGAGAATCCATTCCTCTGGGCCAAGAGCGAGCAGGCCAAGTATCAGCTGGGAGGCTACAACACCACCACCTATGTGCTCGGTTTATATCTTAACTTCTAAATTTGCGCCATCATGAATAAGAATAAAATCAAGGCTTTCTTTGCCTTAACCTTAGTCGGTCTGTCGCTCACAGCCTGCTCCGACTATCTCAACGAGAAGCCCAAGGGGAAGAATATCCCCGAGACTTTGGCCGATTACTCTGAGATGTTGAACTATGAGTATGGTGCCCATCGCTACAACATTGCCCAGGTGGCCTATCTGTTGGGCGACAAATATTGCTCCAGCTATTACCTCACGGGCTCCTATCCGCTCTACCAAGCCAACTATCTGTGGGACACATCCATTGATAGGGCCGAGTGGAATAACTCCGACGAGACCACCTATTACCAGGGTTACTCCAACATCGCCGTATCCAATCTGGTCATGGAGAATGCCATGACCGCCACCGATGCCACCGACGCTGAGCGCCACACGGTATATGCCTACGCTCAGGCCATGCGCGCCATGGCCTACTATCAGCTGGCCAACTTCTATGCAGATACCTACGAGGGCTCCACGGCCAGCACCAAACTCTGCGTGCCCATCATCACAAGCTCGGCCGTAAACGCACCCTACGAACAGGGCACCATCCAGCAAGTCTACGACCTGATGATAGCCGACATCAACGAGGCGCTGCCCTATCTGCCCGACCAGGGGCGCAATATCCTGTTGCCCGGCAAGGCTGCCTGCTATGCTTTCCTGGCCCGTGTCTATCTCACGATGATGAACTACGACAAGGCCGAGGAGTATGCCGACAAGGCTTTGGCGATGAACGACGCGCTCTACGACTGGACCAAGTTCTACGAGAGCCATCGCAGCAACCTCGAAACGGCCGGCGTATGGACCCGTGCCACATCGCCCATGGGATTCGACTACATTGAGAACTACGACTTCAAACATGGCGACAACTCGTCGGCCACCGCCATTATCCCCTTACCCGAGTGGCGCGCACAGACCGTTGAAGACGGAGATGCCAAGTTCTTCTCCAACTGGAAGCTGCGCGACTACGGCGGAGGCACCATCTATTACTATGGCATGACCACCGGATATTTCAATATGGGCGGTTGCCGCACGGCCGAACAGTATCTCATCAAGGCCGAGTGCGAGGCTCGCAAGGGCAATCTCACTCAGGCCATGGACCTGCTCAATAAGGTGCGCAAGACCCGAATCCTCGCCGACAAGTACCAGCCCCTCACAGCTTCTACGGCTGCCGAGGCCATGAAGTATATCTGCCGCACGAAGTTCAACGAGCTCATTGGCTCCATCCTGCCCTTTGCCGACATACGCCGACTCAACGCCGAGGGCACCTATCCCTACACGCTCACCCGTGTGCGCAATGGGGTGACTGAGACTCTGCCCGGCGACTCTTATCTCTGGACTATGGTATTCCCGCTCGGAGCCATCGAGAATCCCGGAGGTGGAACACTGAAGTATAATGCAACTAAATAACATATCCGTATGAAAAAAACTATGATGACTCTCGTGCTCCTGGCTTCTTATGGCTGGGCCAGCGCACAAAGCACCGTCAAGCTCACCATTAAAGGTCTGGCCGACGGTACAGTGATTGAGGCTGCTCTGGGCAGTACCCATCAGACAGAGAATGCCATTGCCACGGCTACGCTTGCCGGAGGTGAAGCCAGTTTCAACCTTCCCATCGAGGAACCGCGCATGATCAACTTCCGCGTGAAGGACGTGCCGGGCACCCTGCTCCACCTCATGACCACCAAAGGAGAGAACGTCAGCGCCACGCTGACAGCCCAGGAGGAGAACGGACGCGAGGAGAAATACTACTCTTCTACCGACGAGAAGGTCTACAACAGTCCGCTCCACGCTCAGTATATGATGAAGATTGGCGCATTCAAGAAGTTTCTTGGCATCTACAACGACGCCTATCACGATGGCTACAAAGACATCAACGACAAGGTGAACGCGGCTTATGCCAGCAAAGACTCTGTGCGCTCGGCCCAGCTTCGCGGCTCACAGGAGTGGAAAGACTTCATGGCTTGCGATGCCGGATTCTTCAAAATGCTGCAGGATCGCTACCCCAGGATGTTTGCAGAGAATGCCGACAGCTGGTGGGGACCGTTCATGCAGCTTGACACTTACACATATTTCACCCCGGAGAACAAGGCCGATTACGAAAAACTTTCCGACGCAGCAAAGAACTCCTACTATGGAAAGATTATGAAAGAGCAGATATTCCCCAAGGGCATGACCGGCAAGGATTATCCCAAGTTCGACGTGCTGAGCGCCGATGGAAAGAGCGCTCCCTCCACTAAATTTACCAAAGGCAAGAAGTATCTGCTCATCGACTTCTGGGCAAGCTGGTGTGTTCCTTGCCGCAAAGAGATTCCCAACTTGAAGAATTGCTATGCGCAATATAAAGACAAGGGTCTGCAAATCATCAGCATCTCGCTCGACCGCAACGATGCTGCTTGGAAGAAGGCGCTGAAAGAAGAGCAAATCGCCTGGCCCAACGGCGTCGACAAGGCTAAGATTGCCGATGCCTACAAGGTACAGGCCATACCCGCCATGTTCCTCGTAGACGTGAAGACGGGCAAGGTCATTGGCGACGGACTGCGCGGCGAGGTGCTGCGCAACAAGCTCGCCGAGCTCATGCCGTAGGCCACGACGATCCCATCATCCCTCATCCCGATAAGGCACACCCGTCTTATCGGGATTTTTGTTTCTCCCAAATGATTCAGAAAAGGTCTCATTATCAACTCAACGAACACGACAGACCCCTGTTGAAAAATAGCGTTCAATGCGCTTTTTGCGAGGGAGAAATCCACAAAACTCTGACGAAAAATAATAATATTTTTTGCGATTTGGGGTTAGGAAAAAAGCTATCCAACTGTAATCCTATAAAAACGATGCCCGAAATGGAGACCACAGAACAGCTATTCCGACAACACTACACGGCCATGTATCGCATGGCCATGATGCTGTTGAAGGACGAGGAAGCCAGCAAAGACACGGTGAGCGACATCTTTGCCGACATCATCCACGGCAACATATCGGTGCGCGAGGAGCAGACGCCCGAGGAAAGGGTGCGCACCCGCAGTTTCCTGCTGCGCTGCACCCGCAACCGCTGCCTCAACCTGCTCGACCGGATGGGACGTGGCGAGCGCATCTGCCGGATGCTCACGCTGGAGACCGCGCCCTCCATCGCCCCTGCCGAACCGCAGGAAGACCACCTCGAAGCCATTCTCCACTTCATCGACCGCGAGCTCACGCCGCAGACCCGGCAGGTGATTCTCCTCCGCTTCAGAGAGCAACTGAAGTATCGGGAGATAGCCGAACGGCTCGGAATAAGCGAAGTGGCCGTCTACAAGCACCTCTCGCAGGGCATCAAGCAAATACAGAAACAATTTAAACCGTAATGCAAAATGGATAAGTTGGAACAGATTTTAGACCTTATCGACCACCCCGAGCGCTACTCGGCGCAACAGATGGAGAGCATCATGGAGGACGACGAGTGCCGCCGCCTCTACGAGACGCTGGTCGACGTGGATGCCGCAGTCCACACGAACACTGCCGAGCCCGACCTCGACGAGGAGTGGGCGGCCCTGCAACGCCGTACCGCCCAGCAGCCCCGCTCGCGCAAATGGCAGCAGATAGCGGCCTCGTTCGTCGGCATTCTCATCGTTTCGGGCATTGCCTTCGCGGCCATCCGCCTGGCCCGACGCCCCTCTGCCCCCACGCCACAGCCCACGAAAAGCACGCAGGCCGTGGCCCAGAAGGTGGACTCCGCCGTGCAGGACACGCTGAAGGTACCGGCAAAAAAGGCACCCATACACAAGACTTACGAAAACGTGTCGCTCCAGAACATCGCCACGGAGATAGCCAATTACTACGGCCTGAAACCCGTTTTCCGCCGCAACGAGGCCCGACAGCTGCGCCTCTACTACGAGTGGGACAGCCACAAGGGTCTCGATGGCGTGGTGAACGACCTGAACCAGTTTGAGAACATCTCCGTCACGGTGGAAGCCGGGCAACTCATCGTCGAATAAAACTGCTGCTCCATGAAAAAATTCTATATACTCTTTCTCCTGTGCCTCACGGCTCTTCTCGCCCAGGCACAGCAGGTGAACCGCAACTATAACCGCCAGTCGATGTCGGAAGTGCTCAAGGATCTGGACCGCCTCTCCACGCGCTACCGCATCAGTTTCATCTACAACGAACTCGAAGACTTCTCGATTACCAAGCACGTGGTGGCGCCCTCGCTGCCCAAGGCCATCCAGGACATCATCGGATTCTATCCCATCGCCGTGAACATCAGCGACTCGCTCATCACCGTGGAGTGCACGCAGAAGGAGTCGGCAAAGGTCATCGGCCGCGTGCTCGATGAGAAGGGGCGACCCATGGAGTATGTCAACGTGGCTCTGCTCCATGCCGCCGACTCCACCTTCATCAACGGAGGCGTGAGCAACGAGGCCGGCGACTTCGTCATTCCGTGCCCCGAACGCGAGGCGATCATCAGGATTTCGTATGTGGGTTACAAGCCTTACAGCAGGCTCATCAGGCAGCGCCGTGTGGGCGACATCCGCCTCACGCCCGATGCCTACAACCTGCAGGGCGTTACGGTGAAGGGCAGCGTGAAGACCGACTACGTGGACCACTCGTCCTATACGTTCAGTGCCGAGCAGGTGAAGAACTCCCGCCAGTCGCAGGAACTCATCGCCACGCTGCCTGGAATCTATCTCGACCCGCAGACCCAGAAGCTCAACAACATGATGGGGAAGAGGATGAAGATACTGCTCAACGGCATCGAGGCCAAGGACAACGACCTGAAAATGGTGCCCTCCAACAAGATCAGGCGGGTGGAATACTATAACGATCCGCCAGCCCGCTGGTCGGATGTGGACCTCGTGCTCAACGTCATCACCGCCCCACTCGACAACGGTTATGCTGTGGGTGTGGATGCCACGGAAGCCGTGACCACCTGGATGGGTGACAACTCAGCCTATTTCCGCTATACCAAGGGATTCAACCAGTTCTCCTTCGACTACGACAACAGCATCCGAAACTATCACAATCGCCACTTCGAACAGCACTATCTCTTTACCCAGAGCGACGGTTCGCTGGCCGATTACACCTATCACGGAAAGGACCATTTTGGCTATACGGTGAACAATTTCAACCTGAAATACACCTTCAGCAAGCCCGAAGACATCACTTTCCAGGTATCGGCATCGCCCAATTTCTTCTACACTTTCTCTCGTGGGAAACAAGAAATCAAGGCCAACAACAACCCGTTGTGGAGCGACGCACAAGGCCAAAACAACAGTTGGACCAACTCTTTCGGCCCCTCGGTGGACCTCTACTTCGAGAAGAAGCTGCCCAAGAAGCAGACCATCTATGCCGACCTGGTGGGCACCTACTACCGCAACACCCAGGAGAACAGCAACCTACAGGGCACCACGGTAGCAGACAGCATGCTCGTAGACGACAAGATGAACTCCAGAAACAACAAGTATTCGCTCATCGGCGAGGTGGATTACGAGAAGTCGTGGGGCCAGAGTATGCTCTCCGTGGGCTATGTGGCAAGGCTCTCGCGGTCGGACTATGTCATCAGCAACATGCTCTCCGACTACACGCCCTACAACTATTCCTCGTCGTACACGCTTCATAATCTCTACGGTGAATACCGCAGCAAACTGAAGAAATGGGACTATCGCGTGGGTGTAACGCTCAACTATGTCTCCACCCATAACGACGACACCCGCTATCGCAAGTTCTTCGCCTCGCCCAAACTGCTCCTGGCTCGCAATTTCGGGCATAGTCAGTTGAAGTTCCACTTTGGTTTCGGGTTGAATATCCCGTCGGTGGCCGACCTGAGCAAGAGCAGTTCGGTGGTCATTCCCGGCCTCATCCGTCAGGGAAACCCATGGCTCAAGACCGGCGGCGAATATACAGGAGTAGTAAACTATAGCTACACGACGGACTGGATAAACACCTTGTTTCAGCTGTTTGCGATCTATACCGACAAGCCGCAGAACACTTATTACCAATGGAAGACGGTGAACGGGCAGTCGACGATTGTGTCGTCCTACGAGAATGCCACGTGCCTGTGGCAGTCGGGAGGTACAGCCAGTGTAAAACTCAAACCCTTCAGAAACGATGTGTTTACCATCGACGTGATAGGATATGCCATGCGCTATACACTCAGAAGCAACATCATCGGCACCCACTCTTTCTGGTACACGCCTGTGCAACTACGACTTAACTTTCGCAAAGGCAACTGGGGAGCCAACTATATGGGGCGAATAGTGTCGAAACGACTGAGCGGAACCTACCTCACCAGCGACGAGAACAACAATCACGTCATGGCATTCTATCAGAAAGGAGCATGGAAATTCACCGCCACCTGCCTCTGGCTGTTCACCAAAGCCAAGTATTCGACCAAGACAATAGACAACAACGTGATGAACTATCGGTCGCGCACGTGGATCGATGACAACAAATCTACCATCCTGCTGGGCGTGAGCTGGAACTTCTTCTCGGGCAAGAGCAAGGAGATTCAGAAGAACATCAACAACCGAGACGGCGATGCCGGCACGCTGTGAGGATTGGGGGAAGGGCAGCCTCTCCCCCTGCCCCTCCCCCGAAGGGAGGGGAGTAGAATGCAGGATAATCGCATGTATCATGGAAATAAGGCGGAGGCTCAGTAGGGACATGCCCCGTGCATATCCGCACCGCCGGAGGGAAAGAGCGTGTGATAGCCATGAATCACGCAGAGCCGCAGAGGAAAAGGAGGGTTCGCGCGGTGGTGATATGGCTCACACAGGGGTTAAGAGGGCACAGAGGAGCTACGCTCTTCGCTCTGCAATAATACTGATGCTGTTTGGAAATTAACTTCCTAAGACTCCCAAACTCTGTGTGGGAAAATAATAACCTCTGCGCGAGCCCTCCAAATTCTCTGCGGCTCTGCGTGAAAGAAAAACCGAAAACTCTACGACCATGCGGCGGTGCGGACATGCACGGGGCATGTCCCTACTACACCCTTGCCATTCCCTTGTAAACAAGAGGTGTTTCGGTCATTCTACTCCCCTCCCTTCGGGGGAGGGGCAAGGGGGAGAGGCCGCCATTCACAGAACACATCCTCACATGCACTCCACCACACTCTACTCCGGCAGCAACTCGCGCAGCAGCCGGAGATATTTCTCCATCTGAGCCCTCACCGAGGGCTCTTTTTCGTTGCGGCAGGCAGCAGCGAGATCCTTTTCGTAGGTGAGATAGTCGGTCTCGGCAATGAATCGGGCGGCACGCACACGCACGGAGGCATCGCCATCGAAGAGCAATCCCTGAATCCAGCGCTTGGCATCCCACGACCGATGAGCCTGCAACCAGTCGAGAGCAGCAATCTTGCGGGCCGGAGAGGCATAGAGCAACGTGTCGTAGTAGCTGCTCTCCTGCTTGAGATCGGCCTTGGTCATGAGTATCTCACGATTGTAGACGTCGGGATTCATCACCCGCTTCTTATACGCCTTGACGGGCATGCGGAGCGTCCAGCGCACCATGCGGGGAATCATCCATATCATGCCTGGCGTGGCTTCGGGATGGGCTATGCTGCTGAACACGCGCCCCCGGCCATAGTCGTTGGTGAGGAAGAACGGCCGATTGTTGGTCATATTCGCCGGCGCATTGCCCTCCTCGTGCACGTCGCTCTCCATCGTGGCCATGGTGGTGTAGTGGATTTGAGCGCCCTCGGCAGGCACAAACACCGGCCCCTCGTAGTAGAACACGAAGGAAGTGTCGCGCGAAGCCAGTTCGGGAAACAGTTTCTTGCCCTCGGCGGTCAGCGTGAGCTTGGAAACGCCGTGGCCGCGATTGTCGTGCTCCACGTCGATGGCCTTGGCCCCATTGAGCGCCATGCAGGCATAGTTGGGCGTGTCTGAGAACAGGTAGGCACCCGCGCAGATGCCCACGGCGCCCTTACCCTTGGCGATGAAAGCCTTGACCCGCGCCACATTCTCGGGCCCGAGGTTCAGATATTCGGTGGAGCCGCCACCACCGGGAAATACGATGGCATCGAGCGAGTCGAGCACATGGTTGGCAATGTCGCCCGTGGTGACCGTGCGAACGGTCATATCCGGGTCTACCCTCACGGCCGACACAGCCTCCCACAGGCAGGTCTGCGCCACGCCGTGACCATCAAAAACACCCACGCGCACCTTGGCCTTGCCCTGTGCTCCGGCCGTGAGCGGTGCCCCACAAACCAGGAGGGCCGCCATCAACAATCGAGAAATCTTCATAAAATTAGATTCGTTATAAGTGTGATATTCATCCGACGCGCCTTCGAGGTCGGGTTATCGCAACCCTCAGACAGCAAGGACTCTATCGAGATGAATATGTGGCAAAGATACGAAAATATCAATACACTGCAAGGATTCTGCCATATAAATTCTACGAAAAAAAAGACCTGCCC
This sequence comes from Prevotella sp. UBA1705, assembly GCA_002317385.1. Classification (GTDB taxonomy): domain Bacteria; phylum Bacteroidota; class Bacteroidia; order Bacteroidales; family Bacteroidaceae; genus Prevotella. Next base: position 28,056 of record DCJH01000059.1, on the reverse strand, counting down.
CTCTCTACCCTATCTCCTCGTTTTGAGAAAAGGTAGTAATCGCGGTGCGATTAGGTAGTAAAGGCGTCACGATAAGGTATTAATCGCAGAGCGATTAGTACCTTATTTCAGAGCCATATCCACCTACCTTGATTATCAATGAGTTACAACGGATTATATTATCGCTCTGTAGGGACATGCCCCGTGCATGTCCGCACCGCCGAAGGGAATAAAACGATAGGGTTTGCATAGACCTTCTATGTCCTTTGCCTTGGCATGATAAGGTTTTATGAGATTAAAAGCCACCGAGAATGGCCTTCGATTCCTCTGTGCATTCTGTGGATGAAGACCCATTTTATCCACAAAAGGCACAAAAAATCTCAAAATATTGATGATAAAAAGAGTCCTTCTTGCCACCATAGGTGGCAAGAAGGACACAGACTCTTGACCTCAAATTCCCACGACGATAATGTGATTAGCCACAGCATAGGCCATCCGGCGGTGCAGACATGCACGGGGCATGTCCCTACTGAGCGCCCGAATGAACGCCGCAGGAGATTGTAAAACGGAGTTCGGCAAATCCATTTCTATATGATAAATGGTGAATACCCCACAGCATCGACCTTCCACCAAAACGGTTTCCCTGCACATCACTCCCCTCCCTCCGGGGGAAGGGCAAGGGGGAGAGGCTGTTATTCTCCCCTCTCCTCTTCCTTATACGCATCCACTGCCTTCTTCACCGAGCCGTACATAAGCAGGATGCGCTTGGCATGCTCATAGTCGAGACCCAGTTCATCGATGATCATGCGGGTGCCTCGGTCGATGAGTTTCTGGTTGGTGAGCTGCATGTTGACCATACGATTGCCCTTGACGCGGCCCAAGAGAATCATCAGACTGGTGGAAATCATGTTGAGAATCATCTTCTGACCCGTGCCCGATTTCATGCGCGAGCTGCCCGTCACAAACTCCGGACCCACTATCATCTCTATGGGATAGTCGGCCTCAGCGGCCATAGGCGACTCAGGATTGCTCGTGATGCAGCCCGTGAGCACACCATGCTGGCGCGCCATGCGCAGGGCCCCGATGACGTAGGGCGTAGTGCCCGACGCAGCAATGCCTATCACGGTGTCCTTCCTGTTGATATGATGCTCCATGAGGTCGGCCCATCCTTGCTCGGTGTTGTCCTCGGCATTCTCCACCGCATTGCGCAGGGCGGTGTCGCCACCGGCTATCAATCCGATGACGTGGGTGGGCGGCACGCCAAACGTGGGCGGTATCTCCGACGCGTCGAGCACGCCCAACCGGCCACTCGTGCCAGCTCCCATATAGAACAGTCGACCGCCTTGCCTCATGCGGGGGGCCACCAGCGACACCAGCTTCTCTATCTGAGGAATGGCCCGCTCCACGGCCTCGGCCACCTTTTTGTCCTCTGCATTGATGTCGACGAGTAGCTCATGGACCGACTTTTTCTCCAAGTTGTCGTAGAGCGAAGATTCTTCTGATATTTTCCTGAACATCGTTTCTTCGGTTTTAGGCATCCGCCTCGCCAGCCCCAAGGACTTGGGCGAGCGCAGGATGCAGATGAATGGAAACTAAATTCTGCCGGTGTGGTAGGCCACAAGACCCTCCATAGGTGCCTGAATCACTCGGCCGAGGCTCATGCCTTCCTTCTGTAGGGCACTCTCCAAAGGCTGTCGGAAATAGTAGGCGATGGAGCCTACAAAACCGATGGGCAGCCTCTGCCAACCCTCATATTGCTTCACATTGCGCTGCAGGAAGCTGCGGAAACTGTTCTCCACCAGCTGATAGACAGCCGGATGACTGAGGTTCTCGCTCAGGAATGGCACCAGACTGGCCAGGAATCGGTTGGGCAGTTTCTGACGATACACCCGCTCGATGATGTCGGCATTGGTGAGGTGGAACTTCTCATTAAACCTGTCGATAATCTCCTGCGGCAACTGTCGTTTCAGCACGTCGCCCACCAGCAGTTTGCCCAGCACCGCACCGCTGCCCTCATCGCCGAGGATAAAGCCAAGGGGAGACACGTTGTGGGTGATCTTCTCGCCGTCGTAGGCACACGAGTTGCTGCCCGTGCCGAGAATGCAACCTATGCCCGGCTGGTGTCCGCAGAGGCTACGGGCCGCCGCCAGCATGTCGGAGGCCACCTCGCAGCGCCCAGAGATGTGGAGATGACGCTTGAGCGCGTGCTCCAGGATGGGCTGTTTCTCGGGCGTGCAGCCCGCTCCGTAGAAGAAAACATCACTGATTTCGGTTGTGGGAAGCTCCGGAACCAAGGCCGACTGTATTTCGGCGGCTATCTCGTCTTCGGTCTGGAAGAAGGGGTTGGTGCCGCGGGTCTTCACCTGTTGGATGGCTTTGCCACCGTCTACCACACACCAATCGGTCTTGGTAGAACCACTGTCTGCTAATAATATCATAGTTTTATATATATTTTTTTCTTGAAAAGGTAATAGCCGAAGCACCAGTTGATGAGCACATAGACCACGGCCCATGCCAGTGAGGCGGCCTTGGCGCCGAGCCACGGCTCCATCGCTCCGTAAGCAACCGACTGGAAGCTCTCGCCGCCAACGAGCGGAAGCATGCTGAGAGGGATGAGCAACAGATCGGAAAGCACGTAGAGGGCCAGCGGATTGACACCGAACACATGGACGAAACGCAACGAGGCGTCGCGATGCTGCCGCTTGTCGATGACCCAGGTGAGCAGTGCGAGCAGCAGCGAACCCAGTCCGCAGCTCACCAAGGAGAAGGTGGGCGTCCACAGTTTCTTGCTGATGGGGCATGCATAGGAAAGCAGGAAGCCCACCATGAGCAGCACAGCGCCATAGATGAAGAGGCGCTCTATCTTGTCGTTGAGGTTGTCGAGATTCATCACCACCCTACCCACGCAGAAGCCGATGAGCACGTGGCCCAGCGCCGGCAGCGTGCTCAGGATGCCCTCCGGGTCGGGACTCTCCCACCGATACACATGGTTGTGGCCCAAGATGAGGTCGTCGACTATGGCCAGGATGTTGCTGGCGTCGTGGGCATAGCCATTGGCCACCTGCAGCAGGATGTAGTAACCGATGAAGATCAAGGCAATGAGCCAGGGAATGAACCTATGGTTGACCGACAGCCCCACCACCGAAGCCAGTCCGTAGCAGATACCCAAGCGGGGCAGAACGCCGAGGATGCGGATGTGGTCCAGCGTGTTGGCCGACACCCACAGTCTCTCCCCGAGCGACAGGGCAGCATGGTCGGGACTGATGAGTCCGCGCACAAATCCGATGGACCAGGCAATGGCCAGACCGATGAACCATAGCAGCAATGCCCGTTTCAGCACTTTGCGCGCACAGGGCCACGACCATTCGAAATTGAACTTGCGCAGCGACAGATAGGTGGTGATGCCCATGATGAACATGAAGAAGGGAAACACCAGGTCGGTGGGCGTTAGTCCAATCCACTCGGCATGCTCCAGAGGGGCATAGACCGAGTCGCTTCCGGGATTGTTGACGAGTATCATGCCGGCAATGGTGATGCCGCGCAGGATGTCGACAGACTGTATTCTTTGCTGCATGCAGAGTGCTATTTGTAGAGGTAATACTTCTTGGAGACACGCTTAAACTGCTCTACGTCCTTGTCCCAATAGGGCTTGGCGTCGGCCCAGAGATGGCGCTCGGAGAAAAGCCGACGTATCTGCTTGGACCCGCATACCTTGTCGATCATGCTCTTGCGGTTATCCGAAGCCTGCTCAAGGATAGGATGGTCGGGATAGAGCTTGTAGAGTTCCTGCAACACATAGAACTGGATGTCGCACAAACGAGCCTTGCGATAATCGGTGAGGTAGATTTGCACACCCTGCAACTCGGAGCCTTTGCCATAGGCATAATAAGGCGAATAATAGACAGGACGGAACAAAACGCCCGGCAAACGGAGCGCATTCAGGTCGTCGGCCAGCTGCGGTGCCTTGATCCAGGGGGCGCCAATGAGCTGAAAGGGCATGGTGTAGCCTACACCGATAGACAGGCTGTCGAGCTCGCCCACAATGCCGGTGATGGGATAGAACAGGGCCGTGGTGGCCTGGGGAATATGGGGCGACGACAGCACCCACTTCAAACCAGTGTCCTCGTAGGTCATGCGGCGCTTCCATCCCTTCATCTTCACCACCGTGAGGTCGCATTTCGCGCCGCCGAGCAGGCCCTCACCGTTGAGCAGCAAGGCCACCTCGCCAGGTGTAAGACCATAGACGTAGGGTATCTTGAACTGGCTGACAAACGACACGCAGTCGTCTTCCACCAGATTTCCCTCTACCTTTTCGCCACCCAATGGGTTGGGACGGTCGAGCACCACCACCTTGATGTGGTTCTGGGCAGCAGCTTTCATGAGGTTGCCCAGCGTGCTGACGTAGGTAAACGAGCGGCAACCGATGTCCTGAATATCGTACACCAGCACGTCGATGCCTTCGAGCATCTCCTTAGACGGGGTTCGGTTCTTGCCATAGAGCGAGTAGACCTTCAGGCCGGTAGCAGGATCTATGTCGTTGTTGACCGAGAAACCGGCATGCGCACTACCCCTGACGCCATGCTCAGGACCAAACAGCGCCACGAGATTCACGTTCTTGGCGCGGTGCAAGAGGTCAATGTCCGACACCAGATTATTGTCTACTCCAGTGGGGTTGGTCACCAGACCCACACGCTTTCCCTCCAGCATCTTGAAGTTCTGAAGTTTCAAAACCTCGATGCCGGTTATCACTTTCTTGGCCTGCGCACCACTCAAGAGCAGGCAACAGGCAAACAGAAGAACAAGCTTTTTCATACGATATTATGCGTTTTTGCGCCCATAGTGCTCGTCAACCTGCCGTTGGGCAAAGAAAGTGACGATGACTGTGGCTATACAACAAACCATGACCATCCAGAAGAACCACTCGTAGCTGGCCACGTTGCCAAACAATCCGGCAAACATCTCCTGGATATAGCCGGCAAACATGCCCGGAATCATCATGCTCAGGGCCATGAAAGCCGTACAGATAGCGTAGTGGGCCGTGGTGAATTCGCCTTCGGAGAAGTACATCATATAGAGCATATAGGCCGTGAAACCAAAGCCATAGCCAAACTGCTCGATAGCCACGCAAGTGCTGATGACTACCAGATTGGAGGCGTGGCTCATGCTGAGGTAGACAAAGGTGGCGCAGGGCAGGGTCATGCAAGCAGCCATGGGCCACAGCGATTTCTTGAGTCCCCACTTCGATGCGGCTATACCGCCGATAATTCCACCAATGGTAAGAAACAGCACACCTATCGTGCCATAGACAATGCCCACGTCTTCGGTGGCCAATCCAAGTCCGCCATTCTCGGGTGTTGCGAGCAGGAAGGGGTTCACCATCTTCAATAAGAAGGCCTCGGGAAGGCGGTAGAGCAGCATGAAAACGATGGCGAGCCACACGCCCGACTTACGGAAGTAGGTGGCAAAAGTGCGGCCGAATTCCGAAATGATTTCCCCGGCCTTGTCCTTCACGTCGGCCGAGAGGCGCTGAGCATCGGCCGTAGGCTTAGGCAGCATGAAGATATGGTAGAGCGAGACGGCTGAGAAGATGACGGCTGTGATGCCCATCGTCACAATCCACGACATAGGAATGTTGCCCGTTCTATGCTCCCACACACCGGCAATATACACCAACACGCCCTGCCCAAAGATAGACGACAGGCGATAGAAAGTGCTGCGGATTCCCACAAAGAACGACTGTTCGTCGGGTTTCAGGGCGAGCATGTAGAATCCGTCGGCCGCTATGTCGTGGGTGGCCGAGGCGAATGCGGTAATAATAAAGAGGATGAGCGTGAACGTGAACATGCTGATGGGCGTCGAAGTGGCTGCAATCGTCGATGCTCCGGGGTGAGGAATCGACAACGTGAGCAGGATAAAGGCGGCGCTCATCAATAGCTGCATGGCCAGAATCCACCAGCGCTTGGTGCGGATAATATCGACAAACGGGCTCCACAGCGGCTTGATGGTCCACGGAAGATAGAGCAGGCTCGTAAAGAGAGCCATCTCGCCGTTGGGCACCCCCATCTTCGTGAACATCGTTACCGATATGTTGTTGACGATGAAATAGGGGATTCCCTCGGCAAAATACAACGTGGGAATCCAAGCCCACGGTGCAAGGTTTCTCTGTTTTGCGCTCATTATTGCCCGGCTTTCTGGTTCATGGCGATGCGGGCGAGCAGCTCCCACGTGCGGATGCGGTCCTTGTAGGTGTTGTTTCGGTTCTCCTTCTCGATGCTCAGATTACCGTCGGAGTTGTCGTCCCAGCGGCGGCAGTTGTACAACACGTCATAGATTCGACCAATCTGATAGCGTCGAGAGATGGCCAACCCGAGGGCATAGTCCTCGCCATAGTTCACATTGGGCAGGTTGATCTCACGGATAGCGGGGGTGAAGAAGGCACGGGGCGCACCCAGTCCGTTGATGCGCAGCGCATTATTGCGGCCGTTCTCGGGGGTCCATTCTTTATGGTCGATCTTGCCGGGAGGCAGGATATTCAGGTTGATATCGGTGAGCATGTAGGAGCCAATGATCATGGCGCAGTTCTGTTCATAGAACGCATCGACCATCTTCTGCAGGGTATCAGGGCCGGAATAGAGGTCGTCGCTGTCCAATTGAACGATAAACTTACCACATTGGGGATGGTGCGCCGCCATGTTCCAGCTGCCACCCACGCCCAAATCGTTGCGCGTCGGAATGATATGAATGAGTCGAGGATCGTCCTTAAACTCGTCTACAGCCTCCGTCGTGCCGTCGGTCGAGTGACATTCAGGACCGTTTTCCACCACAAACACATTATATTTGAAGTTGGTCTGCTGGCTCAGCGCACTGTTGATGGCATCGCGAATGGTGCGAATGCGGTTGCGTACAGGTATCATAATGGACGCTTCGCACTCAAATTCGCCACCATCTAAGGGCACGTGGGGGAACTGTGGCTCGAGATAAGCGCCCACTTCCTTCAGATATTCGGTGCAGGCGGCCTCCATCTCAATCTGTGAAGCGCGGTTGCGGGGGTCTACATAGTCGAAGAGTTTCTCGCCCGTCTTACGGTTGTCGAGCTCCACTTCCGAGTAAAGAAACTCGTTGATGTGCTCGAACGACTCCTTTTCGGCCATCTTCAAACGTAGGTCATAGAAGCCGGCGGCCTGGTAATCGGCCTTCATGCGAGCTGCAGCGTCCTTCAAAGCATCGGTTCTGAAGAGCAGCACTGAGCCGAAATCGAAATCATCGCGCAGGCTTCCCTTCTGGTAATCGATAACGGGAGCATCGGTGCGAATACCTTCGGCAGACACGTTATAGTGGTCGGAATAGGTCATGCCGGCCTTGGTGATGTCGGCAATCTGTACCATCCGCTCCAAAGCGAGGTAGCCCATGTTGATGAACTGGTTCTTCAAGAAGAGCAGGGTGTAGGGTGCTTCTGCCTGCTGGGCCATGTCGCGCAGGGTTGAACTGCTCTTGACCGATGTCTCTACAACCATCACTCGGTTGACGATGTCGAGTTCCTTCAGGGTCTCTACATTTTTATTCGTCTCTTCTGCAACGCCTTGCGGCACAAAGCAATCTATGATTTTTTTCATATATCTTATTGATTTTATTTAATATCAGAGTTCTACCTATATTCTGTTTCGGCCTTCAAGTCAGTGCATTGGGCACTACTTCTCGGGCTGATTTCCTATCTATTTCGTGAGGAATCGGAGGATTTGCTCCATCATTTTGTCCCTGATGGCTTCGCTTTTCACCGATTCAAACGGGAAAGCCAAGACCACGGTGCGCCAGTTGTCCTTACCGTTGCCACCATAGACAATGCCCGCACTCATGTTGTTTTCCGGATAACGGAAAGCCGTGTAGGCACAGGAGTCGGCGGGAACAATAGCATCCGGTGATTCCACCACGTAGGATTCCTCGTTCGCCCGATTATGATATTCAAACAGAGTACGCTCTGATGAAAGCGGCGAAACCACATAATTGACCTGTCCCGTGGTGCAGGCTCTATCCTCGCGCCACTTGTATTTCAAGATATTTTCGGCAAATTTCTGGTCGGCTTTATTGCCTATTATCAATGGGTTCTGCCAGAGATCGGTAGCAACATACGAGCCAGAGACAAACACCCTACCCCCCTGCTGGCAATAGTTGGTGAGCAGAGTCTGCATCGATTCATCGAATGTCTTGAAGCTCAAGGGATGCAATCCCGGTCGTCCGAACTTGCTCTGCTTCTCCTTTCCCAAGATAAGGTCGATGGCTGCGTAGGGTAAAGGCCCTGTCGTCACCTTGTCGGCTGTTGTGGTTTCAGTCTTTCCCGTCATCCAAGCGCTCAATGCTTTGGATGTGTTGATGGCCGAACGGCTCATCGAGACGAAGCTATATCCGGCCTTCATGATAGCGCGTCCGTGCAGCGCAGGATAGTCGAAGGTGTTGCCGGCGATAACAATCCGCTCCTCATTGCCATAGCTGTCGCCAAAGCCGGAGGCGTCGTCGTCGGTCCATGGGATGGCGCGGCGGAACTCTTTCATCTTTCCAACGTAGGAAATCATCTCCTGATCGGGCACGCCATTGTCGTCATCGGCCAGGAATCCAGCCAGTTCATCGTCGGAAGAACGGAAGTCGTCGGGAGCGCTAATGCGGTCGAAGCCATTGATAACAAGCACTGGCTGCTGTGTGGTCTTGGAGTTGATGCCCACCGAAAGCACCTCAGATGGGAAACTCTCACCACCTTTGTTCAAGGCCGACACCTTGAAACTGACCACCTCGTCCATAGGAATGGCACAGGTGTAAGACGCTGATTTCACCACGGTTCCATTATCGAAATCACCGTTTCCGATGCGTTTATACACAATATAGCGCTCCGGAACAGCAGTCGGCTCCAGCGAGTCGACCACGCCCTGCCAACTCAACTCCACCCGATTCTTCTTTCCCAGCAACGCCGAGAAATTCTTCACGGGGAGCGGCTGAACCACATAGTCGTAGCCGTATTCATCACTCAGGAATCGGAGCATACCTTTATATATAGCCCGGCTCGCCACGAACCGGAAGCGAGGATCCAGTCCATAGCGCATATCGGCGAAGTTTTCGTGAGACATCAACTCCAGCAACATGGCCGGAACACGGGGTGTCCATGCCTCATAATAGCGCTGATTCCACATGCCGCGACGGGTCCATCGGGGCTCGGCCACGCGCCGGACGTCCTGCGTGATGCTCGATAGCACCAGGTCGCAGAGGTCTCTATTGGCATCGCGAGAGGTGCCATCGGCAAACTTCCCGCCATACTGGCTCGTCTGATAGATACCCAGCGTGCCGATGATAGAGTCGCCATATACCGTTCCCGCGTCGGTATGGAAGGCAAAAGAAAGGTCTATGGGGATGTTCAAACCCTTGGCATCGGGCCATGCCTTGGTGCCTCCAGCCAGATAATTTACCCATACTCCACGATTTTTGAAGTCGTCGGTGTAATCGTTTTTGCCCCGACTGGGAGAATAGATGCTATATGGAATGCCAGCCCACTGCATGTAATAGCGCGCCCCTTCGAGGTAGCGAGGATAGCCGCTCACCTCAGGTTGATAGTCCAAACGGGGCTGCCACTCATTACGAGCGTACAGGGTGGCGTTGCCTTTACCCTTGGTATAGCTGGAGATGCTGTCGCTATCGGCACATCGTGCGATATTGCCCATACCGCCTCCAAACCTCACAGCATCGGCCGTAACGACGAGATGCTCTTTCTTGGAAACGTTAGTCAGCACCACCTTTCCCCGTGTCCCCTTGTCAAAAGCAAAGGTTCCGAGGTAGATCCACGTGCCGCCGCCCATCTGTTGATTAACCAGGAACGAGGTCTTCCCATCCTTATGGTAGACCGTATACAGGGCCTCGTCGGTGCTGTTGGGCAGCGTCTGATAGGAAACATATACGGCATACCTGCGGTCTACGGGGATGTCGGGTGTCCAAGTCACCGTACTGGCATCCTTGGCGCGCCTTACAGTGTTGACCTGTCGGTAGGTTCCCTCTGTAAATGGGTTCTCAAAATCCTTGTAAATGAGGCGAGAATAAGCAAAACCCACTCCCTCGCCACGACGCCATGCCTGCGTGCCGTTGGTCTCTTCGTAGGGAGAAACGGCCTGCTGCTTGTCGTTGTCTACTATCACCTCGTAGGGATTGGCATCTCTTTCGCGGGGTGTCATCACGATGGCTCCAGCCTTTTCGAGCATGGGTATGAGGTAAGGAAGCACAAAACTCTGAGTGAATTTGTCCTCGACCGACTCGAAAAGTCGTGCCCGTTGCCACTCCCATCGGTTGTAACCAGGCTCAAAATACTTGCCGTGGCTCTGCCAAAGGGCAATGTGTCGGTCTGCCAATCCATTGGTTGGGCGATAAGGAACATCCACCCGCCGCACCAAAGGCACAGTGGAAGGATGCGTGAAAGCCTGCCGACGACTACTTCCCGACTGCATACTTCGTGGGATGAGCGACATCAATTCGTGGCCTCCCACCAACAGCCTGACGTCTTTTCCGGCGAGCCGCTCGGGCAAAAGACGTTTCACCGACTCCGTCATCGCCTGGGCATTATCCTGCCTGATGGGCACGTCGCCGAGCCCATCGTTGAGGAAAATACTCAACGTGTTGCCGTCGAGCCGCGTAGAATCTATGGCTATCTTACCCGTATTGATGCCTTGGGTATAGCCCTTCAGAGCACTGACAATAGTGCCCCGCTCCTCCTTACTGAGGCCCTGAGCTTGTCCCCGTGCCGTGGATAGTAATGCTAAGCAGGCAAATCCTAAAATCTTCCTATTCATTTCATCAGGATCTTAGATAACAACAAAGATACAAAAAATACTGCCAGACTTGATAGACTGACAGTATTTTAAGTTTAATTAATTATCTCCCGGGCCCATATCTGTGGATTCCTGCAGAAGATAAGGGCTGCAACCGTTTACCAACCGGGGTTCTGAGAGATGCCCGTATTGAGCGTCAACTCGTTGGATGGCACTGGATACAGATAATACTTCGAATTGAATGTACGGGTGGCCTTGGTGGCGATGATGTAGTTGGAGTCGTCTACCGTCACTCCACTATGGTCTGCCACAGCTCCTACATTGGCTCCGCGGTTGATATTGGGATACTTGTTGCTATCCAGCTTATCCAGCTGATGCCAGCGAACGAGGTCCCAATAGCGATACCAGTTGTCGCACATCAACTCACAACGACGGCAGCGACGGATCTCCCAAATCAGGTTGCTCACTCCCATGTTGTTGGCAGGGTCGGCAGCCGGACTAACGGTCATGTTGGGAAGACCGGCACGAGCCATCAGCAGATTGACGCTCTTGTCGAGGTCGGCCTGCGTAATCGTACCCAGTTCAGCCTTGGCCTCAGCCTCGTTCAGCAGGATAATGGCATACCAATAGAGCGGAGCATCAGTGTAACCGGTGTTGGTGTTGGTGCGATAATAAAGCGGCAGACTCGCATTGTCAAACTTCTTGATGGTGTAGCCCGTGCAGGAGGTCATCTCTGCAGGCAGTGCGCCGTCGGGAGAAGGATTGTTGCGAACCCATCCATGGCCGCTGAAGCAAATGATGGAATCTACGAGAACGCCCAAGCGCTTGTCCTTCTTGTCCAGGAAATGCTGGATGGAATACTTGCCGTTGGCATTGGCATAGGCCTTGTCGTCGGTGTCGAGAGTTGTCGTGGCCTTGGGTTTGCCATCGGTAAAGAGGAATGCGTCGATGGCGTCCTTGGTGATACCGCGCTGGGTAGTAGAGCTACAGGTGTAGTCTACGATGCCGTGCATGAGCACGTCCTGGTCGTAATGGCGATAGAAAATCACCTCAGAATTGCCTGCCAAGTCAAGCTGATTATAGATGGTTCCGTAGTTCGGGGTCAGCTTGTAGGTGCCTGTAGCCATCACGGCCTCAGAGGCAGCAACCGACTCCTGCAGGAACTTCTGGGCACGGGAGTTATCGGCAGCCTTACCGTTCTCAGCCTGGGTGCGATACTTACAGAATGTGCCTTCGTAGAGACAGATATCACTCTTCATGGCGAGGGCCATGTTCTTGCTCCACAAAGTACGGTCTGACGATGCACTGAGATTGGCCACTGCATAGTCGAGGTCGGCCAAAACAGAGTCCATCACGACGTCGCGATCGGTGCGTGCGCCATAGACAGCCTCATCGCTGGGGTCAGCGATAACCGTATTTTCCCACTGCACATCACCATACTTGCGTACCAGCTGATAGTAAGCCCAAGCGCGGTTGAGTCGGGCAATACCCAAGAACTTGGCTTTCTCAGCCCCGCTGAGAGTCGACGATTTGAGACCATCGATCATATAATTGATCTTTCTCACCTGCCTGAATCCTACCACGGTAGCAGCCGAGCCGTTCTGTCTCATACTGCCACTCCACTCCGAAGAAGTGTTGGGAATGGTGGTATAGTTCCAGTTGTCGAAGTCAGGACTGTCCTGATCATCCGATAGACTCGTGAAGTAGAACCAGCCGTAGGAACTGCCGCTGTTATAGCCGATGTAGTTTTCATAGAATCCATTGCTATAGCTTTCCACCTGGTTAGTGTTGCTCCAGAAGGCCGGAGCATTGGTAAAGGTGTCGCGCGGTGATTTGTCCAACAGGTCGTTGCAGCTCGACAGCAACAGTGCGGCAGCCGCAAATGTATATATAATAGACTTTTTCATGTTGACATTATTTAGAATTTATCATGACTTAGAATGTAAGCTGCAGACCTACAGCCCAAGAACGGGTAATAGGAATGGTACGTCCCCAGCCACCGTAAGCAACACCCTGACCCTCATTGATTTCCGGATCAAGAGGCAGGTCACCGCTGCCCTTGTGGAGCAGGAAGAGATTGTTGGCAGAAGCGTAGATGCGCAGTGCCTGGATATAGGCCTTACGAGTGAGGCTCTTGGGCAGGGTGTAACCCAGCGTCACGCTCTTCAGACGCAGATAAGACATGTCTACGAGATACTTGGACTGTGGATAGTAGTTGTGCTCGCCACCTCCAGCAGACAGTGCAGACACATTTCCAGAGCCCTCATTACCCGGCCAGAGGCAAGGATAAGCGTTGCTCTCACTGATGTTTACATTGTTGTTATCGGGGTCATAGACGTTGTAACTGGTCTGGTTGGCATAGATGGCGAGGTCGGCATTACGCATCTCGGGGAAGTTGAATGCTGACAAAGTCCACATGTCGCGCTTGCCCACGCCCTGGAAGAACAGGTCGAGGTCGAAGCCCTTGTAGGTACCACCCACGCGGAAGCTATACTCGTAGCGAGGCAACTGGTTACCGATGACCTTCAGGTCGCCGTGGTCTTCCAGCGTACCCTTTCCGCCAGTAATCTTTCCATCGCCGTCCAAATCCTTGAACTTGATGTCGCCAGGACCATAGACGAAGTTGTCGGTCTGTATTCCAGTCTGATCGGCTACGCCTTCCTTATAGATCCATTTGCCGTTGGCATCCTTGCCGCTGAAATCGTTCTCCGTGAAATAACGGTCGGTCTCAAAGCCCCAGATGTCGCCCCAGGTCTCGCCCTCATAGGCGTAAGAGGTACTTCCGGTGTGGCCGATGATCTTCGATGTGTTGTTCCACTTGTTCACCTTCACCTTCGAATCGCCAATGCTGAAGTTGGCATAGAGGCCCAGGTCCTTGTTCATCTGCTTGCGCCAAGCCAGACTCAGCTCCCATCCGTGGGAGAGAAGCTCACCGGCATTTGTATAGGGTGCGCCAGCTCCGATGGCCGAAGGCAGTGCGTTGCCCGGGGCAAGCATGTCCTTGGTGAGGCGGGAGAACACCTCGGCAGTAAGTGTAAGCTCATTGTTGAAGAAGCCCAGGTCTACACCGAAGTTCGTAGTCTGGATACGCTCCCATGTCAACGACGAGTTCACCCATGTCGGCATGGTGAAGGCATTGAGCTTCGTGGCGTTCTTGTTGAGCCATGTGCTCTGATAAGCATCTGTTGTTGAGAGGAACATGTTGTCGCCGATCGACTCGTTTCCAATCTCTCCGTAAGAGAAACGGAGCTTACCATTGGATACGACAGAGCGGAGATTCTTCCAGTAAGGCTCCTCGCTGAAACGATAACCCAGAGAGAAACTGGGGAAGAAAGCCCACTGGTCGCCGGGACGGAAGCGGGAAGAACCGTCGTAACGGCCATTGAGTTCGAGAAGGTAGATGCCCTTATAGTCGTAGTTGATACGTCCGAAATAACCGGCAGAGGCGCGGTCGCCCGTATAGCTGTCGATGGTGGCCTTGGTCAAATCGCCATAGGCGAGGTTGAGTTCGGGATAGTTCTCATCGTAGAGCTGGGTGCGGCGAACATAGAAATAGTCCGACTTATAGTTCTCACCGTTCACACCTACCATGACGTTCAGGTTGTGAGCGTCGTTCCAGCTGTGGGCATAGTTCATATAGGCATTGGCTGTCCAACGGTTGCTCTTGCGGTTCCAGCGGGTAGCATCCGAGTTGGTTACACCCACGATATAGGTAGGACTAACGCCCGACCAGTTCATACCATAGATGCTCTTGTTGGAAGCCTTATAGTTAAACTGGTCAATTTCGTAGGTATAGTCAGCGTTCAGCGTCAGGTCTTTGGTGATATGGGCCTGCACGTAGGCATTAAGCCTCACCTCGTCGTGAACGTTCACCAGTCGGTTGCACTGCTTCTGCATAGCCACCATACGGTAATCATACTGCGTGCCATCAGCGTCCTCATAGATACCCGAGGGGATGAAAAACGAGCCCCAGCGCCACAGATACTGATAGATATTGGTCCATGGGTCGGCAGCACTCATGTTGCGGCTGGAGAAGTTGATGCGTGTACCGATGGTGAGCCAGTCGGTCACGTCGGTCTTCAGGTTCACCGTGGCATTGTAACGGCTGCGCTTGCCGGGATTAAACTTCATCACATCCTGCTTGTAGTCGTAGCCGAGTGAAGTAAAGAATGTAGTTCTTCCGCTGGCTCCCGTCACGCTTACGTTATGGGTCTGCGACGGAGCGGCATTGTTATACCATATCCCCTGGATGTCGTAGTCGGCATAGTAGAGCGGCTGCTTGCCATTGAAATAGAAGTCACCCACATTATTCATGTCCTTATAAGGCTGCATCACACTGTAGCCCTTCTTGCCGCCATGCTGCGTCTGCCATGCCTCGGCATAGGGCAGGAGCTTGTCGAAATACATACCGAAGAGCTCGGGCACACTCTCGCCGGCACGTGCCTTGGAGAGCAAACCGGCCTTCAGCTGCTCGGGCACGGTGGGGAAGTCGGGCAGGAAGGTAGACTGGTCCCAACCGAACTGCATGTTGTATTTCACCGAAACGCGGTCGCCCTTGTTGGCTTGCTTGGTAGTTATAAGAATCACACCAAAGGCGGCGCGGCTACCATAGATAGCAGACGACGACGCATCCTTCAGTACAGAGATCGAGGCAATGTCGTTACCGTTGATCATGGTCAGGTCGTCGGTGGGCACACCGTCCACGATGATAAGCGGAGAAGAGTTCTGTTTGTTAGACAGCGTACCCAGTCCGCGGATAGACATCGACGGCGTGGAACTCAGGTCACCACTGTTGCTCAATATCGTCAGACCGGGAACGGCTCCCTGAAGGGCCTTGGCCACATCCTGCTCAGGGCGGCTGCCCAGCGTCTTGTCGAGGTCTACGTTGGCCACAGCACCGGTCAGGTTGACCTTCTTCTGCTGGCCATAGCCCACAACCACTACTTCGTCGAGCAGTGCATTGTCCTCCTGCATGGTGATGCGCATATCGTTTCGAGCATTGGTTACCACGGTCTTATAACCGAGGTAGGCTATCTGGACTTTGGCCTTGCTGCCAACGTTCAGCGTGAAATTACCGTTAGTGTCGGTCACAGTGGCGCGCGTCGTACCCACCTCTGTGATGCTGGCTCCGACCACCGGATTACCCTCGGCGTCGACAACCCTACCGGAAATGCTGGCTATTGCCTGGGCGACAGCCTGTGATTCCGGGGCGGCGTAGGCAATACTACCTGCATATCCGCCTGAAAGCAAAAGTGCTCCTAAAAGAACAAATTGTTTTTTCATAAGCATTCAAAGTTAGTTATTTATTAAATATGTATTCATTGTATAGTTAGTACTTTGTCAATGGCATTATTCTTATCAAGGGAGCATACAGGCACAACGAACTGTTCACACAGTCTGGACCCATATACCTTGCTAATTGCAAATATGGGATAAAAAATTGGAACCCACAAGTAAAAACAAATTTTTTATCAAAAAAATATTTATTAACAGCCCTCAATGACCATCAAATCATACAAAAGCGGATTCCTAAACGACTCTGACAACGCAATATATATCCATTCATGGGGGACAAACAGGAAGTGGTTTTTCCATTAAAAAATGATGACAACACCAACAGAAGGTAATTTTTAAAAATGCTAAATTACATCCTTGCCGGGGCGTTGGTCAGGAAACGGAATATCCCCGCACTTAGAGGATGATTCGCTCCAGGTGCGGGGACACTGCTCTCACGCCGTTATACCCTCGCCTACTCCACCTTCTCCAGATTCCACGACCACTGGTCGAAATAGAGATTGCCACCGGCCCACTCCACCTCGCCACGCTGGAAATCCACCGTCTCGCTACGTGGGAACCGCTTGGCGGGATACAAGGGCATGCCGAAATCAGAGTTGACCACCATGCGCCACGAGTCGATGCCCCCGAGGAAGAACCACCGTTCGGCCTCGTTGCGGGCATACGAGGGAATGCCAAACGACATATCCACGGGCACCCAACCCACGCCTTCAAAATAGAGTTCACCCCAGTCGTGCAGGTTCTCAGCGTCGGGATGGAGCATAAACCCACTCTGGAAACGCGCGGGAATGCCGCTGAGGCGGCACAAGGTGAGGAAAAGCAGAGTGACCTGACCGCAATCTCCATGTCGGTTCTGGAGCACATACTCGGGAATATTGTCTATCGTGGAGTATTCGCGAGCCGATGCCCAGGGGATGTTCCCGTCGATCCAGCCGAAGATTTTGCGTGCCCTGAGCAGCGGATTACGCTCAATGCCCTTGAGATAGGCAGCCAAACGGCGCATATGGGGCGTGAAAATGATATGCACATCGCGCTCAGACGTGTATTCCTTGTAGAGCGCGGAGTGGGTGTCGTAGGATTTGATGTCACCCGGCCGTAGGTTGAACCAACTGCCGTAGGAGGTGTATTCAAACGTCTCGCTGAACACGGTCGGCTCGCCGGCCACGGCTCTACGCTCCATGTAGAGCGACGAATGGTGGCAACTGTCAGGCGAGCGCAGGTAGTCGGTCTGGCTCGCAGCAAGCAGCTTCACGCCCTGCTGACGGTCAATATCGGTCCGCGGGAAGGGCAACCAGCACCTCACCATCTCGCCGGCAGGCACGGCGTCGGCCTTCACGGTGATGGTATAGCGTATCTTCAGATGCTTCGGCTCGGCCAGATGGCGTGCATCGGTCGGTGCGTTGCGGATGATGGCGGGCACGTTTTCCTTGTCCACCTCCTCGTAACCCTCGCGGTATGAGCCATCCTTGGCCTCCTTCTTCTTGCGGCACTGGGCGTCGATGCGGAACAGATTAGGCGCTGCATTGTTGAAATAGCGTTTCTCGCCGTCGATGGTACGGCACTCCAGCGCGCCGGTCTGCTCCCATTGCGCCATCTGCACGTCGGTCACCTGGGGGATGTAGCGCTGGATGTAAGCCTTCACGTCAGCATGCGAACGCCCAAAGTCGCGCAACAGACGGTAGTGCAAATCGGCCTCCCACGAATAGTTTTGGGCCGAGGCCATGGTGGCACAGGCCAGCAGCAACAGGGAGGACGCTATCTGCCGACGGCAGTTGGCGAGCCGCAGGCCAAGGCGATGAGTGAGATGTAGGAGAGTTATCATAGGGTTTTATCAATGAGATGAGGCGGCGCGGACTCGCCAAAACAGCGAGGAAGCCGTGCCGATGTGGGCTTTTAGAGTTTGGTGAGACCTATGCCGGGCGTGTCGGGCAGGGTGATTTTACCCTTCACCACCTGCATGCCGCGGAAGCGGTCGTTGCTGATAAGCAGGTTGCCATCGAGGTCGGCGAAGTCGACTGCGGGCGACAACTGGGCGGCGGCACTCACTGCGCACGATGTCTCGGTCATGCAACCCACCATGACCCGCATGCCGATGGCCCGGGCATAGTTGAGCATTTTCCACGCCTCGCGCATGCCGGTACACTTCATGAGCTTGATGTTGATGCCCGAGTAGGCACCTTCCACGTCCTTGATGTCGGACAGTCGCTGCACGGCTTCGTCGGCAAAGATGGGCAACGGACTACGTTCTGTAATCCACGCGATATCGTCTTTCTGCTCCTTGGGCATAGGCTGTTCCACCATCACGATGCCGTGCTCGTTGAGCCAGTGAATCATGTCGAGCGCCATAGAGCGGTCTTTCCAACCCTGGTTCACATCTACGGCAATGGGCAGTTGGGTCACCGAGCGAATGGTCTCTATCATTTCCTTGTCGTTGTCGCGACCCAGTTTCACCTTCAATATATTGAACCTGTCGGCACATTCACGTGTCTTCTGCCTCACCATCTCGGCCGTGTCGATGCCGATGGTGAACGTGGTCGAGGGTGCCTTGGCCTTGTTGAGACCCCAGATTTTGTACCATGGGGCCTTGAGAAGTTTGCCCACCAAGTCGTGCAAGGCGATGTCTACGGCAGCCTTGGCGGCGGTGTCGTGGGGCGAAAGACTGTCTACGTAGGTCAGGATGTCGTCGAGCTGGAACGGGTCGGCAAACTGACTGAGGTCCACCCGCTGCAGAAACGACGACACGCTCTGCACCGTCTGCCCCAGATATTGGGGCATGGAGGCCTCGCCGTAGCCCGTTATTCCGTCGTAGGTAATCTCCACCTGCACGTCGGGCGTGGTGGTGCGCGAGTAGGAAGCCACGGTGAACGGATGCTGCAGCTTGAGCTCATAGGGGAAGAATCGCATCTGCATCCTGGACGAACGGCCCTTCCGATTGATGTTGAATCGTGGCGCGGCCAGTCGGCTCAGGGCGTCGGCGTGCCCCATGGAGAGGGCTGCTCCGGCCGTGAGTAGAACCGATTTCTTCAGAAATTCTCTTCTTGTTGTCATAGTCTATGGTGTGTGTGGCTGGTCCTCGAGGCTGCCCAGCGGGATGGTGGGCGGCGCGACGAGGGCGAGCCGAGGGAGGCGTGGCCCGCAGGCCGGCTCCGGATTATTGGTAGAAGGGGTTGGTCTTGGTGGTGGTCAACCCCGGTTCCCTGTCGATATAGGGCAGCACACGCTGCGCCCAGAGCAGCCGATGGAGGTCGTAGGCGTCGTAATCGCTGTCGTCTGGATTGAAACTTGCCGTGTGGACCCAGTTGAGAGAGTGGATGAATCGCTTGTTGCCCATGTAGATGCCCACATGGTGTACACGTGCGGGATGCGTGCTATCAGCCTTGCTTCCGAAGAAAAGGAGGTCGCCTTTCTGCAGATTGCTGAAGTCGGGGGCTATCTCGATGTGCTGCCCTTTGAGCGCCTGCTGCGAGGCGTTGCGGGGAATTATGATGTCGTGCATGAGCAGAGCGGTGCGCACGAAGCCGCTGCAGTCCATGCCCTTGGTGCTCGTGCCGCCCCACATATAGGGAAATCCTATCATCCGCTTGCCCGAGGCGATGATGCTCTGGGCATCGGTCTTCAGGCCGCTGCGCCACTGGTTGAGTTCCTTGCAGGCGGTGCGGAGGAGGTAGCCACGCCGTCCGTCGGGATAGGCCACCTGATAGAAGCCGCCCCGCTGCCCCACCATCTTGAGCCGGTTGCCCGCCACTACATCGCTCACAATCTGCGAACCGGTGGAGGGCTGGCTATAGACGAAGCCCACAAGATCGGTCACCACCACCAGCCGGGAGCGGTTCCAAGCCGACAGTTGCTGCCGCGTGAGGGGCACGAGCGAGCCGCGCAGCACCCACGCCACGTCTTCGTCGGGCGTCTGCACCTGCGTCCACATGCCGTGCTGGAGTATCTTGACCGGCATGCCCAGCAGCGCCTGGGTCTCCATACCGGCGTCATAACTGCCGCTCACCCGCAGGTTGCACACCGACACATTGACCAGTGCCCAGTCTTTCTCCGTGTCGTCGGCATGGGCCAAAAGCACAGGCGCCACCGCCAGAACGATGGCCATGAGCAGCCGATAATATAAAGTGGAAGTCTTGTTCATCTGTTTTCTAACTAAAATTGCATGCTGCGGGAATCGAAATCCCGCCTCTTGCAAAAATAATTGATTTGTTAGAGACCAACAAACATTACCGTCATTTTCTTTCGCTTCGTACCGAGGAATATTTCGAGAGACACCTTGAAATGATCAAGATAAATCGGAATTATTTTTTCTCAAGATAGCCCCTTTGTTTCCTTCAAATCCTCTTTTTCATCCCTCGGCGCAGCGTTTTCCATGCCTTCTCGGCCTCATGGCTCTGCGATAACTACCTTTTCGCATTGCCATTCCACCCTTTTCATTCTGCCATAAAGGCCTGATGGCCGTTCGATTAGGTAGTAATCGGGAGGGCAGCAGGGCGAGTTTTATTACTCATATCACATGACACAAAAGTAAACCTCCTGATTATCAAATGATTAGAAAATGGCCTATTTTTCGGCAAAAACCAGATATGATGATTGGATTTTGATTAGAAGGCGAGTATGTAGGGCACTATTCAAGTTTTTTCAACAATTATTTTTGAGAATAGGCATTGTGATATGGCGCTCTCATCCATACCTCAGCAGAGGCGGATTTCAAGATGGGAGGCATGAAAAAAGGAGGATAGACCCGTTGCAATCTATCCTCCTTTGATGGGTTGGCCTGCCCGTTGGGGCGGCGGTTGAGGGTTTAATTATGCACCAGCGTACCGATTTCCTCGCCGGCCATCACCTTCTTGAGGTTGCCCACTACGTCCATGTTGAACACGTAGATAGGCAGATTGTTGTCCTGGCACATGCAGATGGCGGTGAGGTCCATCACCTTCAGACCGCGCTCCAGCACCTCCTTATAGGTGATAGAGGTAAACTTGGTGGCCGTAGGATCCTTTTCCGGGTCGGCGGTGTAGACGCCGTCCACGCGCGTGCCCTTGAGCATCACGTCGGCCTCAATCTCGATGCCGCGAAGCGACGAACCGGTATCAGTGGTGAAATAGGGGTTGCCCGTGCCGGCAGAGAAGATGCACACCGTGCCCTGCTCCATGACCTCGATGGCCTTCCACTTGTTGTAGAACTCGCCGATAGGCTCCATGCGGATGGCAGTCATGACCTTGGTCTTCACGCCGATGGCTCCCAAGGCAGAGCTGAGCGCTAAGGAATTGATGACCGTAGCGCACATACCCATCTGGTCTCCCTTCACGCGGTCGAAGCCTTTCTGACTTCCACTCAGTCCGCGGAAGATGTTGCCGCCACCAATGACGATGCCTATCTGCACGCCCATATCGCGTATTTCCTTGATCTGGCGGGCGTAGTCGCTCAGGCGGTCGGCGTCGATGCCGTAGCCCTGCTGGCCCATCAGGCTCTCGCCGGAGAGCTTCAACAGTATTCTTTTAAATCTTGCCATAATATAATGAATTGAGTTTTATAGCACAAAAATACAACTATTCTGCCAAAAACAGTCGCAAAAGGGCGAGGAAATGAGATTACAACTGTGGTTTATCAGATTTTTTTGACCTTTCAGACTGGTCGGACTGGTCGGACTGGTCAGACCAATCTAACAAGTCTGAAAGAGCTACTCTCTCTAAGAAAGGTGCCTTTACTGCTTCCCCTCCTGCCCTTTCCTGCTCTGCAGCCGGGCCTTGGTCATCTGCTCGCGCACTCCGCCCTCTTTCAGAAACATATCTTGTTGCCGAGCGATGAGTTTGCGCAACATATAGGTAGACTGGTGAATCAGCGTGATACAAAGGTTGGCCATCTCCTCATCGGAGATACGAGGTAGGAGCGAGGCATACTCTTTCACGATGCGTTGGCTTTTGGCATACTCCCTCATCTTGCCCAGTCGTGGGTTATCTGTGGTCCACTGGCTCAGTCCTCTCACACGCAGGTAGTCTTCATAATCTATCAATAGTTCTTCCAAACTCGCCTTAGCCACATTGGTAAGTTTAATCTCCATTTCGGCCGATGTGGTGGCCGCCTCGCTTCCTTCGGCAATGTTTTGCTTGCCGGAACGTGCCGCTTGCACCATCTGGTCGATGGTACGGTCGCCCTTCTGCAGGAAAGTCTGAGTGAAGAAAAAGGTGATGTCGTAGATGATGACGGCTGCTTGGTAAACCCGCAAGTTGCGGTAGCCGCCTTTTTGTCTTAGGAAAGTTTGTGTCATAATTATTGATAAATAATAGGTTATAGCAATTTAGATAATATGGTATAATAGATTTTCAGACCTGTCTGACCAGTCAGACTGGTCCGAGAAATCCGACTGGTCAGACAAGTCGGACAGGTCTGACAAGTCTGACCAGCCCAAGCCCTCACGCTCCCACCACAAACTCCACCTCCTTGAAGGCGTAGCTGCGGATGCAACCCTCACGGTCGCGCAGGATGAGATGCCCGTCGTCTTCCACCTCCACAATAGCCGCCTCGAAATCTCCCGAGCCATCACGGTAAGGATAGAAGCCCCCACTGCGGTAGAGATAGGAGGCGTAGGCCGTGGCAATGCTGCCGTAGTCGCCATTCTCCAAGGCCTGCAAGTAGAGGTCGAAGCGATGGATGATATCCTCGAGCAGTGGTTTCCGCTCCACCTCGTGCCCCAGAATCTGGAAGAGCGACACGGGATTGGGAGCGTCGCTAAGAAACTCTTGCTGGTTCACGTCTAAGCCAATGCCAATGATGCAGTCCTTGATGTGACCGCCCGAAAGCCTGTTCTCAATGAGAATGCCGCATATCTTGCGGTCGTGCCAATAGATGTCGTTGGGCCATTTGATGGAGAAGCCATCGGAGTAGGTGCTCAGCGCGTCGCGGATGGCCAGCGCGACGCACTCTGAAATGACAAACTGTGCTGTGATAGGAACCCATACCGGATGGCAGAGAATGGAGAACAGCAGGTTTTTCCCGCGCTCACTCTCCCACCGATTGGTGCCCTGGCCCTTGCCGGCGGACTGGTATTCGGTGGTCACCACCACCATGCGGGGAGAGGGAGTAGCGCCGTCGGCCATCTCACGGAGTTCCTCAAGACAATAACGATTGGTGCTGTCGGTCTCGGCCAATTCCACAAAACGAATGCCCGAGTCTGACTTTTTCTTCTTAAACAAGGAGCGGATTGAAAGCATCTTCAATATGATTGATTTGAATGTTAGGGCTGTCTTTTCGACCAATGATGCCGATGATGTCGAAACGAAGTTCCTCAACCACATCGTGCATCTGCACATACTCATGGGCCGCGCGCCCGATATGACGTATCTTTCGGATATCAACGGCATCCTCAGGATCGGTGATTTGCTCGGCGGCACGGGTCTTCACCTCCACAAAGACCACCGTGCGACGGTCAGGAGTCTTACAGATAATATCCACGTCGACCTTGCTACGCCCATAGCGCCAGTCGCGTTCGAGAATGATATAACCGTTGCGTTTCAGATAGTCCTCGGCGTATTCCTCGCCCCATGAGCCTAAGTCGTTGTGTGCAGCCATAACCAATGGTGATAAGTATTGCAAAAGTAAACGTTTTCTTCCACACTTCAAAAAGAATGTATTACTTTTGCAAGCAAAAATAAAACCATAAGATGAAAGAAGAAACGCAGGAGAAAAAAGACGAGCGGTTCATGCGCATGGCCCTGAAAGAAGCCGAACAGGCCTTCAGCGAAGGGGAGATTCCCATCGGCGCAGTCATCGTGAGCCACGACCGAATTATATCGCGGGCCCACAACCAGACGGAGACCCTGCACGACGTGACAGCCCATGCCGAGATGCTTGCCATTACCGCGGCGGCCGATGCTTTGGGCGGAAAATACCTGCCGGATTGTACGCTCTACGTCACCATCGAGCCTTGCGTGATGTGTGCCGGGGCCATGGGCTGGGCACAGATGGGACGTGTGGTCTATGGCGCAGGCGAGGAAAAGCGTGGCTACCAGCGTTTTGCGCCCACCGCCCTGCATCCCAAAACCACAGTGACCACAGGCGTATTGGAAGACGAGTGCCGGGAACTGATGCAAGAGTTCTTCAGGAGAAAGCGCTGAGACACTACTCCATAGCCCGCAGAAAGATAGAGGATGCCCTGAAGCTCTCAGTAGCATCCTCTATGGTGGTCTATATATAAATAGGTGGTTATGGTTTTATGGCCTGTATCTTCTATCGCTGACCATTGAATAATCGTGTGCCAGCCACAGTGCGACTGACTACTGCAGAAATCTGATAGGAGGTGTACTGGATGATTCCTTGATTATATATGTTATAGATAGGAGCAACAAACAATCCATGATCCTCACAGAAATATAATGCCCCGTGGGCGTTATCGGCACCCTGGTCAAACCGATGATACACGCTTGTTCCTAAGGAGGCATAGAAGCCTACCTTGCCTTTGTCCACTTGCCAATCCTCTGAACCATTACCGACATAATAGCCATTGGCCTGGAACTCATGCGTGATGTCGTAGGCTGTGTTGCGGTTCCAGAAATCTTCCTTGGCCACATCGGCAAACCTTCTTCTAAATCCAGCACCGAGGAATCGTAGGGTGACGGTGAGTTTGCCATCCTTGAGCTGATAGCGACAGGCATACATGCGTGAATTATCGGGCATCACAGGATAATTTGTTGCATCGTACTCCGTCATAACCGACAGCTGATCTTGACCACGCATACCCTTCAAGGCGTAAGCAATACCATTGCCCATGCTCTGATAGACAGCTGTGCAGGAATATTTATCGGTAAGGTTTTCGTAGTCGTTATAATAGCTGTTGCTATCAAAATCGCTCTTAGTGGCCGTAAGATCCTGCTGGATGGCCTCCTGGACAATAGAGGGGCCGGTGGATGCATTGAACTTAACCAGTCCAATCTGAGCGGGCACGATACCCGTGTATTGGGTGATGGAAGGCACGTAAGAGATGTTATCCTCGAACGTTTCCCAATTATAATAGCGCACACTTCCGTCTTCGATATAGCAGTATTTGTTAGTACCCTTCTCATGAGCCCACTCCATATTATATGCGTCGGTCATGTCGGTCTCTGTGAATCGCTCGATAGGAAGACGACTTTGGCGCGACGCATGGAGATTGGCCGTATAGGCCGAACCATTGGAAAGCGGCTGCTTGATGGAGAAATACCTCTTGTCTGGCGTCTTCAGGTCGAAGCCCTCGCCTACAATCGTGGTAGAAGGGTTGGAAACATCGCTGCGCAACTGGCCCCAGAGATAGATTCTGTCGGAATTTCCGTCGGCCACATCGAGTCCCTCAACCATATATTCTTCTGGTGTGCCATCGCCTCTTTCGTTGAAGGTCCAGGTGGGCATTGAGCCTTCCAAGGGGTCGCCCGACCGCATATCAGCCTTGAAATCGTAGCGACCATTGCTGCTCATCACATTGGAAGCGACAAATACTCCGGTGGTGACAGGTTGGTGGGTTCGACCGTATTGGTTATACCATTCCAGGCTTTGCTGCTTCACAATGCCATCGTTGTGGATGTTCACCTCGATCAACACACCCTGCGGCTTGTACTCGACAGAGCCCTTGAACGCATTCTTGGCAGGCACATTGATTTTGGTCCAGCCAATCAACAAGGGCACATTGGCCCGATGATTGCCCACCAAAGAGGCATCGGCAGCACGAGCAAAGTCGGCCTGATAAGGGTTGTTGGCATCAAAAGAGGTGTAGCCAGCAATGCCCGAGATATACCATTCCTCGCCAGGCTGGGGAGTATGGTCCTCGGTTCCGTAGAGCGTGAGCGCCTTGCTGGGGTCCATGGTCATCACCACCTTGCCGTTTTCGTCCTTCAGTTCAGACCACTGAATGTCGGCATAGCCCACAAACGAAGCTCCCTTCTTGCGGAAATAGCAGCGTGTGGAGAAGTCGCTCTTGCTGGTGATGAGGGGACGTCCGCCCTGATTCTCGAAATGAATGCTGCCTCGAGTACGATTTGCCACAGCCGGCTCGTTCTGATAGTGGGCCGAAAGGGCCATATTGACAGTGACGGCATCCTGCTTAATGTCGCTATGCTGGATGAGCTCCTCAACTTCACTGCTGCAAGAAGAAAAGACCAACAGCAACGAGAACAAATGGAATAGAATAACTTTATTTTTCATGATTACAACTGATTGCCTATTAATACTTGAGCCCACGATCCCGTACACTTCTGATTACAACGTCCTCAAACGGATCATATTCGGTTTCGAACTCACTGGCATCGTCCAGAGAACCTCCATTCTTGAACTGCGACACGGAGCCCTGCATGCTCGCGCTGGTAAGAACAACATCTGAATAAACTTGGATGCAAAACACCTCGGGCTTTGCATACCTCTTCTTTTCTTGAATAATCTGAGTCATTAATTCTACGTGAAACAATCTTTTATTAAATAATATACTAATCCTATTTCGTAAATTGAGACGATAGACCGCCGTCGACAGTAAACTGAGTGGCGGTAAATGAGAAGAATAAACAATGAGAGAGTGATACTGTGACTGCTCCTCTTACGTGTAGTCGATTACTTGTTTTTACTGAGTAATAATTTCGTGTTTTACTACAATGTCTTCTTCATGGATGTTGCAAAGTTATTGCATAAACCTTACAAAACAGAAACGAAAAAATATTTTTAACAATTATTTAGGTATTTATCTCTACGATAAACATGGCACTTTCAACATGTAAATGCACTAACGTCTGCAAAGTTAAAAAATATTTTCATAAAAGCACTCTAAAGGGGTACGAAATTTTAATTTTTCTCTCGGGCGACGGTTTATTTTGTCTGTAATCTTGGTTATTGCCTGATGACTGAAGTTCTCAAAATTAGATGATTTTGGGATATATTGCCTTATAAGACCATTCTGATTTTCAATCAAGCCTTTTTGCCATGATGAATATGGATCTGTAAAATACACGGTGACTCCAAGCTTCTTTGTAATGTATTCGTGACAGGCAAATTCCAGTCCGTTGTCCGTTGTTATGCTTTTGAGAAATGTCCTATATGGCATTAACAGTCTGACAACTGTCTTTGCCAGTTCCTTGGCTTCCTTACCCTTTTTCAATTTTCTCATAAACAGCATACACGTACTCTTTTCTGTTAAGGTCAGTATGGCTCCATGATTACCCTTGCCAACAATTGTATCCATCTCAAAATCACCGAAGCGGCTCCCATCAGCCTCCGGTGGTCTTTCGCTGATATTTATTCTGTTGGAAATTGTTGAGCCACCATTGGTTACAGGACGAGAACGATGTTTAAGCTTGTGGCGGCAGGAAAGATACAAAGTCCCCCCTTTTTTCTTATCTGTACGGATTATTTTGTATATGGTCTCATGTGATATCTTCATGCCCCGAAGGTTCAGGGCTGCCGATATTTGTTCCGGCGACCACTGTTCCTCTACCAATAGTCTTATTGCTTCATCCTTTATTTCCTTTGGGATAGAACGATTGCCTGGTTTGCGCTTCTTTCTTTGGTTGGCATTCTGCTGGGCTGTCTCCCAATTATAAATTCCGCGGACTCCACTGTTCCGGATGAGTTCACGCGTCACAGTTGAAGAATCAACTCCTATTGTATCTGCTATCCGTGCTCTACTCCATCCATTTTGAATTAAGGTTGAAATTACGTACCTTTGCTGTGAAGTTAAATGACTGTACATAAATGTGTGTTTTGTTAATTAATGAAATAATTTGACCTTATTTTGTGGTTAAACAATTTTAACATACGGCAACCAATGCCTATGTTTATGATATTTTAATACTTAGACCAACCTGTCCTGTTTGTTCAATAAGCTACTGCAAGCTATCCTTATGTAATTTGCTTTTCTCTATCTATGTTTCCATTCCTGTTTCCTGTTTCGACCTCACTTGCTGTCCTCCTGACAGTCATCCATCGACTTTTATGATGCAAAGGTATCGTAGATAAGCGACACGGCAAACACCGGAGA
>DCJH01000007.1:43612-53470 GCA_002317385.1 Prevotella sp. UBA1705 | reverse complement strand
GCTCGCTCTTGTCGCCGTCCATGATGACGCCCCGCTCGGTCTCCAGTTTCCATGCGCCGGCATTCACGTCGAGCACGATAACGTTCATGCCCAGGTTCATGGCCGCCTTCTGTGTAGATAGCCGGGTGCGCAGCGAGTTGTTGAAAAAGATCATGAGCAAGGTCTTGTTCTTACCCAGTTCCTGGTAGGCAAAGCGGTTGGATTTCACCTCGCGGGCCTCCTGAAGCGCCTGGCTCAGGTCGCCGATATCTTCTACATGAAAGAATGTTCTCATTGTCGTTCTCCTTTTATCTCTTACGTTTTAAATGTTAATTCCTAATTTACCATTCCCCCTTCATCACTCAACATTCCTCATTCCACACTCGAAAATCCTAATCCCTCACCTGTCCATGCCCCTCGATGAGCCATTTGTAGGTGGTCATTTCCTCTAAGGCCATCGGACCTCGGGCACCGAGTTTCTGGGTGCTGATGCCGAGTTCGGCACCCAATCCAAACTGCGCGCCGTCGGTAAAGCTGGTTGGCGTGTTCACGTAGACGCAGGCAGCGTCGACCATCGACTGGAACTTGCGGGCATGCTCCGGGTTCTCTGTCACGATGCTCTCGCTGTGGCCGCTGCCGTAAGTGTCTATATGGTCGAGGGCTTCGGCCAGTCCATCCACGGCCTTCACGCCCATCTGCAGGCTCAGCCACTCCGTGTGCCACTCGTCTTCGCCGGCCACGCGCACCAGCAACTCTTCGGGATAACCGCCCTTCAGCGCCTCATAGGCCCGCTTGTCAGCATGGATTTTCACCCCGCGGTCGGCCAGAGGTCGGCACAGTTCGGGCAGTTCGGCCAGGCGATGACTGTCCACGATGAGGCAGTCGAGGGTGTTGCACACGCTGCATCGGCGCGTCTTGGCGTTGTAGACAATATCCCGGCCGATGGTCAGGTCGCCCTCCTCGTCGAAGAAACAGTGCACCACGCCGGCGCCAGTCTCTATCACCGGCACCTTGGCGGTGTCGCGAACAAAGTCGATGAGGCGCTTGCTGCCTCGCGGAATGCACAGGTCGATGTAGCCCACAGCCTGCAACATCTCGCCCGTTGCCTCGTGGGTGGCGGGCAGCAAGGCCACGATGTCGGGGTCGGCTCCGGCCTGTTGCAGCACGCGGCGGATGAGATCCACCCCGGCCTGGCACGAGTCGATGGCGTCTTTGCCACATTTCAGGATGCAGGCATTGCCGCTTTTCAGGCAGAGTGCAAACACGTCGAAGGTGACGTTGGGGCGCGCTTCATACACCACGCCTATCACACCGAACGGCACGCTCACCCGTTTCACGTCCAGACCATTGGGCAACACCCGGTGCTTGAGCACGTGGCCCAGTGGCGACGGCAGCCTGCTCACCTGTCTCATTGCCTCTGCAATCTCCTGCAATCGGCCCTCGGTGAGCTGTAATCGGTCGTACATCGGGTTCTCTGGATCCATGCGTTCGAGGTCCTGCGCGTTGGCTTTGAGCAGGTCGTCGAGGCCGGATTCTATGGCGTCGGCCACGAGATTCAGTATCTCGTTGCGCTCTTCGTCGGTCATCAGGGCCAGCGAACGGCTGGCCTTCTTCACGTCTTTGAATATCTGTTGCAATGCCATGAGCTTGGGTTTTACTCCATATACATATAGTCGTAGTGTATCAAGGGCTTCAGATCGTGGTCTCCAATGTGGGCCACGGCGTCGTCGGAGTCATACGCGCTGCGCCCCACGGCCACCAGTTGGCCCTGTGTATCCACGATGCTGATGATGTCGCCTTCCTCAAATTCGCCCTCAATCGAGGTCACGCCAACCAGCAACAGGCTCACGGCCTTGTCGCCACGCAGGGCCTCTGCGGCCTTGTCGTTCACATGTACAATGCCTTTGGCGAAGCTCTCGCTGTGGGCAATCCACTTCTTCACCGTAGAGGTGGGGTTGGGATTGGGCCTGAACTCGGTGTGCATGGTCTGTTGTGGGCGCGACACGAGGTTGACAAGGATGTTGTCGGTCTTGCCATTGGCAATGATAACCTTTATTCCTTCATCGGCCACTTTGTTGGCAATGTGGGCCTTTGTAATCATTCCGCCACGGCCGAAACCACTCTTTGTGTCGAGGATATACTCGCTCAGGTCGTGGTCGTAGTTCACAACGGGGATGACACGGGTATGCGGTTGCTTGGGGTCGCCATTGAAAATGCCGTCCACATTGGTCAGGATGATGAGCGTATCGCAGTCCATCATCGAGGCGATGAGGCCCGAGAGCTCGTCGTTGTCGGTAAACATCAGCTCGGTAACACTTACCGTATCGTTCTCGTTGACGATGGGGATGACGCCGTTTTCGAGCATCACGCTCATGCACGAACGCTGGTTCAGGTATTCGCCGCGGGTGGCGAAGCTCTCCTTCATGGTAAGTACCTGACCCACGTGGAAGCCAAATTCGCGGAACAGGTCGTAGTAGAGTCCCACAAGTTTCACCTGTCCGATGGCCGAAAAGAGCTGTCGCTGCTCCACGCTGTCGAGCTTATGGTTCACCTGCAACTCGTTGCGGCCGCAGGCCATGGAGCCCGACGACACGAGAATCACCTCGTAGCCGTTGCGCTTCAACCACACAATCTGGTCGACAATAGCCGACATGCGGGTCACATCTACCTTTCCATCGTCGCGGGTGAGCACGTTGCTGCCCACCTTTACCACGATGCGCTTCTTCACTGGAGTGCGCTGGGGCATCTCCTCTTTCTCCTTGGTCTTCATGCCTTATCTCCTTACAATTGTGCCGCGGCGGTGCTTCATGCAGGCGCCGCCCACGGCTTCGAATATGATAAATAATGTTTTCTTGTCCTGAGCGACTCTCGTTCCAACCATGGTAAGGACTTTCTCACTTCTTATCTCTTATCTCATCCTTCTCTCGATTGGCGTCGTTGGCCCTGATTTCCACCCGTCGTATCTTGCCGCTGATGGTCTTGGGCAGGTCGTGCACGAACTCGATGATGCGCGGATACTTATAGGGAGCGGTCTCGTGCTTCACGTGGGCCTGCAGTTCTTTCACCAGATTGTCATCGGCGCGGGCCTCGTAATCCCTGGCCAAAACCACGGTGGCCTTCACCACCATGCCGCGGATGGGGTCGGGAACACCCGTTACGGCGCATTCCACCACGGCCGGATGGGTCATCAGTGCGCTCTCCACCTCAAACGGACCGATGCGATAGCCCGAGCTCTTGATCACGTCGTCGGCGCGCCCCACAAACCAGTAGTAGCCGGCTTCGTCGCGCCAGGCCAGGTCGCCGGTGTGGTAGATGCCGTCGTGCCACACCTTCGTGGTGAGCTCCTCGTCGCGATAATATCCCTTGAACAGGCCGATGGGCTTGCCTGCGCGGGTGTCGATGCAGATTTCTCCCTTCTCTCCGTCCTCGCAGTCGGTGCCGTCGGGCCGTAGCAATCGGATGTCGTATTGCGGCGACGGCTTACCCATGGAGCCTGGCCGAGGCTCTATCCAGGGGTAGGTGCCGAGCGTCATGGTGGTCTCGGTCTGCCCGAATCCCTCCATGATACGCAGTCCGGTGCGCTCGTAGAACTTGGCAAAGACTGCTGGTTCGAGGGCTTCGCCAGCCGTGGTGCAGTATTCCAGCGAGGAGAGGTCGTAGTGGGCGAAGTCTTCCTGAATCATAAATCGATAGATGGTGGGCGGTGCACAGAAGGAGGTGACATGGTAGTGCTCCATGGCCCGCATGATTTTCTCGGCCGTAAACTTCTCGTGATCATAGACAAACACGGCGGCTCCGGCCAGCCACTGACCATAGAGCTTGCCCCAAACGGCCTTGCCCCATCCCGTGTCGGCCACGGTGAGGTGGATGCTGTGCTCCTTGAGGTTGTGCCAATAGACTCCTGTGGCCAGATGGCCCAGCGCATAGAGATAGTCGTGGGCCACGGTCTTGGGCTCGCCACTGGTGCCGCTGGTGAAATACATGAGCATGGTGTCGTCGTTGGCGTTCACCTCTGCCGGGCGTTGGAAAGCCGGTGCCTCGGGCCACTCGCGGTGCCAGTCGTGGAATCCCTCGGGCACGGCGTGACCCGCCTGGGCAGCCGAATTGACGGCCACGAGCACCTCCAACGACGGGCTCTGGGCCTGTGCCTGGGCAATCTGCGAGGTCACATACTCGTCGTTGGCACAGATGATGGCCTTGATGCTGGCTCGCTGGTTGCGGTATTCTATATCCTTCGAGGTGAGCATGTGGGTGGCAGGGATGGCTATGGCACCGAGCTTGCAGAGGCCCATCATGGCGAGCCACCACTGATAGTGGCGCTTGAGGATGAGCATCACCTTGTCGCCGCGCCCAATGCCGAGGCTCTGCAGATAGGCTGCAGTGCGGTCGGTCTGTTGCTTCATCTGGCCGAAGGTGGTGATCACCTCCTCTCCGCGCTCGCTGGCCCATATCATGCACACCTTGGAGGGCTGCTCCTCGGCCCACGCATCCATCACGTCGTAGGCGAAATTGAAGTTTTGGGGTATCTTGAAATGCAGGTTCTCCCGGAAGTCTTGCTCCGAGGTGAACGTGGTCTGCGTAAGAAATCGTTCTATCATCGTTAGTTTCTCCTTGAATGGTTTAGAAGATCACGACCAGCGCTGTGACCGGTTCGCCGTTGAGGGCACGCAGGCAGTGGGGCTGCGTGGAGTCGAAATAGATGCTGTCGCCCTCGCCGAGCGTGATGACTTTCTCGCCGATGGTGAGCTCGAGCTGGCCTTTCATCACCATCTCAAACTCCTGATTCTCGTGCGAACTCTTGCTCAACGGCGCTCCCTCGGGCTTGGGATCGATGACCACAATAAACGGGTCTGCCTTCCTGCCGCGGAAGCCGCTGGCCAGACTCTGGTATTTGTAGGCCTTGCGACGCTCCACCACCTGCCCCTTGCCCTTGCGGGTAACGAAGTAGCTGTTCATGCGAGGCTCCTCGCCAAAGAGCAGCTCGTCGAGGCTGATGCCATATTCCTTGGCTATTTTCTGCAGGTTGCTCACGTGGAGATAACCCGTTCCGGTGCCTTCCTCCATGTGGAGATAGTCCTCATTGCTGATGCCGCACAACTGTGCCATCTTGTCCACGGGAATGTCTAATACCTCGCGCAGTCCCTTGAGGCGATGACCTATCTGAATGATTGCTTCTTCTTCCATAATGACTTGTTTTTATTGCGTGCCAAAGTTACAAAGAAATAATGAGAACACAAAACAGTGGTTGCCTCTCGCCCCCGCCGGTTTCGGGGGATGGCCGAGGGGCTTCGATGGCAGCGACAGCCTACCCTTGCAGTGCGGACGGTGGAGCGAATATTGTCGGCTTTGTTTACCGGAAAACGGCCTCTCCCGACGCTCCATTCTGGCTCGTGCGGCCTTAGTGGTGCGGCCTAATAGTGCCCTTCGGGGGCCCTCGACGGCTTGTTGCCGGTGGCTTTGCTATGGTTTCGCGAGACGAAAAGGCCCTTTTCGTAAGGCCGATAGGCCCTTATTCTGATGCGAAACGGCGGTCTCCACGAGGCGATAAGGCCCTAACGGCGGGCCTTGGAGAAAACTGCGGCGGAGGCTATGGTGCTCCCATGTGGAGAAACGGCTATGCCATCGAGGGTTATGGAAAACCCACGAGCGCGGGCTGTAGGCCTGCGAGACATGGGCTGGTGGATTCTGCGCGATTCTCAGAAGCACTTTTGTCGCTTATTTTCATACCCTGCTTGTGCTTCTGCAGCGGTCTCCGCCGAGTGTGGCAGCTATTTCTTGAGCGAGGCCTTGATGCCCTCGATCACTGCGTTGGAGAATCCGTTTTTCTCCATGGCGTTCAGTCCGCGTATGGTCATACCGCCTGGCGTGGTCACCTTGTCTATCTCGGCCTCGGGGTGTCCGCCGTTGGCCTGCAGCAGTTTCACGGCACCGTTCATGGTCTGGACGATGATGTTCTTGGCGTCGTCGGCCTTGAAACCGAGTTCCACACCGGCCTCAGAGGCCGCGCGCATGAACCTCATCACATAGGCAATGCCGCATCCGGCCATGGCCGTGCCGGCAAAGAGGAGGTTCTCGCCGGTGACCATCGACTGGCCGAGGTCGTCGAAGATGCTCTTCACCCTGCCGATGTTGGCGGCGCCCTTGGCGTTGGGGGCAATGAAAGTCATAGATGCCTTTTCCTCAATGCCGATGTTGGGGATGGCCTGGAAAATCTCAGGCACCTCGCCGTCTTTCTCCAACCACTGCTCCAGCTGGGCAATGGTGATGGAGGCGGCCATATTGATGATGGTCTGTTTCTTATAGTCGAGTTCGCCCTTGATCTCGTCGATGACGGTCTTCACCACGCCCGGCTTCACCACGATGGCCACGAAGTCTGCTCCGTCGGCAGCCACTTTGTTGTCTGTAGTGACGCTGGCGCCGAGCTGTGCAAACTTGGCGAGCTTTCCCTCGTGGGGGTTAGCTACGGTGATATCACTGGGATTGAATAGGCTTCCTTTGAGCAGTCCGGCGGCGAACGCGCCGCCCATCTCGCCTGCTCCAATAACGGTTATTTTCATAAGTGGAGGGTTTTATTTGGAGTTAAAGAAGTTTTTATTTGGAGTTAAAGAAGTTAGAGGAGTTAGGGGAGTTAGAGGACAAATGTCCATTTGTTGTTTCGGAGTGGGAGTTAAGGGAGTTAGTCTAAGCACGAAGGGTAGTTGCCCCCATGGCTTGAAGGTATTGTCCTTTAACTTCTCTAACTCCCTTAACTCCTTTAACTCCTTATTCTTTCAAACCTTCGAACCCTCTTTTCAGCCTATAGATGAAGTCGTCTACCTCAGCTTTGGTGAGGCAGAGCGGCGGAAGGATGCGCAGGATGTTGGTCGAGGCGCAGCCCGTGAACACGTGTTGCTCGTGGATGAGCTTCGAACGGATGTCCTTATGGGGAATGTCGAGCACGATACCAA
Organism: Prevotella sp. UBA1705; assembly: GCA_002317385.1. Lineage (GTDB taxonomy): Bacteria > Bacteroidota > Bacteroidia > Bacteroidales > Bacteroidaceae > Prevotella. The sequence goes on along the minus strand of DCJH01000007.1, from coordinate 46,544 downwards.
TCATCAGTCCGCGGCCGCGCACCTCGGTGATATGCAGCTCGGTCTTCTGCAACTCCTGCAGCTGACTGATGAAATACTGCCCCACCTGGTTGGCGTTGTCCACCAGATGCTCCTTCTCAAACACGTCGAGCACGGCCAGCGCAGCCGCGCAGCCCAGATGGTTGCCGCCAAATGTGGTGCCCAGCTGCCCATAGACAGGCTTGAAGTCGGGCGAGATGAGCAGTCCGCCCACAGGGTATCCGTTGGCAATGCCCTTGGCCACGGTGATGAGGTCGGGCTTGATGCCGAGCCACTGGTGGGCGAAGAACTTGCCGCTGCGCCCATATCCGCATTGTATCTCGTCGCAGATGAGTAAGGTGCCATACTTCTTGCAGGCGGCAGCCAGCCCCTGGGCAAACTCGGGTGTGGCCATGACGCATCCGCCAATGCCCTGAATGCACTCCAATATCACCGCCGACACGTCGCCCTTGGCCAGTTCTTGTTCCCAGGCGGGCAGGTCGTTCATGGGCAGGAAGGTCACGTGGCCGTTGGCGTTGATAGGCGCAATGATCTTCGGGTTGCCCGTCACCTCCACCGCCAGCGATGTGCGGCCATGGAAAGCGTGGTCTACAGCCAGCACGCGGGTGCGCCCGTTGGTAAACGAGGCGAGCTTCAGCGCGTTCTCGTTGGCCTCGGCACCGCTGTTGATCATGAAGAACTGGTAGTCGTCGTAGCCGCTCACCTTGCCCAGTTTCTCGGCCAACTGCTGCTGCAGCTTGTTGATGACACTGTTGGAATAGAATCCCAACTGACGGAGCTGACGGCTCATCATCTCCACGTAGTGGGGGTGGCAGTGGCCTATGCTGATAACGGCATGACCGCCGTAGAGGTCAAGATACTCCTGCCCCTTGTCGTCCCAAACCCTTGTTCCCTTGCCCTTGACGATGTTGATATCGAAAAGAGGATAAACGTCAAATAAGTTCATAAGCAATTGAATAAAGTCTAAAATCCACTCGCCTTCAGCCTGAGTCCCGTGGTTTCATCGAGTCCGAACATGAGGTTCATGTTCTGCACGGCCTGCCCCACGGCACCTTTCAGCAGGTTGTCGATACACGAGGTGATGAGCAGTTTGTTGCCCACCTTGTCGCAATGCACCAGTGCCTTGTTGGTGTTCACCACCTGTTTCATGTCGAGCGGACCGTCCACGTAGTGGGTGAAGGCCGCATCCTTGTAGAAATCCTTATAGGCAGCCACGATGGTGTCGAGGTCGAGGTCGGTGCGCACCACCTCCGTGGCGAAGATGCCACGGGCGAAATCGCCGCGGTAGGGGATGAAATCGATCTCCGCATCGAGGTAGCCCTGCACCTGACGGAGGCTCTGGCAGATTTCCGGCACGTGCTGATGGCAGAAGGCTTTGTATATGCTGAGGTTGCCCATGCGCCACGAGAAATGGGTCGTGGCACTGGGTTTCACGCCGGCGCCGGTGCTTCCGGTGATGGCGTTCACGCTCACGTCTTGTTGGATAATCTGCAGATGGGCGGCAGGCAGCAGGCCCAACTGGATGCAAGTGGCGAAGCATCCGGGGTTGGCCACATAGTTGGCTTGGGCGATGGCGGCCCTGTTGATTTCGGGAAGACCATACACCGCCTCTCCCCTCACGCTTCCGGCGAGGGGCAATGGAGAGTCGGCCGGGGCCTCGTCTGGATAGGGTGGAGTAGTGGTGGGGTTGCCCTCCGCTGTCGGGGCGGTGGCGCTGGGGGTGAGTCGGGGGCTCACCCTGAAGTCTTGGGCCAGGTCGATGATCTTCACGCGGGCCGGAATGTCGTGCTCCTGCAGGAAGGCCTTGCTCTTGCCATGGCCAAAACAAAAGAACACCACGTCGACCTCATCGAACGGCATCTCAGATGTGAAACGCAATTCGGTGTCGCCATAGAGTCCTTCGTGTACGTCGGTGATGAGATTTCCGGCGTTGCTCTCGCTGTTTACAAACTTGATTTCTGCTTCCGGGTGGTTGAGAAGCAGGCGGATAAGCTCGCCTGCCGTGTAACCGGCCCCGCCTAAAATACCAATTTTTACCATAGGATGAATCATACCTTTGCCCATCATCGCGGCGTGAAACCGCCCCCGTAGGGCTCTCCCCGCGTGGAGAGGATGCTGTGGCGTGATAGCTATTGAGTGACCAGCGCCCCTCTGGCGGCGGCTCATCTCTCAGCCCTGAGGCTGCGCGATGATGGCCGGTGGTTGCCGTTGTGGGCCTGCTGTCGTTTTGTTAGAGGCTATAAATTCCTGAACAACCTGCCTCGATTTCCTCACAGTCACGGTGATTCATCCCTGTTGCTCCCCCTCTCTACGGGGAGAGGAGGGCGGGTGTCATGGGCCTATTCCTCTGGAATGATGAGCCAAAGGATGGGATAGAGGATGACACCACTAAAGGCGGTGAACACCGTGAGCACCGAGTAGACCACGCGTACCACCGTGGGGTCTACGTCGAGAAACTCTGCAATACCTCCCAACACACCTGCGAAAACCTTGTTCTTCGAGCGAAGTAATTTCCTTCCGTTTGCCATAATCTTATAGTTTTGATGTATATGCCGTTGGACGAAGGGTGAGATGGGAAAGTTGCGAGGTTGAGAAAAAAATTGAGGAGGGAGGGAAGAGGGGTTATCTCTCCTCTCCCGGGTGCATGCCGTAGTACACTCTCAACGGCGTTGAGGTGATCTTGATGAAGCCCTTGGCATCTTCGGCAGTCCAGCCGTGCTGCATCTCGCCGTATTCGCCGAGCTTCGACTTGGTGAGATCGTCGGCAGAATCCACGCCCACCGTCTGGAAACCATAGGGGCGGAGCTTCAGGATGGCCGTGCCGTTCACGTGTCTCTGCGAGCTCTGGAGAAACGCTTCCATGTCGGGCATCACCGGTTCGAGATACTGACTCTCGTGGAGGAACATGCCATAC
>DCJH01000007.1:0-43593 GCA_002317385.1 Prevotella sp. UBA1705 | reverse complement strand
CTGGTCCTTCCAGTATTGCTGCCACTTCGAGAGCGTCGACTTCTCTAACAGTCGATGGGCTTCGATGATAAGCATCGGTGCGGCGGCCTCGAAGCCCACGCGCCCCTTGATGCCGATGATGGTATCGCCCACGTTGCAGTCGCGGCCGATGGCGTAGCTTGCGCCAATCTCCTCGATTTTCTGGATGGCCTTAATCTTGTCGTCAAAGTGCTCGCCGTTCACCGCCGTAATCTCGCCTTCCTTGAACTCGATGCGCAGTTCGGTCTCCTCTTCCTGGGCTGTGACGTGCTTCAGATAGGCCTCCTCGGGCAGTCCCTGGGTGGGGTCGAGAAGCTCGCCGCCACAGATGCTGGTGCCCCAGATGCCCACGTTGTAGCTGTATTTCAGCTTGGTGAAGTCGGCGAAGAATCCGTTCTTGTTCAGGAAATCCACCTCTTCCTGGCGCGACAAGGCGTGGTCGCGGGTCAGGGTGATGATTTCTACGCCCGGCGCCATCACGAGGAAGGTCATGTCGAAACGTATCTGGTCGTTGCCGGCACCGGTGGAACCGTGGGCGATGGCGGCCGCTCCAATCTCGTTGGCATAGCGTGCAATGGCTATCGCCTGGAAGATTCGTTCGGACGAAACGGATATGGGGTAGCAGTTGTTGCGCAGCACATTGCCGAAGATCATGTATTTCAGGCTCTTGGCATAGTACTCCTGCGTCACGTCGAGCGTCACGTATTTCACGGCGCCGAGCTTGTAAGCGTTCTCCTCATTGGTCTTCAGCTGCTCGTCGCTGAATCCTCCGGTATTGGCGCAGGCCGCATAGACGTCCCATCCATCCTGTGCCAATTTCATCACAGTATATGATGTATCAAGTCCGCCGCTGAAGGCAACCACCACTTTCCGGCCCTTTCCCTCACCCTCTCCAGAGTGGGAGGCTCCTGCTGTCATCTTGTTTGTATCCATAATTCTCTTGTTTGGCACCCTGTCACTCCACTGTTGAGGGAGGGCCGGGCGGCTGTTTTTATTTTTTGATGTTATCTCTGTTTGTGCCCTGTGGGCATGAGGCGATTGGCGTTATCGCTCGCCCGCCTCGTCGGAATCCGACGGGTTGAGGCTGTCGATCTGGCGGAATCGCTCCACCACCTCGGCGGGCAACTTGGCCGGCAGATGGTCTTCGGGGTCGAAGAGCATGGCCGTGCAGATGCAGAACTTGCGGTTGGTGCGGTGCAGGATGTCCTTGTTCACGCATCCTTCACATCCCCGCCAGAAGGCCTCGTCGTCGGTGAGGTCGCTGAATGTCACCGGATGATAGCCCAGTTGGGTGTTCATCTTCATCACGGCGGAGCCGCTGGTGAGCGAGAAAATCTTGGCGTGGGGCCAGCGCACACGGGCCAGGGTGAACGTCATATTCTTGATGCGCTTGGCCAATCCGATGCCCCTGAAGTCGGGATGCACGATAAGTCCCGATGTGGTGACGTATTTTTTGTTACCCCAAGTCTCTATATAACTGAATCCTGCAAACTTCTCTCCTTGCAAGGCAATCACCGCCTTGGCCTCTCTCATCTTTGTGGCCACATACTCGGGGGAGCGTTTGGCTATACCCGTGCCGCGCACCTTGGCTGCTTCTGCAATCGTTGTAAGAATGGTGTCGACATATTTTATATGACTCTCGTCGGCCACCATGACCTTAACTTCTTCCATTTTTCCATTTAAAATTCTACGATGTCACTTAATCCCTGGATAACGGCATCACGGTTCACACCCTCTTTGAGCACGATGAAGATGGTGTCGTCTCCAGCGATGGTGCCCAGTATCTCGGGCACGTTGTTATTGTCTAAGTTGTAGGCTATGGAGCTGGCGTATCCCGGTCGGGTGTGAATCACCCCAATGTTGCCCGAGAAATTGATGGACAGGAATCCCGGATTCTGCATCATCTCGGTGGCCGAGAGCGGTTTTCTCACCCGCTTATACATGGTCTCGTTGGGCAATACGTAGACATATTGGCCGTTCATGCTGGCGGCCTTGGCTACTTTCAGCTGCTTGAAGTCGCGGCTTAGTGTGGCCTGTGTCAGGTTGAATCCTTCACGCTTGAGTTCTACCAGCACATCTTCTTGGCTTCCCAGCTCCTTGCTGGAAATAATCATCTTGATGGCCTCCAGTCTTCGGTCTTTAATCTTCATAATCTGAATTTTTATTCTTAATTACATTGCAAAATTAAAACTTTATTCTCTTTTATCCAAATAAAACTACATATATTTATCCAAATCGGTGTCGATTTGTAGATTATTTGCATATCAAGTTGGAATAATTATGCTTTTGTGGTGATTAGATGAGGCCTTTGTCTGGACAAAAAGAAAGCCGCAACAAAGCGGGATTGTTGCGGCTTCCTATTATAATAAGGTAAAAGTGGTTATTCGTCCCACACCGATTTGGGGGCTTTTGCAGGCTGAGCCTCTGTCTCCTCAAATTGCGTTTGCTTACCCAATTGAGGACCGCCAACCGCGTTAGAGTAGGTGATCATCAGGCTTTCCGATGCCACTTCCTTTACCTTGATTCTCGGATTGATATATTCTTTCTTCTTCATTTTATCTAAAATTCATGGTTAAACGTATGTTATTGCTTAGCGAACGATATGTTTTTTGCCGTTCTGAATCACCACACCGCGGTAGTTCTTGCTCACGCGCTGACCTGCGAGGTTGTAAATCGGAGCGTTGCTATCGAGTTCATTGCCAGCTGAAATCTGGCTAATGCCTGTGGTCCCATCGAAAAGGAAGAAGCTCTTGGCGGCTGCAGTCTTGTTTAAAGCAAGATAAGCCTTGTGGGCTCCGTTGGTAAAGGCGGCGCCGTCCGCAGCACCCCAGTAGAAGCCCACCGAACCGGCATCGCCGGCAGCATTGGTAGACAGCCAGTAGAAGTACTTCGTGGCATCAGCGGTGAGAGCGGTCTCGGTGTCGGTTCCCATGAGCTGGTTGTTGGCATCGGCGGTCGCGGCAGCGGTAGAAACGGGGAACATGTAGTCGCCGGCTGCACCCTGCAGCACCACAGCCTCGCCAGCGGGAATCACCTCGCCGGCTGTATGCTTCACGCTCTCGGTCAGCGTCTGGTTGCTAACCATATAAGTTGTGGCGGTCACACCTTCGGGAACGGTGAAGCCAAGGTTGCTATAATATAAGGTGGAGTAACCGTTAGCACCGATGGTCTGCTTCATGGACATACTGATCACGGCAAGCTCATAAGTGGTTTTATAAATAATGGGAATAGCCACGATGTCGTAGGTACCGTCATTCGTAAATTTAAGTCCCTGCTTGTAGGTGTCATAAAGTTGCAGTGAGTTGGTACCGTCGGTCACGTTTCCACCAGTAACTGTTGCACCGGTCATCTTGATATACTTGCAGAGGTTGCCGTCTATCATGGCATCAGCAACGCTCATCTCCGTGGGCTCGGGGGCGGTGCCGTCGGTCACGGTGAGGTCTGAGTTGGCATTGAAAGCTGTAATTTCGGGCAGATTGTTATAGAATACACTCGATACCGTGGCTGTGCCGTTGAGTGTTTGGCCAGCAGTATAGTTCACAGCAGAAGTATAGAGGTCAATAGCTCCTGTAGCATCCTGCAGATAGTGGTGTACTCCGTTCACGTAGGTTACTTTTGCATCAGTCAGCCTCAGCACGCCGGTAGCCGGTGTAGCAGCCTTGAGTTCGGCGATAGAAGCATACAGGGTGTTCACCGAAACAGTGTACTTGGCCGTGGAGGGCATATAGCTGTCGTCGCCGGCAAAAGAGGCGGTGATGTTGGCTGTACCCAGAGCATCGTTCACCGTGAGAACACCATTGGCATCCACGGTTGCTACGGTCTCGTTGTCTGAAGCGTAGGTGATAGTCGCTCCTGCTACAGCTGGGTCGAGTGTAGCTACATTGGTCTCCGTGTGTGTGCCATCGCCCAAATAATAGTTGTAGCCATCAGGGTTGGCAAACGTCAGCGTTGTGGGAGTGCGGGTGTCGTTGGCAGTAGCATAGTAGACGTCAATTTTCTGCATACGCCAGTGACCGGAAACAGCTTCGCGGGTAAATGTAACGCTGGCATCACCAGCTGAAGAACTGCTGGTCCAAGTCATAGTGGAAGTATCGAATGTTCCAGTGTCAACAGTAGCGGCACCACTTGCACCAGGTACATTTGTTGTTCCAGAGAAAGTCAGTACGAGTTTGGAAATGCTCTTTGTGGTGGATGACACCGTGAATGCTCCACCGCTATAGATACGTATAGCTGTTCCAGTGGTGTAATAAGTGGCCTTGGTTGCACCTCCTGTGAAGGTAATCTGGCAGTCGGTACCACTGAGAGAGGCCACAACTTGAGCATTGGTATAACTCTGAGCCGTGAAATCAAGAGTTTCATCCTGGGCCCAGGCCCCACTAAACACTGCTAACAGCAGCATGGTTGTTAGAAAACGTAGATGTTTAATCATATCTATTAAATTTGAGTTAGTAATTTTGCTATATATAAATATGGTGCAAATATACTGAAATAGTTTCAAACGGGCAAGGAAAAAAGAAGGAGAAATGATAAAGTCATGAAAATGAAACTGTTATGTAGCGTGGGAATGGGTGGAGGGGAGTGTCGGGAAAAACCTGAAATTAGGGCCGATAGCCCCTCGCACAGCCTGCTCCCCTACGGAAAAAGACCTCTGTCGAGGCGCTGAAGGGCGACTGCGACAGAGGTCTTTCGGGGCGATATATGGTTTTAACTATCGGGTTAATGCTTTTTTTGTGTCCATTAACAATAAGAGATTATTCCCACATTCCTACGTTGTACCATGCATTATATCTTTTACTAAGTGACTCACCGCCACTATTTGTATCTATATGGCCTGTAGGATCATTATAATGTTCGAATGTAGAGTTTGAAGATGATGATGAGCCAGTTTGGCTAAAACGACTTGTATTTTGCATCATTGACTCTGCGATCACGGATATAACATCGCATAAAGGCTTCGTATAAATTCTTTTCATGACTCTATTTCTGGCTATTAACGTACAACAAATTTCTTTCCATTCACAATGTAAACACCTACGGGCAGGTTTTTGAGCGAAGCGTTACCTTGGCGCACCAGTTGTCCATTAAGGTTATAGACATTCTGCGCAGTATTCATAGACTGCATGGATGTAGCCGGAAGTTCTATCGATGTAGTGTATTCCTTCATGCAATTTCCAAAGTATGAGGCCATTTTGGCACCAGATGCCGTAAAGATGAACGAGTCGTCCTCACCGGCAAAGGTTTGGGCAGAGCTGGTTTCACTGTTGAATACCTGCACGGTAGCGGTATAGGGATTCCACTTACCGTTGTCTCCTGTCTGATAGAAGAAGACGTGCTTCCCATCTTTGTTGCCAAGGAAATAGGCGTACTTAGGCATGTAGATAGGTTGTGAAACGCCATCGTTTACATTGACATCCCATTTGGAGAAGTAGTTGCCAATGAAGCGATAGGTGTAGTTTCCAGACTCCGTTATAGCACCTTCCTTGGTTGCAGTGACAATAGTGGGCAATGGACTCCCCTCCTCCAACTGATAACCATTAAACTTGATGTCAACAGTCGGTGATACCGTTGGGAATATCATGTATGACACATGGGCTGTAATCACAATATCATTGTCCGAGGTAGCACTTTTGTATACGTCGTCCTGGAATTTGAGGGTGATATTATGCAACTCTTTGTTTCTCACTACTTCATTCAGTTTGCATACTTCAGTGTTCTTTCCAAATGTAGCCCGCACCTGTGCCTTGGTCATATTAAAGGGTACACAGATAGTCCACCATTGCTGTCCTTTGTAGCCAAAGGGCCAGTTTTCGGTATCATATACATAAACATCAGAGGCGGTAAGAGAGAATTTATGCAGTCCCATATATTTGGTGGCGTCATAAGTGGTCGTTCTATCCCAAAGAACACCCTCTACGGCATCATTATATGTATGGGTATATGAGTACTGTCCAGGCCATATCTTCATGTCTCCATAATAGAGATCTTTAAAGGCTCTGTATGCATTCGTCTCATCTTTGATTACTTCATATTTACGAGTGATGTCCGTGTACTTGGCACGCTGCTCATTGGTAAGGTCGGCACGAAGATGGAGAACACCAAAAGTATTCGCCCCATTGATAAAATTCCTTCGCTCTGCAATACCGTTATTAGTATCACCAATAGGGTTAGTATCAGAGTAGTTTGTCGGTACAAAGCCACTGTTACCAAAATAGGTACCTGCATCAAATGCATTATTACCAACGGTGGGGGCGTCTTTGCCAAGGAAATACACATCGTAAAGTTTTGTGTTTCCAAAAACATTATCCCCCAAAGTCTTAAACCCTGCAGGGAAAGATATCGCCTTGAGATTGGGAGATTGCTGGAAAGCATTATCCCCTATAGATTCCAAAGAATTGGGAAGGGTTATGTTGGCAATGGCTGTTTGGATAAAGGCATTTTGCCCAATAGAGATTAACCCACTGGGAAGATTGATGGTTGCCAAATTTGTTTTTTGTGTGAAAGCATAGTCACCGATAGCAGTATATCCCGAGGGGATTGTAACACTTTGTAGCACATTATTAAACTTGTAACCAATATAAGCTGTCAAAGTTGTTGTTGATGAACACTTGGGAAGGGTAAGGTTCTGACAAGTAAAAGTAGTCCAGCTATTAGGGGTCAGTGAACTGTTTCCATCTGCCTCAGCTGTTAATTGATTGATGGTGGCCCCACCCATATCTAATGTATTGATAGTCCAAGTATTATTAACTTGATTTTTTGAAGATAATGTCTTCATATCTTCGCTGCTGATATTTCCAGTAATGATAAGAGTCGTAGCATTTTTTATCTGATCAGCATAGGGAGCTACTTCTGAAGAATATTGATAAGAACTATTTCCCCACTGGTCTACTTGAAGACCTCCAATCTGTCCTGCGTCACCAACCACTGCAATGGTGACAGTCCCTGTGGGATTTTCTGTTACGGTAACCGTAGCAAACGCATTGATGATGAATGCTAAGTCCAGCATTACAAGTAATAATTTTCGTATCATAATTATAATTATTAATATTCGATGGTTTGAAATAGTGGTATTGCTGTATATCTATTGAGCGATATATAGGTGTCGTTAGTAAATAGAGTAGAATGGTGCAGAATGCCCGTTTGTAACTATTGATGGTTTTGGACCATTCTTGAAACAATCTACCAATGGAGTTATGAATGACTCTCTAATTCCTAAAATCGAAATATTTATTTTCATCTTTAGAATCTTTCTTTCTGCCAAACTGCAGAAAAGTAGTCTTCGTGATTCTCGAATGAGACACTTGGCTGAGTGGCGATATGTTGTTAATGTTTATATTGTTTTATGTAGCTTGGGGTCCACGGCCATGTGGGCAGGCTCAGAAGAGCGATGGGTTCCGGGCGCTGCCCGTGGCCGTATGAGTTAATTCCAGACGATTAGTTGTAGAAGACGGTGCTCTGTCGTTTTGAGTGGGCGACCTGGAGCGGCAGTTTGTCCTTAGAAATCTGTTTCAGAAATTCTTGTCTTGAGCCTGTCGGCGGGATGAGAATGAGTTAACACTTGGCCCTGTCCAACAGTCGGTTTGTCCGTGAATAATCTCTAACGTTTAAGTTTTCCTGTTTTATTCCGTAGCTGTTTACGAGCACAAAATTACTAAGTTCTGTACTATTGTGCAAGTGTTTGAACAAAACGTGCATGCGAATGAAACCGAATGTGCAGTGATTGGGAAATGAACCCAAATGGACCAAAGGTGGACAAAAAATAGGGAAAGGTGGACAAAACGACAGCCATTTTCGAGATTTTTCGGATATTTATGGGTAGCGTGAGGTGGAATGACGCTTAGAGAATAATGTTGATGAAATAATTTGAAGATGGTGTTTCGGAGGGCGTGCTGGCGGGAGGAGAGGGAGAATGGGTGGGGAAAATGGGGCAAAATGGGTGGTTTGTAATGGGTTGAGCATCAGAACGTTACAAAAAGGCGATAAAAAGGGCCTTGCGATAACTGCCTTTTCGCGTTTCGATTAGTACCTTATTAGGGAGCGAGAAGGGCGTTTTCGCAGTGAGAAAACAGCGTTTTAGCGATTCGAAAAGGGCGTAAACGTGGGGTTGGGAGGCGGCGGATGGGCGAAAATGGAGGGTGAAGAGAGGGAAAGTGAGGGTGGGAAGGGTGTGGGAATAGGTTTTGGAGAGGGAAATTCCGAGGAAGTATCTTGACAGGAGGGCTGGGGAGGCTCACGCAGGCAACGGGCTTTTCTCGCACAGATAGCTGATTGATACCGCACAGATAGTAGGTTGATCTCACACAGACTCGCACAGATTCTCACAGAGAATGGGTGGGAATCGATGAAGAAAATCTCGCCATAAACGCCATAAATCGCAAATAGGAATGGACAAAGGGCGGAGGGAGGCTCTCAAAAAAAATAGCGTTTCATAGCGTTTATGGCGAGATCAGGAGAGTGGGGCGCAGCCTAATTTCTGTGGAAGTCTGTGCGAGTCTGTGCGAGATTATCCTACTATCTGTGCGAGCTACGCCTGCGCTTTGCCCGTGTGTTCCGTGCGTCTGCACGGCGAAAACACCGCATAGTGTAAAAAAACACGATGAATAATTTGTTAAACAACTAAAAAACGGCTATATTTGCAATGTTTAATAGCCTACCTAATGCGATATTTGATACTAACTTTAACAGTGCTTCTGATGTCTTGGCAGAGCGTCGGGGCACAGACGCGCGTATTCAATGTGACAGAATTCGGAGCCCAAGGCGACGGACAGACCGACGACGCGGCAGCTATCCAGCGTGCCGTGGACAGCTGTTCGGCGGCGGGCGGCGGGCAGGTCTACTTGCCGCAGGGCCGCACGTTTCTGGCCGGACCGATAGAGTTGAAGTCGAACATTGAGCTCTTTCTCGATGTGAACGCCACGCTCAAGGCCCACCCAGACGAGTCGAAATACACGCTGAGCGCGTTTGGCGACAACCGTGGCGAGGGCATGATGTGGCTCTGGGCCAAGGACATAGAGAACCTGCGCATCGGCGGGCGGGGCACCATCCACGGCAATGGCATCAGCTTTATGGGGGCCGAACTGGAGGATAGCTACGAACTCAAGCCCGTGACGACCTTCGACCCGCGGCCCCACGTGCTGACGCTCATCGGCGTGAGAAACCTGCAGATACGCGACCTGACCATCATGGAGGGTGCCTATTGGACCGTGCATCTGGTGGGATGCCAGGATGCAGTGATAGACGGCGTGAACCTATTGAATAACCTGAAGATACGAAATGGCGACGGCATCGACATCGATCACTCCAAGAACGTGCGCATAGCCAACTGCCATATCACCTCGGGCGACGACTGCATCTGCCTGAAGAACCGCCGCGAGTATGAGGCCTATGGCTCGTGCCACGACATCACGGTGACCAATTGCACCATGTCGTCGCGCTCGTGCGCCATCAAGATTGGGTCGGAGAACATGGATTCCATCTACAATGTGACCATCGACAACTGCGTCATCACCCGCAGCAACCGCGGTCTGGGCATCCAGAATAGAGACGAGGGCACGGTGACCGACGTGTCGTTCTCTAATATTATCATGGATCTCCGGCTGTGGAGCGACGTGTGGTGGGGCAAGGCCGAACCCATCTATGTGACGTCGTACCCACGTGCCGACGGCAACAACAAGGACGCCAACTGGCGGTTCCCCAAGGGCGAGACGCAGGGACGGTGCGGAGAGGTGAGCCGCATCTACTTCTCCAATATCTTCGCCACCTCAGAGAACGGATGCTTCGTGGGCGGAGATGTCTATGGCAAAGTGAACCATGTGTATTTTAATCATGTACGCCTGCGTCGTGTGCGGGTAACCTCTTATCCCAACAACATGTTCGACCTACGCCCCTGCAGGGGTGAGGGATTCACCAAAACCTACGGCATGGACTCGTGGTCGAAGAACGACAGCGACTGCAGTCTCACCGTTGAAACCATCAGGTAATAGGGTTGCAACCCCACTGTAACGTGGAGGTGCTACTTTTGCCAAGCCCCAACGGATATTATCTTACATTTTAAACCATCTTATTATGCTAAAAGTTCGAAACCGAATGAAGACGGGGAAGCGCGCGGCTATGCTGTCGGCCTCCCTGCTGCTTTGTAGTAGCGTGGCGCTGGCCCAGAGCCAGAAGACCGGTGTCATCACCGATGCCAACGGCGAACCACTTGTCGGCGTGACCGTGACCGAGCAGGGAACCACCAACGGCACTGTGACCGATGTCAACGGTCGCTATACGCTGACCACCACCCACCCGGGCGCCCGGCTCCGCGTGTCGTATGTGGGCTATGCCGACCAGACCATCAATCCCGGCCAGAGCGTGGTGATGCAGGAAGACAACAAGATGCTGAATGAGGTCGTGGTCGTGGGCTACGGCACCATGCGCCGTAAGGATGTGACGTCGTCTATCACCACGGTGAGGGCCGAAGACCTTAATGTGGGTGCCTATACCGACCCCGGCCAGCTGTTGCAGGGTAAGGTGCCCGGACTGGTGATAGTGCAGAACTCCGACCCCAACGGTGGCGTGAACTCGCTCACCCTGCGTGGTGCGTCGACGCTCAACGGCTCTACCGAGCCCCTCTATGTGGTGGATGGCATCCCTGGCGTGAACCTCAACCTCATCTCGCCAAGCGACATCGAGTCTATCGATGTGCTACGCGATGCCTCTGCCACGGCCATCTACGGCTCCAAGGCAGCCAATGGTGTGATCATGGTGACTACCAAGCGCGGGCAGGATGGCCCGGCCCATGTGAACTACAGTGGGTACGTGTCGTGGGAGAAAATCCACAACGACCATGAGATGATGAGTGCCGATGAGCTGCGCAATTATGCCAAGACCAACAACCTGACCATCCCCAACGACAAGGGAGCCAATACCAACTGGCAGGGCGAGGTGCAGCGCACGGGCTTCGCCCACAACCACAACCTCTCCATCCGCGGCGGCAACAAGAGCACGTCGTATAGCGTGAGCGGCAACTATATCGCCCACGACGGTATCATCAAGGGTGTGGGCAACAACCTGTTTACCGTGCGCTCGTATGTGGAGACCAAGCTGTTGAAAGACCGTTTGACTATTTCGGCCGGACTCAATGGTAACGTGCGCAACGAGTGGGGCGTAGCCCGTGCCGACCAGGGAGCATCGGTCTACAATGCCATGTACTATTACTCGCCGCTGGTTCCGGTGAAGAACGAGGATGGCACATGGTATGCCGACAAGAGTATCTCGCAGAACTACAACCCGCTGGCCATGATCTACGAAGACCAGAGCCGGGCTACCTTCAAGCGCTTGCAGGCCACAGGCAAGGCCAGTCTGAAGATTGTGGAGGGGCTATACCTCAACTCCAACTTCTCTTATGAGACCCAGAACTACAGCTATAAGGACTATTCCTCTCATCAGTCGCAGACCAACGACCGCAACGGTCAGACCTCGCGCAACATGACCGAGGACTATAAGAAGCTGTTTGAGCTCTATGCCAACTACGACAAGTCGTTCAATGAGGTGCACAAGTTGGGCCTCATGGCCGGATATTCGTGGGAGGAAAACAAGACTGGCGACGGCTTCGGGGCTCGCGGCTACAACTTCTACAACGACGATTTGTGGTGGAACAACATCGGTTTGGCCAACTCTTTCGACACCGATCCGGTGTGGGCCAATACCCAGTCTACCGTGCGAATGATCTCGTTCTATGGCCGTGCCAACTATTCCTACAATAGCAAGTACAACCTCCAGGCCGCCATTCGTCGTGACGGCTCGTCCACTTTCGGCCAGAGCAACCGCTGGGCCACGTTCCCATCTTTCAGCGCAGCCTGGCGCATCTCTGAGGAGGGATTCATGAAGTCGCATCATGTATTCGACGATCTGAAGCTCCATGCCGGTTGGGGACAGAGCGGAAACGCCCAGGGATTTGATATCTATACCTCGCGCTTCTACTATCAGGGCGGTGCCCGTTTCGACTACATCGACCCGACAACCGGCGAGGTGACGAGCTACAAGAGCCTCAATGCCGCCCGCAATGTGAACGACAACCTGAAGTGGGAAACCACCTCGATGCTCAACGTGGGCATCGACTTCACGGTGCTGAAAGGTCGGCTCAACGGTACCATTGAGTACTACGACAAGACCACCAAGGACATGATCTGGACCTATCAAGTGTCTACGAGCTACTATCCCGTGGGCTGGATGGTAGCCAACGTGGGTAAGATGAGCAACCGAGGCGTAGAGCTCTCGCTGAACGCCACGCCCATCCGTACCCGCGACCTCACCTGGACCAGTTCGCTCAACCTGTCTCACAACAGCAACAAGGTGGTGAGCCTGTCTAATGACAAGTATAATGCCGGCATCCTCAACCGCTACAATCCGAGCCTGCCGGGTGCCTCTACGGCTACCATCCAGCGCATCATCGAGGGTCAGCCCATAGGTACGTTCTACATGTGGGAGTGGGCCGGATACAATGAAGACGGTGTCTCCACCTTCTATGTGCATGATAAGGAGACCGGCGCCCGTACCGGCGAGACCACCATCAACCCCGAGGAGAAGGACCGTACGATAGTGGGCAACGCCCAGCCTAAGCTCACCATGGGATGGAACAACACTGTGACCTATCGCGATTGGGACTTCAATGCCTTCTTCACCGGCGTGTTCGGACAGAAGATTTTCAATGAGCCCCATGCCTTCTTCAGCAATATTGCCAATGTGACCGAGGGCAAGAATGTGATGAAGTCGGTTGTCAACGACCAGCGAGCCACCGATACCCGCTCGTCGATGCCGTCGGACCGCTACCTCGAAAACGGCAGCTATTTCCGTCTGTCAACGGTTACTCTGGGCTACACCTTCCGCCATTTCAACGGCTGGATCCGTGACCTCCGCCTCTATGCATCGTGCAACAACGTGTTCACCATCACCTCCTACACCGGTCGTGACCCTGAAATCAACCTCGGCGGAGAGACTCCGGGATGCGACACCCGTAGCGATCACTTCCCCCGTACACGCCAGTTCCTCGTAGGTGCATCGATTAACTTTTAATTCAGGAAGATTATGAAGATCAATCATTTCAAGTATATTTTACTGTCAAGTGTACTGCTGGGCACTTCGGCCTGTACGGACCTGAACACCGACATCAATTCACAGTACACCAAATATCCGGATAATCCCATTGCTGTCAGTGCCAAGCTGGAGGGATGTTACTATTATCTCCGCAGTGAGGCCGGTCTTGGCCGTAACTATTGGGAGGGCGTCATGCTGCAGGGCGACGAGCTCATGGGCATCTGTTATTCGGGTGGTTACTACGATAATGGCCGTATATTCTTCCCCTCGGTGCACGACCTGAAGCCCGATACTCCGGGAGTAGGTCTGATGAGCGATATGAAATCGGGCATCTCCTACTGCAACCGAATCATCCTCGAACTGGGTGGAGCAGATGGCACCGACGCCGTTGTGGCACCGGTAAGAGCTATCCGAGCCTTCTATCACTTTATGATGATGGACCTCTATGGAGACGTCCCATTGATGAGTCACACCCCCGAAGAAGGTGAGGTTATTGAGCGTACGTCCCGTGCCGAGGTGGCCAAGTGGATAGAGTCGGAGCTGAAAGCTGTCATTCCGCAGCTCTCCACCGACAACAATTCCGATACCTACGGCCGCCCCAACCGCTGGATGGCCGAGGCTTTGCTGGCCAAACTCTATCTGAACTGGGGTGTCTACATGGCATCAGACGTTAAGACTGTGACCAATTCCACACCCAACGAGAAGCTCAACGACCTGGTGGCCGTATGCGATGACATTATCAAGAGTGGCATTTTCGAGGTGGGCAAGGGCTATCGTCAGAAGTTCTTCCCCAACAATGGCGTACAGATCAAAGACTTCATCTATGCCATGCCGTTCGATCCGGAGACCCTTGGGGCCAACTATTCAGGTGGACATGAGCTCGACCGCTTCCTGACTTTCAAGAAGGCCAACCAGGCCGAGCCGGGTCCTTGGGGCTTCCAGCCTTCCAAGTCGTGTGCCGGAGTCTATGTGCTGGTGCCCGAGTGCGCTGCAAGATTCAATCTCCAGGGCGACGAGCGCAACCAGATGATCCTCAAGGGTCCGCAGTTTGCCTTCGACTATGCGCACAACTATGCCGTGACGACCACGCCGTTGATGTTCAAGGGCAAGCAGGTGAACTATACCGATATAGCTACGGCAACGTTCAAGGATAAGAAGACCATCGACGTGGGTGCCGACTCCGAGGATGATAATCTGCAGAAAGGTTATCGTCTGGCCAAGTATCCCTCTTCGCCCGAGACCTACACCAACTATGGACGAAAGAATGGCAACGACATCCCCATCTTCCGCTATGCCGACATCCTGCTGACCAAGGCCGAGGCCATCCTGCGTGGTGCAACGGCTACCAATGGTGACACACCGGCTTCGCTCATCAACCAGGTGCGCGACTGTTCGAGTGCTCCTCATGTGGCGGGCACGCCGTCGCTGCAGGATCTTCTCGACGAGCGCGGCCGCGAATTCATCTGTGAGATGTGGCGTCGCAACGACTTGATACGCTTCGGTCAGTTTGAGAAGGACTGGGGATTCAAGAACGAAATCCATCCCAGTGCTAAGACAGAGCTGTGGCGTCGTCTCATGCCCATACCCAAAGGAGAGATGGACACCAACACCAACTGGAAGCAGAACGAAGGCTACTAAATCTTTATTTTCCGGCCGTGCAGACCTTCCCGCACGGCCGGAAAATTCGTTTTATATATCATCGGACGGGAAAAGCCCCGTCTTTCTGTAGAAAAATATTCGGATGAAACAGTTTTTCTTTTCCGTCATCTTGCTATTTTTGTCATGGCCGGCGGTAGCTGGCGAGTGGAGGACGGATGCTCACCGCGGAGCCGAAACGATGCAGACCGAGGGCCGGAAGGACCGGACAGGGCTCACCATCCATACCCGCGACCTACGCGTGAAGGCCGACGGGCGCACGCTCTGCACCGCCCTGCTGCAGCAATCCATAGACCGCATAGCCCGCAAGGGGCAGGGCACGCTCATCGTCGACCCCGGTGTCTATCTCACCGGAAGTCTTGAACTCAAGTCGGGCGTGACGCTGAAACTGGAAAAGGGAGCCACCATCCTCGGGTCTACCAACCCCTACGACTATCATCCCGTGGCCTCCAACGTGGCCGGACAGGACTCACGCAACGACAATTCGGCCAGTGCGCTCATCGTGGCCTACCGCGCTTCGCGCATCCATATCACCGGCGAGGGAACCATAGACGGCAACGGACTGCAGCTCGCACTTAACGCCGACAGCCTGCATCACACCGGAGAGCTGGTGGATGCCCATTACAACGAGCGCCGGCAGAGGCCCAGCGAACTGGTGAGACCCAAGCTGGTGTTCTTCTCCGAGTGCGACAACGTGCAACTGGAAGGCGTCCATTTCCGCAGCAGTGCCAACTGGGGTCTGTCGTTCGACCGCTGCCACGACATGACGCTGCAGCGTCTCGACATCGTGAACCGCGCCTACTGGAACAACGACGGCATAGACCTCACCGACTGCGAGCGTGTGGAGGTGAGGCAGTGCCGGGTGAATGCGGCCGACGATGGCATCTGCCTGAAGTCGTATCACGCCGATAGCGGCAACCGCCAGATTACCATTACCGACTGCGACATCATCAGTTCGGCCAGTGCCGTGAAGTTTGGCACCGGTTCGTGGGGCGCCTTTCGCGACATCGACATCAGCCGCATCCGCGTCAAAGACACATTCCGTTCGGCCATCGCCATAGAGAGTGTAGACGGGGCGCAGATAGAAAACGTGCGCGTGAGCGATATCCATGCCGTGAATACGGGCAACGCCATCTTCATGCGTCTGGGCCAGCGCGACGGTCAGCGCAAGGGTAGTCTGAGCCAGGTCATCATCTCCAACCTCTATTGCGAGGTGCCCTTCGGCAGGCCCGATGAGGCTTACGACCTGCGCGGACCGGAGGTAGACTTCTTCCACAACCCCTTTCCGAGCAGCATCTGCGGCATTCCCGGCAACCGCATCGAGGGCGTGGTGCTGGAGAATATCACCATCCACTATCCCGGACGGGCTACCAAGGGCATGGCCTACATGCCGCTGTGGCGCGCCAAGGATGTGCCCGAGCGCGTGGAGCAGTACCCCGAATTCTCGATGTTCGGCGAGTTGCCGGCCTACGGATTCTACCTCCGCCATGTGGATGGCATCGTGTTTCGCAACATCAAGCTCACCTTGGCCGACACCGATTTCCGCCCCGCCTTTGTCATGGAAGACGTGCATCGCGCCACCTTCGAGCAGGTGTCGCCCCAGGATGTCTACGAAGTGAAATAATCAATACCACCTATTTATATATAGGCATCGCATTTAACTTTAATAAATTGATGTATGAAAAATAAGTTTTCGGCGTTCAGAGAACGTCTGTTGCTGACCCTGCTGCTGGACCTGTGGGCCATGACTGGCACTGCCCAATTCCATCCAACCGACTCGATGGTCTATGGCACGTATATCAAAAACGATGTTACGGTCTATTATTGCAGTCATCAGGGCGTTATCGTATCGGTAGACGTCACAGGTGGGCTCCATGTTCCAGAGATCGCCATCTTTAATGAGTCTGACTCAGCCTTCGACTTCGATCCACAGAAAACGAAGGTCTCTGTTTATCGGATGCCCACCTCTGCGAGCAGGTTTCGCCACCAAGTGGGTGTGTTTCGACTGAGGCGAGCAGAGCTGAAAGATATGCCTATCGATACCCTCAGCATCTATCCTTACGACACTTATCTGCGCCATTTCAAGCGCAGGGCGTTTTGGTCCGACATACTCGACAACTTGCTTGTGACCACAACCTACTCTGGGGATGAGGGCTCCCAAGATGTTATAGGCTATATGGAGCAGGAGAAGAATGACCAACGGCATCTCGAAGATATGAAGCGCATAGACGAGGGCTACTGGCGCACCAACACTATCTTGCCTCATACGAGCCATATGGGCTTCATCGCCATCAAGAAGATGAGGGCCGACCACCTCATTCTCGACATTCCGGTCAATGGTATTGTCTGTCATTTTGAGATTCTTCCGAAAAAATATCAACAGTGAATATAGTTCTCCATATACATACAAAGCGATTGCCATCTATCGTCCTGTCACTGCTCATGCTATGTATGGGCATTGGCGTGGCATGTGCCCAGTCCCCCTTTTCCTTTGTCGATCCCAGTATCGGCAGCGAGGGCGAGGGTCGCGTTTTCATCGGACCGTGCGCGCCGTTCGGCATGGCGAAGCCCGGTCCCGACTGCGTTTCCATGCCCAATGCGGGCTGGGCACCGATGCCCCAGGTGGTGAAAGGCTTCTCGCAGACCCACGTGAGCGGCACGGGCGGCGGTCAGAAGTATGGCAATGTGCTCATCCAGCCGATCAAGGTGGGCGATAGTCCGGCATCCATCGGCCTGCTCTTGCCGTCGGGTCAGGTGGTGCAGATACCCGTCTACGGCTACTCCCGAGGGGCTGAGGATGCCTCGCTGGGCTATTACACCTGCACCTACGACAACGGTATCAGCACCGAAATCACTGCCGCCGAGTGTTGCGCGCTCTATCGATTCACCGGGGCCACGGGCCTGTTGATAGATGCAGCCTCATTCCTTGGTATGGACACCATCCCCGACAAGCGCGAGACCCAGCAGTTTGTGGGGGCTGAAGTCAGGCTCACCGGGCCGCGCGAGGTCTGCGGATGGACCAGCGTGCGCGGTGGATGGAACAATGGCGACGCCTACAAGGTGTACTTCTCGCTGCAGAGCGACGTGCCACTCCGTCCCGTAGACAGCATGGATGTGATGGGCCACGACCCCGAAGGGCGCTATCTCGTGGTGCGGTTCAAGGGGAAGAAAGCCAACATCAAGGTCGGCATTTCCTATGTTTCCATCAATCAGGCCCGCCGCAATATCGTGCGCCGGGACTTCGACGCCCAGCGCGCCGCCCTGCAAAAACAGTGGGACGAGGGTCTCAGCAAGGTGCCATACCATGGTACCCCCAAGGAGATGCGCATGTTCTACACCGCCCTCTACCACACTATGCTCATGCCCGTAGACAAGACTGGCGAGAACCCGAAGTGGCAGGGTGGCGACTACTACGACGACTACTATGCCCTGTGGGACACCTACCGCACTTCCTTCCCGCTGCTCATGGACTACTATCCCGAGCGCGCCGCGGCGATGATCCGCTCGCTTCTCAACATCTATCAGCACGAGGGCTACATGCCCGATGCCCGCAGTGGCGACTGCAACGGGCGCACGCAGGGTGGCTCCAATGCCGAGGTGGTGATCCACGACGCCTTTGTGCGACGACTGCCGGGCATCGACTATGAGCTCGCCCTGCAGGCCATGCTCAAGGATGCGGAGGTGGCGCCCGCAGATGACGAGAAAGAAGGGCGCGGCGGACTGGCCGAATACAATCGCTTGGGCTATGTGCCCTATGGCATCGCCCGTGCCGGAACGCGCACCGTGGAGTATAGCTTCGACGACTGGTGCATCGCTCAGGTGGCGCGCGGACTGGGCCACGACGACCTCTACCAGAAGTATCTCCAGCGTTCCGCCAACTGGCGCAACCTCTGGCGCGCAGATGATGAGTGGCAGGGCATGCGCGGATTCATCATGCCGCGCGACGCCGAGGGCCGGTGGCTCGACTCTGTGGTGTGGGGCAAATCCAAGGTGTTCCACCCCCGCATCCCCTATAAGCCCGACACGAAGGTGGCGCCTTGGCATATCGCCTGGTGGGACACGTTCTTCTATGAGGCCCTCTCGGCCGAATATTCGCTGAGCATTCCGCACGACGTGCCCACGCTCATCCAGTTGTGCGGCGGTGCGGAGGCTTTCCGCCGGCGCCTCGATACCTTCTTCGACAAGGGGCATTACAATGTGGGCAACGAGCCATCGTTTCTCACACCTTATCTTTATCATTACATCGGCCGGCCCGATTTGAGTGCTCGCCGCGTGTCCGAGATCGTGAACCGATACTTCTCTGACACCCACGATGGCCTGCCCGGTAACGACGATAGCGGCGCCATGTCGGCGTGGCTGGTATGGGCCATGCTGGGGAAATATCCCGCAGCGATTGCCTCCCCAAGCCCCTCCGAAGGAGGGGATGTCCCATCCGGCCCGCACTATCTGAGTATTCCACCGGTGAGAATCGTGGATTCTCCCGTTAATCTCGCAGAGTCTAAATCCCCAAGTGCCCCGCATCTCACCCCCTCACCCCGTCCCTCTGGTATTCAGATCACCCCGGATGGCACAACCCCTCCTTCGGAGGGGCTTGGGGAGGCTTCTCTTCACTACACCCTCAACCGCCAGCTCCGCACCTGGCCTGCCCAATTTTCTAAGCAGGGCGACACGCTCTTGGTGAGATGCAACGGCTGTCTCTACCACATACCCCAGCGAGTGGTGGACCACGCCACAGGCTTCTCGTGGGACAGTCCGCAGCGGCCCGGCGCCCATTACCAGTGCGAGGGCACGTTCCTCTTCATCTCCAACGATGCGCTCACCCATCTGCTCGAGCACCATTTCTTTGTCTACGACGGCATCACGTGGCGCGAACAGATAAGGACCGACCGGTTCATCATCGTGAAGGCCGATGTCGACGGCACGGAGATGGGTATCTCTCTGGAACACGACCTCCCCTTGGTGCTGCAGATGTCGCACAATCCTCTGGGTATCGACTGGACCATGACATACACGCCCGGCCACGCTCCCGCGGGCAGAATGAAATAGAAATTTGCCCCGAAAAAGCCGATGAAAGATCTTGAAGAATACGTTTTTCATCAGCTTTCCCGCGCTCTTGCTCATGCGATGATGTGGAAAAACAGGCAAAAACAGGCCTGTTGTATCTATCTGAGCATCAGCGTCTTGTGATTATCCGACAAAAACGGCGTTGCGAAAAGATACTAATCGCGTGGCCGTTAGTACCTTTTCGCATCGTGATAACGGCGCTTTCTCGCCCCGATTCAGCCCAAATAGAATCGCGAAAACGGCCTTTTCGTTCGGCCCAAGCACACTCGGGCCTCCTAATTCTTATGGTTTTGCCCTCTCTTTCTCCTTGTTTTCTCTTTTTTCTCTCTGCTTTTTCGTGGAATTATTGATGAATCTTCTTGACACCTTTTCTATCCATGGGCCACACCAAAGCCTGTCTTTTAGTCTTTCTTTCCAATCCCGTCGTCCCCCTTTTACCGCGCAGCCTATGTTCTTATGCTACTCTGTCTTCTCCCCGTTACCCTGTCTTCATCTCTCGCTCTGGGCCTCCTCGGGCCGTCGTTCCGTGCGTTTTGGGGGGCGATTGCACCGTGTATATGCAATTTTTAGGGCCGCGCGCCCGTTATTTATTTAGTGTTATAACCAACGAAATTTGCCTCATATGAAACGACTCTACACCTTGTGGGCGCTCCTGCTCATGGTCAGCGTGGCCTTTTCTCAGAAATCTTACGAGCAGATGGGGGGCGTCTACTACGCCTATCCTGCGCCAGCGGCTACTCCGTCGTGGGCCATTCCCGCCGACTTCACGCCTGTCTACCTGAGCCACTATGGCCGCCACGGCTCGCGGTGGCTGCCCAGCGACGAGCGCTATGAGTGGGTGATGGAGCAGTTTCAGGATGCCGGCAACCTCACGCGCAAGGGTCTTCGCCTGCGCAAAAAACTGCAGAAGGTGTGGGCCAACGCCCGCGGCAACGGCGGACGGCTCACTCCGCTCGGGGCGCGCCAGCAGCGGGAGATAGCCCGCCGCATGGTGGAGCGTCTGCCCCAGCTGTTTGGCGGGGGGGCGAAGGTAGAGGCGCGGTCGAGCGTGGTGGACCGATGCCGCAGGAGCATGGAGGCTTTTGTGGGCGAGATGGGGCAGAGGGTGCCGACGGCGCAGGTCGCCATGGCCACCGATTCTGCCGATATGCGCTGGATGAGCTACGACTCGCCCGACGAGATGTTGCTCCAGATGGAGACGCAGGTGCCGCTCGATGCCACGCCCGACAGGCTGATGGCGGAGCTGTTCAGAGACCCTTCGAAGGTGAAACGACCGCTCCGACTGTTCACCGAACTCTATGCCATCGCCTCGGATATGCAGGATGTGGAAGGCCTGAAGGTATCGCTCTACGACCTCTTCTCGCGGTCGGAGATGGAGGCTCTCTACCGGCAGAGCTGTGCCCGCATGTGGCATCAGAACGGCACGGGACCGGAGAGCCGCGGCATCCCGGCCCAGTGCGCTGCCCGGTTGTGGCAGAATGTGGTGACCGAGGCCGACTCGTCGCTGGCGCATGGCGGTGCTGTGGCCATGCTCCGATTTGGTCACGACACTGGGCTCTATAGGCTGTTGTCGCTGTTGGGCGCCTCTCCTCAGCTCTCCGAAGGAGGAGATGCCACCCCTTGGGCGCTGGACGAGATTGTGCCCATGGCCGCCAACCTGCAGCTGTTGTTCTGCAGGGATGCCGCCGGAAAGACCATGGTGGGCTTCCGGCTCAACGAGAAGCCGATGGCGCTGCGCAGCGTTGCGGCTGCGAAGACCTACGCAGGACAGTCGTGGTATGCCTGGGACGACCTGAAAACCCACTTCCAGCACTTTATTGAACAGCAGAAATGGATGGACCGCACGCGCGTCATCAACACCATGGTGGGCACCGACTATGCCGTAACCAAGTCGGTGGGGCGCTATGGCAAGGGCTCCGAGGAGCACGGACAGACCCTTCCGGCGGTGCTCGAACCCCACGGACAGACCTTCTGGACGCCTCAGACGCAAGACACCGAGGTGAAATGTGTGGCTCCATATTACTATCGCGACTCCCTCTTCCAGGGCTTCCGGGCGAGCCATTGGCTCGTGGGCGGATGCACGCAAGACTATGGCTCGTTCACGCTCATGCCCATGATGGGGCAGCTCCGGCTCAAGCCCGAGGCGCGGGCCACGCGTTTTCGCCATGCCGATGAGATTTCGCACCCTTACTACTACGCCGTCTACCTGCCCGACGAGCACCTCATGACCGAGATGACGGGCCGTAGTCACAGTGCCATCTTCCGTTTCATGCCCGACGCCGACGGCGAGATGCACATCGTGGTGAACCCCAACAGCGACGAGCGCGAGGGCTTTGTGGCCGTCGACACCGTGCGCAACTGCGTGTGGGGATACAATCCTGTGCACCGCATCTACCAGGGATGGGGCGAGCCTGCGGGCTTCAACGGATGGTTTGTGGTGCAGTTTGACCGCCCCATCAAGCGGTTTGGCGTGAAAGACACGGTGGCGTTCGTCACCCTCGACGTGCGTGGCGGCGAGAGGATTTTGGCCAAGGCGGCATCGAGTTTCACCGGCATCGACGGCGCATGGCACAACCTGCAGGCGGAGATTCCGGCGTGGGATTTCCTCGGCACGCGCCTTGCCCTCGACAGTATATGGCAAGATCGGCTCAAGACCATCGAGGTGGAGTCGGCCGATGAGGCCAAGGTCAACCAGTTCTATGGTGCGCTCTATCGGGCGAGCTTCCTGCCGAGAGAGATAAGCGACGTGGGCGGCGAGAGCATTAAGTTTGGTCTTTCCGGTCGCCTCACCCCCGATTCCTCCTCGATAATGAAGGAGTCTGCATCTCCCACCCATAGCTTTACAAATGAGACTAACAAGCATTCTACTCCCCTCCCTCCGGGGGAGGGGTCGGGGGAAAGGCTTTCTTACGGCGACTTCTCCATGTGGGACATCTACCGTGCGCAGATGCCGCTGCTCAATATCATAGCCCCACGCCGTGCGGCGGATATGGCTCGGAGCCTTGTCGACATGTATCGGCAGGGCGGATGGATGCCCATCTTCCCCTGTTGGAACAGCTATACGGCCGCGATGATCGGCGACCACGCCGCCTCGGTGATAGCCGATGTGGCGGTGAAATCGCCCGGCGCGCTGAGCCGTGACGACTGGGAGAAAGCCTATGAGGGACTGCGTAAGAATGCCTTCGAGAGTCCGAAGACGATGGAAGAATACAAGAATGGCATGGGACGGCGTGCGCTGAAGAGCTATCTGCGCTACGGATTTATCCCGATGGAAGACTCGGTGATGGAGGCGTTCCACACCCATGAGCAGGTGTCGCGCACCTTGGAGTATGCCTACGACGACTTCTGTCTGGCCCAATTGGCTAAGACCTTGGGCAAGACGGAGGACTATCGGCAGCTGATGGCGCGGGCAAACAACTGGCGCAACGTCATCAATCCACGCACAGAATGGGCCGATGGCCGCTATAAAAATGGGCGATGGCTCAACAATCGCGACTTCACCGCCCGTGTTCCCTTTATCACCGAGGGGGCCGTGGTCCACTATTCCTTCTACGTTCCCCACGATGTCTATGGCCTGATGGGTGCGATGGGAGGCAGAAGCCGGTTTGTTTCAAAGCTCGATACGCTGCCCGGCTGGCATGACGGGCGTGCTAATCTGCTTGCTTCCTCCTTTGAAAGCAAAGGCGACGCTAACCTTGAAGAAATGCCGGTAAATGGTGGGAATCAGCATATCACTCCCCTCCCTTCGGGGGAGGGGCCAGGGGGAGAGGCTGAGGATGGCCAGTTCTACTGGCACGGCAACGAGCCCTGCCACCAGATTCCCTACCTCTACGCCTGGGCCGGAGAGCCTTGGAAGACGCAGCAGTGGGTGCATCAGATACTCCAAACCGAGTATCTCGATGTGCCCGGAGGACTCTCGGGCAACGACGATGCGGGGCAGATGAGCGCCTGGTACATTTTTTCGGCCCTGGGATTCTATCCCGTTTGTCCGGCCACGCCCTATTATGTCATCGGCACTCCGATGTTCAACCGGGCCAAGATAGGGCGCATGGTCATCGAGGCACCCAACGTTTCCGACCGGAATATCTACATCCAGAGCGCGACGTGGAATGGTGAACCCTATACCAAGACCTATATTTCCCACGACATGCTCACCCGCGGTGGCACGCTTCGACTGGTGATGGGCCCGCGCCCCAATACCTCGTGGGGCACCGACAAGGGTAGTCTGCCTCCCGGTTTAAGTGAATAACCGTAGGAAAAATGAAGGAGTAGAAGGGGTAGAAATGAAGTCGGGGCCAGATGAGGAGGGCCTCATGACTAATGCCGCTTGGGCATTTTCTGGAATTTCCACATCAGGGAGAACATCACGTATCGGGGCAAACATTTGTTCCAAGTCTCGGTACGTCCCTGCGCATTGATGCTGTAGGTGGTGTTGGAGAGCTGGTGGAGCAAGTCGAAAGCCTGCAGTTTGGCAGTGAGTGCCCTCTTGATGAACGACCGACTAAGCTGTGCGTTCCATACCAAATCATTGGTATTCATCTCACTACTCTGGTAACCGCGACGCGAATACATCTTGATATCCGTGCCCAAACTGAGCCTCCAGGGCAGCATGCAGTTCACACTCGCCCCATAATTATAGTCCCAGGCATTGATGGTCTGGAAGTTATCGCTGTGGCTTTGGGCATTATTCCACACGGCATTACCCATCAATGCGCCCCGGAAAGAGCCGATAGAATAGGTGAGAGAGAGGTAATAGTCTGTGGCGTAAGTATGTACGATGCGGGATGTTGGGGCGGCGTCGAGGTCGTAACTCACGTTAAACCCCACGTTGCGAACCAGTTTCTGTCCTACCGTGGTATAGAGATCCCAGTGGCGTTTGGCGTCTAAATAGCGGGAATGGGCAGCAATCAGGGTCAGATCTCTATTTCCATTCACGTTCTCATCACGGTAGGTGTAGATGCCTGTGGCACGATCATACCATGTCTGCGTACCCTTTGAATGCTGAAAGACATGGGCTTGTAATGCCAAATGCCATATAACGCGCTTGGCGGAAGAGTGCCTGAAGGTGGCTTGAAGGTAGTGCGTGTATTCGTTTTTCAGTTCAGGATTGTTTATTCGCCTTATGGTTGGATTGCTCGTGTCGTAGTAAGGCATCAGGCTTATGAAGTCAACGGGTTGGCTTTGTCCGCTGTATTCAACCTGAATGTAGGTCTTATCCCGATTCAGTTCATAGCCAATCTTGGGCTCTATATAGAAGTATTGCCTACGCGCCAAGGTGTCGAGGCGTGCTCCCTGGTAGTTGAGTTTGTCGTGAACAGAGTGGGTTGTGAGTTGGGCGGAGAAGCGTTCGTAGCTCCTTTGCTTCGGTGTCCAGTTCACAGCAAGCCCAGAGATATAGTCTCGACTAAGCAATCGGTAGTCGCGCGTGTTGTCATGGTCTATGGCCAACTGCATATCGCTGCCCGCCGTAGGTAGCCAATCGAGGCGGTAGAGGTCGTTTTGCTGTCTCTGCCACGACTGTCCGTAGTTCACATACGTACGCAATTCCCATCCGGAGAGGAAGTGGAACACATAGTCCAGGTATGCCTTGTACTTGTAAGAGCGCCCCGGCGTATTGTAATAGGTATGGCGATGGTCTATGCTGTCGGTGACATAGAATGTGGAAACGCGCTCCATGTCACTGTGAAAAGGTGACCTTGAATTATAACTCAGGTCGAACTGGAGCTCCAAATTGTCGCCCCACGGCAGCTTTTTATTAAGGTCTGTGTAACTGTAGAAGTTGAGATAGTCGCCCTTGCCCACCTCGTTTTCCCACATACTGTTTACTGGATGGCCTGCCATCGAGGTGGAATCGTTTCGCAGTTTGTATTTCTTGCCATGACTATAATAGAGCCAAAGGTTCGAAAAGAGGTCGAAAGGGAAGCGGAGCAAATTCCTTATCACAAACTTATTGGATAGGTTGAGGTCAAAGTATTTGGAGCGGTCCATGGTCCGGCTGTACCCCAAGATGTCCCCATTGCTGGCAAATGTCTGCTTGTAGATGCGCTCTTCGTTGTCCCGTTCGCCCCAGTGCGTGGTGGCGTCGAGGGTCTCGGTGATGGTCTTTCCCCTGTTTTCGGCCTGCAGAGTAAGTCCTGCCTGTCGGGTGGCAGTGAGGCCTACGGGTATGTTTGACGGTGTCCACGAGCCATCGCCGCCCGGTGTTCTGCTTTCGTTCACATTGTTGGTGTTGCCGAAAACGCTATAGCGCGTGTGGTTGCCATAGGCCAAGGAAAAGAGCCGCGCCAGGTATCGGTTGTTGCTTCCGGTACCTGTCTCTATGTTAGCCAATAGTCCACGGCTGTATTCCCGTTTCAGATTCACGTCCATCACATAGTCTTTCTTCTCCACGTCGTGGCCCAAGAAGCGACTCCGCTCGCTGCTCTTATGATACACTTGCAGGTTTTTCACCGTGTAATAGGGTAGGTTGTCGAGCATGATTTTGTTCTTTCCCTTGAAGAAATCAGACCCGTTGAGGGTGATATAGTCCACTTTTTCGCCATTGATATAGATCTCGCCATTGTCTTTGAGCTGTGCTCCAGGCAGCTGGCGCACCAGTGCATCGAGCATGTTTCCTTCCGGAATTTGGAAGGCCGAGGCATCGAAGATGAGGGTGTCACCCCTTTGCACCATACGTATCTTGGTGGCTTTGATCACCACTTCGTCTATATTGTGCTCGCCATCCAGTTTGGAAGCTGCCTGCTTTCGCTTCATGAAGTGCCACGGCGCATCAAAATAGGTGTTGCGTCCGAGGCGGCGCATGTGATAGTTCACGTAGCAGGGCTCGTAGCCTTCCATCTCGGCGCGGATGATATAATGGGCTTCTCGTCGCGGCAAGTCTACTCTCCACCATGAGTCGCGGTTCATAGAGGAGAGGTCGAGAGTACACCGCACGGTGTCTACAACGGTGCTATCGGCGTGCATAATCGTCATTTTGGCCGCCAATGGCACTCGAGTGAACGAGTCGAAGACGTGTCCCCACAGGGCTATCGTGGGTTCTTGGCTCTTGGTTTGAGCCGTTGCTGCCTGTGAACCCAAGAGCAGAACAAGGATGAAAAGAATTCTGAGGGGGCTCTTTCTTATCAGAATAGGGATTGGCCAAAGCGTCGGAGACTGCGGCTTGCGGCTTGAGAAAAGTGAGGAAAGCATGGCCAGCAGTCGTGGAAAACCTATGGGCAGGAGTGTGGTTTGGCTCATCTGAAAGTAGTGTTGATGGTGATTAGTTTTTGCAAATATAGGCAAAAAAGTCGCAGGTTGCAACCGTTTTCGGGGAAAAAAGATGGCCAAACCCTGACGATGACGGCAAAATATTCGTAAATTTGTTGGGCAATCTGTCTACAAAAACGTAGGAGGGTTGTCGTCTGAACGTTGAACCATTATCAAGAAAACTATAAACCCAATAAGGAATGAAGAACTTTTTGTTATCGTGCCTGGCCCTGATGCTGTCGGTATCGGCCCTGGCACAGCAGGCTCCACAGGTGAAAACCGCCGACGGAGTGCTGCAAGGTGTGGATGAATCAGGTGTGAAAGTGTTCAAGGGCGTGCCCTTTGCCGCCCCGCCCGTGGGCAATCTGCGTTGGCGTGCGCCCCAGCCCGTGGTGGCTTGGCAGGGTGTGCGCATGGCCGATGAGTTCGGACCCAACCCCATGCAGGAGCCCATCTACGGCGATATGAACTTCGGAACGAGCAAGATGAGCGAGGACTGTCTCTATCTGAACATCTGGACGCCGGCCAAAACCATGGACGAAGGTCTGCCCGTGCTTATCTATTTCAATGGCGGCGGACTCATGGCGGGCAGCGGAAGCGAGCCTCGCTATGCCGGCCATGCCATGGCACGCAAGGGCATAGTGTCTATTACGGCCAACTATCGCGAGGGCATTTTCGGGTTCTATGCCAACTCCGCGCTGTCTAAGGAAAGCAGCTATAAGGGTTCGGGCAACTACGGATTTCTCGACCAGGTGGCCGCCATCAGTTGGGTGAAGCATAATATCCGCGCGTTCGGTGGCGACCCCAACCGCATCACTATCGTAGGCGAGTCGGCCGGATCGATGTCGGTCAGCGCCCTGATGGCGTCGCCATTGTGCCAGGGACTCTTTGCTCAGGCCATGGGCTCGAGTGGTTCGGTCATAGGCTATCAGCCCGTGAAGACACTGGCCGAGGCCGAGAAGCAGGGCGACGCACAGATGAAAGCCCTGGGCTGCAAGAACCTGAAGCAGCTGCGTGCCCTGCCGGCCGAGGAGCTGATGAAGCGTGCCGGCATGCGGGCCATACCCATCTCCAACATCGACAACTATTTCTTCACCAAGCAACCCATAGACGTTTTCCGTGCCGGAGAGCAGACACGGGTGCCTCTGCTCATAGGCCGCAACTCGTATGAGATGCCCATCGGCTTCGTGCTGCGGGGCAAGCCGGCCACGGTGGAGAACTTGAAGGCCAGCATACAAGACTTCTACGGCGCCAACACCGACCGCGTGCTCAACCTCTATGGCATACATACCGATGCCGACGTGCGTGGTCAGCAGGGCATCGAACTGGCCTCCGACATGTTCATCACCTTCTCTACGTGGCGCTGGGGAGCCCTCCATCTGCGCACCAGCGGGCAGCCCGTGTATCGCTATCTCTACTGCCATCCGCGCCCGCCTATGGCTGTGAAGGACAAAGTGGCAGGCTTGGCAGGTGGCGTGGCGGACAAGAAGGGCGACGCTCCCGCACCTCCCCGTGCCCCCGGCGCATCCCATTCGGCCGACATCGAGTATGCCATGGGCACGCTTTATACCAATCTCGTGTACGACTGGCAGGCCGAAGACTATGTGGTGTCGGAGCAATTCTCCAACTATTACGCCAACTTCGTGAAGACCGGCAATCCTAACGGCCTCGGCCTGGTAGACTGGCCATCGCTCAATGGCAAGGCCGTGGCTCCGGTGTTGCAGCTCGATGTGCATAGTTCGGTGAAGGCAGACGCCCAGCTGGAGCACCGCTACGAGGCTGTGGAAGGCATGTTCCACTATTAGGATAAGCCGGGCGGAGCGTCGCCGCAGGTCGTCCGCCGCTGCACAAACGGCAAAAGCCCCACCCTCGACCGAGGGTGGGGCTTTGTGGTATGATAGGGAAAGGGCTTAGTTGTTGCGGCTTCCGAAGATTCTAAGCAGGTAGAGAAAGAGGTTGATGAAGTCGAGATAGAGGCTCAGTGCACCCATGAGGGCTATCTTCTGAGCACCTTCACTCATGTCTACCTGGGTGGCGAGCATCTCCTTGATCTTCTGACTGTCCCATGCGGTGAGGCCTACGAAGATGACCACGCCGATGTAGCTCAGGATGAGATCGAACATGGCGCTCTTGAGAAACATATTGACCAGCGAGGCGATGATGAGGCCGATGAGCGCCATGAGCGCAATGCTGCCTATCTTAGAGAGGTCGGTCTTGGTGAAATAGCCATAGAGAGCCATGGCGCCGAACGTGCCGGCGGTGATGAAAAACACCTTGGCGATAGAGGCCATGGTATAGGCCAGGAAGATGCTGGAGAGCGTCACGCCGTTGAGGGCAGAGTATATGACAAAGAGCGTGGTGGCCGTTGTCAGTGACAGTCTGTCAATGCGGGCGGTGGTATAGAACACCAATCCGAGTTCGGCGATGATGAGAACCCATATCATCATGCTATTGCCATAGATGAGATTCAGCAGGTTGGGGCTGGTGGCCACGCCGTAGGCGCAGATGCCCGTGATGCCCAGGGCCATAGTCATCCATAGATATACTTTACGCATCAGAGCGGGGAAAGCGGCCGAAAGCGCTCCTTGTCTTTCACGCACCAATTGTTCCAATTCGTTTACTTCCATGATTTCTTATTGTTTGGTTTATTGATTTACGATGTACAAATATAATTGTTTTATGAATCAAAAGCAAGAAACGTGCCATTGTTTTTCTCTTTTTTAAGTAACGGGTGGCGGAGAGGCCTGTGTCAAAGGGCTGCGTCGGGGGTGTCGGGAGCAGGTAGAGGTGTCAGGATAATTACGAAAAATTAATTTCTCGGAGAGGTGACGGGAGGGGCGGAAAGTAGGGTTTTTTATGCGAGGAAGGTGAGTTTCTCGGGGCATGAGGATGGGTTGCGGGTGCGATAAGGGTCTTTTCGCGAAGCTGTTTGGGCTTTATCGTAGTGAGAATAGGTGGTTATCGCGGGGCGATAAGGTAGTTTTCGCAAGGCGATGAGGGCCTTGTCGTGAGGGCATCTTTGGCAGCGGCTTTGTAAATGGCTGGTTTATAGATTGTTGCAAAAGTGCGATTTTTGCGCGTTTTTCTTGGCGATAGGGTCAGTGGGACGATGTTTTCGAAGGATGAACAGCGATGTTCAAGATGTTTCATGGGTAATTATGGGGAGAGAGACACTGCCTATTCCTGTCTCATGTCTGTGTTTTTCTGTGGAAGTCTGTGTGAGAGAAACCACACGGTTTTTATTTTGAACAACGGAAGACGCGGAAGAAACAGAACCCTCCGGCGTATTTCGAATTCTCGGAGGGCCGCCCAGCGGCCCGCGGATGGCACGGAAAGAGCCCACCGGAGACGCACGCAGAGGATGTGGTTCTCTCGCAGATTTCGCAAATCTCGCAGATGTTTTTCTGCATTTTCATGCTCTAACATTCTCTTGTTTTCCCCTTTTCGTAGTCCTCGCCGCTTAGTAGGGACATGCCCCGTGCATGTCCGCACCGCCGGATGGCATATGCTTCCTCAAACCATCTCACACTGACAACAGGTTTATCTCACACAGGCAATAGGTTTATCTCACACAGACTTTCACAGAACTCCACAGACAAGATGCTGAGATCAGCATCCCCTCTCTCGCCATCAGCGCCATGAAACGCTATTTTCAAGGCAGCATAGGGTGGGCTGTTTCTGTGTCATCCGCAGGCCGCTGGGCGGCCCTCCGAGAATTCGAAGTACGCCGGAGGGTTCTGTTTCTTCCGTTTCTTCCGTTGTTCAAAATAAAAATCCTCCGCTGTCAAAATAGATCTTCCGCTGCTTAAAATGATTCCCTCCGTTGTTCTTTCCACCAAAAAGCCCTATCTTTGTCCTCATATCAAATCAAGACGCAATATGAAAAGACCATGGATGGCAGCGCTGTCGCTGTTGGTGGCGGTGGTGATGCAGGCGCAGTCGCCGCTCGATGTCAAGGTGTTGAGGCTCGACAACGGCTTCACGGTGTGGCTCAACGAAGACCATTCACAGCCCAAAGTGTTTGGTGCGGTGGTGGTGAGGGCCGGCGCCAAAGACAGTCCCAACACCGGCATAGCCCACTATTTTGAGCATTTGCTGTTTAAAGGCACCGACAAGATAGGCACCACCGACCACGCCCGCGAGCGTCCCTGGCTCGACAGCATATCGGCCCAATACGACCGTCTGGCCCAGACCCGCGATGCGGCGGCCCGTCTGGCCATCCAGCGACATATCAACGAGCTGTCTATCAAGGCTGCCGACTATGCCATCCCCAACGAGTTTGAGAATCTCATCACTACCTACGGCGGCACGAAACTCAACGCATACACCTCGTTCGACGAGACCGTCTATCACAATTTCTTTGCTCCTCAATACATCGCGCAGTGGTGCGAGCTCAACTCCGAGCGCCTCATCTCGCCCGTGTTCCGCCTGTTTCAGGGCGAGCTGGAGACAGTCTACGAGGAGAAGAACATGTATTCCGACCAGATGATGGTGCAGGCTGCCGAGGCGGCGCAGCGCCATGCCCTGGCCGGCACGCCCTACGCCTATCCCATCATCGGCTCGACCGAGAGCCTGAAGAACCCGCGCCTGTCGGAGATGCGCCGCTTCTACGACCAATATTATGTGGCGGGCAACATGGGACTGGTGCTCTGCGGCGACATCCAGGCCGACTCCATCCGCCCGCTTCTGGAGCGCACCTTCGGGCGAATCAGGCCCGGCGAGGCCCCGAAAACGCCCGTGTCGCAGCTCCGCGACTTCCGCGGCAGCAAGCCACTGCGCCTCAAGTTGCCCATTCCGATAGTGAAGGCCGCCGGCTATGCGTTCAAGGCGCCCACCGAGCACAGCGCCGACTATGCGGCGTTCATGGTGATGACCGGCCTGTTGTCTAACTCGTCGGCCACCGGTCTGCTCGATTCGCTCACCCATGCCAACCGCGTTTTGGTGGCCATGGGGCAGGGCTACGACTTCAAAGACTTCTCGGCCTATGGCTTTGGCTATGTGCCCAACCTGCCGTTGGGCTCCAAGCGCAAGGCCGACAGGCTCTGCTGGGAGCAGATAGACAAGCTGCGGCAGGGCCGGTTTGCCGATGTAGACCTGCAGGCCGAGAAGCTGTCGGTGAGGCGCAAGATGGAGCTGGGACTGGAAAACATGGACAGTCGCAGCACGATGATGATTGGGGCGATGTCTCACGGCATAGCCTGGACCGACGTGCTGGCCCGTGCCCGGCAGGTGGAAAACGTGACGCGGCAGGACGTGGAGCGCGTGGCCCGCACCTATTTCAATGACGACTCGCTGAAGATCTCGAAGAAATTCGGGCGCTATCCCAAGGAGCGCGTGTCGCAACCCGACTACAAACCGGTGACGCCCAAGCACGCCGGACAGCAGTCGGCCTATGCCAAGGCGCTGGCCGCCATGCCCTACGCCGCCGTGCCGCCTAAGTTGGTGGCGATGGATAGCGCTGCCGAGCAGCGCACGCTGGCACCGCTGGTGCACCTCTATGCCGTGAAAAACCCGATGAACGACATCGGTGTGCTGCAACTGGTGTATCGTCGGGGCAGTGCCGCCGACCGGCGCATCAGTGTGCTGGGCGACTATCTCGACATGGTGGGAACGGCCCGTCTCTCCAAGCAGCAGTGGGGCAGGGCGCTGCAGCGACTGGGGGCCTCGGTGAGCGTGAGCGCCGATCGCTCGGCCGTGACAGTGAGCCTGTCGGTGTTCGACCGCCAGATGGGGCCCGCCCTGAAGCTCCTGCGTGAGTTCCTGACGCAGCCCAAGGCCGCCGACAAGATGTTTCGCAAGTTGGTGAAGGCTACCCGACTGGAGGAGAAGACGTTTTTCAAAGACAACCAGAACATAGCCGACGCCGTGTTCGAGCGGGCCGAATATGGCGACAGCTCGCAGTATCTCTGCAGGGTGTCGGCCGATGAGCTGAGGCGGATGAGTGGCGAAGCGCTGGTCAATCTGTTCCGCGAGGTGCAGCAGAGCCAGCTCGACATTGTGTATAGTGGTAGGCTCGCGACCGACGAGGTGGTGCGCATGGTGAGCGCTGAGGTGCCTCTGGACCAGGTGAGCCGCCCTTGGCGGGTGACCGACCGCAGTCTGCGGGGCGTAGACGAGCCCGTGGTCTATGTCTACGACAACCCTCGGGCCCGTCAGACCATTGTGGGAACCTATCAGCCGCTGCGCCCCATGGCTGAGCCTGGGGAGCGTGCCCGACTGGGCTTGTGGGGCAACTATTTCGGCGGTGGCATGTCGTCGGTGATGTTTCAGGATATCCGCGAGTTCAGAGCCTACGCCTATTCGTCGCGCGGATGGGCCCTGATGCCCGACCACAAGAGCCGTCCCACAGCCCCCTGCGGCTATGTGACGCGCCTTGGCACGCAGGCCGACAAGGCCATGCTTGCCCTTGGTGTGCTCGACTCGCTGCTGGGGGCGATGCCCGTGAGGGCGGCCAACGTGGCCGCTTCGAGGCAGGAAATGATCAACGCCGTGAACAATGGATACCCCTCTTTCCGCCGGATGGGACGGGCAATAGCCGACTGGCGACTGCTGGGCTATGCCGATGACCCCAGCCGGCAGGCCGTGGAGATGCTGCCGGCGATGGGCATCGACGACGTGACGAAGTTTTATCGCGACGAGATTCGGGGTGGCAAACGGGCCATCATCGTGGTGGGAAACCGCAGGATGATGGACCTGGGCCAACTGCAGAAACTGGGCAAGGTGGTAACATGGAGTGCATCTGATGTTTACAAAAAGTAGCCTTGCGTGAGCATTCCGTCTGGTCTGTCGGGAGGATATCGGCCAGACGGAATCGCCCGAAAATAGCTGCGCCAGGCGGCGCAGAGCCTCGTCGTGGGGCCTGTCGGTGGTAAATTATTTCAACCCACGGGCAGGTTCCGTGGCGGGTGGGCGCATGGCGGGGAAGCCCGTCTACACAACGATGGAGAGAGGAATATCTGGCCGTTTCATCAAATGAAACAATTAGAAAAACTAATGAAACAAATCGAAGGGCAATGTAAATAGAAATTGCCTAACTTTATCACCGATTTACGGAAAGGTACTAAGCCAAACCTATTTTTAAAAATAACTATCAAATAAACATCCAACTGCATGAAACGATCTAAAAAAGTCATGAAGTATGTCTTGAGTTTGATGTTGCTGCTGCTGTTCCCGCTCGGTGCAATGGCTCAGACACAGTCTATCAAGGGTACGGTCACCGACAGGGAAGGTCCCGTCATCGGTGCAACAGTGAAAGTGAAAGGTTCATCAACGGGTACGGTTACCGATTTGGACGGCAACTATACCATTAGTGCTCCACGGGGTGCAACCCTGGAGATTTCCTATGTTGGTTACAACACGCAGACCATCAAGGTGGGCACGAGCCCGAGGATTGATGTCACCCTGACAGAAAACTCAGAGCAGCTCAGCGAGGTGGTGGTCGTGGGCTATGGCACGATGAAGCGCTCCGACCTCACCGGTGCGGTGACGTCGGTGGGCGATAAGGCCATTGCCAAGTCTATCCCGACCAGCATCGACCAGGTGCTCTCGGGTAGGGCGGCCGGCGTTCAGGTACAGGCCAACACCGGTACGCCGGGTGGTTCGTCTACGATTCGCATTCGTGGTACCAACTCTCTCAACGCCACCTCACAGCCTATCTTCGTCATCGACGGCGTGATCATCGACTCCTCGTCGAGCGACAACGGCAACTCCAATCCGCTGGCCTCTATCAATCCGAGCGACATCGTGTCGATGGACATCCTCAAGGATGCCTCAGCCACGGCTATTTATGGTTCGCGCGCGTCCAACGGTGTCATCATGATCACCACCAAGAAGGGCCAGGCCGGCGATGCCACCGTTACCTACGACGGTTACATCGGATGGCAGCAGATGCCCAAAAAGCTCGACGTGATGAACCTGAAAGAGTATGCCGAGCACTACAATGCCATCTCCGACGCCCAGATCAAGAATGCCAGCAGCACCTATGTGCGTGCCGACCTCTTCGGCGAAGGTACCGACTGGCAGGATGAGCTCTATCGTCATGCCCTGATGACCAGTCACAACCTCTCGCTCAATGGTGGCAACAACGCTGTGACCTACGCCTTCAGCGCAGGCTATCTCAACCAGGATGGTATCGCCATCGGGTCGGGATACCGTCGCCAGACCATGCGCGGCAACACCGATGCACAGATTAAGAAGTGGCTGAAAGGCGGCTTCAGCTTCTCGCTGGCCGACAGCAAGCAGACCACATTGTCCAATTCCTACAGCATCATTCTCACCGCCCTGCGCTCTCAGCCCACCGTGGCCGTGAAGAGTCCTGACGGTTCCTATGATGGCCCCGACGACCAGTGGATGCCCGAGAACCCTGTGGCACTGGCAGAGATTACGCAGAATTACAACAAGAAGCAGAACTTCCGTGTGAACGGATACTTAGAGGCAACCCTCATGAAGGGACTCACTTTGAAGACAGAACTGTCGGCAGACTACAACAACAATAAGTATTATTACTACATGCCAGACTACAAATTTGGCATCAAGACCAGCGACACGCGCACCTCTACATGGACTGCTTCCAACAGCAAGTACTGGTCGTGGCGCAACATTCTCACCTACGACAACAAGTTCGGACTGCATGCCATCAATGCCATGCTGGGTCAGGAGATGAGCCACAACCACTATGAGACCCAGGTGACGAGTGCCACAGGCTTTCCCTCGAACACCGCCACAGACCCCTCGGCTGGCAGCAACGACAGCTCATCGCCCCTGGGCTATCAGGACAACAGTTCGCTGTTCTCCTACTTCGGTCGCGCTTTCTATAGCTACAACGACCGCTATCTGGCCACTTTCACGCTGCGTCGCGATGGCTCCAGCAACTTTGCCGACGGTCATCGGTGGGGCTGGTTCCCATCGGCAGCATTGGCATGGCGTGTGTCTCAGGAAGATTTCCTGAAAGACAATCATACCATCAGCAATCTCAAGCTGCGCTTGGGATGGGGCGCTACGGGTAATCAGAACGTAGAAAACTGGGCCTATATGGCCATGCTCACCACTTATAATACACCGTGGGGAGTAGGCGTGCTCAACGGAAACAATGCCAATCCCAACCTGAAGTGGGAGACCACCTATTCCTATAACGCTGGATTCGACCTGAGTCTGTTTAACAGCCGCATCGACCTGGTGTTCGATTGGTACTACAAGAAGACCAACGACCTGCTCATGCGACTGGATCTTCCTGCCTTCCTGGGCTCGGGAGCCGGTAGCAACTACGGCGTGGCCAGCAATCCTTGGGGTAATGTAGGCAGTATGCGCAACACTGGTATTGAGTTCACAATCAATACGGTCAACATCCAGAGCAAGAGCTTCCAGTGGACCAGCAACCTCGTGTTCTCCATGAATAGAAATAAGGTTCTCTCGCTCGATACCGAGACTGGTACGCTGCCCCGCAGCTTCCAGGTGGGCTCAGAGACTGCTACCGTGACCAATAGTGTGGTGGGGCAGCCCATGGCTCAGTTCTGGGGATACAAGGTCATCGGTCGTTTCGACAAGCCCGAAGACTTCTATTATAAGGATGCCAACGGCACGGTGAAGCAGGTGGCGCTACCCACAGGTTGCTCCATCGGTAAGAACGGCACCTGGCTCGGCGACTATCGCTTTGCCGATTTGAATAACGACGGCGTGATCGATAACAACGATCAGACATTCATTGGCAACCCAGAGCCTAAGTTTACCTTTGGCTTTGGCAATACGTTCTCATACAAAGGTTTCGACCTGAGCTTCCAGTTCACCGGCTCTTACGGCAATAAGATCCTGAACTATAACCGTCGTCAGCTGGAAATTACGGGCTCAACGTCCAACCTGTTGTCCACCGTAATGAACTACGCACGGGTGGAAATGATCGACCCCAACGGCCCCGACGACTTCCGCAACTACTATGTTTCCAATGCGACGAGCACGATGATGCCCCGTCTCTACACCGACAGCTATGCCAATAACAACCAGCGTGTGAGCGACAACTTTATCGAAGACGGCTCCTATATCCGCCTACAGAACGTGTCGTTCAGTTATACTTTCCCGCGCGTATGGGTTCGCAAGCTCTATCTTTCCAACGTGAAGCTCTACATGAACATACAGAATCTCTTCACCATCACGAAGTATTCGGGCTATGATCCTGAGGTGGGCTCACTCTGGGGCGATGCTCTGAAGAACGGTATCGACTACAATCGCTATCCTTCTCCGCGCATCTATACGTTTGGTATCAATGTTTCCTTCTAATTCAGCAAGTCATGAAAACAAGAATATTATATATAGGTGCACTGGTTGCCGCAGGGTTGACGCTGACGTCTTGCGCCGACGACTTCCTCGAGCAGAGCAATAGTCATCAGCTCTCGCAGGGCACTTTCTTCGATTCCGACGCCGCCGTGGAGAAAGCCGTA
Source organism: Prevotella sp. UBA1705 (assembly GCA_002317385.1). Lineage (GTDB taxonomy): Bacteria > Bacteroidota > Bacteroidia > Bacteroidales > Bacteroidaceae > Prevotella. The sequence continues at coordinate 6,106 of DCJH01000007.1, read as the reverse complement.
TGGCCGCTCTACAGCTATGTGTGGTACGACTTCAACGACAAGTTCTACTATGGCATGGGCGACGGACGCGCCAACAACATCACGGCACAGTACTCCAACTACATCTATCCCTACACCAACTTCACAGAGACATCGCTCTCTCAGGGACTGACGGAGGCTTGGGGCTCGCTCTACAGCGTGGTGTCGCAGGCCAATAACTCCATCAACAATATCAAGAACTTCTCTACTTCGGCCGTGACCGAGAGCGCCAAGGCCAGCGCCATAGCCGAGGCCCGCTTCATGCGCGGCGTGGCTTACTGGTACATTGCGTCGTTGTGGGGATGCGGCATCATCTATGATAACACCGCAGACCTGGTGAACAACTATGTGGTTCCGGCCAACAACGGCACCGATGTGCTGGAGTTTGCCATCCGAGACCTGGAATATGCCGCCAAGTATCTGCCCAAATCGCAGACCGGCGCAGGCCGCGTGAACCGCTATTCGGCCTTCGGAATGTTGAGCCGCGTGTATCTATCGATGGCCGGACTCACCACCACGGGCCAGTATAATGGTACCAATGTGAAGTCGACCACCGACATGAACAGTGGCGTGCACAACCCCTACTACCTCGACTTGGCCAAGAAAGCTGCCAAGAAAGTGATCGATGAGAGCAGCGCCAGCCTGCTGCCGAACTATGCCGACCTATTCGGAGCCTCGACCATCGACAACAACTCGGAGTCGCTTTTCCAGCTGCAGTTCATCCATGGAACAGGCGTTGGCGGTGCGGCACAGAGCATGACGCGCTTCCTTGCGTGGTCTACGATGGTGGCCGACCAGAACGCTTGGGGTGGGGCCACCTATTGCTCCTACGACCTGTTCAACGAGTTCAGCAACTATAACGACAAGACTCTGGGCACGAAGGTGGACGATAAGATCCGTCGTCACAACAGCGTGGCCTCCTATGGCGAGGCCTATCCCGAGCTGAGTACCGACCCGTCGAATCCCTACGTCTATGGCGAGACCGAGAGTCCGAGCAGTCAGGGTGCCAATATCAAGAAGTATGTCATCGGCGTGAAGAAGGTAAACGGATTCTCAGAGCCCAACAACTCGGGTATCAACACCTATATGCTGCGCCTGGCCGAGGTATATCTCAACTACGTGGAAGCCGTGATGGGCGACAACGATCAGACCACCGACGCCCAGGCCCTGAGCCTGTTCAACGCCATCCGCAAGCGTGCCCACATGCCCGAGAAGAGCGTGGTGACCTACGAGGACCTGCGCCACGAGTTCCGTATGGAGTTTGCTTTCGAAGGCCTCTACTGGTATCAGCTCCTCCGCCGCAGCTATTCACATCAGCAGGAAGTGGTGAACTATCTGAACAATCAGAACCGCAACGCCAGCTATTTCGAGCCAAGCACCAACACCTACAAGCTCAGCGACACCTACACGGCCCCCGGACCCGACGTGGATATTGCCACCGCAGCCGACCTGACGCTGCCCATGAGCGACACCGACCAGACCAAGAACCCCAACCTCAAGCCCGACACCAGCGGCAAGATTGCCACAGTGGCCTACAACTTTGGCGACAGAGAGGTTGACGAGGCTACCCTCTTTAATGAATAATTACGAACACAATCCTAAGCGTAAAAGATATGAAGACATCTATTTTCAATCAGATAGGAAAAGCGTTGCGCGGCTTGCTGCCCATCGGGCTGCTGGCCATCCTGCCGGCCTTCACGGCCTGTAGCGACGACGACAATGCCAGTTCTGCTCAGATGGCCATCAACAAGGTGTTTCTCGAAGACGTGAACGCCACCGACTCTGTGTACGACCGCGAGGTGACCTTCGCCCGTTTGGGCCAGCTCATTCGCATCGAGGGCTCTGGCTTCACAGGTCTGAAGAAAATCTATATCAATGGCTATGACACCTATTTCAATAATGCCCTGCTCACCGACAACAACATCTGGGTGACGCTCAACGCCAAGACTCCGGTGGACAAAGCCGAGGAAAGCGTGCGCAACACCATCACCCTGGTGAAGGACAACGGCCAGCTGACCTATAATTTCACCGTGCGTGCCGCATCGCCCAGTGTGTCGAGCGTAGACAATACACTGCCCCAGCCGGGTGAGAAGGTGACCGTCTACGGCTCCAATCTGCAGGAGACCTCCAAGATTATGCTGCCGGGCGGCGTGGAGGTGACCAGCGGCATTGAGAACGACGCCGACGGCAAGTGGTACTCATTCGTCATGCCTTCGGGCGTGACAGGTAGCGGTTCGATCAGGAGCGAGGGCGCCAACGGCACGGCAGTATCGCCGGCTTACTTCAACAACAACGACTGCTTCGTCATCAATTTCGACGGAAAGGGTGAGCAAGGCTCATGGAGCGCCACCTTCAGCGCCGACGATTTGGTAGACGATCCGTTGAACAGCGGCCGCGGCAAGGTATGTATGATTGTGCCACAGAGCCTGCTCAACAGTGGCGGACTCATGGCAGGCGCCAACGCCAAGGGCTTCTGGACGGCCGGAAACGGTAATGCCAACGACGACTGGAACCGCATGACGGCCTACATTCCTGGCACGACGCCCGTGGATTCGGTGGCCCTGCAGTTCGACGTGTATGTTCCCGAAGACTGGAATGAGAGCGGTCAGCTGGAGATTACGCTCCAGAACAACCTCTCCAACTATGGCTACGGTTCGGCGAGCACCAAGTATAGCGCCGACTATCTGAATCAGGCCTACGCCTGGGTGCCATGGCTCGACCGTGAGACCGGTGAGGCCACGCCCTACAACACCGGCGGAACGTGGAAGACCATTACCCTTCCACTCTCCTCGTTTGGCAACTACACCGATAAGGAGACCGCATGGACTTTCCAGAATGTGATCGATGACCGCAACGCCGGAAGCTACCGCAACTTCGGTATTCTCTTCGTAAATCCCGACCTGACATACGACGATACGCATGTCTACACGGCCAAGGATTTCAACCAGAAGATATATGTGGATAACTTCCGCATCGTTCCTTGCTCCAGCATTACGGTTTCAGACTATTAACATCTCATAAAAAGGACACTACGATGAACATCAATAAGATCATATTGCCGGCAGTGGCATCAGCGATGCTGCTATCCGGATGCGACGACCAGATCATGGAATGGGCCCGACCGGCAGGTGAGCAGCCTGTGACCACGGCCGACATTCCGTTGGCCGTCAAGGAGGTGCTGGCCAACTATGAGCCCATCAAGACCTACGCCGCCCAGTACACGCCCAACCTGCTGGTGGGCTTGGGCATGAGTGCCGACATGTATAACGCCTCGGCCTCGGCAGGCACAGCCTACAAGACTCTGAGCGATGAGAACTTCCAACTCTTTACTACCGGCAACGCCATGAAGATGGATGCCCTGGTGGGAAACAGCGGAACGCTCAACTTTGCCACACTCGACAAGATGATAGACAACATGCCCTCTGACATGAAACTCTATGGTCACAACTTCATTTGGTACCAGCAGCAACAGCAGACCTACCTCAAGAGCCTCATAGCGCCCACCATGGTCATCAAGACCGACGGCGACATTGCCAGCATCTTGAAGAACGGAAGCTTCGATACCGACCTCAGCAACTGGATAGGGTGGGGCAACAGTTCCACCCGCGACTGGAGCGCCAAGGGCGGCGAAGACGGCTCGGGCTGTGCCCATCTCACCAATCCGAGCGACGCCAGCGAGTATTCGGCACAGTTCTGCCAAGACCTCGACCCGGCGCTCACCAAGGGCACTACCTATACGCTCAGGTTCAAGGCCAAGAGCTCCGTGGCTGCGGGCGTCATCCAGTTTGCCGTGCAAAACAGCACCACCTACTCCGGCGAGGGCTACCATAGCTTCGATGTGGGGACGGCTTGGCAGACCTATGAGCTCGAGTTTACGCCCACGATGGAGAACATGAACCGCCTCTGTCTGAACTTCGGCAAGGTGAAGGCCGAATACTGGATAGACGATGTGCAGTTTGGCGTGAAGCAATCTGACCCGATGGAGAATATCCTCACGGGCGACGCATCCGATTTCGAGGGTGGCAGCACCGGAGGATGGAGCTCCTGGGGCGGCGGCAAGATCAGCGGAGAAGTGAAGGCCGGCATGGGTAAGGACGGCTCCTACGGACTGGTGCTCACCTCCAAGGACGGCAATTTCTGGGAGGCTCAGAATGCCTACACGTTCACCGACTATCTCGACAACACCAAGAAGTATATGATACAGTTCTGGGCAAAGAGCAGCTCGGCTGCCGGCACGCTCCAGTTCCAGTATCAGAACGGCACGACCTACGGCTCGCAGGGTGGCTACACCTCGTTCACCGTGGGCACCGACTGGACGCTGTGTGAGGCCACGTTTACCCCCGGATTTGCCGACGTGAACCGCATATTGATCAACTTTGGCAATGTGGGCGGAACCTATCAGATAGACAACATCAAGTTTGGCGTGGCCAAAGACCAGGGCACTGCCGCAGCCGCCAAGGAGTATATCTATGCCGGTACGCGTGGCGTGAGGCGCAATGCTACGACCATTACTTACACCATCAAGTCGCCAGCAGAGAAGCGCGAGGCCCTGCTCACCGCCATGGACAGCTGGATCAAGGGCGTGGCCGACCATCTGGCAGAGAAGAAAGTGGTGCCCTATGGCTACGACGTGATCAATGAGCCCATTGCCGACGGCACCAATCTGGTGCGTGGCGTGGACGACGGCGCATTCGGAGGAAGCACCACCGACGACGATGGCAACGTGACCTACGATAAGGCTCCCACCGAGACCGAGGCCGACGGACTGAGCCTGAACTGGGGCAGCAACCGATTCTACTGGGGCTACTACGTGAAAGACTATGCCGTGCAGGCCTTCCAGAAGGCGCGCAAGTATCTGCCCGCAGAGACCAAGCTCTTTGTGAACGACTACAATCTGGAGGTGAGTCCGGCCAAGCTCACGGCGCTCATCAACTTTGTCAAGGACATCGACGCAGCCAATGGCTCGGCCATCGTCGACGGCATCGGCTCGCAAGTCCACTTCGACCTCTCTGCCGCCACCGACAATGTGACCACCAACGACTCGCTCATCAAGATGCTCCGCACGCGTGTCGACGCCATGTTCAAGACCATGGCCGCCTCTGGCAAGCTGGTGCGCGTCACCGAGTTGGACGTGAAGCTCGGCACCGGTAGCCCCTCGGCCGCCCAGTACAAGTGCCAGAGCGATTGCTACAAGATGATTTTCGAGAGCTACAAGCAGAACATTCCGGCCGCCCAGCAGAGTGGTATCACCATCTGGACGCTGTCTGACAATCCCGACGAGCACAAGTATTGGCTCAACGGCGACGTGCCCAACCTCTTCGATGCCAGCTATCTTCGCAAGTGGGCCTATAAGGGCGTGTGCGACGGTATCGCCGGCGAAGACCTCGGACTGAAGTACGGAGGCGATGCCTACAAGGCTTACTACGAGAAGCAGAACGTCTCTTCCACCGTAGCCGAATAGTCTCTATAAGTCTATATACACACGTAGCCCGGGCCATATTGGTCCGGGCTATGTTGTGTTTTTCAGGCTGCGGTCGAGCGGTTTTGTGTGGTTGGATTACTGTTTTTTCACCGCATGATATAAAAATCTCTTCTCCGTTACTTCCCCTATGTAGTCTCTTGAGGCATCTTTCAGATATTTGTCCTGATGGTTGCGAAGGCTTTGGTTGTAGTCCTTGGGCTGAAATTTTGTAGCGAGTGCTTTTTTATGTATCTATCTGTGTATAAGCATCTTGTCTTCTTTTGCTCGCATTGACATATCGATACCATCCTAAGCCTCTCGCCTTGACTACCTTTTCGCGTTGCGATTAGGTGCTAATCCTCCGACGATTAGGTACTAAAGCCGTCGCGATTACTACCTTTTTTCAAACCGACCACATCCTCCTGCCTTTAGGTTGACGTCCATTTCGTCCATTCCTTTTCTTTCATTCCTTTGCACAAATCCATTGCTCTCGTATGTATATTATAAGGTGAAGACGCATATTCTTCCCTATGTCTTCCTCATGAATTCATAAAATTTATCTTTTTCTAAACTTTTTCTCAGAATTGTTTGGCCGGTCGCTGAATTTTCTATACCTTTGCACTCGCT
>DCJH01000060.1 GCA_002317385.1 Prevotella sp. UBA1705 | reverse complement strand
CGACATTGCCAATGCCATCTACTCGAATACCGATGCACTCATGCTGAGCGGTGAGACGGCTTCTGGAAAATACCCCATCGAGTCGGTGGAGACCATGGCCTCGATTGCCGAGCAGGCCGAGCGCGACCGCGCCAACTTCCTGGGGCAAGACGAGGTTCCGCTCGATGCCAACTGTTCGCAGCGTGAATTCCTTGCCCATGCGGCCATCCAGTCTACCCGTCAGCTGGGTGTGGCCGGCATCATCACCGACTCTGAGACTGGAGAGACAGCCCGTAACCTGGCTGCATTCCGTGGTCCGAAGCCCATTCTGGCCATCTGCTATAAGGAGAAGACCCAGCGATGGCTCAACCTTTCCTATGGTGTTATCCCCATCTATCAGAAGGAATCGTCGCGTCCTGACTACATGTTCCAGGCAGCGCTCCGCATGCTTCGTATGAAGAAATATGTGAGTCTCGACGACAAGATTGCCTATCTCTCCGGTTCGTTTGGCGAGGGTGGCGGCACCACCTTCCTCGAAATCAACAAGGTGAGGATGGTGTTCGACAAGGACTACGAGTTCCATTTGCCCAACAAGGAGTAAAATTTCTCCTTCCACCTTATGTTTGGAGGCCTATTTTCGCCTTCTGTAACAACAAAAACAAAGCGCTTTCCTGAAAGAGGAAAGCGCTTTGTCGTTTCATCCACTCCATTTGTTTTCAATCCATTCCTCTCGTCATTCGGCAATCTTCATCGCATATTCGACATTCCACCCTTGTCATTCGTCACTCCAAATTCCTCATTTTCCATTCTTCACTCTCCCATATCCCACCAGCCTGTCGGCCCGCTCGCCATTACCATGGAAGTAGACCAATGCCTGATAGTCGTTCTCAGTCTGATAAAAATTGCCCTCCGAGGGCACAGGAACCATCGTCCCGTCGTTCTGCTCCAGTAGGTACTGATAGCTGTAATAGCCCTGTTTGAGCCAAAGTTCAGCGGTGTATTCCTGTTTCTCATCGTCCCATTGCATCTGATAGCGGGGCGTAAACCAGTTGTTGGTCCACGCTCCATTGAGGTAGACATTGCCCGGCAGGCGGGGCGACTTGAGCCGGAAATGGGCCATGAGATATTCCGATTGGATGCTGTTGTCGATGTTGTCGGAGTTGCGGATGTAGAAGGCGCCATTGGCACTTTCGTCGTAAACATAGCTCGGGCGGGGCTCGTCGGTCCATATCCAGGCGTGATACATGGAGCCGTCCCATCCGATGCTCTCCAGGCCCATGGTGGTGTGGGTCACGTCGAGCATCTCAAACTTGCGGTATTCATTGCCTCCGTTGAAAATCAAGTCGCGGTTGTGACTCCACTGCAGTCCGTTGCCCATCACATATTGCGGGCGAGGATTCACCACCGCATTGTCCCAACGGCCGTTCTGCAGCACCACGGTTTTGACATGTGTAGCCGGATCGGTCACGTTCACACTGCCGTAGCTGAGTTTCATCTCTATCTGCTGGTGCCGGTTATTGATATCTATATCGGTGTTGGAAGTGACGGCGAGGCCCACGCCCATGGCCGGTTCCACAACCATGAAGCAAGCAGTGAGCACAGGGGCATCCTCGTTGTGCTCGTCGTAGACGGTCACTTTGTAGTTGCCACTCATCTTCAGCCGACATCTGTTGTTGGGTATCTGTAGGGAATAATGGGTATATAGCTGATTTACACTCAAGCTTTCCTTGAAATCGTCGATGGTGTTTCCACTGGCAAATCCCATGCAGAAGTCACTGTCAAAAAGGTCTGTTGACACCGTCCAGTCGGCCTCACAGTGCTCTATGCGATAGGAGTATCGACGGTATTCGTGCGTGAGGTCGTCGAAGGCAATGTTTATCGGAGTAGCCTGTCCCAAGGTAATGACCGGCATCGACATCCAGTCGTCGCCCGCCATCACCTGCAGAGAGGCTATGCGGTCGTTCAATATCTCGTTGCGCTGGGCCTTGACACCTGTGGCGAAAAGGCAGAGCAGCCATACGGTTACAATCCATCTGTTCATGGTCTACACCTTTTTTGCAGTTAGGGAATATAGTCTATGTTGCAAAAATAAGCAAAAAATAAGGTTGCTGCAAGGGTTTTGAGGGAAAAGGTGACAGGGCGCGACTCGCAGTACCTCCAGGGCCTCTCCCCCTTGCCCCTCCCTCGTAGGGAGGGGAGTGTTATGTCTGTTAGGAGAGTTTAGAATGGTATTATAGTTGTAATTCTAATATTCTTATCCCCATTTATCCCTAATATCTCCTTTCAATCCACATTAATGGAAAATGGTTTCATATTTCGCCCTATCATGATTACTACCGAATCGTCTCACGATTAGTACCTAATGGCATGATGATTCGGTAGTAATCGCGAGGCGATTCGGTAGTAATCTCAGAAGGTTTTTTATGTTGTCGTCATATTATTGCATAAACACCTGAATATCAAGACGTAGCTTCTTTCCTATATCTTGTTTGATTTCACGGTTCAAACATTATCTCTTTGAGGTGAGCGGACGACTCAGGGAAACGGCCAACAGGGTAATC
>DCJH01000017.1:118054-123985 GCA_002317385.1 Prevotella sp. UBA1705 | reverse complement strand
AATCGTAATATTACTAATATTACTTATTAAAATTACTAATATTAAGAATAATTAAGAATAGGTTATGTTTAGATTTAATGATTTCATTGAAGACTTAGGGATAAAACAATCTATCCTGCAAGAATTACTGGATTATTCTCAATCGAATATATCCAAGTTAGCTAATGGAAAGGGTGAACTCCCAGAGAACAAAATAGACATCCTGATTAAGCATTTCGGTGAGGATGTTGTGTCTAAGTACATATCTAAAGACGAAAAGACTGTGGATAGAATTTCAAGTTATGACAGCTCCACAAATTATGGTCATAACAATACAATCAATAGTGGGAATCAGAAAGAGAACTTCTCATTCATGAAGATAATAATCACTATGCAGGAGCAGATGAACAGGCTTATAGCCCTGAATGAAAAGTCACAAGAACAAGTCTCCGTATTAATCGAACAACTAAAGAAATAGCCATGCCAACATTAAACATATCAAATCAGGAGATAGCTATTACCAAAAGATTCTTTGAAGTAATAGACATGCTTATCGCCCAAAAGAGGATAAGGGGGTTACAGACGTTCACAAGAAATCATGACCTTAACTTCGGGAATATGGTCACGCTGAAAAATTATCCTGATACGCACTCACTGAAACCAATCTGTATCTCGTATCTTGTTCGGGATTTTGACGTGTGTGCTAACTATGTTTTACTCGGTATAGGCCCGATGTTTAAACGAGAATACGTGGCTCCAGTGAAACCTCCAAAGAAGCCTGTAGGTAGACCTCCAAAAAAATAACAGGCTATACTATTCTCACGAACCATATAGCCTTATGGAATACAATCTACATTTTACTTTGCCAAAGTTTGATAATTTCTGAACCATAATAGAATGGCCTCATGTTACACCTTCTGTAGCCACATCCTATATCTCCGTTTATCGTGTATTGTCTCAGCGTGTTCCTGTGTATTCCAAGGAATGAACACGTCTGAGCAATACTATATCTTGAAGATGGATTTATCTTCGGGATTGATTCTACCATCACCTAAAATCTCCATTCCCATCAATAACCCCACGCTTCTTTCGTGATGCGAGTTTATCAATGTTCATTTTACAAATATCATCAAGTTTCCATCCCATTACGGAGCATAGCCCAGAAAGCTGCCAGGCAATATCTCCAGCCTCCAGCTTCAGTTCCTGCTCTATCTCGTTCCACTTGTCTGAACCAACCAATGGAACAAGATGGTTGTTTACAATCTCGGCATTGCCCTTTCGTATCGCCTTTGATACCTTTGAGGAAAACTCTCCTGTCTCCCCAACAAGGTTGATAAGCATGTAACTGATGTTGCGACAAGTATCCATGCAAGTTACCATAGCCTCTTTCTGATACTGATTTAATGTCATTTCTTCCATTTCTTTTATCTTTTAGTTTTTAATAAAATCTCAACTTCTTGCGGTGAGTTCTCGAAAGTCACTTCAGGAAATAGGTTTTTATCAATCTCCATACATGAATCCTCATAATCCTCATTCTCCGGAGCACACCAGTGTTCTACACCGAAATCTGTTTCCAAGTGTGGTTTATCACGGAATAGAATCAACTCACCACACTTCACATTAACACCTATTTGCTTGTAAAAACTTTCTCTCGCTACCCACATGATTATTTATTTTTGGATAATTTTTGAACCATTTCAAGCTGTTCTTTTAGTCGGATAGTCTCGCTCCTGCAGAAATCTTCATCACAGTTAAATAAGTTGTCGTAGGCGTGCATGGTATCAAAACCAAAAGCCCAGTACTCATCTGGCAACTTATCATCTGTAAATATGATGAGCTCCATTCCCTCCCTTAATTGTCCGCTGAAAGTAAGGCCACCATGAACATCAACCAGATTTTCTACCTCGGAATATTTTTTACCGTACCAAGGATGGGACTTCGGTACTGCTACATATCCATTGGAATAACCAATATTACTTTCCAACCCCATCTTTTTGAAAGACTCCCTAAACTCATCATTCCGGTCCTTGCAAAGGAAAGGAATACATTTTTCATCTTGCTTCATATTCTTTTCAATTTCAAAAAAATATCATCCAAATAAAAATTTTGCTATTTCTTTTCCAAACTCTATCTGTTTTTTTGTTATGTAACATACAGCTTCCCTTTTCCACCTTGTATTGCGTATATGGCTTATTGGAAACGATACGCACTCACAACATCCATACATCATGATGATATGTTTGTAAGCCTTCTTTAGCTTACGTGGTAAGTGATTGCTCATAATTCTATATTGTTAATCTACTTCAATTTGGAATATCCGGGCCTCCGTTTTTGATGCAGGTGTAACAGTTATCAAGTTATTAACCTTGAGTTGGTAATTGCGGTATTTCTATCCAGTATTTCACATCTTCTATATCAAGCATCGGCGAGAACTCTCCATCAAGATGTACACATCGATTATCAAGCATAAAACCTTTATCTATAAGGCCTTCTCCGTATGAAAACAGGCAATCGACATATGATAACGGCTCATCACCATCAGCGACTGAATGCCAAGGAGTTGTAGGATGTCTACTGTAAAGATCTATCATATCCCTACATTTACATTTGATTGTAGCGATATTGTGCGAGACATTACCTGAAGTGGTTTTGTTACAAACCGACAGTATTGATTTCAATGTAAATACAAACACCTCGTTCATTTCATTATTAGTCATAATCCCAATGCTTTTTTAATTCTGTTCTTGTAGTCTTCGCTGGCAAAATGCTTAGCCTCTTCGATTGAGTTAAAAGTTATCCACCCTTTGTCATCAATTTTCAACCTGTAAGTTCCTGGAGAGGTGCAGATGATACTATAATTATCGCTAATTATAGTATTCAAATCCAAAATTCCCCATTTCAATTCCGAGACTCTATCTACCGCATCTCGCATTCCTGCGTCGTATGCGATGTTTGCCGCACGTTTCGCATCATACACAGAGAGTGTCTTACCAAAGTTTGCCTTGCGGTCTATGTAGTGCATTATTCTGCCCATCTTTGTATCTTCGTATTCCGCCATATCTTACTCGTTTGTTTACAACATGCTTTAATTATGCCCGTATCAAGGAACGATAGCGCAAACCATCTACTTACCCATTCGTGGGGTCTGTGCTATTTAGTAGTTTCGGATTATCATAAATATTTCCGATGACAACTTTGCCAAACTCATCAATCCAATGCCGTGTGACCAAGCAAATTCCTGATGAATATTTAACTTTTGGAAGAATCTGAGCACAGAATGCGGCACATTTTTCATCATACCGAATTAAATGTTTATACTTGCTGACATCATCTTGTATCACATCCCCCTCAAATATTTTCTTACCATTTTTATCCTTGAGGCCTGTGTACTGGCATAGGCGCACAACCTCTACGCTATTACCTTTGGCATCAATCACAAGATGCTCTGAGGAATTAGTTTTGTAAGCGCCTATTCCTTCTACCCACATACCACCCTTTCCAATGGGCTGGCCTCTGAATAATGATTCTCTGTTCATAGCTCATTCATTTTCTTCCTTGTACTTCCTCAACGCCTCGGCAACCACGGGGATTTGCAAGGTGTCACCTGCTGTTAGTTTAATTTCCATAATTAATCTATTTTTTCAAAAGATTTAACTTCTTCGGTGGTAAATTTAAAATCTTCACACCAATTTTGAAGACACATTAATACTATTTCCATACCGACGGCTTCTTTGTAGTCAAGTTTCTCCCATTCTGTAAGATCTCCTTTTCCCTTATAGTATACTATACGCCTCTGTGTGTTACTACGATGAAGTCCTATCTCGTCCATAATCATATTAAAATCAACCCAATAACTCATAATCTAATATCTGAAATTTGTAAACTGAATAACTGCAAGGGGTCGAAATAAATCGTAAGTGCTAAACCAATCAATCCAATCAGCAGCGCTTAATCCATCATTATTGGCTATTGAAACATACGGATAATTGCGCCCTTCAATCATACATTCGGATAAATCGCTTGTAAGTTCCATTTTCTGTATGCCAACTCCATTTTCTGCTGTCAGCCTCCTTATTTCAACTTGCTTGCTTCTGTAAGGTGTTCCACTCCACTGACGGATAGATAACACAGCCTTTCCCTCTTGAACCTCTGCGATGCGCTTGGCCCATAGGGGATAGTTAGCACGGATAGTATGTATCTTTTCCATCATGCAAGCACGAACACAACCGTTACATTGAGATATATTTTTACCAGACAAATCCTGTTGTACATTACAGTCAGGGCAACATTGCCCGAGCAGAAACTTCTGTTTGAAATTCGTCAGTTCTCCTGTTCGTTGGTGTGGCTTTTGAAACTTTACAGCTAATGTTATTACGTATATTTTCATTTTCACTCTATAGTTATGGAGGCTCCACGAGACGGAGCCTCCTAAAGTTAAAAAGACTAAAGATTAAATGCTGTGCAAGGACGAACGTAGAAACTGTAATACTTGGTGCCGTTGTACAAGTAGCCATTGCTGAAATTCAAGAACCAACTGTAATTCGCACTGTACTCGCTACTGGACCAATAGTAGTCATCAGTCTTCAATGCTTCACCTCCTGCATACTCAAGGGCCTTGTTCAAATCCTCCCTGAGACGATACATTGCTACAAGCATAGCGGCAGTAGGGATGAACTCTCCATCTTTTAGGGGAATATCAGTCCCTGCCTCGACGATATGCTTTGTGTGAGCATCAGCATCCCAGTCAAAGATGGAATCAATCTCACCTTTGTAGAGCGGACTCTCACGCTCACATTTGTCAGTATCTCTCACAAGGGCGCACTGCTCATGGAGGTCTGTCAGTGATATTGCGAACGAATGGCCTTGGAAGACAACGCCTACTGACTTGATTCCGTCTTTTGGATTTGTACCATCAAACGTGGCGTAATCACCGTTGTCGTAGACGATGTAAACTCCATCCTTTGTTTTCACAATAGGTTTGTCTTCGCCCATTACAAACTCGTATGCTTTCTTAGCTTCGCTTACATTGTGCGAGCAGAGATAAAGCATCAATCTCAAATCTTGTTTCTTTTCCATAATTTAATCGTTTATGATATTATCTAACTCTTTACCACATTTCTTAGCAAGGATGATAGTCGTTACTGCTGGAATGATTACCAACCATGACCAGCTCATCAAAATCATTAATGAAAATGAGATACCAAACGCTACTGCTAACTTCCTTTGGTTGGTACTCATTTTGCTCCAACCAATCGAATCTTTCCAAATCATAAGTAAACTTTTCATTGCTCTATTATTTTGTTTCTTACCATTTCCGACTTTCAAACATAATGTAACTTCTGAAACTATCCTCAGTCCTGTTCTCTTCTTCCAGTTCCATGCTTATCACATCCCAGTCAAGGTTCAGGTTGGACTTGATGTAGCTTTCAAGAAGTGGAGATTCATGCTCTCCATCATGGCATACAATAACGTCAGCATCATCACTCCACCTTTGTACATCAATTTCAATAAAGGAACTTCCAACCTTGAATCGCTCAAACGCATTCTCGCTTTTGGAATCCAGGCATTCCCTGATAGCATAATACATTGAATCGTTGATGTCATTTATCAACTTTGCTCTTGTCGTAAATTTCAACTCTTTGTATTCCATATTTTTAACTCCAAAACCTTGCAGGTAAAAATGATTTTATTACCTTTGCATTGTTTTAATTATTATGTCAATACAAAGATAATAAAAATAACTGGAATATTACGAATATTACCAGTAATATTACTTGAAATTAAGAATATTTAATATATCGGATATGGAATACAAAAAGAAGCGATTTTTAGGTTTAGAGGCAAAAATACTGCAAATAAACTGCAAGTCTTAAGTGTTAAATTATAAGTTCCTGAAAATCAATAACAATAAGGAAAAGGATTACGCTTCTGGAAAGCGTGTATACCCCTAAA